>JBNLAH010000089.1:0-506 GCA_050302075.1 Parachlamydiales bacterium | reverse complement strand
ATATCCTATTACTGTTTTTACATGTGATAAACTTGAGCAAGTCTCTCACCGTTTGTCGCTTTTTAGATACATGCTTGAAAAAATTGTTGCAGAGGTCGACGGTTGGAAAATTTTCCCACAATATGCATGCAATGTCTACTGCCTAGAATTTAAAAATAATAATTTACATCTAGCTGATAGCGTATCTCATCCTATTTGTCTCTAGTACAATCGTTTATCACATGTCAGGCGACCCTATCAAAAATACTCGGAATGCAAATCTTTCCCCAATCAACAGTTCTGAATGCGTCTCTCCACCTCCATCTAACTTTTTAGGTGTCTTATTTTCAGAAGGTTAAATCTATTCTATTTAACCACCTACACTTTCACCCTTGACAAATAAATGTTACTTAGTTACATTATAGATAAAAAGGGACGAAAGTTCTTACCATCGAAAAGACCTAAAAAGATAGAGAACCTCTTAGAGCGCGTCAGAAGTTGCATTAACTCCGGAGAATATCGAGATA
>JBNLAH010000088.1:0-508 GCA_050302075.1 Parachlamydiales bacterium | reverse complement strand
GGGCGGTTGACCGGTGGGTCTGGGTTACTGTGTTGGCGATTTAATCCGAGTCAAACCAAATTCAAACGAATTCAAATTTATTCAAATCTGTCCAAATCGACTCAATCCAAATAGGACATTCCCGGACTCAAAAAAATTGAAATAAAATATGGGTGTGAAGGTTGTTAAGAGCGGAACAACTTTCTCTATAGAAACTTCCTCAGATTCAGAATGGATTTGGAATTAAAATTTAAGGAATTCTCTAGGTTAGAATTTGATAGAATTTAATATAGTTTCTTCTTGAAACTTTGAATTTGAATGAAACTTTGACCTAGGGTGGCTGTTTGCACCTAGTATCCAACCCAATTCTTGGAAAATAGCTTGAAGTTCACAATGGGAATTTCTTGACTTGGATTTGATGATTTAAATTCAAATTGAATCAAAACCCTTTGGCGTGACTATGAATTGGTTAGCTAAGGCATGTGATGCATGATTAAACTGCTAATAAAGGTGATTAAAGAAAGATTAG
>JBNLAH010000087.1:0-508 GCA_050302075.1 Parachlamydiales bacterium | reverse complement strand
AACCGCTTCAAACAAAGTTGCTATTCCTAACCCTCGAATCCATTCACCTTCATATTCTAATCCTTGATCTTTTATTGCTTCTTTTAATTTTGAATCAGATAATTCATCAACGTTAATGCTTAAGTATTCTTTTATAGCATCTTTCATTGTTAATCTGCGCCATTTTTTACCAAAATTGATTTCAACTCCTTGATATTTTACTTTTGTAGTTCCTAAAGCTGCTTTAGCTGCATTTTTGTATATTTTTTCAGTGAGATCCATCATGTCATGATAATCAGAATAGGCAGAATAACACTCCATCATAGTAAATTCTGGGTTATGAGTTCTATCAACTCCTTCATTTCTAAAGTTTTTTGTTATTTCAAAAACTTTATCAAAACCACCCATAATTAAATATTTTAAATATAATTCTGGAGATATTCTTAAAAACATTTGCATATCCCATACATTAATATGAGTAATAAAAGGTCTTGCATTTGCACCACCATATAAAGGCTGAAGAGTAGGG
>JBNLAH010000086.1:0-511 GCA_050302075.1 Parachlamydiales bacterium | reverse complement strand
GACTTCAGGACTATCAACTTTATGCCAATTTTAGCAAGTGTGCTTTCTGGCTAAAGGAAGTTTCTTTTCTTGGACATATTATCTCTACTGAGGGGATGATAGTTGACCCAAAGAAGGTTGAAGAAGTACTTGATTGGAAGTCTTCAAGATCGGTAATGCAAATCCGTAGCTTCCTCGGATTAGCGAGATATTATCGCCGATTCATTCCAAACTTCTCTAAGATCGCCAAGCCAATGACCCAACTCTTAGAGAAAGAGGCCAAGTTCAAATGGGGCCCGTAATGTGAAGACACCTTTCTCTCTTTGAATAAGCTACTCACTACTTCACCTGTATTGGCTCAACCCGACATCGAGAAGCCATTTGATGTGTATTGTGATGCATCTGACACAGGTATTGGAGGCGTACTAATGCAAGATGGTCACGCAATCGCTTATGCATCACGACAACTCCGACATCATGAAGAGCACTACCCACCCATGACCTAGTGCTCATCGCTGTCGTTCATGCATTG
>JBNLAH010000085.1:0-514 GCA_050302075.1 Parachlamydiales bacterium | reverse complement strand
GCTCTTCCGATCTTGTCAAGAGAATTGCAAGTATTTAAATTAGTATTATTTATGTAATTTTTTTATAGAATTTATAGATAATAAAAAAATTATAGGAAGGTGATGAGGCAGGTAATGATGTGTACACCATGTATGACTAATTATTATTTATATGAATTTTTTATAAATTATAGATAATGAAAAAAATAGAGAAAAGTGGTGGAGCAAATAATGATACGTGCATATTGCATGTTAAGAGATATGTGATATGACATGTGATGGTGTGTCCATATTGCATGTTAAGAGAATTATATTTAAGAATCATTAGTGGGTATCTCTATATAGTTAGAGAGGATTTGCTCCTAATCATGTATCCTCCAAGAATCCGATTTGTTTGCCACTTTGTAATCTAAAATTTTCAAAGCTTAGAAATTGATCTTTGACATTCATCAGACATGTCCAAAATTAGGAATCACCAGGCCTCTTAGTCACCTGTGTGATGGATTTATCCCCCCAAATATTTATTTCTAACTAG
>JBNLAH010000084.1:0-513 GCA_050302075.1 Parachlamydiales bacterium | reverse complement strand
GAGGACTACCGGTTACCCCTAGATATAGCCTCAAATTGTCGGTTACCTCGGACACAGTTTCCAAACCGGTCACCCAAATCCTAACACCATGTTGCTACAAAAAGATTATCCATCTTCCCCATGTGTAATAGTTCAATTAATCAAAATTAGACCAAAGACAATCCCAATTCCCAAGGCAATGCTAAGCATGACCTACCCAGAGACTCATCCCATAACTAGGTCAACAATGAATAATAAGGAAGGATAAACTGACACAGGATTCAATTTAAATGCATGCAACTATCTAAAATAGAGGGAGAAAGAATATAGGATCAACATAGTCAAGGAACTCTTGCCTTGATTTCCTGCTAGTTGCTGCTCAAAGTCTTCTTCTTCTTCTTCAAGATCTTGAAGGTTACCAAAGTTCGCAGCGTCTAAATAATAATGACCGGAAACAAGCAATATAAAGAATAAATAAAACAGTACATCAAACAGTATCTAAATACTAAATAAATAGTACTAAAATATTCTACT
>JBNLAH010000083.1:0-515 GCA_050302075.1 Parachlamydiales bacterium | reverse complement strand
CACGTAGTGAATTCTGGTGTGTCTGGGGCACAAAATGTCGATGCAATATTTTTCATGCTTGGGAGGGACCGGTACGGATTCAACAAAAAGGACGCTGGGACATGTTACGTCGAACAAGTGTTTTTCCATCTGGTGGGATCTGTGGGTCACGTAGAGCATATCAGTGCGTCCGGGGTGTGAAACATCGATGCACTATTTTTAATGCTCGGATAGGGCCGGTACGGATTCAACAAAAAGCGCGTTGGGGCACGTTACACCGAACTTATGTTTCTGCTTCCGGAGGGATCTGTGGGTCACGTAGTGCATTCTAGTGCATTCGGGGCGCAAAATGTCCATGCACTATTTTTCGTGCTTGGGTGGGACTGGTACGGATTCAACAAAAAGCACGCTGGCACACATTACGGTGATCTAGTGTTTTCCATCCAGTGGGATATGCGGGTCATATAGTGCATACCTTTGCGTCCGGTGCACGAAACATCGACGCACTATTTTTCATTCTCGGGTGGGACCGGTAC
>JBNLAH010000082.1:0-516 GCA_050302075.1 Parachlamydiales bacterium | reverse complement strand
ATACCACTGGAACCGGACTTGACCTACAAAGCCTATCCCATCAAGATTCTAGAACAACAAGATCGAGTCACTCGGAAGAAGGCCATTTGCTTCTATAAAGTCCAATGGAATACTCATTTGGAAGACAAAGAAATTTGGGAATGTGAGGATTACCTCTGAGCTAATTATCCAGAAATTCTACCCCCGAGGTAACTCCGAATCTTTCCACCCCCATACATTCCTTTACTTGAATCCTAGGACAAGATTTCTTTTAAGGGGGAGGTAGTAACACCCTGTGTTATGATAACCCCAATCAATTTCCTTAAACTACAATTAGGTCCTAAGGCGAGAACTAATAAAGTCACCAAAGTTTGAAATCAAAATTCTATTGGAAAGATTGAAAATTCAAATCCCAATGATCATGGTCCTAATGTCTCAGTCTAGAAATTTTGGGAATTTTAGAAAGTTGATTTTAGCTTTGATCCCAAAACACCATTTCATACTCATGACATGTTATGCCATCATAAAAATGTACAA
>JBNLAH010000081.1:0-518 GCA_050302075.1 Parachlamydiales bacterium | reverse complement strand
TGATGTGATATAGTTAGTTAGATACCGAGGTCACAAAAGTAGAGTAGGTAGCATAGCAAGTGATTTGGAATCTTAGGTAACGTGATGTGATAGACAAGACTAGAATAGATCCTTGGGAGTTGACCCTCTTCTCGAGTCTCCCGACTAGGTGGAACCTTAGCTTACCCGTAGAACCTAGAGTACTAGTGTGTGTCCGTTAACCCCAGTTAATGTAACCTATGTATAGCCTAGTAGTAGTCATTGGACTTACTCCCTGCATTAGTCTTAGAAATGATAGAGATCCTTCCTCCCTTGGAAAAATATAAATACGATACCTAGAGAATACTCCCGGTGAAGTGCTACATTGACAATTCCATGCATTTGCAGAGCTACATAAGAAACGTCAACAGAATACATAGAACATCTTTTGGAGCAGTAAAGAATCTATTGGAAGCGACGAGGTTCAATTAAATGGGGTACTTTTGGGAGATGAAAACATCAAGTTTTTTTTTCTGCAGATGCCACAACCAAGCATAGCA
>JBNLAH010000080.1:0-521 GCA_050302075.1 Parachlamydiales bacterium | reverse complement strand
TTGCCTCGCCTCATCGCCGGTGATGCTCAGATTCAGCCGTTGAACCACCAGCGGGGAAGGGGGAAGGAGTCCCGTATTTTTGATTTGGGCCGACCAATTTCGGCCCAGAGGAACAGTGCTATTTTTTGTTTTTTCAAAAGATTTATTTATATTCAATTCATTTTTGAATTCAAACTTTGGAAATTTGCAGGAATTTAATTATATTCAAATAAATTATAAATTTAATTTCATAATTTGAATTCAAACTTAATTAGTGAAACAAAATTATGAATTAATTTTATTTAGTTTTTAATTATGGTTTAATTGCTAATCCTTGTTAATTAATTATTAATCCATAATTAATTATCCCTAATCCCAAAAATTATGAAAAATTAACCAAAATTAGTGCTAAGCAATCCAAACTTAGAAAACTTATTAGAGCCCATTGTTCATGAGTTATGACCATGGAATTTCCATTTTTACCCTTGTTAAGTAGAACCTTATGCAATTAAGGTTTCTTTTTAGAAACTTAACGAGGTTTC
>JBNLAH010000079.1:0-524 GCA_050302075.1 Parachlamydiales bacterium | reverse complement strand
GAACAGTAACTCACTATGTATTTCGGAAGCTTGAATGAAATCCCTGCGAGTTTGGACCATACATGGAATATTGTAAGGTTTGAATTTCAAATTCAAATTATTTTTATTTTTCTTAAACCACATTGATTGACACTTGGATTGTAACCCCTTTTCTTACATGCAAGTGATCCCAACTAAATTCACTTTTGTGAAGCTCAAGTCAAGAAGGACTTTTGGGGAATTTATCATATTTTTCAGAAGAATTAAACCCCTTTAAAAATTCATCAAAATTTCAAATGGTGAATCTGTTCCAGGAATTTTAACTCTAATTCTGTTGAGATTTGGATGTTGGCACAATTGAGAGAATTGTTCATAATGCCCCAATCTAGCAGCGTGCAAAATTTGGAATTCTTTGGAGCAAGGTAGAGTGTTCTTTTTCAAATTTTAATTTTGAGCCAGTTTTGGTTAAATTGAAAGAAATCAAAACCGCGTGGGGCCCACCGTCAGCCACCTGGTCTGAACCACGGGCCGATCACGTATGGACT
>JBNLAH010000078.1:0-529 GCA_050302075.1 Parachlamydiales bacterium | reverse complement strand
CCTTGATTATGAGATTGATCGGAGTTGAATGAAAGTAGAAAGTTTCCTCAACTACATACACATTTCTACCAGAGCCAAATACTATCCATATAGCAACTCTTGTTTCTGTTGAGCTTTGTTAAGGGATGTGTCCATTGTGAGTTTTGAAATTTTTCAAAAATGATTTGCCATCCAATTTTTTTCTAGCCTCACCCAATAATATTGGCGTGCATAACTCCATTCCGGAATATGCGCCCACCACTGATATTTTCACAACTCCTCCATTTCCATAATCATAGCTTAACCATTTCATTCCATTTCATCTGAAAAGAAATTTTTGAAGACTTTTTCTCCTCGTTTATCATCAAAATCCCCAAGTCCTCAAAGAGACGGAGCATTGAAAAAAAAGAGAGAGAAAAAGTATTGAAAAAATGAGGAAGGAAAAAAGAAAAGCTCCAAGAGTCTCCGCAAATAAAATGGGGAAGTCAATATTTTGAGAGGAGAAAAACATTTCAACTTCAGAATCTTTTTACGTGAGATCGGAAGAGCA
>JBNLAH010000077.1:0-529 GCA_050302075.1 Parachlamydiales bacterium | reverse complement strand
GGTTAGGAAATTTTATATTGCAGAGGCTCAGATTGATTTTGCAGATAAGCTAGTTTTTGCATTAGAAAGACAGTTTCCAGAAAATAATACTTTGAAATATATGAAAGAATCACTTGAAAGTATTAAAGATGAAACATCGCCTCTAATAGTAAAAGCTGAGAAAATTAATAACACTATTATTTACCATTTAAAAGCAGACTCCTCTGGTAATTCTATAAAAGATGTAAGAAGGTTAGATCTATGTTATAAACAACTAAAGGCTATATTACCTTGTATCAGTGAGTTTCCAAACCTAGAATATCTCAGACTTTCTAACAACCAACTAACGACGTTACCTGAGAGTATAGGTAGCTTAACAAATCTAGGGAATCTAAACCTTGAGAGCAACCAACTAACGGTACTACCTGAGAGCATAGGTGGCTTAACAAGGCTATGGCATTTAAACCTTGAGAACAACCAACTAACGCTGTTACCTGAGAGCATAGGTGGCTTAACAAGGCTATGGGATCTATTTCTTAATAATAGCCAA
>JBNLAH010000076.1:0-531 GCA_050302075.1 Parachlamydiales bacterium | reverse complement strand
GCCAGCGTCCGGGCACCGTTTAAGTGGCGCCTGAGACTGACAAGTGGGCCCCGACATTTTTTTATTTAATAAAATTTTCAAACACCCACACTTTGATATTCGAAATGGTGATCTTCCTTATGTCCAAATTTTGCCAAATTTTTCATAGGGATAGCTGGAAACACAAGGAACAACTTTCCTTTTTGTCCTAACTTTAAATTCCCTAAGGATTTCAAGTTAATACTCCTGGAACAAATTAAATTTTGAAATTTCCTCGAATTTTAAAGGGGTTCAAACCTTTCTGGAAAAATCCCAGAAATTCACCAAAATTATATCTTGCCAAGGCCTACACAAATATAATTTTATATGGCATCACTTGTATAGTAAATTTCAAAGTTCCTTCACAAGTGGCAATTTGAATACTTGGAGAAAAAATGAAAAGATTTGAATTTGGATTAGGGCTAATGACATGGATTAGTGTTAATGACTCTGATTAACACCAGGGGTGTTATAGGAGGCAAATCTCCAAGGCCACAGAATGAGGGAGGATAA
>JBNLAH010000075.1:0-540 GCA_050302075.1 Parachlamydiales bacterium | reverse complement strand
GATTCTGACAAGGTGCGAGGCGGCCTGAAAGATATTTTGTTGGGGCCGGGACAGTTGTATGAGTCATTGAAGCAGAGAAATCAAAATCAGGTTTCTCATAATACATGAAAGAATTATTTCCTTTTGATTTTGACGAGTAATGCAAAAGAAACGGCAATTATTATTTATTAAAAATATGAAATAATTTTTTTATTGCAAAGCAAAATGTTAGAATGCAGTTTTTTGGAACAGAGGGAGTAATTAATCAGATTTTGCATTTAATTTGTGCCCAATAAGACTATTTGGTTGTGATGCTAAATTGAGAAGTTTGGTGTGGTGAAATATACTCCATTCAGATTTAAATTATTGTCATCATTGATTTTTTAAATTTTGTTTGACCGTTCATTTTATTCAATTTTTTAAAAAATATTATATATTTTATTATAATTTATTTTATTACTAAATAAAGTTCAAACACAACTTATAATATTACATATTTAAACAAATATTTTGAATAAGACAAATAGTCAAACATAAATAAAAAAGTTAACAAAACGGAGA
>JBNLAH010000074.1:0-541 GCA_050302075.1 Parachlamydiales bacterium | reverse complement strand
GCGCCCACAACATATACGACGGGGATTATACCCTCAGTTAAAAATCATGCAAAAACTCATTAGTGCCGGTTCGCAGAATAAGTGCTTTGCTGCGGATTTGGCGAACGGGTTTCGAGTAAGCCCATTCGCCAATTCCATATTTTATTTGCAAATGGGCACTTAAATGCGTGGCAGCACAATACTTTGCTGCTTTTGGTATTTGCCTTTGCGATCTGCATACGAGGTTTCACAAGTTTCATCTGACTCAAAAAACAGAACTTGGGCAATACCTTCGTTGGCATATACCCGTGCTGGCAGCGGTGTTGTATTAGAAATTTCCAGGGTCACATACCCTTCCCATTCTGGTTCAAAAGGGGTTACGTTTACAATCAACCCACAACGCGCATACGTTGACTTGCCTAAACAAACCGTTAGCACATTACGCGGGATGCGGAAATATTCTACTGTTTGGGCCAACACAAAGGAGTTGGGGGGAATCACACATACATCCCCTTTGAAATCTATGAATGATTGGGGGGTAAAATGTTTCGGATCAACCACG
>JBNLAH010000073.1:0-546 GCA_050302075.1 Parachlamydiales bacterium | reverse complement strand
ATTCAGAATATATAATCTAAATGGTTGCCAAATAGCTTATAGTCCAAATTATATAATCTAGGGGTCCAGATTATGATGATCCAATAATCTGATATTTTAATGCTTATTTCAGCTTATTTTTGACAAAAGACCCACTATCATTGCCTCTTTTCATGAAATTATCCATCAATGTTACTGGACCTCTCACCCTCAATCAAAGGACTTTGTTGTCTTTGCATGTCTAAGAAAAATAATCTGAATTTTAATAATCTAGGTTGACAAACATACACATCTAAATTATATAATTATAATCTAGATTATATAATCTGGATTATAGTTGAGATTATAATCTAAATTATATAATTTGAATCATAAGTTAGTCTGTTTAATAATCATTCAGATTATATAATTCGACTAAATTATAAGCTAAAATAAATAAACCCTAACACCGTTTTGCACGCTTTTCGCCCATCCTAAACTTCCTCAATTCTCCTATCAGAAATATGAGTCATGGGCTGTTAGACTGGATCGAATAACCAAGATAGATTCCTTACACGGCGTGTTCCA
>JBNLAH010000072.1:0-546 GCA_050302075.1 Parachlamydiales bacterium | reverse complement strand
CTTGCTCAATTCCTGTGATCTCCAGATAAGGTGATTTCCGCTGTCAACCACCATGTCAATCTCATACCATTATTTCTAAGCATGTCGCTTTCCAATTTCTAGAGCTAATTGATGAGAACACTCATCACTACCACGCTGATTAAGAGTCTTTGTTTCATCAATAACATCTTCATCATTTTATACCTCATCCTTGCCTTGGGTTTATTTTAAAACCATGAGGAAAAGCCTAGAATTATTTGAGAAATATTTCTAGATCAAAACTCACTCAAATATCATTCATCTTCATTTCCAAAAATCCTAGAAAAGCCCATAAAGTTTAGGAAAAATTCCCAAGTCATTTGGACCTCAAACTCTCCTCTAATCATTTTTTCAAATCCTTAGTTAAATCCAAAATAAACCTCAAACTCTCCTCTAATCATTTTTTTCAAATCCTTAGTTAAATCCAAAATAATTTCTAGAATGGAAAACCCCTTTTCCCTATTCATCTGGCCCAAACGACCCAGCCGGCCTGACCTCTTCACGTGGCCCACCTCGGCCTCTTCTTCA
>JBNLAH010000071.1:0-547 GCA_050302075.1 Parachlamydiales bacterium | reverse complement strand
ACAAATTAGGCTTTTGTTTTAGATACCCAAGTTTGATTGGGTCCTTTCAAGTTAGTAACAAGGCACTTGGGTACCCACACGCAAGTCTTTGACCCCTTGTGGTGTGGCCCAACATGAAAAGCATTCACTTTTCCAAACATATTTCTCATAAGCACATAAGAAGCATCAAAATCATGATATGACATATGAGAAACATGAGAAGCATTAGCATAAGAATAAGAAGCATTGTTAGTGGTCTTCATACTTTATTTCTTTTTTTGTTGGACATTTGTCTTGGTGAACTTGATGAATTCTTGCCCTTTTGTGTTCACCCTAGTGTTATGCTGGTTACCGGTCTTGTAGCCAATTCCACTCTTGATGTGAGGTCTTCTCACATTCATATATGCACTTCTTGCATACTCAAGCTTCTCTTCTTCAATGGTCTTTTGTTGCTTCTTGAGAGGTTGAGCTTTGTTGGATGGTTGAGAAGCTTGCTTAGTGATATTTGATCCCTTCTCAAGCTTATTCACCATATTTCTACGGTTATCTTGAAAATGTCTCACTTTAG
>JBNLAH010000070.1:0-551 GCA_050302075.1 Parachlamydiales bacterium | reverse complement strand
GAACAAGCTCTTGAGCAGCGTTCTCCTCCATATGTTCATTATCTGAAGTCTCCTCCTCACACTAGCCCTGCTCTTCAAATTCCACCAAATGCTCTGAAGTAGAAGGATGCCACTGTGGATGAAACCAGAAAAGATCCTAAGATCATACTTGACAAATTTTATGATGGTCTTAAGAATTATAAAACCAAGAAACCATTAGAGGACTTGGCTCTTCAAGATATGACTGTAGAAGAATTTTGGCAACATGGCGACAAAGATTATTTGGAATTTGAGTATGGAAAGCCACTTATTTCAAAATATGTCCATCTAAAGCTTCCGTGGATCATGTAGAAAATACACGAGTGGTATTATCTTGCATGTGTCTATGGGTTGATTTTTGTTGAAGCTAAAATTCCTGGAGATATTTTCAATACTTTAGACTTTGATATAAATATCGAACTTGCCGAGCTGCATACTATCTATCATCTCCAAATGCTCGACATCACTATGATGAACGTCTAGTGCATGTAAGTGTTATAAATATTTTTCTCATTTCAAGTGTTTCAAGCAAT
>JBNLAH010000069.1:0-553 GCA_050302075.1 Parachlamydiales bacterium | reverse complement strand
CATTTTGATCCAAATTCAAATTTAAACTACGAACGACTTCTACACGCAAAACAATACACAGGAGCACTTCATCACATAATAAATATGCAATGACATGAATGCAACAAACATAATTATCTATGCATAAATAATTCTCTAATTTTTTTATTTCCTTGTGAAAATCAGGGTGTTACAGCCAATTTTCTTGTGCTTTTTTGCATTGCTATGTTTCTTTCACTGCATCATAGTGTTAGTGAAGATTTTCTCACTTGGTGCTCAAAAGCACACCAAGTGAGATATAAATATTTGCTTCCAACTTTCAATTTTGTAGAATAAAGATAGAGAGCCATTTTATTAAAAAAATTGTATGGAAAGGGAAATCTTACTAAGAAGACATGATCTAATTCTAATGCCTTTAAAATTATTTATTTTAGAAATTTGGAAAGAAAATTTTGAAAAATGGAAATCCTAATCTAGGGATAACTACGCTATTTAGGACCCGCAAACCTGTGGATGTAATCATAATAACTCAAGGAAATCGAGGACATCCACTTTCTGGAAATCCTGGGGGTTT
>JBNLAH010000068.1:0-564 GCA_050302075.1 Parachlamydiales bacterium | reverse complement strand
AACTTATTCGCAATACGGGGGTCACGACCAAGAAATACGGAGTTTCGATCAGTTATTGCCCCAAACTGGCAATTTTCAGTAGAACCGTAGGCTAACACCTTTGGATTTCGAGCAAAAATGTGAAAATTTTCAAAACCTGTAAAAATTGAAATACGGGACCGTTATAGATAACTTATTCGCAATACGGGGGTCACGACCAAGAAATACGGAGTTTCGATCAGTTTTTGCCCCAAACTGGCAATTTTCGGTAGAACCGTAGGCTAACACCTTTGGATTTCGAGCAAAAATGTGAAGTTTTTTAAAACCCGTAAAAATTGAAATACGGGACCGTTATAGATAACCGATTCGCAATACGGGGGTCACGACTAAGAAATACGGAGTTTCGGTCAGTTTTTGCCCCGAACTGGCAATTTTCGGTAAAACCATAGGCTAGCACCTTTGGATTTCGAGCAAAAATGTGAAGTTTTTTAAAACCCGTAAAATTTGAAATACGGGACCGTTATAGATAACCGATTCGCAATACGGGGGTCACGACCGAGAAATACGGAGTTTCGGTCAGTTTTT
>JBNLAH010000067.1:0-565 GCA_050302075.1 Parachlamydiales bacterium | reverse complement strand
GGCTGCATCAATAGCATCTTCTGTTAGCTTGACCGAAGGCTTAGACAACTTCTCAATCATGATGTATGGTAGAGTTGGTGCTCTAAAGGAAGCAATACAAGCTAGATGATCAACATCACGGTTGTATAGGCGTGGGACATACCGTACTTCAAACCCGTCGAAAAACTTCTCCATCCTGTGCACTTCTGCTAGATACTCGACCATCTTGTCATTATTGCAATCATATTCTTTTTGAAATTGTTTTGCTACCAGCTGAAAATCTCCCTTGATAAGGAGACGTTGAATCCGAGATCTCTGGCTAGCTGAAGACCCGTGACTAGACCCTCATATTCTGCAATGTTATTCGTAGCTAGAAATTCAAGCTGAATGGCATACTTAAGGATATCACCTTCGAGAGGGATGAGCATGATGCCAGCCCCCACTCCTTTGAGAGTGTAGGATCCATCGAAATGCATCACCCAATGATCGGGTAGCTCGTCGATACCTCGTAGACCTGACTGAATCCATTACACAATGAAGTCTGTGAGTGCTTGAGACTTGATCGCCCATCGAGGAATGAATTCAA
>JBNLAH010000066.1:0-565 GCA_050302075.1 Parachlamydiales bacterium | reverse complement strand
TATAACCACGTGGAAAATATTTTAAATAAGGGAGTGTTCACGCTTGAGATTTTGGAAGATGTTTTTATGTCATTTTTTGGTGGTGTCTTATCTAAATTTTTTAAAGGTGTCTTATCTGAAGAAAATTCCAAAAGGATTAATGAAGAATTTAATATTAAACCTACAAAGTCTTCTTGTTTGACAGAATATTTAAGAAAAAAAACTAGGACTTTTTTAGAAATCATTGATAGAAAAGGAAATTTAGAAATATCTGAGCTTTTCAAATCTCTAGAAGACGAGCTTATTATAGTCGAAAAAACTATAAAAAAAATTAGAGTGAATACTGCTGAAAACATTGTTAGGTTTATAAAGAGTCCTCTAAGAACTGACATCCCTGCCTTAGGACAAATCAAATGCGCAGACCTATTAGTAGATAGATTTGAAAGAAGAATGCGCTACGACGGGACTGAAATAGAAATATTATGTAACACAGAAGAACTACAAAATAACATAAAAACAATCAAAGATTTAGATTATCCTCTAGCTGAAAAAGCAGTTAGAATTAATTCACTATTCTCTGATTGGT
>JBNLAH010000065.1:0-570 GCA_050302075.1 Parachlamydiales bacterium | reverse complement strand
CCAACTGCTTGAAAGCCATTCACAGTGACAATGGGACCGAGTTCAGGAATGCCTCTTTCGATCAGTTTTGCCTTGAGCATGGTGTTGATTAGCAGTTTTCTACCTCGCGTTTTCCTCAACAGAATGGAGCTGTGGAATGAAAGAACCGCACTCTAGTTGAGATGGCAAGGATGATGCTCGATGAGCATAAGACTCCTAGACGCTTTTGGGCCGATGCTATCAGCACTGCATGTTATATCTCCAATCAAATTTTCCTACGCTCGATCTTGCATTTGACCCCCTTTGAGCTTCGCTTTGGATGCAAGTCGTCCGTCTCTCATCTCAGGCCTTTTGGTTGCAAGTGCTTTATCTTGAAGCGTGGTAATCTGGACAAATTTGAGTCTCATTCTTCTGATGGCATTTTGCTTTGTTATACTCCTCATGATAGATCATACATAATGTTTAACCATAAGACTAACACTATTGTTGAGTCATACGATGTGACCTTTGATGAATCTGCTCCTTGTCCTTGTGATGTCTTTGAATGTGCAGGTGACAAGGAAATGGAGGAGAGCATCTTTGTAGATGAGA
>JBNLAH010000064.1:0-582 GCA_050302075.1 Parachlamydiales bacterium | reverse complement strand
TTAACTAAGCACTAATCATTAGAAAATATAATAACATACATTCTAGTAATCTAATTGAGCTCTTTGTTTTTACACAGGTTCTATACATCATGAGGAGTCATTATACAAAAAAATCAAGATTTTTTCTAAGTATAGTCTATTTACTAAAATTTATTTACTGCTGGACTAGAAATTAAATCATAACAATTAATCTGGACAATAAATAAATATGAGAAATTTTATATAATCTAATGGACATCATATGAGTATGCATGCAAAGATTCAATGTATGAACATGCATGTATGTTTATAATTAATTTGTTAAAGATTTGTGATCTTAGAATTTTCTACAATGCAATAATGCACAAATATTGATTTTGTCAAACCCACTACAAATATCTACTCCAAGTGATCCTAAGGAAATTTATTTCATATTTTTTAGTTTTATTTTATTTTCTATGAGTTTTAGAAACTTAAATGAATTTCTGGAAATTTTAATAGGAAAAAGGATTTCGGAAATTGAAAACCGATGAACAGTGCTTGGGCTGAAATCGGCCTACGGCTTGGCCCAGCGGCCAAATGGCTCGGTTGGCCCATGCTCGC
>JBNLAH010000063.1:0-563 GCA_050302075.1 Parachlamydiales bacterium | reverse complement strand
TTTCTGACACCGACGTCAAATGTGACTTGACTGCGAGCAGCAGTCAGAAAATTCAATTATGGTGCTGATATGTCTGGAATCGGACCAGGATCCCAATACAATAATTATAGAAGACTCTTTTTTCTTTCCAATGGTTATTTACATGCCCCTATATGGTAAACAGTCTAAGAGTTATGAATTTTTAAACATCACCCAAGCTGCTGTAAGTCAGTGCTAACAGACTAGAGCAACCTGGGAAAACTGCATATTTGACCACAGAGGCCTCCTTATTTCAGAAAACTTGCAATAGAAAACTCGTAGCTATCTTCTCACGCTTTCCAGCCGTTACTTATATGCCAAAATCCGATAAACGATGAATAAGTTATGAGTGCCGGAACACCAGGTATATGAAGAAATTTTTCAAAAATAACAACTCTTGCAACAAGTTTTCATACTCCATAACAGTGGTCCACAAGATTACATCCACTTACAAAAGACCCTAGGTCACATCCACAATCATCACAGCCTCCTGACCCAGGCTAACTCTAGCTACTAACGCTATGAGCTCAAAATAGAAGATTGAC
>JBNLAH010000062.1:0-584 GCA_050302075.1 Parachlamydiales bacterium | reverse complement strand
AGGCAGCTTTGGATCAGATGTTCAAAGAATCCGGACACACCAATGCGTATTTTCCTTTATTCATTCCAAAATCCTATCTGAGCAAAGAAGCAGACCATGTAGAAGGATTTGCCAAGGAGTGCGCTGTTGTTACACATTATCGATTGAAAGCCTCTGAGGATGGGAAAGGAGTTGTTGTTGACCCTGAAGCCAAGCTGGAAGAGGAATTAATAGTCAGACCTACTTCTGAAACTGTGATCTGGAATACCTATAAAAATTGGATCCAGTCATATCGCGATCTCCCTATTCTGGTAAATCAATGGGCAAATGTGGTAAGATGGGAAATGAGAACAAGGCTATTTCTCAGGACAGCAGAATTTCTTTGGCAGGAAGGGCATACAGCTCATGCAACAAAAGAAGAAGCTATTGAGGAGACTCTGAAAATTCTTAATATCTACGCCACTTTCGCAGAAGAGTATATGGGAGTGCCAGTCTTGAGAGGGATTAAAACTGAAAGCGAGCGATTTGCTGGAGCTGTTGACACGTATTGTATTGAGGCTTTAATGCAAGATGGCAAAGCATTACAAGCTGGCACCTCACACTTC
>JBNLAH010000061.1:0-592 GCA_050302075.1 Parachlamydiales bacterium | reverse complement strand
TGCGGTGGCCTCTATCCCCGATCGACCATGGACCAGCGCCACCACTGTCCATGAGCCATAGACTCAGTCCATGCACTTTTCCATTAGAAAATAAATCCAAAACCAGAAAATTCCAGCCAGCTTACAAAAATGCATGTCATTGTTTCAAATCAAGCCGTAGTCCACCAATATTCCAAACAGAACCCCTAGAAATTGAAATATTTCTAAAATTCTCCCGAGCCACTTTTCAGAAATTCTAAATAGGTCCCTAAAATTTCTTTTTGCCATATCTTTTCAACCATAACTCCGAATCAGGTGATTCTTGCGCCAAAATTCTCAGAATCACGTCCTCTTTCTCATTAAGCTATTCTTATTCTTATGATTTTT
The DNA here is from genome assembly GCA_050302075.1 of Parachlamydiales bacterium. Lineage (GTDB taxonomy): Bacteria > Chlamydiota > Chlamydiia > Chlamydiales > SM23-39 > JBNLAH01. Next base: position 226 of record JBNLAH010000061.1, on the reverse strand, counting down.
GCATTTGTGTGATTGTATGATTGAGCATTAGGAGAATACGTTTTGAAGCTGATGAATGAAGACTACAAGATGAAGTATACGAGGAATTCAAGACAAAGTATACGAGGACTCGGATCTTTTCTTTTCAAAGAACGAGGCAAGTGTACTTGAACATTTTGCACCTATATTTCTCTATCTATTTTGTAGTACTAGATTTGCATGATAGAAAGGTCTATCAGTGTTATGG
>JBNLAH010000060.1:0-592 GCA_050302075.1 Parachlamydiales bacterium | reverse complement strand
CCGCGCGCTGGTAGTGCCAGCTTGCCTGGGTCGGCCAAAGGCCTGGCCGTGGGCCTGACAACCTGGGCTTGGCCCAGTAAGCCCTATAGCTGTTGGCGGCAACGCGGCCCGAGTGAATAGTTTAGTTTTTCTTTTTCCTTTGTATTAATTCAAATCAAATCAAATCCAATTCAATTTTGAATTCGGTTCAAACTCAAGGAATTTTAGTATAAACTTTAGAATTTGAACTTATTGCCTCTGTTTATGAAATCCTAGTTCAAATTCTGATTTAAGTTTATATGTTTGATAAAAATTATCTAATTCTTTTAGAAATTCATTCATAACCTTCTAAAATATTTAGAAATTCATAGAAACTTGATTAAGTTCGATAAAATTATAATTTCAATTCTATAATTTGAATTCAAACTTAATCTCTGAAATAAAATTATAAAATAATTTTATTTAATTATTAATTCTAGATTAATAATTAATCTTGGATAATTAGTTATTAATTCATAATTAATTATCTATAGCTCTAAAATTCTTGAAAATTTAATCAAAATTTGTTCTTAGCTGTCCAAGCTTAGAACAATTTCTAGAACCCCTGTTCATG
>JBNLAH010000059.1:0-594 GCA_050302075.1 Parachlamydiales bacterium | reverse complement strand
TTGTTCTTATATGCAAGATGGAAAAGTATTTCCACCTGGATTTAAGAATTGTATGCAACATTTGCTTGTGCATCTACCTTGGGAAGTGTTGGCAGGAGGACCTGTGCAGTTCAGGTTGATGTATAGTCAGAAAAGAGAATTGAAAAAACTCAGAGTAATGGTGCGGAATAAGGCAAGGGTTGAGGGGTGTATTGCAGAGGCATTCACGTGTAAAGAGATTATAAAACTGTCACATACTGAAATTGCTATTTCAGAATGTGAACCATTTTTCACAAGAAATTCAAAATTTCCAAATGATTTCATTTATTTTAACTTAAAATGATTTTTTTTGTATTTAACAAAATAGTTCATAAATATTTTGATGTGCAAAATTGTTCTTTTAAAACAATTCATCTGAGTTTGCAAACAAAAGTATTTTAATTTCTTCAAAAGGATTTATCTTAGTTTCTAAACCTTATGTATCTATATTATTTGTGATAAAGTGGATTTTGTTTTGTTTTAGAAAAACCAAAAAAATGGAATTTTGAAAACAATTTACACCCGTGAGTAAATGGAACCGAAGTCCATTTCATCATGAAGACTTTCCCCCTTTCT
>JBNLAH010000058.1:0-594 GCA_050302075.1 Parachlamydiales bacterium | reverse complement strand
TTTCGGTCAGTATTTGCCCCAAACTGGCAATTTTCGGCAAAACCGTAGGCTAGCACCTTTGGATTTCGAGCAAAAATGTGAAGTTTTTCAAAACCCGTAAAAATTGAAAGATGGGACCGTTATAGATAACAAATTCGCAATACAGGGGTCGCGACCAAGAAATACGGAGTTTCGATCGGTTTTTGCCCCCAAAATGGCAGTTTTCGGAGAAACCGTAGGCTAACACCTTTGGATTTCGAGCAAAAATGTGAAATTTTTAAAAACCCATAAAAATTGAAATGCGGGACCGTTATAGATAACCAATTCGCAATACGGGGGTCATGACCAAGAAATACGGAGTTTCGGTCAGTATTTGCCCCAAACTGGCAATTTTCGGCAAAACCGTAGGCTAGCACCTTTGGATTTCGAGCAAAAATATGAAATTTTTCAAAACCCGTAAAAATTGAAATATGAGACCATTATAGATAACCAATTCGCAATACGGGGGTCACGACCAAGAAATACGGAGTTTCGATCAGTTTTTGCCCCCAAACTGGCAATTTTCGGTAAAACCGTAGGCTAACACCTTTGGATTTCGAGCAAAAATGTTAAATT
>JBNLAH010000057.1:0-598 GCA_050302075.1 Parachlamydiales bacterium | reverse complement strand
TTTGCATGCATATTAATATCATGGTTAGTAGCTCATACAAAAATTCCCATAATTAATTCCTGCCTAGGATAATTGCTAGTATTTAATTTTTGTTCCTGTAATGAATAAATTGTAGAAAATAGAATATGCTTAGAAAAATATTAATTCATGGTAGGAAACTTCCTTGTACTGTATATGACCTGGGTAAAATCATAGAATATGATTAGATGCATAAATTTCAGGTTATTAATTTCCTAGTGCTTAAATAATTTACTAAATGAATAGAAATGCTAGGGACAATTTAGTAAATAGCTTGTAAGGGTTAATATGTTTAAGGTGCTCATGATCATGCATCATATTGCACTTTGCACCCCATGCATTGCACTATTTAATTGTGGCCATCTTTTACATATACGGGTAGATCACGTGAAGCCGAAGATGGAAAATCAAGCGGGGCAAGTTCAATGGGTGTTCGGAGATCCACAAGCATCAAGTTGCGATGATACTAACATTGTTTAGGATCAAGGCAAGCCCCGGTGCATCCCACCACAGTCATTGTCTTTTATATTTGGAACTTTAATTATAATACTATTTGATTATGCATTAAGGTTACAGGATT
>JBNLAH010000056.1:0-600 GCA_050302075.1 Parachlamydiales bacterium | reverse complement strand
TCCTATGTTCAGACATGTTCTTCAAAATAAATTAATATTTTTAAATATTTCTAAAAAACTCAATTGCAAATAATAATAGTTGGGAACGTATCATGTGCACATAAGCTCGTCGTGCACATAATATGAACTAACAAAGTTCATAAAAAAATCTGAAAAAATTCATAGATGTTCTTTTGATCCTACTTTATCTATATATAAAATTTCAAGTTAAAATTCATAGGATCGAAGGAGCTGAAAAAAGATAAAATTTCTGATATATCTAAACTTTATAAAACTTTCAAGCTTATTAGTTCATGGGTATTATATGTGCATGCAGTAGAGGGAATATTAGAACATGATAACAGACATTCTCATATTTTATATATCACCTGAGTTTTATAGTTGGATTGACAGATGGAAGACCTTTCAATCATTGGGTAAACTTTTCACCTGACAAAATATTCTAGCAGACTGTTTATCATCTAAGTAACAATTTTTCAGACATAAATAGTGAAGGTGCTGACCATGTTGCACACTTGTTGGACTAAAAAATATTCTTATTGTACAAAAATACTATTCATGTACAAATCCACCTTCATCCATTTCAATGTGAATCCTGTT
>JBNLAH010000055.1:0-600 GCA_050302075.1 Parachlamydiales bacterium | reverse complement strand
TGATAAGCTCACGTTTGTAACTCTTTATTATGTTGATGTAGATGAATACGGCTTCATGTCTTGAAATATATTTAAGGTGCCAATTGACATGTGACATAGATGATCAATTCTATTTCTTCTTTTTCATTTGATAACTTCTTTTTTGTCATATGGCATACACAAATATGTAATCATCATAACTAGAACACATGTCTTAAAGAGTGAATAATCTTAATATGATTACAAGACATTTTTCTTGTTTCACACTTAGCAAAGCTCATTAGCTCTTTAATTGTTTAGTCATTCAAACACCATAACCTACTAGGGAGCCTAGATGCACTTTCAATCTCTCCATTTTTTGTTGATTCATGAAAACCTTGATTAAAGCTTACAAAAGATAATCAATAATCATTTTGGATTCATACATATAGAGTTAGCTCCTCCTCCATATGTGCATATAGAATGGAATTCAATTTTGGCTTAAAATTCCATTTTACACATTTTTCAAGAAAAACCAAGAGAGCTCCCCCTATATGTATGCATCCAATATGTGCAACAATTGAGTATGTGAACATGTATTATGAGATGCATATGACAGCAGATTCACAAAAGTTAAAGTAA
>JBNLAH010000054.1:0-603 GCA_050302075.1 Parachlamydiales bacterium | reverse complement strand
TTCACCACCTTTTCAATACAAAAATAATTCGGTTAATCCAGGAAATTCCAGTTTTGCACAAAACCCCCTGAGCTTGTTTTATATTGTGAATGAACCCTCGGTTTAAAAGAAAATCATTTTTTTAGTTCTGTAAATTTACATTTTAGTCCCTAGAACTTCAAAACCTTATAACTTTTTAACCGTAACTCCGTTTTAAGTGATTTTTGCGCCAAAAGTTTCGTAGCGACAAAACCTATCTATCCATTGCATCATATTATTGATAATCATCTATTTGTTGTACTGTTTTATTTATTTTCTTCTATTCCATTTCCGGCGTGTCGATCATCAAGTACAGAGCGAACCGTTGAAGAATTTCCAAGACATCAACTTTGAAGACCCCGAGCAGCAGCCAACGGGATTTGAAGGCAAGTGTTCTTGATGCATGTTGTACCTATTTCTCTTATCTATCTATAGGATTGCATGCTGGTAGTGTTGTTTGTTAGGAATACCGATGTGTTATATCCTTCCGCATATTATCCTTGTTACCCGGGTTTTGGGTAGATTACTAGGATCTTTACGTCATGCTTAATTTGCCAAGTCTGGGGTTAACCATGGGAGTTGGTT
>JBNLAH010000053.1:0-613 GCA_050302075.1 Parachlamydiales bacterium | reverse complement strand
CATCATGACATCTTTTAAATTTGTATGCACCTTAAATTTTGGCACAACCTTATATTGACCAAAATATGTTGTAATGCAAGTTTATAGATTTTTCTGACCATATATAGAAATTTTTAAAATTATAATTTTATAATAGGCAATAAAAGGTTAAATTATTCCTAGCAAAGAAATGAATTTCTCATCAATCTTTGGGACATAGGCTAATATAGAACATTTGAGCTACATATAAATAATAGGCAATTTTTTGGATAGATCTGGTATTTTCTATCATTTTAATGAATTTTTGTGTGCTTATAAAAAAGAATTATAAGTTGAACTATGTGTGACTCTAAAACGATTTTTAAAATTGTTTAAAAATTATTTTTAGGCTCACATGTTCCATTATAACTCATATCCTGGATATAGATGAAAAATTCAAATGTCTTATAGGGACAATTTAAATTTATTTCTTCAAATTATCACATGATAATTATAATAATATCCAAATTTGGTCAAAAAATTTACAAATTGGTGTGGCAACATATTTTTGTCCATAAAATTTCCACAAAAAATTAGATAGTTTTAGTAAAATAAATTCGTACATGATTCATAATTGGACACATCTCCCTTGAAG
>JBNLAH010000052.1:0-621 GCA_050302075.1 Parachlamydiales bacterium | reverse complement strand
CGAATATGAAAACAGATCACTCACTGACCTTCCCATCTGGTATTTTCCACTTTCCCCTAGTTACCTCGCCCGGTCTGAATTTGTGCCACATCCCAAAAGCGAAAGTCGTAAATCACATAGGACCTCCATCGATAGAAAGAGCCCTATCACGAGCGGATTCCAACCACTCGTCTTCTACCGATAGCCTACACAACTAAGCATAGCAAACTATTATTATATTTCTTTCATGGGGGTAAACAAAGTGGTTTAGTAAGGGTGTTCTTAGTGCAACTAGGGTTTCATTAAACTCCTATACGTAAGTGCACAATCAAGAATATAAAGTAAATATTGTAAAGCGAAAACCCTACAGGGGGTGGTATGCACTGGTGCTTGCCTTTGCTTAGGAATAAAAGAAATTGGTTTTCTTGAGCTTCACGAATGTTGACCCCCAAGCTCTTGGCTCGAACCTTCTAGCTTGACGTCGTAACCTTCTGGCTTAACGTCGTAATGAAATGCAAAGCTTTAATTTAAGAACGTTCAATGACGACGATATGACAAGGCTCAAGTGAGGCTCTAGGGTTTGGTTGAGATCAAGGTAGAATGACAAGATTGGATGACTTAACCTACTTCATTCCATTTTAG
>JBNLAH010000051.1:0-622 GCA_050302075.1 Parachlamydiales bacterium | reverse complement strand
TTCTTCGATTAGAATAGGGCATTCCCAAGCATGAGTGAATGAAGGGTAGAAAACAAAGTTTATTGAAGGAATAATCAACCGGGATTTTGCGACAAACTCTAGAGAATTAACATTTGTAAAAATTCAACAAAAGTGTAAGGATGGTAAAGTAAATCTTTTCATTCATATTTGGCTCTGGGTGGTGTATAGGTAAGCTTGAGATTAGGGGATAGACAAGGCCGACATGTGGATAACTTAACCAAGCATAAAGACCAAAAGGATAAAGCAAACTAGGTCATATCACACCGTCAACATCTAGGCAAGACATTTCCTAATATTTTTGCCCAAGATACAAAATTACAAAGTTGGACTCAAAATTCAAGAGCAATGTAGGCTAGCATGATTTTCATCAAGATAAGTCACATTAAATAGAGTTTTAAATGTTATCACATGGTGATCATGGATAAAATAACATAATTTCATGGATAATAAGAAAATACTTCAAAATTTGAAAATTTAGAAATTTTCAATCATTACCATGACATACCGACCCAAACAGCACAATCCAGCATCACCACACACTTTCTAAAGGAGTAAGTGTTTGGGGAACTTGGCAGGGGCTAGGAGCCCACAAAATATGGCC
>JBNLAH010000050.1:0-622 GCA_050302075.1 Parachlamydiales bacterium | reverse complement strand
TGGAAAAACAAATATCACTAAAATAATATAAGAACACAATGGAAACATAATTTCTAAACTTAATAAAATAGTGGCAAAAGTTACCGCACTTAAAACTCAATCATAATTCTTAATTCACTTAATTCTCAATCAAATTTAATCATTCAATAAATTTTAACTAGAAAAGAACACTAAAATTCTCAAAATTTGCAGAAATTTTCCACTAAATATATCAAAACTTAATTTCTAAAATTTACCAACAACCAAATTACTTAAACTTAATATTAATCTTAACTTAATTATGATAGTGGCAGAATTTTTCAGCATTTAATCTTAACCATAACTTAATTTTCCAATTAAATTTAATCATTGGATCAAACTTAACCAGAAAATGAATACAAAATTTCTAAAAATTGCATGAAAATGTCACTGACATAAAAAATATTTTTATCTATAATTTCACCGTAGCTACTTATTCTTAAGAAAATAATTAACTTAATTAAACAGGCTTATTCCTGTTTCTAGAAAATGAAAAACACTTAAAAATACTTACGCCTTAAACGGCCCATAGATTGATTCTAGTTCGGCCCAGCCCGCCTGGAATTCACAGACAGGGGCGAAGGCCTGGGCTGACATTTCGCCT
>JBNLAH010000049.1:0-645 GCA_050302075.1 Parachlamydiales bacterium | reverse complement strand
ACCACGGAAAGCTCTGAAGGACCCCAATCACCAAGACAGCCTAGGTGCTGCTGTAACACCCCGTGTGACGAAAACCCTAAAGAAAGTCATTAAAAAATGACTAGGGGCTGTTACGAGGCTAAATCAAAAGATGAATTTCAAAAACAAAGTTTCGGATTCAAACTATTGCGAAATCAATCCGAATTTCTTTTTCAAGTGGAATTCAAGACTCTGATCCTTCTTTGGTAAAAATTTATTTTTCCTTGCAATAAGGTGTGTCAAGGATCGTGCTAGCCAAATTTCATAAAATACCGAGGTCCTGAGAATTTTCAGTAAATTTTTATCGAAATTCAACTCATAGGAAATTCCTCGAATTTTTATTCAAGTTCCATTTCGAATCTGGACAAGTACCTATGAGGAAAGTTGTTCCTTACCTCAAGCTCTTTCCATCCATATTTTATTTGGAATTTTTGGAGCCAGTTAGGTCTCCCTTTTGATCAAATTAGTTTGAACTATTTCAAACTAATTTAAATAAATGCAAAACCTTACTATCCAACTGGGTTCGGCCCACCTCCGTTCCTTCTCGGGCCGGCCCACATGCGCCCGCACGTCCGTTGACAGGCCGGACCCACCTGTCAGCGGCACCGCCACCCGACACTATGCTGC
>JBNLAH010000048.1:0-646 GCA_050302075.1 Parachlamydiales bacterium | reverse complement strand
CATCATGAAATGACGGTGTTAACCAGGATTATGTCGAAGGATTCTAGTCGAAGCGAGAATTCACAAGTACATGCATACAAGCCATAATAATAGTGTTCTGAATATAAAATTATTACAATTTAAATGTTCAAATTCAATACATGAGAGTTCTTGTAGCGGAATAATAAACGATAAGCGAAAGCTAATACTCTCGACGATACATGGGTGATGATACAAGACAAAGCCTGAGCAACTAAAGCTCAGCAAGACTGACTCGTCAACATGGCCATAAATAGCCGACTCCTAGCATGCAAGGCTGAAATAGGATAAGCTCTATACTATGCCAAACTCGCGCTAAGAGTTGATCCTTACTTTCAAGTTTTAGCTTACTTAAGTTAATTGCAATTACTGGCCTTCCTTAACCAGCTCTATTCAAATCATTTCAACTAACAGCAGCTAATTACTAATCAAGCAAGGGTTGCAAACAATTAATTGAAGCAACATCACAATTCCACATTAACCATTAATCCTGCCATTAAGTAACTACGAGAAGACTGCCACAAACAAGCGGTTACTCATATCCGAGAGTCGCAATGATTCGAATCGATGTACACCCTGCAGGGGAAACCCAACCAACATGCCACACGCTTTCCACGCTCAGTCCGCG
>JBNLAH010000047.1:0-646 GCA_050302075.1 Parachlamydiales bacterium | reverse complement strand
CACAAGTCGGTTCTCTCGTGAATCCAAACCATATGAGCGATGGTTAGGTCCATGAGAGACATGAGGCAAAGCACGAGAAGAAGTGCGAAATGAAGCATGAGAGTTAGAGTGAGACAAAAAAATCAAAGAACTCACCACGATATGAGTTTCTAGCATACTCAAAATGCCTCTTCTCGGTTCTCTTGTGTTAGAAGATAAACTCATCCAAGTGACAAGTACGGCCACAAAACATGCAAATAAAAGCTTCATTTCTTGGCTTGTGTTTTTTTTTCTTGCTTTTCTCTTTGGGTTGAAGGATGGCTTTGGATTGGATGGGTAATGGGCTTTGGTTGGTTTGAGTGCTTCCTCTTCTTTATGGTAGCTGGAGCTAGGAACAAACTTAGGAGCACTCTTCTCACCCTTTTTCTCACATCTCTCAAACCCAACACCCAATCTGTATGTGGACTTGGTTGCACTCTCCTCAACCCTACTCAAGTCCTCCTCAATCATTTTCTCACTCAAAATGATTTTCTCAAGACGTGCAGTCAAATAGGCAACCTCCTGCTGAAGCTTGGTGTTCTCTTTGGTAGCATGGAAAAGCTTACCCTTGAGAGAGACACATGCTTCACATAGAGGGGATAAAATAGTATAGCGAGAAGAATGATCA
>JBNLAH010000046.1:0-655 GCA_050302075.1 Parachlamydiales bacterium | reverse complement strand
ACTTCAATCAGAGAGTTAAATCAGTCCACAATCCTTAAAACAGCTTTGGTTGGAGTGGGAGCCGCTGGTTTAATAGCATTTGGGCATAAACCTTCAGCATCAAGCTCTCAAGTAGATCTATTATCCAATATATCAAGTTTAGTATTAAAGATAGGCTCACTACCGGTTATTTATAGTTTAATGTCATTTGCATTTAAGAGAGAAAAGAAACCAACGGAGCAAATAGAGGAAATATCTTCTGCTATGAAAACTCCTAAAAAAGCATTAGAATATACTCCAACTGTAGCAAAACAGCATGAAACTTTGGCACCACCAGTAGCTATGGCTGTAGCAAGTGCTTATTACAATCCACCAAGCGACTCTTTTCAACCAAACAATGAACTTTTTCAAGATCCAAGTGTGATTATTGATATAATTACAGGTCTTCTGGGAAATGAAAATATCAATAGATTTAGCAAAAATGCAATACAAGAAAAAATAAAAGAAGCTTTAGCTGGTAGAGCTACTAAAACCCCAAGCTTTCCTAATTTAACACCAGAGTTAATTTTTAAGATTAGCGATGAATATTTAGACGAGAGAAGCGCCGCTAGCTTTAATGTTGCTGCAAGAATAAACAGAAAAGAAGCGATAAGAAGAAAAAATACTTTAGCAGGAA
>JBNLAH010000045.1:0-660 GCA_050302075.1 Parachlamydiales bacterium | reverse complement strand
AGTGAATCGCTTAACAAAGGCTGCCCATTTCATCCTAGTAAAGACAACAAATTCTGGTGCTAAACTCACGGAGCTTTATATGTCAAGAATCGTGTGCTTACATGGAGTACCAAAGAAGATCGTGTCAGATAGAGGTTCTCAATTCACATCCAAATTTTGGAAAAAACTTCATCAGTCCATGGATACCAAGCTAAATTTTAGCTCAGCATATCATCCGCAGACGGATGGGTAAACAGAGAGGACCAATAAAATCTTAGAAGATATGTTGAGGGCATGTGCTCTAAAGTACGGAAAAGTTAAGACAAGAGCCTGCCATACGCAGAATTCTCATACAACAATAGTTATCAAGCTAGTATCAAGATGGCTCCATATGAAGCACTATACGGACGCCAGTGCCGAACCCCATTATTCTGGAGTCAAACTCGAGAAAGTCAAGTTTTCGGACCAGAAGTACTGAAGGATGCAGAGAAGCAAGTTCAGATGGTTCATGAAAGCTTGAAGGTTGCTCAATCTCGACAGAAGAGCTATGCGGATAAAAGAAAAAGAGATCTCTCATTTGAAATCGAAGATTTCATATACCTCAAAGTCTCACCTACGAGAGGTACCCACATATTCATAGTCAAAGGGAAGTTAGCTCCAAGATATAAGATCGGAAGAGCG
>JBNLAH010000044.1:0-663 GCA_050302075.1 Parachlamydiales bacterium | reverse complement strand
GAATAATTAGCAATAAAAAGACTTCAAATAGAAAAACCTTGGCTTAATTCAAATCAACTACTTTGAAACCTAAACTTCTAAGTTTTCCTTGAACATTAGGAATGTTATTTCCATCAAGATGAATCTCTAAGGATTTATCTAATTTGTAAAGATGGTTAGGAATAGTCGTAAGCTGGTTGTTATTGAGGTTGAGATATACTAGATTTGTTAAGCCACATATACTCTCAGGTAATTCTTTTAGTTGGATGTTATCAAGAGAAAGTTCAGTTAGATTTGTTAAGCGACCTATACTCTCAGGTAACACCGTTAGTTGGGTGTTATCAAGGTATAGAAATTTTAAATTTGTTAAGAGACCTATACTCTCAGGTAACACCGTTAGTTGGGTGCCATTAAGACTGAGTTCCTCTAGCTTGGTTAAGCTACCTATACTCTCTGGTAATTCTTTTAGTGGGTTGTTATTAAGGTAGAGACGCCATAGCCATGTTAAGCTGCTGATACTCTCAGGTAGCAGCGTTAGTTTGTTGTTATTGAGGTTTAGTTCTACTAAATTTGTTAAGCCACCTATGCTCTCAGGTAGTACTGTTAGTTGGTTGTGATAGAGGTATAGTTCTGCTAGATTTGGAAACTCACTAATACAAGGTAATATAGCCTTTAGTCCTTTAA
>JBNLAH010000043.1:0-665 GCA_050302075.1 Parachlamydiales bacterium | reverse complement strand
GCTGAGGGCTGCACATGCTCGGGACATCATCTTCTGGAACCTCTTCTTCTTCTTATCTCCGATGCGGTACTTCTTCTTGCCCTCGCCCTTGTCGCTGGAGTCATTTCGGTTGTTGTAGTTGTAATTGTTGGAGGAGGAGTCGAGTTTCTTCCTCTTTGGGCAGTCGGTAATGAAGTGGGTGGTGTCGCTGCACTCGAAGCAGCCCCTAGGAGATCTCCTTCTCTCCTTACGGAACTTGTGCAAGGCGTGGAACTTTCTCACCAGTAGGGCGATCTCATTGTCTGGGATGCTCTCGTATTGCTCATCAGAAGCTGCGACCAAAGAAGACAAAGCAAACTCCAAAGCAGATGAGACAGTGGTGTTGGTGGGGTTAGCATCATGACCACCAACACGAGCACTAATAATAAAAGCCTTACTAGTAAGAGAAGCATCATGGTTAGGATGACCCTTCCTAGACAGTTCATGAGATTTGAGCTTGCTAAACAGTTTTTAGTGTGTAGGGTAGCAAAATCAGCAGATTCTTCTAAAGCAGTAATTTTTATATCCCAAACAGAATCATCAAGAGCATATAGCAACTGTTTAGCATGTTCATTATCAGAATATGCAAGAGGACCACAAGAACGTAAGCTACTGACAATAGACTCAAACCTAGCAAAGCAATCATC
>JBNLAH010000042.1:0-667 GCA_050302075.1 Parachlamydiales bacterium | reverse complement strand
AAGAAATCTATGGCCGCCACGTGGTCTTTCGACCACCCGACCATCTACCGTAACCTACAACTATGCCTAGCCATAGCTAATGACCTATCTCTAGCCACAGGATCATCAAAGGATAAATCAGAAGGTCACCTTAATGCAACTAGGGCATCAATTCAACTCCTATAACCTAATGCACATCTAAGAATCATAACCAAGATATCAAGAAAAAAAATAAAACTCAAGGATAGAGTTAGATGCACTGTGGCTTGTCTTGTTCCTGCTCGGGGTTAGCGTCCTCGATGGGTGCTAGCTCCTGTAGTTCCTCGGGTTCGAGCTCCACAGGGTCTAACGCAAAGTGCAAGTATGAGACAATGACATAATGTAATGCATGAGGTGCAAGATCAATCATGATGCAAAACAGGAGCAACCTAATCAAATTATCTCATAAAAACTATTTTACTAATTTACCCCTAGCTTTTCTATTTATTAACAACTTAACTAAGCATTAGAAATTTAATAACATGAGATTTAAGAGTCTAACAAGGGTGTATGATTTTCTACAGGTTCTACAAATCAATAGGAGCCATTCTACCAAGAATGATTATTTACCTATGTATATTCTATTCACTATAATTTATTTATTGAAGGAACAAAAATTAAATCCTATAAATTATTCTAGGAAGGAATT
>JBNLAH010000041.1:0-680 GCA_050302075.1 Parachlamydiales bacterium | reverse complement strand
TACTCTGCTTCACAATCCTGGTGACTAATTAACTGTATCACAGCAAGGAATCCACACAAGGGGATACAACCTAGGTTTGGCCAGCTTGCCACGACCTCGGTGTCATGGATTACAAAGCGCTAATAGTACTGCCACTCCTGCAGGTACCACACTTCTATGCAAGGCATGGAGCTTCACTGAAGGATTTAAACCTAGACACCATGTCCGTGAGTAAAGCCAAATCTTTCCTTGTCAGTCGATAAAATACGAGGAAACACACCAATGTCGGTAAAACACTTGAGCTACGAGGAGCGAGAGTAATCTACCGAGTCGGACAGATAACCCACAGAGCAATAACAACAAATAAGAGGGACCAAGTGATAGTAACTATGCACGCATCAAAGCTCAAGACAAAACAAGAATAGAACATATAAGAACTAGGACTCAAAGTCTATAAAGAAAGGTAAAGATACAAGAGCTCACCGATCTCCGAGACTACTTCCGGAGCTCGAGTGAAGACTCGACTTGACTCTCGACTCCCGACAGGGCTTCACATGTGTTTCTACTACTAAACTAGAACATTTCCAAGTGGAGAACTACAAGAAGAGTGCGGTGTGTGTGAATTCTACCATGGGGATCCTTATATAGGGGTAGAGGGCAGCTTCCACCGACTTAATTAAGTTGGTTTTGAGGTGATGGAT
>JBNLAH010000040.1:0-681 GCA_050302075.1 Parachlamydiales bacterium | reverse complement strand
CTTGTTTACTAGCTTGGTTAAGGCATAGGTTTTACCACTACTTTCTGTGAGTCAAACCAAAGTCTAGCCTTCCTTGCTTTTAGCTTTCATGTCATAATTTTTACCCATACTTATGAGCAGCAACCATAAGTTTACTGAAACTTGCCTGCATCGTTGTTTAGATGGATTTGAGGATGGAAGTCTGGGATACCAGCAGGATCCCAAAGACGGTTGTTAGGCAGGCCTCTCCTCCAGTCGACGCCTGTGGAAGCTCACCTCATGCTTAGTTTGCCGCTGCATTGATGTAATTTTTTTTGGACCCAAGGGTCATTTTGTAATGAATAAGTACTTATATTACTGAACATGGAATCTGTTTATCATATTGTTACTATACGTGTGAATGAAACATCCTGGGCACACGTATGGAGGCTTCGTTCCCGCTATCTCGGAACGGGGTATGACAAGGCCTCAAAACCATGTGGTCTTCGGTTTGTCGGTTGCGCCACAAAACCGACGGAGGGAGGTCTGCGCGGGACACGTGTCAAGATCTAGTGGCTTGCTTGGCATGAAAGCAAGTCCAGATAGGATTTTTCAGTCTGACCTGAAGACTGGCGGAGGCGCGATGATGGGTGGTGCACGTGGCACCATCGTAGAGGTTGCCTCGGAGGCAAGTTGAAGACGAACGGGTCGATGCGATGGGCT
>JBNLAH010000039.1:0-681 GCA_050302075.1 Parachlamydiales bacterium | reverse complement strand
GGATATGGATGTTGCTTCGTAAATAATGACAAAACTTCAAATTCCTGATTAATGGAAACTCAATCACTTAGGCGTCATCATAAAGGAACTAACAATATGTGTTGCAATGAAAATGCAACAATTGTAGGTATTGAGAAAATATCTTCTGAATCATTATAGTGGGCATATGGACCCGCTACTCTTCAAAAATTTATTTCTCACAATACCATACTCCCCCAGATTGTCTTATTCCTAAGTAAGACAGTGCTTATCTTTTCTTATATACTTAGCGCTAAGACAAATACATCTTTTTCTATAAACTTAAAACTTAAGGAAATTATGTATCTTAATGTCTCAAACGGGAGACAATGCTATCTTCCAAGAACAAAAAAAATCAGGAATTTAGCTATAATTCTTATGCGATGTAGGGGTATTTTATCACACCCGGTTTTTAAGGCCAAAACCAGATGCTCATCGTATGTATGCCCAGGATCAAGTTGTCATACATACGGTCAGAATGTAAGCACAGAATACCAATGTCTTTATTATATCGTATCTTATTACAAAAAATTTATTACAAGTCCAGAAAGGACTAAACAGCGGAATGGACCCCATCTTGCCACAGGCAGTTGACCGGGGGTTTCGCACGCCTAGAAGAAATCTTCATCAATGTACTCCTCATCCTCTGAGCAGCAGAACATA
>JBNLAH010000038.1:0-686 GCA_050302075.1 Parachlamydiales bacterium | reverse complement strand
AAGATGACGCTTTGAATGCAATAAAAGCTTCAATTAATTTTATTAAAAGTAGCTACAATAATCCAATTGAAAAAGCTAACAAAATTAATGAAGCTATTATTAACCATCTAGTCCCGGACAAATCTCTCGATTCTCTAAAAAATAGAGTAACATCACTAAGTTTATTCGGAAAAAATCTAAAAGCAATATTACCATGCATTGGTGTCTTTTCAAATCTAGAATACCTCTACCTTCTAGAAAACAAACTCACTTTTCTACCTAAGTCTATCGGTGAATTAATAAATTTAAAAAGTATCAACCTTAATTTAAATAGACTTACTTTTTTACCTGAGTCTATTGGTAGATTAAGAAATCTAACATCTCTAATCATTAACAGTAACCAACTGACTTTTCTGCCTGAATCTATAGCTGGATTAACTGAGCATTTCGGTGGACTAATGAATTTAAGCATCCTAAACCTTGGTTCTAACAAGCTTACTTTGTTACCTAAGTTTATTGGTAGATTAAGAAATCTAGAATTACTCTTACTTGATCACAACCGACTAATTGCCTTACCTAAGTCTATCGGCGAATTAATAAATTTAAAAAAACTTTCGCTTAGTTTTAATAAGATTACTGTTGATGGGCTACCTCTTTCTATAAGAAGGTTAAGAATCACCGGAAAGCTTGATAATAACCCAATTAGT
>JBNLAH010000037.1:0-689 GCA_050302075.1 Parachlamydiales bacterium | reverse complement strand
AAACTATAAGAGGTTTAGAAAATCTAGGTAGTCTCAACCTTAATAGCAACAGGCTAACTGCTTTACCAGATGCTATAGGAGACTTAAAAAAGCTAGAGAAACTCGACCTTTCTGTCAACAAACTAACTAATTTGCCTGATGCTATAGGGGGCTTAGAAAATTTAGAAAATCTAATCCTTTCTGTCAACAAACTAACTAATTTGCCTGATGCTATAGGAGACTTAGAAAATCTGGAAAAGCTCCACCTTTCTTACAACAAACTAACTGTATTTACCGATGCTATAGAGGGATTAAAAAAGCTAAAGTATCTCTCCCTTAAGGCCAACAAACTAACCGAGTTGCCTGATGTTATAGGAGGCTTAGAAAATCTGGAAGAGCTCCACCTTTCTAACAACAAACTAACTGTATTTCCTGATGCTATAGGGGCCTTAAAAAAGCTAAAAAAGCTTTTCCTTGATAGTAACAAACTAACTGAGTTGCCTGAGGTTATAATAAGAGGCTTAAAAGAGCTAGGGGTAATATTCAATTTTGGAAACAACCCAATTCCTAACATTCGAGAAACTCTTTTGAAATTAGGGATTTAAGCTGCCTAAAAAGTACCTGTTTGCTTGTTAATAAGTTTAAAAGAGTTTCCTTTAAGATTAAATTATCTGATATATTTTTTTTAGATATAAACTATAATATATATG
>JBNLAH010000036.1:0-703 GCA_050302075.1 Parachlamydiales bacterium | reverse complement strand
TTATTCCTTACTCATAAATGCGGCCATGTTTCTTTTAATCGGTATAATATTAATCTCACTTGTTAAAAGAGGAGAAGTTGAACTCACAGAAGAGGAAAAATTAGCAAGAAAAAAAGCAATTGAACAACTCTAATTTTTTTTTCATTTTTTATAATGAGGAAAATTCCATAATTTCAGAACGAATAATAAAAATGATCTTAAAGTTGCCAGTTTGGTTTTGAACCTTTCTTAAATTTTTTCTTTTTTTTCTTAACTTTTGGGAATTTTTTTGTTTTTTCAAATTTGTAATTCAGTACGTGTGACGTCCCCACCCTAAAAAAGGATGGTTAGTCCAAACCAAGATCATTACGGGGTGTCATTATTAAAGTAATAACGTATAATATATCACATATAAGAATTTAATCAATAAAATATTCTAAAAGTTAAACTTTATTACAAATTAAGTTTCGAATTTGATTACAGAGTTTGAGAGGAAAGATAGAAGATAAATTTTTTTGTGGAAGTGAAATACTCGTCGATAGAGAACGGCACCTTTTGGGAGCAAGGTCTAATTCAACTCCAATAAATTCTCAAAAAAATGTCGACTGAGTCGGTCAGTCCACACTATACAGAAGTTAAAAACTTTGAATTTGAATCCTGATTTTGAATTTCAAATAAACTCTTAGGGTCTATTAAACATGTGATTACCATAACCTTACGGATT
>JBNLAH010000035.1:0-711 GCA_050302075.1 Parachlamydiales bacterium | reverse complement strand
GGTGGGCGTTGGCATTGCCGGCCCAGGCCTTCGTTGCTTTAATTCGTGCGGCAGGCTGGGTGGACAGGCCATGTTTCATTTCTGGGTCGGACTAGAATTAGTTGTTGGGCCAATTTTGGCTTAAGAATTTTTAAGTGTTTTTTCTTTTTTAGAAACAGGAATAAACGTATTTAATTAAGCTAATGATTTTCCTAAGCATAATTAGCGCGGTAAAATTCTAGATAAAATAAGTTTTATTTCAGTGGCATTTTTCTGCAATTTTAGAAATTTTGTGCAATTTTTGTGATCAAATTTGATCCAATGATTGACTTAATTAGAAAAATTAATTTATTGAAAAAGGATTAAGATTAAGTGCTGAAAATTTTGCCACTGTTTTGATTAAGTTCAGAATGAAATATTAAGCTTCCGCTGTGTTTTTAGGCTAAGTCACGTAATCTGCTATTCATCCACTTACTAAGACCTTCTTCTTTTTTGCTAATTGATTTTGAACCAACGGGAAAATTCGATTAGGAAAATAGATGATCTTGTGATAAAGTAATGAATTCATTTACTGACAAACGTTGGTGATAAAATTATCATGATTAAGCTAAAATTAGTTCTATTTATTGCCCAACGGCAATGTAGAATTAATTTTTATCCTCTTAAGTATGGTTACATGAGTTAATTTTGACCAACGTTGAATTAATTAATTCATGCATTATCATTATTTTA
>JBNLAH010000034.1:0-732 GCA_050302075.1 Parachlamydiales bacterium | reverse complement strand
TATTTGCACTAAAGAAGAAGCCAATTAAAAACTCAGAAGAATGCCGTAAAGTCATTCCCCAGGAACAGCTTAAGTTAAAAGTAGAAAATTCAGCATCAGAAAGGCAAAGATCAGAAAAGTACAATGAAGTCAGTCCCCAGGACCAACTTAAGTTAGAAATAGAGAATCTTGAAACTGCCCAAGCTCAAATTGATTTTGCATATGCGCTAGTTGTTGGATTAAGAGATAATTTTGCAGATAATGTGACTTTGAGTAATATTAATAAATCACTTAAAAGAATTGATGAGAACAACAAGCTAAGTCTAGTTGAGAAAGCCGATGAAATTAATAAAGCTATTATTAAATGCCTAGATTCTGACAAATCTGAAGATTCTCTTAAAAATAGTGTTAGAGAATTAAGTTTTACAGGACTAAAGGCTGTATTACCATGCATTGGTAATTTCCCAAATCTAAAGAGTCTCGACCTTTCTTCCAACCAACTAACTAAGTTGCCTGATGCTATAAGAGGCTTAGAAAATTTAGAAGAGCTTTCCCTTGCTAACAACAAACTAACCGAGTTGCCTGATGCTATAAGGGGCTTAAAAGAGCTAAAACGTCTCGACCTTTCTTCCAACCAACTAACTAAGTTGCCTGATGCTATAGGAGGCTTAGAAAATTTAGAAGAGCTTAACCTTGCTAACAACCAAATAACCGAGTTGCCTGATGCTATAAGGGGCTTAACAAAGCTAGAGA
>JBNLAH010000033.1:0-770 GCA_050302075.1 Parachlamydiales bacterium | reverse complement strand
ATCAGACCCTAGCGATCCCATCACATTTCGTAAATTTCGGCAAAATTCAATATAAATATAATTCAGCCGAATTTCGATTGGAGGAGGTTTTGTACAGTAAAAATTGAAAAATTAAAAATCAGTCAAATTTACCGATTAATCGGACCGAATTGGCCAAAATTTGGTCTAATTCATCCAAAATTCGGTGGAATAGTAGAGGTTATTGAAGTTTAAAAAAAATAAACTTTAACTATGCAAATATTAGAAATTTGGAATAATCTTTTCACCAAAGGTCTTCAAATTCACTCTAGTTTTTTATCATATTTGTTTCTTATATTTTGTGAATTTTGAAAAAAATCAAAATTTGATGCCCATTTGTACAAATTTGATGAAATTTAAATTTTAACCAACCAAACGATGCCGATTTGAAAAAATTTCTTCACCAGTAATCTTAGAATTTCATCTAGTTTTTTACATATTTTTTTCTAAATTTTTATATTTTTAATTTTTAAAATTTATAAACACTAAATTCAGCGATTTTTAAATTTAGGCCGGTCCGAATCTATCGACGACGAATTTCAGTAAAATGCACCGAATTTGTTAACGCAACAGCAGTCAGGAAACTCAAAACCGGTCGGACTCCACGGCGACGCGACCCACCCAAGCGGTCAGCGGAGCGGGGGAGGAGCAGTGTAACACGCACCAAAAAACGATAGCAGCAACGGAGGAGGCGAACTCATCAGGCGGCCCAAACGCTCAGGGTCCGAGCGGGATCTGGAAGCAGCGCGCAT
>JBNLAH010000032.1:0-797 GCA_050302075.1 Parachlamydiales bacterium | reverse complement strand
GTAAAAGAAAGATATATGCCTAATTATAAATAAATAAATAATTAGGGGCTTATCTTTAATTAAATTAAAACAAATAGACTAAGATGTAAAATATAGAAAATTATGGAATGAAAAGAATTATTTTTGTACCGAAGACTCGGTCAAAAATAATTAAATAAAGAGTCAGAAACTATTTTGTAAAAAAAAAGAGTTTTAGAAAAGATTTTAGAATTATTTTCCTTGAAGAAAAGATTGGGTTTAAAAGGAATTATATAAAAAGACAGGGGCAAAGCTGTGGTGCGACTGGGCCGGCGCATTGGGAAAAATGGGTCACGGCACTGGGTCGGTGCGGGAATGAGAGACGAGATGAAAAATAATAAATATATATATATTATATAGACTAACTGCAAGGAATTTAACCAAAAGAACTAAGGGAATATATAAAAAGGTTTCTAATGTCCAGAATTTAATATTTAAATAAAATTTAATTGAATTCAAACGAATTCTATTCGGAACCTAATTCTAGATCACACATCAATACAAGAATAAATGCAAGTCGGCATGAATGCAACAATCAATTATAAAAGCCTAAATTAATTTAATAATTTTAGAAAATAATCTTTTGCCTAAATAAATTTGAATCCCTTCTAAATTCTAGAAAATAATTTTAACCTATTGATATAAAGTTTTTAAATTTAGTGAATTTTAGTCACATTCCAAAATTTGAAATTTTTGGGGCGTGACAAGACTATCCCCTTAACAGGAATCTCGTCCCGAGATTCTCAGGAACAAAAAAGAAAAAAATGAAAGAAATGGTT
>JBNLAH010000031.1:0-803 GCA_050302075.1 Parachlamydiales bacterium | reverse complement strand
CTAGTCCTTGACCAGACGCATCATAATAGATAGAAATTGGCTTCTCCATATCAGGCATCACTAATATCGGAGCAGTTGTCAGTCGCTTCTTCAACTCCTGGAAACTAGCTTCATAGGCTGGCGTGCACTCAAACTTCCTATCTATCTCAAGTAGCTCGGTCACGGGCTTACTTATCTTTGAGAATCCTTTGATAAACCTCCGATAATATCCAGTCAATCCAAGAAAACTCTGAATATCGCCAACACATGTAGGCACCTTCCAACTCAACACATCTTGAACCTTGCTTGGATCCACGGATATTCCTCCCATCGAGACGATATGACCTAAGAAAGCAACCTGCTTCAACCAAAACTCACACTTGCTCAACTTGACATACAACCTATGATCTCGAAGCTTCTGCAAAACTAAACGAAGATGCTCTTCTTCACTTCTTGAGTAGACAAATATATCATCGATGAATACCACGACAAACTTGTCTAGATACTCCACAAAAACCATGTTCATCAGATACATAAAGTAGGCTGGTGCATTAGTTAATCCAAATGACATCACCGTATACTCATACAGGCCATACCTCAAAATGAATGGAGTCTTCGGTTTGTCGCATCTCGAATCTTCAAATTATGATATCTCAATCGAAGATCGATCTTTGAGAACACACATGCATCTTGGAGTTGATCGAATAGATCATCCATCCTAGGCAACGGGTACTTTTTCTTGATGGTAACCTCATTCAGGGCACGATAAGTACCATCCTTCTTTGAGACAAAGATCACAAGGGCTCCCCACGGGGATGACCTAG
>JBNLAH010000030.1:0-808 GCA_050302075.1 Parachlamydiales bacterium | reverse complement strand
GATTATGCATCCTCCCTTGCTTGAGATTAATTGCAATCACTTATGCATGACCCCTGTTTTGATAAACCAAACTGATTAATGTAGTTATGCCTTGGTAGACACAAAATCTCATGCAAGGAAAAATTCAAAAGTAACCATGTCTAGGTTGTTGGGAGGTGTGATATCTGAGTTAGTGTTAATCCCGCTGAACCATGATTTTGAGATTGATCGGAGTTGAATGAAAATAGAAAGGTTCCTCAATGACATACACATTCCTACCAGAGCCAAATATTTTTCCACATAGCAACTCTTGTTTGTGTTGAGCTTTGTTAAGGGATGTGTCCAATTAAGTTTTGATTTTTTTCAAAAATGATTTGCTACCCACATTATTTGCTAGCCTCACCCAAAAATATTGGCATGCATACCTCCACTCCGGAATATGCGTCCACCACCAGTATATTGAAGCCATTTGAAAAGAAGGTTTTGAAGAAGTAATTTTCTCCTCAAATATCATCAAAACCCCCGAGTTCTCAAGAGACGGAGCATGAAAAAAGCTCCAAGAGTCTCTTCAAATAAAAGGGGAAGTCAATATTTTGAGAGGAGAAAAACACTTCAACTTCAAAAATTCTTTTTGATGTGATTTCATTTTCTCCCCCTCCATCATACCATTTCAAAAACCCTTTCCAAAATTATTGAGAAAGTTTTCTTAACTCTTTTTCAACCATCCTATAGCTTGGCAATATACATGACATTATGTACCCTTTTCTTTTACCCATGAGTTCCACATATTAAGCTTTTAGAGGGTAGGATGAGAAGGAGCATTTGTTGA
>JBNLAH010000029.1:0-826 GCA_050302075.1 Parachlamydiales bacterium | reverse complement strand
AAGGTATCAGTCCAGACCACCAAGGGCCCCCTCTTCCACCGTGTGGTTCTTAGGAGAGACCACTCCTTTACCCACTCATTCCCAACCAGACGAATCCGTAGAGAGTTCACTATACCTGCTCCACCAATTGGTATGTCAAACTAGCATCTACCACATACTATGCCAGGTCGTACCCATATAGGCTCATGGTTGCATTGTTATCGTGGGTGGTCACTCCATGAACCGGTCCTTAGATTTGGGTGTGATGTCTACCACAGGGTTCCGGAGTCCACCGGACAAAGCCCCAAACTATCAAAATCCACCGAACGCAACTCCAAACCCGTCACCCCAAATCCTATTCTCCATACTAATAGGATCAACATAACCATGACAGCAACAAGGGTGACAAAATAACATTGTAATAACACTACCCAAATCCAGACCAGGACATGCAAGGCTAAGCAGTTCTAAGCCTATGACAACTACCCAATACTTCTAAGGTTTTCAAGGAATGATAAATCAATGCTAGTCAACCCTAACATAGGTGCACAGATCAGACCTTCCTATCATGCAGTTCTAATTTTACATAGTAGATAGAGAAATTAACTATAGGTGCAAAATGTTCAAGGTGACTTGCCTTGTTGATCCGCGAAGAACAGTTGGGACTCCTTGAAAGCTTGGTCCTGGAAGTCCTCGAAGAACGGCTCCGGCACAACGTTACCTACCGTGAAGTAAACACAAGCATTCAATCAATAAAATGCAACAAACATGTGTTATATGAATGCATAGAAAGAAAGAGGAAGTGATTCTAAGAATTTTGGCACAAGAATCACTGGATTTTTGAAGT
>JBNLAH010000028.1:0-838 GCA_050302075.1 Parachlamydiales bacterium | reverse complement strand
TTTTATGTAACTTTCGCTGGTAACTTTCTATCCACAAAAGTACGATGGGATCAAATACTACCGAATTGAATATGTCATAAGGCCATTTTAGACCAAAAAATTATAATGGGGATAATTATTTGTTTTTTTCTTCTATTAACATGATATTTTTTAGAGGCTGAGAAGGGGCTGAGTTAACGTGAGAGCTCCATTTTCTATTCAAATTATTATATAATAGACTAGGTTGGCAGCCTGCCCATTTGCACGGCTGAATTAAATACTCTAATCTATATTGTTACTATAAAAAATTCAATCATATTTATTATTTTATTATATTAGATATCTAAATTTATTTTTATCGTACTATTCCTATTTTCATATTTCAATTTTTATATTGATTGTATTCTTAGTGGAATTATGGTAGTTTATAAACTTATATTTCAGTATTTTAGATTAGTTTTATGTAATAACAATAGTGAGTAATTTTTAAAAACATGTAAAAGTTTTTTCAAGTCTATTTTTTTCATAATTATGGAGTTTTGTAATTTATAAAAAATAAAATTTTTAAAATTGGTAAATTTTAAATACGCACAGAGGAATATTTTGTCTAATTTTATTAAAATTTATAATAACAACGGTGGGTAGTTTAAAATTATGTGGATGGGTATTTTAGTCTAGTTTTTTCATAATATCAGTGGTGGATAATTTTCTTTCTTTTTTCTCTGATTAATGTGAGAATTTTTTGAAATTTATAATGGCAATGATGGGTAATTTATACTTATGTGGAGGGATATTTTAGTCTAGTTTTTTTATAATGACAATGGTGGGTAATTTTTCTTTCTTTTTTCTCTGATTAATG
>JBNLAH010000027.1:0-841 GCA_050302075.1 Parachlamydiales bacterium | reverse complement strand
CAAAGAACCACTCAAGTTGTTGATGTGGTTCTTTTAAAAGTATTTTGAAAGGGTTTAATCATCTTTTACAGGATCTCTTAAAAGAAGTTCTGGGCTAAATCCAAATCCGATAAATGTTAAACAACAAATACATGGGGCAAATCGTTTAACAAACTTTACAGCTTTACCGCAGGGAGTTAAAGAAAAAAAATGTCTATCAAGAGCATCAAATGCTTGTTTAGAAACCGTAATAATTTTTATTGAAGCTCCAGCTTCCAAGTTAGCCAAGGCTATGCCACTATCACTTGCAATACCAAATTGATGAATATCTCTAACAGAAATAGTTCTTTCCATTGTTACAAGGGTACCTCCGGATTCAGATTCGTTTAGCTCATTTTCTACTACAGTTACTAGTGGATGCTCATGAATAAGGCTTATTCCAAATCTAACTTCATCAGCAGAAAGAGGTGTTATTGTCAGATTCCTAAGCATTTGTTTGTCATAATTTTGCTCATAATTATTATTTAAAAGAAATCTAGCTAATTTTCCTAGCGTTGATTCAGATACTTCTTTATCTCCATTTAAAGTTCTACCTTCATTGCGATTTGAATGAATACTTATTTCTCTTTGACTTGATATTGCTGCTGCCATTTTTACCTTCCTATTATTAAAAAAAAGTTTTGTGAAGAGCTAATGCCTTACATAGCCTATAAGCACTAAATTCATATTAAAAATAATTAATTAATTGCCTTTGTCTAAAATATTAACTGCGATTACATATATACCAAAAGTTAGAAGAATTCCCCATGAAACCATTTTACGACAATTGCAATTACAGCATCCTTCTTCTAATCTCTTTTTG
>JBNLAH010000026.1:0-848 GCA_050302075.1 Parachlamydiales bacterium | reverse complement strand
AGCTGTGGCCGCTTGTGGGATCTGGGAGGTCCTGCATGTGTCATGTTGTCAGGTTTTTCCTTGCAAGATGTAAATTGATTCGAATCTTCGTGACACTTGATCATTGCTATCATTCCACAATAATGGAACTTCATTATATTGGTTATGAGAATTATGAGATTATTGATTACTTTTAGTCAAGGCATGATACTAATCAAATGTTGATTGAGTTACCTTGCATGTTTAGCATATGCTGCTAATTTATTATTTTTGTTAATCAACTTAACTTGGCTAATAAATTCCTTAAAAGTGATTAGTAGTAGGTGCTAGTAGGCTGGAGTCCGCTGTTTCACTTGAAGCCTTGCATGTCTAGAATTCGTGGCCTTCGGGTCACGACGGATAAGTCTTGCTGAGCGTAGTCGCTCAAGCTTTGCTCTTGTGGTTTTATTTATCTGTGTGCAGGTGAGGATCTTCCTCCTTCTTCCGGCGACGCCGACGAGGGCTGTCAGTGGGAGATCCAGACCGAGGAGGGCTGGGTTCCCTACTGGGACTCGTAGGTGTAGGTCGTCCGAGGAGGCTCACTCTCTTCTAGGGCGAAGAGCGTGTGCCTATCGTGAGAGACGAACGCTTCCGCAAAAACTCTGATTATCTTTTGAAGCACATTTTGGGCCTTATCTTTTGTAAACCCTAATACATGGCACTTAATCTGTAATAACTTTAACTTGAATTTCATATTTGTTATTGTATGCTTGTATGTGTTGTGTTTGCGCATTCTCGCTTCGTCGAGAATCCCCCGATATGATCTTGGGAGACGATTCCCCTCTTTTCTAAGGTGGGTCTATCACAGTTGGTACCAGAGCAAGATTGAG
>JBNLAH010000025.1:0-850 GCA_050302075.1 Parachlamydiales bacterium | reverse complement strand
TTTGTTGACTTTGACTTTTTAACCAACTTTAATCATTCGTCTTATTCAAAAAAAATTAAAGTTATGAAAAAATCAAATATATACTTAAACTACATTTTATTACATAATGTAGTTTATGTATATATTTGATTTTTTTATAACTTTATTTTTTTTAATAAGATGAATGGTCAAAATTGGTGTAAAAATCAAACATCAAATATTTGAAATGAATGTAGTGTATGCATATGATATATTCTTATTTTCCATCAACCACTACATTTTTTTATGTAGTGTTATATTCTTTTTTAGAACATGCATGAGGATGTATCCTCTCTAACTATATAGATATGATTCACTAAGAATTTTTAAATATAATTTTTTTATATGTAACATATACACATTATTATATGTTACATCACCTTCTTAATCCACTATAAGTCCTTATAGCATATCTCTTGACATGCAAGATGTACACATCATCATCTGTCTCATCACTTTCCTCTAATTTTTTTATTATCTATAATTTCTAAAAAATCACATAAATAATAATTAGACATGCAGGGTGTACACATCATCATCTGTCCCATCACCTTCCTCTAATTTTTTTATTATCTATAAATTCTAAAAAACATATAAATAATAATTATTTTAAAATCCCGCTGCCAACTAGTTGTTTCCTATTTCTATACCAAGTTAGACATGCACAAAAGGTTGTATGGCTAAAATCTGCATTTTCATGGAATATAAATACAAAATAGTCGATCTAATAAAATATGAATACCTCATGTTCATAAACTTCTATTGTGTTGTATACCTCCTTCATTAAGAGATACAACAAGGAGGATATAAATATTTCTTGGACGGATTGAGT
>JBNLAH010000024.1:0-858 GCA_050302075.1 Parachlamydiales bacterium | reverse complement strand
GTAAGCAAGTCATTCCATAGTGGACACGTTGCGACACCGGTTGTTCTGTAGTGTCTACTCCTAAGATTCGGTCATTAGCAGATTCCAGCATGAATAGCCACATCATCTGACAGACTTAACCATCTCCACCATTCCAACACTTGCTCAAACTACAGCATCGAACCACTACCACGGTCAACTCACATCTCGATGGATGGAATGCTAAAATCTCAACACTAAACACAAGCCAAACTCAATATCATAAAGATAGAAAGACTTGTACAACACTCATGACTGCATGGCTAAGCATAACTAACCAAGTATGAACCCAAATCCTAAGTATGAGGCTTAGGTAACAGTATTAAAGCATGCAAGTCATTATGTATACTAGAGAAAGAAAGTACATAGGATCAATATGGTCAAGGGTCACTTGCCTTGATTTCCCGCTTGCTGCTCAAAATCTTGCACGTCAAGCTCTTGGAGATTCTCGAAGTCCTCGGCTCCTAACGGTAGTGATCGGAAACAAGCAACACAAGAAAATAAATAAACAGTACATCAAACAGTACCTAAGGACTAAACAAACAGTACCTAAATCGAAGCTACGGTTAAAAAGTTATGATGGTTTGAAGTTGATAGATTAATTATGTAATTAGTATTAACAGATTAATTAAGAAAATGACCTAATTGTAATTATAAAAATTAAATAGGGACCTAAATGTAAAATTATAGGGACTAAAATATAATTTTAGAAAAGTTCAGTAGTGTTTTTACAAAATTCTAGGGATCCGATTATTTTCTAGAATTATTGAATTATTTTCCTATAGAAAACTGTATGGAAAAGGCCCATGGTGCGGTGGACCGAGTCCACAGCGCTGGTCC
>JBNLAH010000023.1:0-883 GCA_050302075.1 Parachlamydiales bacterium | reverse complement strand
TCTTTTAGTTGGTTGTTAGCAAGGGAGAGCGCTTCTAAATTTTCTAAGCCTAATATAACATCAGGAAACTCGGTTAGTTGGTTGGAAGAAAGATCGAGACGCTCTAGCTTTGTTAAGGCCCCTATAGCATCAGGCAACTCGGTTAGTTGGTTGTTAGAAAGGGAGAGCTCCACTAACTCTGTTAAGGCTCCTATAGCATCAGGCAACTCTGTTAGTTGGTTTATATCAAGGTCAAGCTTTTTTAGGTTTTCTAAGCTCCCTATAGTTTCGGGCAACTCTTCTAATCGGTTTTTCTCAAGGTCAAGAATCTCTAGCTTTGTTAAGAACCCTATAGTAGCAGGTAAAGCAGCTAGCTCATTGTTATCAAGGTGAAGCTCTTTTAGGTTTTCTAAGCCCCCTATAGTTTCGAGCAACTCTTTTAGTCCATTCCAAGAAAGGTAGAGTTCCTCTAACTTTCTTAAATTTCCTATACTATTAGGTAAAGCAGCTAGCTCATTGTTATCAAGGTGAAGCTCTTTTAGGTTTTCTAAGCCTCCTATAGCATCAGGTAATGCTCTTAGTTGGTTTATACCAAGGTTAAGCTTTTTTAGGCTTTCTAAGCCTCCTATTATAGAATCAGGCAACTCTTCTAGTCTGTTGCTCTCAAGGTTAAGACTCTCTAGCCTTGTTAAGGCCCCTATAGCAGCAGGTAACTCTGTTAGTCGGTTGTAAGAAAGGAAAAGCTTTTTTAGCTTTTTTAATCTCCCTATACTATCAGGTAACACAGTTAGACCGTTCAAATTAAGACTGAGTTCTTCCAGATTTTTTAAGCCTAATATACCATCAGGAAAGGCAGTTAGTTGGTTATTTTCAAGGTCGAGAGTTATTAGATTTTTTAAACCTA
>JBNLAH010000022.1:0-896 GCA_050302075.1 Parachlamydiales bacterium | reverse complement strand
CGGCGGGAGTAACTTCCGCGACCCTGAATGTGACAGATTTACAGAATGCTTTAAATGGTGGGAACAATGTCACAATTCAAACAAGTGCTGGGATTGGTGGCTTCGGTTTTGGAGATGTGACCTTTACGGTCAACGTGACTTGGAGTACAGCAACAACTTTGACTGTTCAGGCCGATCGATCAGTTGTTATTAATGTTGGTGTGACACTAAGCAGTACAAATGCAGGTTCTAATTTTACAGCTTTTGATTTAAGAGGAAATGAAGGCGGAGCTATTACAAATGACGATTTTGAGGGAGTTGATCTTCAGGGATCAATTACCACGGTTAATGGGAATATTAATTTATTAGGAGTAGGAGGAAGAACTCTTAATGGAATTAATGTTAATGGAGGTACTATTTCTTCGTCAGGGACTGGTGTTGATGCAGGGACTATTACATTGAATGGGACAGGAGGTAGCAATCCAGTTTCTAATGATCTCAATGGG
This sequence comes from Parachlamydiales bacterium, assembly GCA_050302075.1. Classification (GTDB taxonomy): domain Bacteria; phylum Chlamydiota; class Chlamydiia; order Chlamydiales; family SM23-39; genus JBNLAH01. The sequence continues at coordinate 411 of JBNLAH010000022.1, read as the reverse complement.
GTCCGACTTATTTCTTCTGGAACAATAACTTCAGTAGATGGAAATATTTCCCTTACAGGCCAAGGAGGAGGAGATGGCACAACATCTAGCAATGATGGAATTTCTATTGGTACTGGTACAAATACTATTCAATCAACAGGAGTAGGTGCAAATGCTGCTACAATTACATTAGATGGGACTGGAGGTCCCGGAACTCAATCAAATAGAGGTATAATCATAACTTCTGCAGCTTCAACGATAACTTCGGTAGATGGGAATATTTCCTTAACTGGGCAAGGTGGTAACGGTAGTGATATTGATAATAATGGTATTGATATCAGTGTTTTGGGTGGCTCTTCAATAACATCAACTGGAACTGGAACTGATGCAGCTACGATAACTTTAGATGGAACAGGTGGAACAGGTACTACA
>JBNLAH010000021.1:0-900 GCA_050302075.1 Parachlamydiales bacterium | reverse complement strand
TAGGTGGCTTAACAGATCTAAAGAATCTATACCTTAACAACAACCAACTAACAGTACTACCTGAGAGTATAGGTAGCTTAACAAAGCTAAAACATCTATACCTTAACAACAACCAGCTAACGTTGCTACCTAAGAGCATTTGTGGTTTAACAAATCTACTGAGACTCCATCTTGAGAACAACCAACTAACGGTGTTACCTGATAGTATAGGTCGTTTAACCAATCTAGGGGATCTATACCTTAGCAACAACCAGCTAACGCTACTACCAGAGAGTATAGGTGGCTTAACAAATCTAAGGCATCTAAACCTCAATAACAACCAACTAACAGTACTACCTGATAGTATAGTTGGACTAATACAATTACACACCCTCTATCTAAGCAACAACCAGCTTACGACTTTTCCTAACCATCTTCACGAATTAAATAGATTCATTAAAATTTATATTTGATTAAAATAACATTCCTAATGTTCAAGGAAAACTTAGAAGTTTAGGTTTCAAAGTAGTTGATTTGAATTAAGCCAAGGCTTTTCTATTTGAAGTCTTTTCATTATTAATTATTTTAAAAGCATCTAAAACTCTCTACTTTTTAAGTCAACCTGTAAGCTTTTTAGATCAAAAAATCATCTACAAGGATTTCCAGCAATTAGAAGTTTATAATTTTCTAACTAGTAAATAGTTAATATAATCAAGGGCTTACTTACATTCTTATAAAATAAATTTCAAAATAGTTGTTTTAAAGTTTGTATTATTTTTTTTGATTTTATAAATTAATTAAATTATAATAGTAAAATTTAAATGTTAATTTAATTTTATGTTAGTAAATTATCAAAAAAATTATAACCAATCAGCTTTACAAAGTTTCAAAAGTTCATTTATAAAGCTTTCAGAAACAGGG
>JBNLAH010000020.1:0-891 GCA_050302075.1 Parachlamydiales bacterium | reverse complement strand
CAGAGGCTCAGATTGATTTTGCAGATGTATTAGTGGCTGAGTTGGAAAGACAATTTCCAAGAAATAATACTTTGGATAGAATAAAAAAATCACTTGAAAGTATTAAAAATGACACAACATTGACTCTAATGGTAAAAGCTGAGGAAATTAATAACACTATTATTGACCATATAAGCAAAGACCGTTCTAATCCTTCTATAAAAGATGTAATATGGTTAGATCTAAGTTCTAAACAACTAAAGGCTATATTACCTTGTATTAGTAAGTTCCCAAATCTACAGAGACTCAATCTTGATAACAACCAACTGACAGTACTACCTGAAAGTATAGGTGGCTTAACAAATCTACTTACTTTCACCCTTGCTAACAACCAACTAGCGGTGCTGCCTAAGAGTATAACTAACTTAATAGGCCTAATGAAACTCACCCTTGATAACAACCAGCTAACGGAACTACCAGAGAGTATAGTTGGCTTAACAAACCTAATAATACTCCATCTTAATAACAACAAACTAACAGAATTGCCAGAGACTATAGGTAGTTTAATATCGCTACAGCATCTCTACCTCAATGACAATCAACTAACAGTGCTACCTGAGAGTATTGGTTGCTTAACAAATCTAATGAATCTCAACCTTAATAACAACCAACTAACAGTATTACCTAAGAGCATAACTAGCTTAATAGGCCTAATGAAACTCAACCTTGATAACAACCAGCTTACGACTATTCCTAACCATCTTTACAAATTAGATAAATCCTTAGAGATTCGTCTTGATGGAAATAACATTCCTAATGATGATAAGGTTATGCTTAGAAATTTTGGGTTTCGATGTGTTTTTAGTAGTTGATTTGAATTAAGCCAAGGTTTTTCTATTTGAAGTCTTTTTA
>JBNLAH010000019.1:0-969 GCA_050302075.1 Parachlamydiales bacterium | reverse complement strand
ATTCTAATCATTCAACATCATATGGTTCAAGACTTAGACACATCCACAGAGCCCAAGTATAAGTTGTAAGTTGTGTTCTTTATTCTCGAGCAGTTATGGCACTAGAGTTCTTGCTATTGTCCCTAGGATTTAATTCTTTGCTTTTGCTCAGGGATGAGCAAAACTCTATGTGTGTGGGGGGTGTTGGTGGTCATAAAATGCATATATTTACCGCCAACGTTCCTACATTTCATGCAAGATGTAGAAGATAGGTGCCTATTATTAACAAGTTCCATGAGTTTTGTTGATCTACCATTTCAATAACATCAGTTGATGGAAAAGCATCATATGGACCAAAATCCATACATATCTTCATTATGTCCAAAACCAGGGGTAGTCTCAGATAATATGACACGGGGAGATGATGTGGCAAAAAGCCCAGGCCCAACCGACCCAAGGTGGGACCGGCCGGCCAGGGTTTGGTGCTAATGAAATTACGCTTTCAACACATGTCATGTTAAGTCGGTAAGAAGAGGATCCGAGGTGGGAAAGTCGGTACAGCCACGAAACTTGGCTGCCTAGCCACGCTAGATGGCCGGCCGACCTGACAAGTGCCCCCCCAAGTGTGAGTTTAGCCTCCAAAGTGCTTCCAAGTTTAGTTCTAGTAGATTAGAGAGAGAGGCGAGGTTCTGAGGGCTGGAGGACTTCTCGGCTTGCTGGGAGTCCTCGGAGTAGCTCGAGTGCAGAAGCTCTGCCAAAATCCGTTCGGGTTCGATGAAGTTTTCTGAGCTCTAGTTCAGTAGAGTGCAGGAGCTCGACCAGAATTCTGCTTGCTTAATTGTCTTTTGATTTTCTAGAAAATTCATGCACGTCATTACTATGCTTTCAGCAACATTATATTCTTTATGCATGATGTCAATGTTGTGTATGACAATCAAGGCCTTCGAATATGATAGATCCCATAACCCACATCTATGAGTCGAGTTATGC
>JBNLAH010000018.1:0-971 GCA_050302075.1 Parachlamydiales bacterium | reverse complement strand
TTCTAAACTTAGATTTTAGAATGCTAACAGCCGATAGTATTATCTCCTTTGTCGAGGGAATCAGAAAAGTTTATATTGCAGAAGCTCAAATCCATTTTGCAGATACACTAGTTGCTGAATTAGAAGGACAATTTCCAGATGATGTGACTTTGAATGCAATAAAAGCATCAATTAGTGATATTAAAAATGAACATAAGAATCCAATTAAAAAAGCTGACGAAATTAATGTAGCTATCATTGACTATCTAAACTCTGAAAATTCTGTAAAGAACAGAGTGACATCATTAGATTTTTGTAGAAGAAACCTAAAAGCATTATTACCATGTATTGGTGCCTTTTCAAATCTAGAAACCTTAAAGCTTGGTAAAAACAAACTTACTTTTTTACCTGAATCTATTGGTGGCTTAAAGCAGCTAAGATTTCTCCACCTTAATAATAACCAACTTACTGTTTTACCTGAGGCTATCGGTGAATTAATAGAGCTAAAATTAATTAATCTTAATACTAACAAGCTTACCTTTTTGCCTGAAGCTATAGGCAGCTTAACAAAGCTAAAATATCTCACCCTTAGTAATAACCAACTAGCTGCTTTACCTGAAACTATAGGTGGATTGGAAAATCTAGATAATCTCTACCTTAGTAACAACCAACTAGCTGCTTTACCTGAGGCTATAGGTAGTTTAACAAAGCTAGAAGATCTCACCCTTAATAACAACCAACTAGCTGCTTTACCTGAGGCTATAGCTGGATTAATAAATCTAGATTATCTCTGCCTTCGTAACAACCAACTAACTGCTTTACCTGAAGCTATAGGCAACTTAACAAAGCTAAAATATCTCTACCTTAGTAACAACCAACTAGCTTCTTTACCTGAGGCTATAGGTAGTTTAACAAAGCTAGAATATCTCGCCCTTAATAACAACCAACTAGCTTCTTTACCTGAGGCTATAGGTAGTTTAACAAAGCTAGAA
>JBNLAH010000017.1:0-979 GCA_050302075.1 Parachlamydiales bacterium | reverse complement strand
CCTCTGCACCAGGTCTCCTACTCGTGCCACGGTCCTCGTCGCTGCACGCCATGTCGCACCTGCCTCCTGCACACCACGAGACAAGCAAACGCGATTCTCCGAACGAACTAAAGATAAAGAAAAACAAAAACAAAAACAAAAACAAAAATCTCGGATTCGAATTCAAACCCTGCCATGTCAATGACTCATCACAATCAAACCAAGTAACGGTCCACTTGGTTTCTCAATCTCCCCCTTGATGAGTCCATTGACAACAAAAGCACAAAGTTTGAAGTTTGAATCCAAGACCCTATGAAGCACAGCTAGAAGACCAAAACGCCAAAGAAAAGCTCAAGAAGGTCATCTAGAAGAAGGAAAACCGCAAAAGTCAACAAAAGACAAGAAAAACGGCAAAGCCAAGCAAAAATGGCAAGAAAGAGTTAAGAAAAGCTCAGAAGAGCAAGAAAAGCTCAAAATCAACACTCCCCCTGAAATCAACTCCCCCTAACACTCTCAATGCAAGCTCTCCCCCTTAGATAGTCATTATCATGTTTCTTCTCTCATCCACCCTATTAGCAAGAGTTCAACCAACTTTGTGCCCATACTCTCCCCCTTTTGCAATGAACTCATCAAACACAAACCGAGAGAAGAATGAGATGCTATGCATGAGATTCAAAATTAGGGTGCTTCACAAGGCATACAAGCATGTATTTGAGCAATTATATCCATCACCATGCCAAGACATGCAAAATAAGAGTGAATCCACATAATGAGACCATAACAGGATAACAAGCAAGTAGACATGAGCTAAGATAGGCACCAAGTGAATAAACAAGTTAAGTAAGTCACCACAAGCATAAGACTCCTATCTGAACTAAGACTAGCATATATAAACTCGCTAGACATCATCTCAACAAGAGCAACAACAGTTCAGGATAGCGTGCTTTACCAAATGCTCACATATACAACTAAAAACTCAGTTTATACAAGTGAGTAAACA
>JBNLAH010000016.1:0-1143 GCA_050302075.1 Parachlamydiales bacterium | reverse complement strand
AAAGCAACTCTTTTAAACTTATTAACAAGCAATCAGGTTCTTTTAAGATTAAATTATCTTATATAAAGCGAAGTAAAAAATGATAGAATCTTTTAACTTTTTCAAGTTTCTTATACTACCAGGCAGTGCAGTTATTTGGTTGAAAAAAAAGTAGATCTCTTCTAAGTTTTCTAAGTCTCCTATAGCAGCAGGCAACTCTTTTAGTTGGTTTTTATCAAGGTTGAGATATTTTAGCTCCTTTTTTAAGCCCCTTATAGCAGCAGGCAACTCTGTTAGTCGGTTGTCAGAAAGATCGAGACGCTCTAGCTTTGTTAAGGCACTTATAGCAGCAGGCAACTCTTTTAGTCGGTTGTCAGAAAGATCGAGACGCTCTAGCTTTGTTAAGGCCCTTATAGCATCAGACAACTCTTTTAGTTGGTTACGAGAAAGGTCGAGTTTCTCTAGCTTGGTTAATACCCCTATAGCATCAGGTAACTCTTTTAGTTGGTTACGAGAAAGGTCGAGATCCTTTAGATTTGTTAAGGCACTTATAGCAGCAGGCCACTCTGTTAGTTGGTTTCTATTAAGATTGAGACGTTTTAGCTCCTTTTTTAAGGCACTTATAGCAGCAGGCAACTCTGTTAGTTGGTTACGAGAAAGGTCGAGTTTCTCTAGCTTTGTTAATACCCCTATAGCATCAGGTAACTCTGTTAGTTGGTTGTTCTCAAGGGAGAGACCCACTAGCTCTGTTAAGCCCCTTATAGCATCAGGCAACTCTTCTAGTTGATTGCCAGAAAGATGGAGTTGTCTTAGATTTGTTAAGGCCCTTATAGCATCAGGCAACTTTTTTAATTGATTGCCAGAAAGATGGAGTTGTCTTAGATTTGTTAAGGCCCTTATAGCATCGGGCAACTTTTTTAATTGATTGCCAGAAAGATGGAGTTGTCTTAGATTTGTTAAGGCCCCTATAGCAGCTGGCAACTCTTTTAGTTGGTTGTTACCAAGGAAGAGATTCTCTAGCCTTGTTAAGGCCCCTATAGCATCAGGTAACTCTGTTAGTTGGTTGTAAGAAAGGTCTAGCTCTTCTAAATTTTCTAAGCCTCCTATAGCAGCAGGCAACTCTGTTAGTTGGTTGTTCTCAAGGTAGAGACCCTTTAGCTTTGT
>JBNLAH010000015.1:0-1144 GCA_050302075.1 Parachlamydiales bacterium | reverse complement strand
TGGAACTCAAATTTGGATGACACACGAGTGGCCAACGACGTCACCACCACCTATTACTTGTACAGGATTCACCACAAACTTGGCCTAAGCCCTGTTTTTACGTTATTTTTATGGAGGAAAACCGAGGTAAGAAATGTGTATCACCACAAGCTTGCTCTGTTTAAAACTAGTTGATAACCTCGTGTGATGCTACGAGATTTTAAAATATCTTATATTTATGTAAATTTACATGTTGATTATAATTCAAACAAAAGATAATCAAACTTAAAATAATAATATTATTATATTGAAATAGGATCATGAAATAATAAAATAAATTTAAATATATCATTTCGGCCTAGAGAGTGGTCACAGCTCATAATACGGCTCATTAGCTCACGTGCCCATAAATCTTGATCTATTGTAAATATAAACATATTCAAATATAGAGCAAATTAAGTTGATTTAAAAATTCTTTAAAACATATGCAAGTGAGATCTTGTTTTGTTCATCTCGTCGTGTAGAACACAACGGTGAAAATAGAATTTAAAATGTATTGTAAATATAAACGTATGTAATTATATAACAAATTAAGTTAATTTTTAAAAGTTGAATATCCCGCACATTGTCACAGGATAATTTATATGGGTTGAATCTAAGTAGCTATGTAGGGATATTAACACTTCATTGAAAATTAAATAAAAAATATTACTGACAACATGAAACACCAAGATATGTTACATAAATAGCTAGGATGAAACATGGTGTTTAAAATACTATAATTTGTAAATCTTATAAATTATTTTTATCAATCTTGTAAACATATAACATCCATATTTGATGAAAATTACAACCGAAGATTTTCAATTTTTTGGAGGTTTTTTCCAGGTCATCAAGCATGCATATATGCTCATTCTATGTTTGTATAAGAAATTAGGTTATTTTTAAAATTCTTCAAAATATATGCAAATGAGATATTGTTTTGTTCATCTCATCGCGTATAGGATAGCGATAAAAACGGAATTTAAAATGGATATCATATGAATGAGATTGATCATTTTAGAGTTTTTGTACTTTGTAGTGGTACAACTAGAGACAATTTTTTGGTAGGAACTATGTATCTCAACTCCATATAATGTGCGCATGCATGCCCCTTTGACTGACT
>JBNLAH010000014.1:0-1161 GCA_050302075.1 Parachlamydiales bacterium | reverse complement strand
TTCGGAATTGAAAATGAAAATTAATAATACGAAACTGGTTGAGCTACATGGAGTTTTGGGCCGCGCAGAAGAATGAAAAAAAAGTTTTCAAATTTTCTCCAAGGTTTTTATTTATTTTTATTTAAATCAAAGAGTTTTTAAATATTTTCAAATCAAATTTTTGAACTGGATTTCAAAGTGTAATAAAATCAAATTAACTTTTGAAAACTTTTCAAATTTAGAAATTTGGAATTTCATTTAAATATTCAAATTTAAACCAAAGGCTTTAAATCAAGGATACATAAAATAAACTGAAATATGGCTTGGAAAATTCAAAACGGAATTTAAATCTTTTAGGAAATCAAGCTTTTGGATTTTGAGACTTTTGAATAAAAACAATTCTGAAATTTAATTCAAAATTTAAATCACGAAGATTTTAGAAATAGGGCTTTTCGGAGCTTCTTTTCAAAATACGTTTTCAAAACAAAATCAAATTTAAATCGGACTTTGAAACCAATAATATTTTTCCAAAAAAAAGAAAGCAATGATTTCGGAAAGGCTTCAACGGAGTTTTGGTTTTGAAATTAAATCTAATACGGATTCGAATGAAAGCAGACGCTTTCTACTCGCACTATAAATCTAAAGCAATACATCATTACAAAAATAAATGCATGGCGGCATGAATGCAACAATCATTTATATAGAGCCTTAATTAATTTAATAATTTAGAAAATATATATTTGCCTAAATGAAGACATGGAGTGATTTTTGGTGTGTTAACCTTATTTTATTTTTTATGGACTTATTTTGTTGTTTATGATTTTAGTAGAACTATTAGGACTTGCGTATGCCTTCTTTTCTGTTTATGAGATTATTTGGTTATTTGTGCTTAACTGTAGGACATTGAGTGAAATGTTTATGATGGGGATGAAGTGAAATGTCCATGATGGGGATGAAGTGAAATGCCCATGATGGGGATGATCAATCTATCTTCTGCGGGTACACAAACTTGCATTAAATCATTAGTAACACGTGTTGAGAGTATTTTGCCACCGTGTCAGCGAATTATTATCTTTTGTTTTGGTGAGGATGATTAGGCCGAGTTTGCTTTGCATCAAGTCACCTAATCAACCAAGCTTAATAACGAGTGAAGAAAGTTCTAATCTTATCGCTGTCTGTAAT
>JBNLAH010000013.1:0-1318 GCA_050302075.1 Parachlamydiales bacterium | reverse complement strand
TATCTATAACGCTCCCATCTTTCAATTTTTACGGCTTTTGAAAAATTTAACATTTTTGCTCGAAATCCAAAGGTGTTAGCCTACGGTTTTACCGAAAATTGCCAGTTTGGGGGCAAAAACCGATCGAAACTCCGTATTTCTTGGTCGCGACCCCCGTATTGTAAATCGGATATCTATAACGCTCCCATCTTTCAATTTTTACGGCTTTTGAAAAATTTAACATTTTTGCTCGAAATCCAAAGGTGTTAGCCTACGGTTTTACCGAAAATTGCCAGTTTGGGGGCAAAAACCGATCGAAACTCTGTATTTCTTGGTCGCGACCCCCGTATTGTAAATTGGATATCTATAACGGTCCCGTATTTCAATTTTTATGGGTTTTGAAAAATTTCACATTTTTGCTCGAAATCCAAAGGTGTTAGCCTACGGTTTTACCAAAAATTGCCATTTTGGGGGCAAAAACCGATCGAAACTCCGTATTTCTTGGTCGCGACCCCCGTATTGTAAATCGGTTATCTATAACGGTCCCATCTTTCAATTTTTATGGGTTTTGAAAAATTTAACATTTTTGCTCGAAATCCAAAGGTGTTAGCCTACGGTTTTACCGAAAACTGCCAGTTTGGGGCAAAAACTGATCGAAACTCTGTATTTCATGGTCAGGACCCCCGTATTGTAAATCGGTTATCTGTAACGGTCCTGTATTTCAATTTTTACGGGTTTTGAAAAACTTCACATTTTTGCTCGAAATCCAAAGGTGCTAGCCTACGGTTTTACCGAAAATTGCCGGTTTGGGGCAAAACCTGACCGAAACTCCGTATTTCTTGGTCGTGGCCCCCGTATTGCGAATTGGGTATCTATAACGGTCCCGTCTTTCAATTTTTACGGGTTTTGAAAAATTTCACATTTTTGCTCGAAATCCAAAGGTGTTAGCCTACGGTTTCTCCAAAAACTGCCAGTTTGGGGCAAAAACTGATTGAAACTCCGTATTTCTGGGTCGTGACCGCCGTATTGCAAATCGGTTATCTATAACGGTCCCGTATTTCAATTTTTACGGGTTTTGAAAATTTTTACATTTTTGCTCGAAATCCAAAGGTGCTAGCCTACGGTTTTGCCAAAAATTGCCAGTTTCGGGCAAAAACTGACCGAAACTCCGTATTTCTTATTCGTGACCCCCGTATTGTAAATCGGATATCTATAACGCTCCCATCTTTCAATTTTTACGGCTTTTGAAAAATTTAACATTTTTGCTCGAAATCCAAAGGTGTTAGCCTACGGTTTTACCGAAAATTGCCAGTTTGGGGGCAAAAACCGATCGAAACTC
>JBNLAH010000012.1:0-2275 GCA_050302075.1 Parachlamydiales bacterium | reverse complement strand
ATTAAAACCCATAAGAGTTCGCCTTCTCGTAGGTAGAGATGTAGTTCTATTTTTAAAACAATGTGTAATTGCTGCCAAACTAGCAAGAATACCAACTCCAATACCAGCATAAGTCCACCAGCTGGTAGGCTCTACTGTTTTTATTGAACGACTGTTGTATCCAACATAAGCTCCACCTATTGCCAATGCTGCAAAAGATATCTTAGCTATTGTAGACTTGTTTTTACCTACAAATTCTTTAGTTCTTTCAGTCGCTACACTTAGAGCCATGATAAATCTATCTTTGAATGAAGGCGCGATAGTTTTTTGGAATGGCCTAGCTACATGGTATGCAGCGTCTTTAATTAAGTTAATTGGAAATAAAATAATAGCTTTAACCAAAGTTATTATTTTAGAAATAGTTCCATCAGATTTAGTTATTTCTGAGAAAGACCCTCGGACATTAGGCAAAACTGCCTTTGCCGGCGAACTCAACAAATTTATCGACATTATTATTACCTCAAAAACCCTTATTAGATAAGGATATTTTACAAAAAAAAACCTTTTTTTGAAAATATAATCATTAAAGTAACAGGCCTTTTTATGTTATTTTTTAATTAAATTATAACACTACTTTAAAAGTATTAATTGCAACTAATTTTAATTACAAAGCTTTTACTGTACCAGGAATTAGAAAGGGAAGAATTTGGCAATTCTCAAAAATTACACAGATAGACATCTTAAATTTTTTTTAACATGCAACCTTCAACAAGATTAATAAAAAGCAAAGTTATAGCTCATATTAAATGCATTATCAGCAGATGAACTAAACTTTGCTGCTCTTGGAAAATGCTGCATTAGTATTAGGCGAACATATTCCAAGCAGTTTGAACTGACTCGACAGCCTTTAAAGTATCGCTACTATTTTGGGGAGTTGAAGCATGACTACTTCCACTTAATCTTCTTTTAGGTTGTTGTATGTCGGTATCTTCTTCTGAACCACTCTCATCATCGCTAACTTGAAGTTCGGAAGTACTTTGGGTCACCTGAGGATTCTGAGCCTGAGCCTGAGCTTGACTAGGATTATTAAAATTTTCTAAGAGATTATCATCCCCTTCATCACCGCTAAAATCAGGGGTAGAAGTCTGAGATTGTGTACGAAGAAATTGATCTCCTCCCAAATACTCATCCTCATCTGAGGTTTCTTGATCATCCATTAACGTACGTTGGAAAGCCTGAAATTGTGGTGTAGAGGACTGATCTCCAAAAGCCTGTCCAGCTGCTGGCCCAACAGCACTATTAAAATCTTCCTCGGCTCTACTAGCAGCTTCAGCATAACCTTTTATAGTACTAAAAGAAGTTGGTCCTCGATGAAATCCAGCAAATGGTGGTGCATCAGGTGCAATCAGCTGGCCTTCTCTCATTAACCTATTACTAGGGAAGGGAGGTAACCGCTCAGAATTAAAACCCATAAGAGTTCGCCTTCTCGTAGGTAGAGATGTAGTTCTATTTTTAAAACAATGTGTAATTGCTGCCAAACTAGCAAGAATACCCACTCCAATACCAGCATAAGTCCACCAGCTGGTAGGCTCTACTGTTTTTATTGAACGACTGTTGTATCCAACATAAGCTCCACCTATTGCCAATGCTGCAAAAGATATCTTAGCTATTGTAGACTTGTTTTTACCTACAAATTCTTTAGTTCTTTCAGTCGCTACACTTAGAGCCATGATAAATCTATCTTTGAATGAAGGCACGATAGTTTTTTGGAATGGCCTAGCCACATGGTATGCAGCGTCTTTAATTAAGTTAATTGGAAATAAAATAATAGCTTTAACCAAAGTTATTATTTTAGAAATAGTTCCATCAGATTTAGCTATTTCTGAGAAAGACCCTCGGATATTAGGCAAAGCTGCCTTTGCCGGTGAACTCAACAAATTTATTGACATCATTATTACCTCAAAACCTCTTATTAGATCAGGATATTTTACAAAAAAAACCTTTTTTTGAAAACATAATCATTAAAGTAACAGGTCTTTTTGTGTTATTTTTTTTTAATTTAATTTAATTATAACACTACTTTAAAATGATTAATTGCAACTAATTTTAATTACAAAGCTTTTACTGTACCAGGAATTAGAAAGGGAAGAATTTGGCAATTCTCAAAAATTACACAGCTAGACATCTTAAATTTTTTTTAACATGCAACCTTCAACAAGATTAATAAAAAGCAAAGTTATAGCTCATATTAAATGCATTATCAGCAGATGAACTAAACTTTGCTGCTCTTGGAAAA
>JBNLAH010000011.1:0-7560 GCA_050302075.1 Parachlamydiales bacterium | reverse complement strand
GAGTCTATCGGTGAATTAATAGAGCTAAACATTCTCAATATTTGTACTAACAAGCTTACTTTTTTACCTGAGTCTATTGGTGGTTTAAAGCAGCTAACTCTCCTCCACCTTTATAATAACAAGCTTACTTTTTTACCTGAGTCTATCGGTGAATTAATAGAGCTAAACATTCTCAATATTTGTACTAACAAGCTTACTTTTTTACCTGAGTCTATCGGTAAATTAATAAAGCTAGGATTTATTAACCTTAATATTAACAAGCTTACCTTTTTGCCTGAATCTATCGGTAATTTAAAACAGCTAAGTCTTCTATCCCTTGATAACAACCAACTTACTGTTTTACCTAAGGATATAGCTGGCTTGGAAAATCTATTGAATCTCTATCTCAATAACAACCGACTAATTGCCTTACCTGAATCTATTGGTAAATTAATACAACTAAGAGTTCTCGAACTTAGATCTAACAAGCTTACTATTGCTGGGATGCCACGCTCTATAAAAGAATTAAGAAATATAGTGAATATATTGCTTCGTGATAACCCAATTGATGCTAATAAGTTCCTTAGCTGGGTTAAGATTTACGCGCATAAATTGAAGATAGCCTAATAAACATACGAACTACTTCGTTTCTTTAATCAATTTTTATCAAAATTTAATAATTAAATTCTCTAGTAATTTCCATTATTATCTCTTTTTCAATATTTCAATTTACAAAGAGGCTGACAAAAATATTTTTTTTATATAAAACAAAAAGTTATTCCCCTTTTGGAGTTAACTTTGAGACTTAGCATTGTTGTCCCCTGCTATAATGTAGAAAAATATTGCAGACCAGTAATCGAGCAAATCTTACCTCAATGTACATCTTTGATTCTTATAGACGATGGATCAACAGATCAAACCCCTAAAATCCTCCAGGAATTTCAATCTAAAGATAAAGAAAAAGTACATTTAATAACTTTTTCTGAGAACAAAGGTAAAGGTGTAGCCTTACTTAAAGGATTTCAATATGCTTTAAATCATATTTCTTTTGACACATTGCTCACAATAGATTCAGATGGGCAACATCTACCATCTGAAATTCCAGCAATAGCAACCTGTGTTGCTAAAGGAGCTGACTTTGTAATTGGAAGTAGAAACTTCAAACATGCACCTTTTATAAGGCGGCTTCCAAACCTAATTATCTCATTTCTTTTACATAGACTTTTTCCTAAGGCCCCTATTGATACTCAATCTGGATACAGAGCCTTCAATAAAACAGTCGTTCAAAAATTTGAAAAAGAAATTTACGGAGATCGATATGAATTGGAATTTCGATGTTTACTGTTAGCTTTAAGAGATAACTTAAAAATTGAAGAATGCCCAATTAAAACTATCTATCATAAAAAAAATAGCTCGTCACATTTTTCAGCAATAAAAGATTCAGCCTTAATTTTGCATGTTTTTTTTAACTATTGGAGATCAAAACGTATATGAAAATTTTATTACTCGAACTCAATGAATTTAATGAAGATCTATTGCAAAAAGCTGTAAACAGCCTCCCTTTAAAAAACATTCAAAAATTACTCACTTTTCATAAAAGTCAAACATGGACAGATGATACTTATGATAGTGGTTTTTTGGAACCTTGGGTGCAGTGGGTAAATGTACATACAGGGCTTTCTTCTTCTGAGCACCAAGTGAAACACCTAGGTGACTCTCCTAGGACTGATCACCAACAACTTTGGGAAAAACTTTCAGACAGGGAAATTTCAAGTGGTATTTGGGGTGCTATGAATTCAAAGCGATCAAAAGCATCAAACTGCCGATTTTTCTTTCCAGACCCTTGGACAACTGCTGAAAATGCCTACCCGGAAGAACTAAACTATATATTACAACCGCTCCGCTACGTATCTAAGCACTATACTAGATTTTCAAAACGAGTTTTAGTCAGCTCAATTAAAGACCTTCTAAAAATTGCGAAAAAAAACAATTCAATAGGCTTTCTTTCAAAAGAGATACTGTTTCTTATGAAAAATTCTTTTTTACATCGTTTTAAACCTTTTGTTTTCATCTCATTTTTAGATTATGTCTCATCTCATTTCTTTCTTAAGTATCAAATGAGACACAAACCTACTTTTTCTTTACTTTTTCTAAATTCCATAGCGCACTTGCAGCATCACCAATGGCACAACTTGGATAAAATTTCCCCAGGGCTAAAACATGGATTTAAGAAGATGGATAAAATTTTAGGAAAAATTTTCAATCAATTAGATAAAGACGATCTGCTAGTTATAACTAATGCTCTGTCTCAAAAAAATACAAATGATGAAAAACCTTGGGTATTATATCGACAAATCGATCAGAAAAAATTCTTAGAAGCTGCGGGTATCCATGATGTAAAAATTGATGCTCATATGACTCATGATGCCCATCTTTTTTTTCCATCTATTCAGCTAGCGAAGCAATCCGCTGAGATTTTGCAAAGCATAACTGTTCAAGGCTCTCCTTTTTTTCATATAGAATCTTATCCAAATAATCCACTTAAGCTTTTTTATAAGATTCAGTTCACAGATCCAGTTGATTCAGATGCATATCTTACAATATCAAATAAGCAATATCGCTTTTTTGATTTTTTTAAAGCTATTGTCAAAAGAACAGGAAAGCACATTCAAAGAGGAACTCTTTTTTGCAATCAGCCGGTTTTTCCTGATAAACTGGCAAATCATGAAATAGGAGAATATATCTTAAAAATTTGTGATCAAAATTGCCTTAAATAAAATTTACAAATTTGACAAAAGCTTGCCATTTTTAGTTAGTTTAACTATTTAAATAAACTAGTACATTAAAGAGCAAAACAATCTATATATAATACATTGGCAGGCATCATTTGTCTTATCTAAAATTTATTAAGTTAATTACTGTTTTTCAATTTATCTTTATTGTAATTCATGTCTTTTTTTCTCTTATTCTAAAGCCTATTTCTTCTTACCTTTCTCGAAAGAAGAGAAAAGTATTAATTGAATTTAGAGATAAAATTCGAGAGTTGATCGAAAAAAAAAGATCTTTGCCAATAAATTTATTTCCAATCAGATTTCGCAAAATATCGTTTCTTATCCCATTGATAATAAATACAGACAAAGAAAATCAAGATGCTCATTGGAAAAAAATGAGAGAAAGCCTTTTTATTAATATTCTTTTTCCCAAAGCAAAAAAATTAACTTATGCTAAGAGATGGACAAAAAAAATTCAGGCTATTGGCTGTTTTTTTCATTGTCCAGATCTAAACAATGAAAAAGAAATACTTCATCTTTTGCAAGACTCAATCCCCGTTATTAAGTATTCAGCAGCGGCTTGTGCTGCAAAACTTGGGACTCCAACAGCTGTAAATGCTATTATTGACGAGATGAACTGTAATAGATTCTTAAGATTTCCTTTTAGAGAGTCTTTGTTAAAAGGCAACCCTAAATCATTCTCTTTCGTAGAAGAAAGGTTAGAAAAAGATAAAGATCCTTGGACAAGAGTAAGCTGCTTTGAGATTTTATCTCATAACATGAACCCTCACATTGTCGAGCTAGCCAAGAGAGATCTTTATTCATCACATAAAAACCTACGGATTGCTGCTATACGTGCTATTGGTCGTTATTTGAATCCTATTAGCATCTCATTATTAATTCCTCTGCTAAAAGATAACGAATGGGAGGTTCGTTCAGTATCAGCTCGTTCTCTTGGATATCTAAAAGCTAAAGAAGCTCTTGGTGACCTTTCTTTATTATTAACAGATAAAAGCTGGTGGGTACGAATTAACTCAGCACTAGCCTTGAAAAGATTAGGAGAAGATGGCATTCAAGTATTAAAGCAGCAAAGCTTTGAAAAAGATCAGTTTGCCTACGAAGCTGCTCAATATGCTTTAACATTGGATATTAATGACTGAAAAAATCATTTTTGTGATTGATTTATTCATCTTATTTTATTTTTTATGGCTCAATAGCTTTTATATTGTCCTTCTAATAGCAACGAACCCCAATCTAATTCGCCGCTTAAAAGAACAACGAGCGCAAAAATCATACCAATTATTTAAGTTGGATGTTGCACCTCCAGTCTCAATTATTATTCCTTGTTTTAATGAAGAAGCCAATATACTAACTCCAATAACAGCTGCTTTAAATGTAGACTTTCCAAATGCTAAGATAATTATTGTTGATGATGATTCTTCAGACAAAACTCTTCAGGTATTAATCGACACCTACCAACTAGTTTCCATTCCGCCCATCTTTAGGCCAACTTTAAAAACAGCTCCTATTAAGCACTATTATCAATCAAAATCTCATCCAAATTTGATGGTAATACATAAAGAAAATGGCGGTAGAGAAGATTCCATCAATGCTGGGATAAATGCCTGCACTACTCCCTTTTTTATCAATATTGACGCAGACTCAATTATTGAACCAGATGCTGTTAGTAAGCTTTTTCAGCACTTATTAACAGAAAAAGACATCCATGCTATGGGAGGAATACTTACTATCATTAATGGATGTGTTGTAGAAAAAGGCCGGGTGAAAGAAGTAAGGCTCCCACCCTCATTTTTGGGATCCATGCAAGTAATTGAGTATCTAAAGTCTTTTTTCTTTGGAAGGTTAGGCTGGAATGATTTAGGTGGTACTCCCTTAATTTCAGGTGGCTTTGGCCTTTTTAATAAACAGACAATCCTAGATATTGGAGGATTTAAACAGGTCCTAGCTGGTGATCTTGATTTAACCTTAGCTATCCATAAAAGCATGCGGGATCAAAAAAAGCCATATCGGATCGACTATGTATTTGATTCAATAGTTTGGACTGAAGTACCGCAAACATACTCTTCTCTTGCTATACAAAGGAAAAGATGGCACTGCTCTATTATTGAAGTTTGCTGGCGTCGCAGAAATATGCTATTCAACCCCAAATATGGCATTGTAGGCTTTATCCATTTTCCTTACCTTTTTTTTGGAGAAGGGATTGGCCCATTAATAGAAAGCTTTGGATATATTTATATTCTTTTTTGCTATTTTTTTGGCGTCTTGAACCTTTCGTTTTTGTGGTATTTTATCTTAATTGCTTGGGGAGTAGACATGTTTTTAACAATTGCCTCTTTGATCATGCAGCAAGTTTTTCTGAAAAAGTACCAATCTACTAAAGTCTTACTAAAAATGGTCTTTTTATCCTTAGTTGAAAATTTCACCTACAGACCGATTACAGTATGGTGGCGAGTTTTAGGCTTTTTTAGGTTCTTTACTAAAAATCGTTATACTTATACAAGGGGAAAAAGATCAGTTTTAGAAAAGTGAAGGTGTTTTTAAGATGGTATTCCAAGAAATGAAGCATGAAGAACTCCAAATGATTATCAATTATTTGGATCAGTCTCTACATAATCACGAAGTCTGGTTTAGTTCACTAATAAGAACACTTATCTGCCATTTGCCAGCTGACCAGCATGACATAAGCGAAGCCCCACATAAAGAGTGTAGATTTGGCCAATGGTATTATTCTTCTAAGGTTGCAAAACTAATTGAACATCCGGGATTTAAATCAATTGGTGAAGAGCATATAAGGATGCACCAGCTTGCTAAAAAGCTATTGAACTTAATTGAAAATGGCAGCTCAATTTCACCTCCAGATTATGATAATTTTTCTAATTCTCTTGAAAGGATGCGCCTTGAGACAACTACTTTAAAAAGAGAATTAGAAAACCTTATTTACAATCGAGATCCTCTAACCGGGGCAATTAACAGAGTCAATATGTTGACAATTTTAAGAGAGCAGCAAGAATCAGCAAAAAGAGAACATAAACGCAGCTTCATTACGATGATGGATATTGATCACTTTAAGCAGATTAATGATAAACATAATCATCTGGTTGGGGATAGTATATTAGCAGCTGTAGTCCATTTAATTGCAGACAACCTAGGTGCTGGAGACAAAATTTTTAGGTATGGTGGAGAAGAATTCCTTATTTGTTTAAACAATACTGAAACAGATAGCGCGTTCAAAAAAATTGAAGAAATACGCACTAAAATATCTGAAACTGATATTGTTCAAACACCAGAGCCAATTAAAATAACGGTGTCTTTTGGGTTAGTTCCTTTGGATCTATACTCTCCTGTAGAAGAAACAATTGAAAGATCTGACAAAGCCTTAATTGCCGCAAAGGCTGCTGGAAGAAACTGTACACAGTTTTGGGGTCCAAAAAAATGAGGACAGTTGATGTCTTATATGATTATTTTAGAGCCATCTAAAGAAGCTGCAAAAAAATACATTCAGGTATCTCAAAGTTTATTTTCTAAACAAAATTATGGTTACCTTCTTAAGGATGGCGGCATTCCGCATGTTACTATATGTCAATTTGAATGCAAAGAAGAAGAGACCTCTGTCATATTAGAAAATATAAAAAAAAAATATCCAATCCCTTTTTCAATTCATTTTTCTTCTTTAAGCTTAGTTAAATCAACAATAGACAATAACGGATACTACTGGGCTGAGTTAACATCTTTTGAAAAAGAGCTATTCAAACTTTACGAAGAAGTTAGATCTATAATCCAATCAAAATCTCTTTCCATTATAAATGACTATGGTGAAAATTATCGTCCTCATTTGACCCTTGCCCGCATTAAACTTCCCTATACCATAAAGGAATATCCTTCATTTACTCTGGAATCTGAAATTTTTTATCTCAATTGTTTGCCTTGTATTTCGCCGAAAGATTAATCATTTCAAAAATCTTTTATTTCAGCTGATAAAATAGTTTGTAAAAATTTCTTAATTATTAAAAAAAATATATACAACCATAATTCTAAATACTAAAAGTTTCTCAAAAAATTGTTTTTTTATCGAGTAAAATATTTAGAAGATCTTATTCTTTACTTGAATTTTATTATTAAACTACTCACAATTTTTTTTAGTTTTGTAAATTTTATTTTTATGTTAATTAACTATCAAAAAAATAATCATCAATCAGCTTTACAAAGTTATCCATCTATAAGGATTTCTGAGAGAAGTGTTTCTGATCAAGACCCACTAGTTAAAAAAGTAGCCTTAGCTGTTATTAACTTTCTTCTAACAACATTGAGGTTAGCTCAAAAAGCTTGTTATAAATTATTTAAGATAGAAATAGAATCTGAAAAAATAGAGTCTAAGGTAGGAGTTTTTAATAATTTTTTAGAGAGAAT
Source organism: Parachlamydiales bacterium (assembly GCA_050302075.1). Classification (GTDB taxonomy): domain Bacteria; phylum Chlamydiota; class Chlamydiia; order Chlamydiales; family SM23-39; genus JBNLAH01. The sequence continues at coordinate 382 of JBNLAH010000011.1, read as the reverse complement.
AACTCCTATAAAAAAGTTTATTAGAAAAAACCATCCTACTATCCTCAAAACCGCCTTTATTGGCATTGGAATAATCAGCTTAATGACACCTGGATATAAGAGGTCAAACTTAGCAATGATGGGATTTCCAGCAAGTTTATATGTTGTTATTCTCAGTACAATTTATTTAATGCCATATAGAACCAAAAACCTAGAATTTTCTGATTTACCTACAGATGTAGTGGCCACTATTAGTTGTTTTTCTGACAAGCAGCCAACAAGCAGCTTTAATGTTGCTACAAAATTAAGCAGAGAAAAATTTATAGAGAGAAAAAATGCTCTAGCAAAACAATCTATCAATAAAATTAAAGAGTCTGAAGAATGTAATAAAGCTTTTGGCGCA
>JBNLAH010000010.1:0-9859 GCA_050302075.1 Parachlamydiales bacterium | reverse complement strand
CCATAAAATAGGATCGTTGAACTGTAGCCATGCAAACTCTTCAATCAAACGAAAGCGCCTTACTTCATGCAAAGTTAGAAAAAGCTGTGTATCTAAAGAGTTGAATTTTACTAAATCAACTGCTGCTGTCGCGGCTCCAGTTGAGAAATTTCCAATAATATTTCCGATGTTTGTAAAGCCTCCTCCTAGATTGGATGCTGTTCCAGATGTTGGTGTTATTAAGTTAATAGTTACAGTAGTTGTAAAAGCGCTATAGTCCAAAGTATTTGGAGCTGCTGGCGCTCCACCATTAATTGCACCATCTAGACCTTGCCCATCTGAAAAAACAAAGTCATCTGCGCCACTTCCACCGGTTAGATTCTGAATATTGGTAAATGATGTGGCACCAACTCCTGGATTCAGTGTACCTTCATTAGTTGAGGTTATTTGCCAGTCCGTAGCCAAATTCGGTCCTACAATCGTATTATCTCCCGAGCTTCCATCAATTCCGGTTGTTCCGGTTAACTGAAAGTTGCCCGTAAAAGTAAAAGTGTCACTATTATTTCCGCCATCCAGGCTTTGGATATTGCTAAAAGTAATCGATCCCAACGTCCCACTATTTGAGCCAGAAATAGTCCAAGTGTTTACTGCATTAGGAGCACCTAAGCCATTGCTACCACCGCCGCCATTCAGAGTTGCTGTTTGACCCGTAACATTAATGTTGAAATTATCATTAAAAGCACCACCGTTAATTAAAAAGCTGCCGGTTGTAGTCACATTATTATTTAAAGTCAATGTACCGTTGGTTGCTGTACCTATATTAAAAGTAATAGTACTAGGGGCTATCGATTGCACCGTTCCATCTGTAGTAAAATTTCTAGCTGCATTTAGTGTAATATCTGCAGCTGTTGTAGCTCCTCCAATTGTCCCACTGTTTCCGATATCACCACTATTCCCAGTAATTAAAATTGTAGCCGCTGCGTTTGTGGACGTGATAACTCCATCACTATTAATAGCAGTATCTGTAGATGTCCCATTTAAAGTAATTGTTCCTGTTCCCGTTGACTCAACTAATGGATTATTAAACAGCGATACTCCTATTCCAGTCAAAAGTCCAGATCCACCCTGTCCAGTAATAGATATATTACCATTGACAGCTTGAATTGTAGGAGACACAGAAGAGAGAATATTAACTCCTACAGAGCCTATAACTAAATCTGGGCCTCCTGTACCATCTAAAGTAATTGAGGCATCACCAGTTGCGACGATTGATCCTCCCTGAATTACAATTCCATCATTATCCTCAGCTGTGCCATCTCCTCCTCCTTGACCTGTAATAGAAATATTTCCATCTACAGAGCTAATAGATGCATTACTCGATACTCCTAAACTGTTAGATGTTCCGTTACCAGTACCATCTAGCGTAATAGTTCCTGCATTGACACCAGTACCTGTAGATGTGATTGAAACTACGTCAGTCTTTATTCCAGTACTATTAGCTGTATCTCCTCCTTGCCCAACTAAATTGATATTTCCATTAACAGTAGTTATAGATGATGTTACAATTAAGTCAATGCCATTAAAGATCCCTGTAGTAGTACCAGCCTCATTTCCCCTAAAGTCAAACGCTGTAAAATTAGCTCCAGCATTAGTACTGCTCAATGTTACCGCGCCATTAACAATAATTGATCTATCAGCTTGAACTGTTAATGTTTGTCCAGTTGACCAAGTAACACTTGTAGCAAAAGTCACATCTCCATTACCACCTGTTCCAGCACTAGTTTGAATCGTTACATTGTTTCCACCATTTAAAGCATTCTGTAAATCTGTCACATTCAGGGTTGCTGAAGCTACCCCTACCGGATTATAAAAATCGGTTGGAGGTCCCGCTGTAGTTGGAAATGCTGGATTACTAACGGCGCCAGTTATTGTAATGTCAGATGGGTCAAACAAAATAGTTCCAGCTTTTCCATCAACTGATGAGGCATCTAACTTTCCACTATACTCTAGTGTATATGGAGAGGATATCTCTATAAAGCCACCATCACCATTTTCTTGAGACTTAGCGGATAAGCTTCCATACATATAAGTTGCGTAGTCTGACCAGCAGATGATCTTTCCACCAGCTCCTTTAATACCGTCTGCTTTGATTGTAGCTCCTTTGGCCACCCAGGTGAGGTTGGCATTTTGGACCTCTTCATTTTGCCCTTTGTAGTCACCTCCAATTAAGATGGTGCCTCCACCATTTTCTTTCGATGCGTCGATATTAGCTGTTTCATAGATAAGTGCTTTTTTACCTAGCACTCTTACTTCTTCAGCTTTTATATCCCCTCGTACTTCCGTATCTCCATCTTTAGCGACTAAATACACTCTTCCATCTACTTCTTGAAGTGCATTAGCTTCAATCACTCCACTATTTACAACTTTACCGATTGAATCTGATTCAGGATCGTTGATGGGTATTTGATAATAGATCTCTTCTCTTGCATGCGGCTGATAGATTATCTCTCCTGATGATAAGAGATAGACATTGCCTTTTTTGCTATTGATCAATCCTCGATTGATCAGCTCTTTAGCAAATAAACAGATGTTGCCATCTGTTTCAATTAGACCGTTATTTTCAATTAAAGCAGTTGATGTGCCATAGAACTTTTGAACTTTTGATAAAAAATCTTCATTAGATAGATCCAAGGTTGATCCCACAAAACCTTTGGTCTGAATAGAGCCATTAGGGCCGATTAGGATACCGTTTTGATTGATGAGATAAAGGATACCATTGGAGCTCAGCTTGCCATTGATCTCACTTAAGTTCTCTCCAATTACTCGGTTTAAGGTCTTTGACTCTCCATTTGGCAAGTTGAATAGAACTTTTTCTTTATCTCCTATTGAAAACTCGCTCCAGTTGATTATCCCATTTTCAGTCCCTTGGCGGATTATCAACTCTTGCAGTTTATTTTCTGCACTTATCTGGCCATGCTTTACTTGCATGTCTTTTGGTAAAGATAAGAGTAATAGCGGTGAGAGTAGAAAAAGACTTAAGAAATGTCTCATATGTGCCTATTCATATTATTAAAACGACAATATAACTCCGACATGTCCTCTTGAGTGTCTTTTTCCCGTTTGATCGTTTCTAGTAATAGACTTTAACTGAAACCCATAGTCAAAACGGGCTTGCAAATTCTCTCTAAAAAAGTACCTTAAACCAGGACCTACTGAAGCTAAAAATACCGTGTCTTTACTAACTAAATTTTTATCAGCATCATATACATAGCCAAAATCAAAAAAGCCTAAAAATTGCAAGTTGTGTTTCACATTTTTGCATTTATAATAACTCTTTATTCCTGGCATTCTAAGCTCTGTTCGAAGAAGCATTCCATTATCACCGATGGCCTCATTTTCCTCATACCCACGAACTGTGTAAAAACCCCCGATAGAAAATTCTTCTGACGGTAAAAGTTTTGACGTTGATTGTTGAAAAGCTCCATTAAAAAACAAAATAAAATCATGAGGTAAGTAGAAAAGCTGCTCTAAACGAAGCTTCCCATATATATAGTTAGCAATAGCTCCACCTCTTTCCTGATTAAAAACACTATCTTTATTAAACTCTGTCATATTTCCAGGACTACCATATAATATGATGCCGAAGAAAGTATTCCCAATGCGATATTTATAGTTAATTTCAAGACCTACTAGAAACTGTGAAATATCGAAATACTGATCAAAAGCTAACTGATCAGAAAAAGTTAAAAAGTTATTTGTTCTTTTAAATTCATATCCGAAAAAAAATTCATAATGCCTGTTAAAGTACTGACGGTATCTACCAGCCATTTGCCAACCTTTACCATCCATATTAAAGCCGCTGTCTATATCAGGTCTAGCTCTTGTATAAGAACCATAAAACTCAAACTTTCCTTTCCAAGTAGTTGGAATAATATAACTAGATGATATCAGCCAAAATTTAGAAATATCAGCGCCACTAATAAAGAGATTGTTCCATTGATGTCCTCTCCAGAGCATATTACCAAAGTTGATACCAGCTAAGAATCTTGAGCTGCCACCTACTTGGTTGCCTGTATTCTCATAACCTGTATAAACTTTTACAGGGAACTTATCACAAGTTTTTAAAACTAGATCTGTTTTCCCAAATTCATCGGCCGGAAGTAAAGTAAGTGTAGTTGATCTAAAGGGATTTTGGTTTATCCACTCGAGTTCATTTGCCATTTGATTAATCTCAACTAGATCATCTTCTTTAACTCTAAATTGAGATGATATGTATTTGTCAGAAAAATGCTTAGATCCTTCGCATTTGATACTGTTGACTCTATTCAAAGAAACTAAAACTTTTAGAACACCATTTGTAACATCTTGACTAGAAGGTATAGCTACTTTGACAAATGGATAACCGCATGAATCATAATATTGTACAATTGTACACTTGATATCATTCAAAAGTGACTGATTAATGCATCTATCAATATAAGTTTCTAGTTGTTCTTCTAACTTTCTTTTTTTGGGAACCCATAGATCTACAATTTCAACGTGGGATTTCCAGTCTTTCCCAGTTTTTTCAGAATCTCTTGACCTTAAGTAAACAATATTCTCACTTACAATAATTCTTTTTAGTAATACCTTAGACTGCCTAGTTTGAGAACTTTGGCAATTTTTCGCTATTTCATCATTAGCATAAAGACACCCTAAAAACAAAAAGACAATAAATAACCTATTTAAACGCATTTCACTTACACTTCTTCTAATATGATTTTCATGTTTCAATTTTTCTCTTATTTAATCAACTTTTTTTTAGTCAAAAAAAAATCAAATTCACTTACTTATTATAACAACACTTTTCATTAAACCTACTATTTTTTATACAGACCTTAATAAGGTAAAGATATGGTCTCACAAGAAAAAGTTGAAAATCTCGAGAGAAGAATTAAGCATTACCTAGTTTCAAACTTAGGAAAAAGATTAATCAATGCAACTGATGAAGAATTTTATCAGGCATTTTCTCTAGCTTTAAGGGAAGAGATTATGGTCAATTGGGCAACAACTCAATTGACTATCGAACAGATGAAAAAAAGAACTCTTTATTATCTTTCGTTAGAGTACCTTCCTGGAAAAGAGATGGGAGGAAACATAACCAACATTGGAGCACATGAACTTGTTCAAGCAGTGCTACAAAAAATGAACCGCAACTATACAGATTTACTTGCCTGTGAACCTGACCCGGGGTTAGGCAATGGAGGACTTGGAAGGCTAGCTTCCTGTTTTCTAGAATCACTAGCAGCTCAACAATTTCCTGCTTGGGGATATGGCCTGCGTTATCAATATGGGATTTTCGCTCAAGAGATTTGGGATGGAATGCAAGTTGAAAGACCTGATATCTGGCTCCTTAATGAGTATCCATGGGATTTTAGAAGAGATAGCAACTCGGTGCATGTTCATTTTAGAGGAAATCCAATTTCATCTAGAAATAGCCATGGAGAAGAAGTTTTTCACTTAGAAGATTTTGAAGAGGTTAGAGCTCTTCCATATGACAATCCAATTATAGGATGCCCAAAAAAAACTACATTCTCTGTGCTATCGCTTAGGCTGTGGTCAACAAAAGAATCTCCAAGAAACTTTGAGCTCCAAAGGTATAATGCTGGTAAATTGGATCAAGCGGCAGAAAATACTTCTCTTACAGATGTACTATATCCAAACGATCATAATGAAACTGGCAAAAGAACTAGGTTAAAGCAAGAGTTTTTATTAGTATCAGCATCATTGCAAGACATTTTGATTCGTTTTTTCCATACATATGATGATCCAAAACTTTTAGCTGATAAAGTAAGAATTCAAATAAATGACACACACCCGGCTTTAATTATAGCCGAACTTATTAGACTATTGACCTTAAAACACGATATACGCTTTGAAGAAGCATATGAAATTACAAAGACCTGTTGCAGTTATACAAATCATACAGTTTTAAAAGAAGCGCTAGAAGAGTGGAATGAAAATAGACTATCTTATTTATTGCCAAGGCAATACCGAGTAATTCAAAAACTAAATGAGTTATTTTTACAGGATGTCAGAAAAAAATACCCAAATGATGAAGAAAAAGTACAAAGATTAAGTCTATTTGGTGAAGGTCAAGCCCGTATGGCCAACTTAGCTATAGTAGGTTCACATAAGGTTAACGGAGTTGCAAAACTACATACTGAAATATTGAAAAATGACATTTTTAAAGACTTCAATGAATACTATCCAGGAAAATTTGTTAATGTAACAAATGGAGTTACTCATAGAAGATGGCTCTTGCACAGCAATCCTGAGCTATCTAAATTAATCACCGATAAAATTGGTGATAAATGGATTACCGATTTTAGAGAAATAAAGGAGTTTGGGAAACATGCTTCTGATAAAGAAACACAAGATGTTTTTCTAGAAATTAAAAAATTTAGAAAAGAAGTTTTATTTGATTTTTTATCAAAAAGTAATCCTATCCGAGATCACAGTGGAAAGATTGTAGATCACTCTCAAGTTCTAACTCCTGATGCTTTAGTTGATGTTCATATCAAAAGACTGCATGAATATAAAAGACAATTAATGAACATATTGCATCTTGTAATGGTTTACTTTGAACTTAAAGAAAATTCTAAATCCCGAAAAATTAAACGCATGTCTGTTTTTGGAGCAAAAGCAGCTCCAGGTTACAAGGTTGCAAAAGAAATTATTCAGTTTATCCATGCTGTAGCTAGAAAGGTTAATAACGATAATAGTATAGAAGACATGCTCAAAATTACTTTTGTTGAAAATTATAATGTATCTAGTGCAGAGATTATTATTCCAGCAGCAGATCTATCGGAACAGATTTCGAGGGCAGGTAAAGAAGCGTCAGGGACTGGCAACATGAAATTATCTATGAATGGAGCCCTGACCATTGCCACTGAAGATGGAGCAAATATTGAGCTCAGAGAAGAAATAGGTGATGAATGGTGGCCTTTCAGATTTGGACTCACCGCAGAAGAGGTCAATAAACATATTTCGCAAAACTCTTATCATGTCACAGATTATTACATTCAAAATGAAAAAATAAGACGCGCCGTTGACTCCTTAATTGATGGGACATTTGCAATAAATGATCTTGAAAAAGAAGCCTTTAAAAATATTCATACATCGTTAATTGAAGCCCCTTATGGAATGATAGCAGATCAATATTTTGTCATTAGGGATTTAAACGATTACTATGAAACACAACTAAAGGTAGAAGAACTTTTTACTCAGCCAAATAAGTGGGCTGAAATTGCTATTCATAACATTGCTGGTACTGGCAGATTCTCATCAGACGAAAGTATTTTCAACTACGCCCAAAATATTTGGGAAATAGAGCCTTGCCCACCTAGCTTAGAGATAATGAAAAAAGTGGAAGATGAATACATGGAACATGGTGGAACGAGAATCTTTGAATAGTCTTTCACTCAATTTTTAAATTCCATTTTTTGACTAGTTCATTACTTTTTTTTATATTATTGTTAATCAGTTGAATAATCTCTTTTTGCTTATCTTTTAAAGAAACAAAACGATACCCCTGATTATTCAAAGGAATATTTAGCATTTCAAGACGGTTGTAAAACGTGTCTTCAACATAACTTAGAGCGCTTAAATAATTAATCAAAGCAATATCAATCTTATCGTTAACAAGATCGTTTAAAGCTTCAAGCTCCGAATTATATATTCTTAAATTCCAATCTGGGTATTTTTTAAAATCAATTTTGTTTAAATCACCTTCTTGAATTCCGATTATTTTATTTTTAAAATTTTTTAGATTCTTAATTTTTGAACCTAAGCGAATAACAGGATAAGGAGCTAATTGAACTACATTTTTTGAAAAAGTATATTCATTTTCATTAAAATTATACGGGATGAGGTCTGAGAAAATAAGTTGGTATTTTTCTTCTACTAACCCCTTTTCTAGATCTCTTGAGTCTTCATTTATTAAGCGAAAGCCAATTCTATTTTTTGCAGTTATTTCCTTAAGTAAGTCTTGAATAAAGCCCATTACATTGTTCTTCATTTCAATTGACTGAATTTGATCTAAGTTTGGATCAATACCAATAGTTGCTGTAGATCGAATTGTTGTCTGTGTACATGAAAAAATCAAAAAAAGAAATAAAATTGATAAACGCTTCATAAATTAGACTTAGTTTTAATGAAGTATAAAACTTTTTGAACTTCTGCTCACTAAAATATTTTGACTAAAAATAATTTTACTAAGAAGATGTTCTTTCTCATGGAAGGTAATAATGTATCAGAAGAAAGTTGCATATGTCATTGTTAATTTTGGGGGCCCTAGAAGTTTGAATGAAATCAGGCCTTTTCTAGAAGCTCTTTTAACTGATCCTGATGTAATTAGAACTAATCTATTTGGGTTTGTTCAAAAATATCTTTTTAAAAAAATAGCAAAAAAAAGAGCAAAGAGAATTCAAAAAGACTACGTTAAAATAGGTGGAAAATCTCCTATTTTCTTTGACACTGAACATATTGCTTATTTACTTAGTCAGAAACTAGATGCACAAGTAATTACATTTCATCGCTATTTAACCGATACTCACGAAAAATTTTTAGAAGAGATAAATAACCTTGATGCTGATGAAATAATCATTTTCCCAATGTTTCCTCAATTTAGTTATGCAACAACTGGCAGTATTGCCCGTTTTTTCAGTCAGAATTTAGGTGAGGAAGTCTTAAAAAAAATACGTTGGATAAAGTCATATCCAGGAAATGACTATTTCATAAAAGCATACACGGAAAAAATTAATCGTATTATTCAAGAAAACCACTTGAACATAGATGAAACTGTTTTGTTTTTCTCATCTCATGGCATCCCTAAAAAATTTGTTCAAACAGGAGATCTTTATGAAAGCGAATGCCAGATTTCCTTTATGAAGATCATGAAGAATTTCCCATATCTTTTAGGAAAACTAGGATATCAATCAAAGTTTGGACCTGGAGAATGGCTTCGGCCTTACACCGAAGATTTGTGTAACCAAGCAGATGAATGGACTCAAGGTAGGAAAAATATTATAATCGTACCTCTTAGCTTTACAAGCGATCACATTGAAACCTTATTTGAAATTGAAAGTCAGTATGTACCAATCTTAAAAAACAAAAAGTACAATGTTTTTAGGTGTCCTGCTTTGAACCAAGACAATGTTTGGATAGATGCAATTGTAGAAATACTCAAAGAAACAAACCTAATGAATAATCAAATGCTTATTCGAAGAGCATTTCAAGAAAAGCGCTAATATGCTAAAACATTATTTTTACTATCTAAAATCAAAGGTTGAATTTCTTTCTCATCTAACAACCATAGAATTGGATCATTGAACTGAATCCAAGCAAACTCCTCAATCAAGCGAAAATGTCTCACTTCATGCAGGGTTAGAAAAAGTTGAGTATCTAAAGAGTTGAATTTTACTAAATCAACTGTTGTCGTAGTAACCGGAGATGGCGGCCCTATAATAATGACATTCCCAATAAAATTAGCAATGTTTGTAAAACCGCCACCTAAGTTTGATGCTGTACCTGAGGTTGCAGTTATTAAGTTAATAGTTACAGTAGTTGTAAAAGCGCTATAATCTAAAGTATTTGTAGATGCCGGCGCTCCACCATTAATTGCACCATCTAGACCCTGACCATCTGCAAAGACAAAGTCATCGGTTGTATTGCCACCTGTTAGATTCTGAATATTGGTAAATGATGTGGTACCAACTCCTGGATCTAGTGTACCTGCATTACTTGAGGTTATTTGCCAATCTGTAGCCAAATTCGGTCCTACGATCGTATTATCCCCGGCTCCCCCATCAATCCCGGTCGTCCCGGTCAACTGAAAGTT
>JBNLAH010000009.1:0-22372 GCA_050302075.1 Parachlamydiales bacterium | reverse complement strand
TGCGCCAAAAGCTTTATTACATTCTTCAGACTCTTTAATTTTATTGATAGATTGTTTTGCTAGAGCATTTTTTCTCTTTATAAATTTTTCTCTGCTTAATTTTACAGCAACATTAAAGCTGCTTGTGGTTCGCTCGTCAGAAAAACAACCAATAGTAGCAAGTAAGCCTACGGGTAAAGCACTTAAGCTTGAATTTTTCTTATCTTTTCTCTTTAGCACTAGTGAACTTAAACCATAGATAACTGGTAGTAAACATATTCCTGATGCTAACTTTGGTATATTTGATAGGAGTTCTATTTGAGAACCTTGTATTGAAGATTTATATCCAAGTGCTATTAAACCAGTTGTGCCAACTCCTGTCAAAGCTGTTTTGAGAATAGTAGGTTGATTTTTTTTAATTAAATTTTTTATAGAGGTTAGTTCTATCTTTACTTTAAGTAATCTATGATAATTATCTTGAAGAATTTTAAATGTCCCTAGAAGCAAGTTAATAATATCTAAGCCTACACTTTTAACTAGTGAATCGTGTACAGAATTGGCTGCTCCAGGGATTCTTGTAGAAGAACTTTTAAAGCCTTGTAAATTCGGTTGATTAGGATTTTTTTGAGAACTTATTAGCATAATAATTAAATTAACATTATTAATAATGTAAAAATTATAGGTGATAAAACAATATAATTCAAATAAATAACAATTTTGTGATTTAAATATTTAATTAAAACAACTCTTTTTTTGTTCTTGGAGTTTATGTTATAAATTGGTTTTTCTGCTTTGATGCAAGAATGCTTAACAGTTAAAGTCTTGAAAGCTGAAATTTGAGAATCTTTTGAGATATTTAATGGACAGGATCGCTTAAAAATTTATTTTTTGATTAAAGAGCTACAATTTCTTTTGAAAAGAATAAAATTATTATATTTAATTTTTATCCAGGCACATTTTTTATAATAAGTTCCTTTGAAGCTTTTAGACTTTTTGCTAATGTAAATTTAAGGAAGTGATTAAAATATGGATTATATCCGCACGAAAATAATAGCCACAATCGGGCCTGCAGTTAATTCAAAAGAAAAAATTATCGAGCTAGTAAAAGCTGGCATGAATGTAGCTCGGTTAAACTTTAGTCATGGAACTCATGATCAGCACTTGCAAACTATTCAATATCTAAAAGCTGCAAGAGATGAGTTAAACGTTCCTTTAGCTATTATGCTAGATACCAAAGGTCCTGAAATACGTCTTGGTAAGATTAAAAATGATGCACTCCAAGTAAAACCAGGTCAGAGCTTAAGACTTGTTCAAAATCCAGATTTAAAAGATGAAAGTCAAGTGACAATTAACCCCTTTAGTGTGCTGGAAACAGTTCAAAAAGGAATGAAAATATTGTTTGATGATGGTTATGTAATATCAACTGTTATTAACAAGGGCGACCTTGAAACTGTTGTGGAAATCCAAAACCATGGAATTTTAAAGTCTAATAAAGGCGTTAATATACCTGATGCAGAGCTCAATCTGCCAGCTATGACTAAAAAAGATATAGATGATCTGATATTTGGATGTTCTCAAGATATCGACATAGTAGCAGCATCTTTCATTCGTTCTTCTGAGCATGTTTTAGAAATTAAGGAATTGATTCATAAACAAGGAAAATCAGACATTTTGGTAATTGCTAAAATTGAAAACAGCCAAGGTGTTGATAATTTTGATAGTATCTTGCAAGCATCTGATGGGATTATGATCGCAAGAGGGGACTTAGGAGTTGAACTAGATCTTAGTACTGTGCCTAAATTGCAAAAAATGATGATAAAAAAGTGCTATCATTCATGTAGACCTGTGGTGACGGCAACTCAGATGCTAGAGTCTATGATTTTAAATCCCAGACCTACTAGAGCTGAGGTATCTGATGTTGCAAATGCAATTTATGACTCTTCCTCTGCAGTTATGCTATCAGGTGAGACTGCTGTCGGAAATTACCCAATTGAGTCTGTCAAGCAAATGAAGTCGATTGCCAAAAGCACAGAAGCTGATTTTAACTACAAAGAGTTTTTTAAAGAACAGTCATATAGGGAATATCACGATATATCGTCAGCTGTAGCTTTAGCTGCTGTAAAAACTGCATATAGTGCAAATGCAAAAGCAATTTTTGCTTATACCAGCAGTGGATTCACAGCAAAGCTAATGTCAAGGTTAAGGCCAAATATGCCTATTTTTGCCCTCACCCAAAACAAAAAGATATATTATCAACTTGCTTTTATTTGGGGGGTTGTACCCATTTATGTGGAAAGTTGCAAAAATAAAAGAGAGGCTTTTGAAATTGTAAAAAAATTTGCTTTAGAGAGAAATTTTTTGCATTTTGGAGATCTAGTTATTGTTACTGCCGGGTCACCTTTTGGAAAGGTAGGTTCTACTAATATGATGATTGTTGAAAGTATTGGGGATGTATTAGTTCGAGGAAAAAACGGCATTGGTCATAAAGTAGATGGAGAGATAAAAATAGTGCTTTCCCCAGAAGGATATAGTCCTTTTGATACCGAAGATAAATTAGTCATTATCCCTCGTTGTGACAATTCCTTTTTACCTCTTCTAAAACATGCCAAAGGAATTATCTTGCAGAATAACGTTAATGACTTCCCATCAGAAAAATATACTCTTTTAGTTGCTAAGACATTTGATATCCCTGTAATTATAAGAGCTGACTCAGCTTTAGATACTTTAAAAGAAGGTGAGATAGTTACTATGGACCCTAAAAAAGGTCTTATTTATCGCGGATAAGTGAAGCATGTGACATCAAAGATGCTGAAGCAATGGCTGCAGTCTCAGCCCTTAGAATAAACTCAGAAAGTTTTACTCCTATAAAATTTATTTTTTTTAAATAAGCTATCTCTTTTTGAGAAAGCCCACTTTCAGGTCCAATTATAGCAACTTTAGGCTTATCGTTTGTAAGATGATGATAAAATAGTGGAGCATCTTCTGATGTGTCGCCGTAAAATTTTAATCCATTAAAGTTTGGTATTTTTTGAATAGAATCATAAAACATTAGTTTGGGAAAATCGAGTCTGCCACATTGCTTTAAAGCTGAAATCAGTATCTTTTCAAATCTTTCAATTTGGCTTTTTTTTAGTTCTTTTATTTCTGATTTATCTGCTTTGTAGATCCAAAATTCTGTAATAGAAAGCTCCGTCGCCTTTTCTAGGATTAGCTCTAATTTTTTGGCTTTTAAGAATGGTATACACAAAACATTTTGTGAAGGGGGATCTTGTTTAATCACTTTCTTAATTACAAGCGTAACTTGTGATTTTTTAATGTCTTTAATCTCAGCGGTCGCTAGCTGGTGCTTACCATTGACTACCTCGCAGTCCTCTCCTTCTTCCAGACGCATTACTCTGAAATGCTTTAGCTCATCATCTTCAAGAATAATTTCTTGGGCTTTTTTTAATTCTTTTGTTGAAAAAAAACGATTATGAGGCATTTTTCGACCATAAAGTGTTTGGACGGCAAATAGCTCGCTTTAAAATATCTGGAAAAGGAAGGTTTTGCCAGTCAGAAGAGTGAATCATAGCATACTTATAAATATCATTAATCGATAATACTTCAAAGGCACTTAACTTTAAATAATGACGTTTTAGTGATTTAATTTCTGTGAAGTTATAAATTATTTTGAAACGATAATCATATCTAAATAATTCTTCTTTTTTTTGGTAATACATTATATCGCTAAAAATATTTGCACTCTGTAGCGGGTAATCTTTAGGTGACATAAGATGCAAATAGTCGTCTGTATAAATTTCTCTGAAAACTGAAAGAGGGTATGCATTTTCATCAAACGTTTTATCAATAATTATACAGATGCTGTCATGCCTGAACTTGCGATACACATTTTTAGGTGATTGAGTTTTCCATCTGTTATGCTGCCAGAGCCATTCTGATGGAGCTTTTTTTACGCTCTCTTCAAGTATATAAAGTGATTTATCCATCATCCTTTTTATGTCTTTGTCAATCGGGTTGGACAAATTTGGCCAGATTGGATCTGAATAGTGGATAATATATTTTCCATTTTTTCTTTTAGTAGTTGCGACTATTATTGGGCTATTTGTTTTATATGCTAAAAGAGCTGGGGCTGTAGAGTTCTTAGCATTCCTACCTAAAAAAGGATATATGTAATTACTTTCAGGCATTCCTTGATCACACAGTATTCCAAAAAATAATCCTTTTCTTAATGACTTGAGCCCTGCTTTAATTGCATCTTTTGGCTCTACTATTTTTCCTCCTGTTTTTTCTCTGATAGATACTATCCATTTATATAGTGACTTATTTTTAAAAGGTTTTCCAATGGCCACTCCTTTCATTTTGATATTACCATCTAAAAACAAGGCTTCCCAGTTTGATTGGTGGGCACAAAAGAAAATTATTCCTTGTCCCTTTTGATATAATTTTTCAGCAGTATCAGGATTTTCACAAAAGATCACTTTGTCAAAATTCTTCAGAAAATAGAACTTTGAATATTCAAGGCAATTGATTGCCAAATTTTGAAAAGATTTAATAGCAATTTTTTTTATTTGTTTATTGGAAAGCGAAAGTTCTTTCGCTAGTGATAAATTGCTAAGTGTTCTCTTTCTGAAATCCTTTAAGATAAAATACAGAAAAAAACCTAAAGCTTTGCCCAAAAGATGAATTAGCTTAATTGGGAAGAAACGAAAACATGATGTAAAAAAAAACATCGCATAAAAAGCCAATTTTTCTTTTTTTATACGCATGCCTGCAACATTTTCTCTAATTGCATACTATAATCATAGTTAGAAACTGAATTTCTAATTTCCTTTGCATTTTCGAAAGTTTTAAATCGAGTTAAGACAGCTTCAATTGCCTTTTTTAATGCATCAACATCTAAGCTATCCTCTAGCGTGATTCCCTGAGATTTACTTAAAATTTCCGATGCCCCATTATTTTTTGTTGTAATAACAAAAAGTCCCATACTTAGCGCCTCTAGTATGACATTTGCAAATGGATCATACATTGTTGGTAGTACAAAAATATCGCATAATTGATAATACGAAGTTAAATCTGAGATAGATCCAAGAAAAAATACTTTGTCTTGAATTCCTAACTTCAATGCTAGTTTTTGGTAATTTACAATGTTTTTGTCTTTACCTGCAATAAATAAACATATATTTTTTTCTTTAAAAAATGACAAAGCCTCTAATAAATTTTTAAGTCCTTTTCTTTTGTATCCATTACCAGCAAAAAAAAGCTTTAAGGTGTTTTTTGGAATATTTAGCTTTTTTTCAAGCAGGTCTTTTTTTATGAAGCTGTCATTAAAAAAATCAGCATATGCTTTCCATTGAACCCCATTGTGGATGACCTTGATTTTTTTAGGATCCGTAGAGTAGTAATGCTTAATCTGCTCTTTGACCATATTTGAATTTACAAATAAAACTTTAAGGTCTTTATCTTCAAAAGCTCTTTTCTCTATATTTAAAATACATCGATGCAGGGGATTGAATGAAAATGAGATTTTTTTTAGAAAGCTTGATTCATTTTTTCTAATATCTAGATAAGCTTGATGAACCCCGTTTCCGGCTCTTATGTGGGTTTGGCTAGAGTTACGGTCCATCCCAAAAATTATATCTGAGGGGTTTTTAGCTAGATAGTTACTGCAGTCTTTATCAAAGCGGAGAATTTTTTGAAAACTTAAACCAGCTTTAGGTGTCTTAAATGATACAATCTCAAACTTCGAAGATCTGTATTCACAATTAGTTGTCAGTATTTTTACTTTATGTCCTTTTTTTGAAAAGGCATCAGCTATATGCCAGACATTTTTTTCTAGTCCACCATTACGATTTAGCGAGCTTTTTAGAATTGTTATTTTCATTATTCGTAATTAAAGATAAATTTACAGGTTGTATGTCAATAGCTTTAGAGCTAAGCTCAATTTTTAATGTTAGCTTTTCATTATCTGCTGTGTAGAGTCGAAACCGGCTCATATAATTTCTAAATCTATTTCTTAGGTATTCCTCCCTAAGCTTTGGGGATAGAGTGTTTACTTCATGTGATTTTTGTGCTAATACTTTTGCTATATAGCGATTCTCAAGGTCATGTGGATAAATAAATTGGACATTCCATAGCAAATATTTTCTTTCACTTCTTGGAGCCGCCACAGAGACTATTTGTATTCTATCTTTAACAATATCTAAAAATATCTTACTAACGCCCTTCACATATAAAGGTTGATCAATAACCATAACTCCATTTACATCTTTAATGAAGTTATTTGCTTTTAACTTGTAAGTGTTTGGATTGATCTTAACAGAGTGCTTTTCAGGATAATATACATTAATTGGAATAGCTGTATTTAAAGGAATTAGATCTGTTTTAAGAAAGTCAATTCTGAGCGTTTTTGCCTTTGGGTCATCTATTAACACAGGCTTATTAGTTAAAGATGGAAGTATTATTTTTTTCCACCTATCAGGAACTAAGTAACTTACTTCATCTATTCTTATGGCGTCTGGGTTTAATTGTAAATGATCTAAATCATTCTTAGTTATTTCATTCAAATTGAATGTTAGTTTAATTCCTTTTGATTTTAGTCTCTTAACAACATCTTCCGGTCCTTGGATCGTCATATACAAGTGATAGGGGAAGACGTCATTAAACTGATAGCCTTTAGGAGCTTCTCCGATAGGCTCTGTCACTATTATTGGAATTCGCTCTTTAACTAGTTTGCTTAATCTTAAAATTAAATCTACTTCACTAACTCTTCTTAGACCTCTAACTAAACTAATATTTGGATTTCTACAAAATAAGTTTTCCTTTGATATTGTGGCAATCCACTCAGAGTCTTTTTCCGCTGCATCAATTACAATTTCTAAGTTAGAAGAGTTAAGTTGCTCAATTAACCTTTTATTTCCCGATAGGTTTAACGATATTTTCTTGTTCAAAAAACCATTACTTTGCAAACCTTCAACTGCTTTTCCCTTTGGGATGTTCATTACCCTTACCGATACATCATGGACAGTTTTATTAACAGTCAAAGAATAATTAACTACTAGCCAAATGATTACAGCAATAATTAAAGATACTAATTTTCTTTGCCAGTTGTTAATAAATAGCCTTCTAAGTAAGGTTTTCATTGCTTAATCCATTCCTTAAAACTAAATTTTGGTTGTAATTTCATTCGAGATGGTGGGTTGAATATACTACGGACAATTCCTTTGAACCGATCTATTTTAACTCCACGTGTCATTATCCCTTCTCTTGCAATAGATACTTTTCCGGTTTCTTCAGAAATTACAACAACTAGGGCATCAGTTAAGTGGGAAAGTCCAAGTCCTGCTCTGTGACGAGTTCCCATTGATTTGGCAAGCTGTGAAGTATCTTCTGCTAGTGGTAATATTACAGCTGCTGCTAAAACTGTTCTATCTCTAACAATCACAGCTCCATCATGCAGGGGAGTTGTTGTAGCAAACACGGTTTCTAATAATTCTGATGAAAAATCAGCATTTAGTATTACTGCCTTTTGCGCAAACTCATCTAAAGAGTCCTCATTTTCAATTGCGATTAAAGCTCCAATGCGTTTTTCGGCTAATCTATAGGTAGAGTTTGCCAACTGATCTAGAAATTTATCGAATTCCGTGATCTCTTTATAACGTCTTCCTTTTAAGCTTAACTTAGATAAAGCAACCCTAAGCTCGGGTTGAAATATCACTATAAGCGCAATAACTGCTACGTTGCTCATTAAGACCATAATTTTATGCAAAACTGGGAGTTTTAACCAGTTTGATGCAGCAAACAACAGTAAAAAAGCAAAAATACCCCAAACTAAATCCATTGATTTAGTATTCCAAAAAAAAGACAAGAAATAGTTTAAGATGATTGTAAGAATCATCACTTCAATAAATGGAATAAAAGGGTAAAAATATATCATTAATTATCCTGAATTATAACGGGAGATTAGATTTACAAGATCTGAATGCTCAGATACATCGTGAACCCTAATAATATCAGCTCCCCCCAACAGGGCTATTGTATTCATCACAAGAGTTGCTGGCAATAGTTCTTGTGCATTTTTTCCGATAATTTTTCTCATAAAAGATTTCCGCGATGCACCGACAAGTATTTTACAACCAAATTGTTTTAATTCAGCTAGTTTTTTAAAGATATCCAAGTTATGTTGAACAGTCTTTCCAAATCCAATTCCGGGGTCAATAATAATATTAGATTTTTTGATCCCACTATTAGTTAGTTGCTCAATTTTTTGATTAAAAAAGTCTATTAATGCAGGCATTATCCCATTGGGATAATAGGGGCTTTCCTGCATTGATTTTGGGTTTTTTTGCATGTGCATGACACAAACTTGGCATTGAGCTTGAACTGAAAGCTTTATCATTTCAGGGTCTGAAAAACCACTCACATCATTAATTATTGAAGCACCCATTTCTAGTGCGAAAGAAGCGCTTCTCGGATTCATTGTGTCAATTGAAAAAAAAGCTTTTTTATTTTTGAGAATTTCAAGAGCTGGAGTTAGTCTTTTAATTTCCTCTTCGGTAGAAATGCGATCAGAGCCGGGCCTTGTTGATTCAGCTCCAACATCAATAATATCTACTTTATTATCTATCATGTGGTCTATACGTTTTTCTATACTTTCTGTAGAAAGGTATTTTCCGCCATCGAAGAATGAGTCTGGCGTAACATTTAAGATCCCCATTAAAGAAAATTTGTTCATTCAATTCCTTAAGTTAAATTAAGGAAAGGCTTTATATCTAAATAATATTAAGCAATCAAGAGTTTTAACTGAGTTGAAATTAATTTTTAAATGAAACCAAGTTAATTTCTGAAAATTATTATCTTTTTATATCAACTAGGGTTTTTGGGAGGCTATAAAAACTTAAAAAAAAGAGCTATAATTGATTTTAATTATATGTGTAAATATCCCATTGAATAAGCGCTGACTCCGACTCCTACTAATAAAGTTATAGTACCAGCTGCTAGGGCATTTTTTTTAATATAGTTAATTTTATTAAGGATAGATTCATAGGCATTATAGGCTAAAAATCCGGCTCCTATAACAAAAAGGGGTTTTAGAATTTGAGCTCCATTTGATTCATTTTTAGCTAATGAATTATAAGCTTCTTTAATGAGCATAGGTATGTCTTTAAATACAAAAATAAAAACACTACCTATAAGCACAAATATAGACAAAGCAAGAGCTGCAATTTTTAATGACTTATTCACTAGCTTATAATCTGTAGCATTTAGATTATTTGCCCATTTGCTATAACTGGTGAAAAAGTTAACCGATTGTAAATTTTTAAAAATATTTGCTGTTTTCATAAATCAACTTTTATTGTAGTTAATTATAGATAATAAACGATTTAATTAAAAATAAATTTATTGATATATTTTGTAATTTATTAACTTAAATTGTTAAATAATTAAGGTAGAATAACTTGGCGAGTCTTCTTCTATACAAGAAGATAATGCTATCTAGCTGGGATCTCGATCAATAAAATACCACATTCTAAAAACTCTGATAGCCTTATCTTTTCCATCCTTAAACTGTAAGGTATTGTCAGCTAAAATCTTTTGTTTTGTTGACTAAAAATTAAAATATTGTCACGATCACTTGAGTCACAACAACTTGGTTTGAGCATGGATCCTCTGATTTTATCTAGAATACAATTTGCTTTGAATGTTTCTTTTCACTATCTATTTCCTCCAATAAGCATTGGACTTGGTCTAATGCTAGTTATAATGGAAGGACTCTATTTAAAAACAAAGAATCCAAAATATAAAGCAATGACTCAGTTTTGGATCAAAATATTTGCACTTGTATTTGCGGTTGGAGTTGCAACTGGAATAGTGCAGACCTTTGCTTTTGGGACAAATTGGGCTAGGTACTCAAAGTTTGTTGGAGATGTTTTTGGGAGCGCGCTTGCAGCAGAGGGAATTTTTGCTTTTTTCTTAGAGTCGGGATTTTTAGGCATTTTGTTATTCGGTTGGGATCGAATTAAACCTGGCATTCATTATTTTGCAACGATTTGTGTTTCTTTGGGAGCTCACTTTAGTGCGGTTTGGATTGTTGTGGCAAACTCATGGATGCAGACACCGGCAGGATATAAAATTGAGGGGACAGGAGAAAATGCAAGGGCTGTTATTTCAAGTTTTTCTGAAATGGTCTTTAATCCATCTTCAATGGATAGACTGATTCATGTTTTGATTGCCTGCTGGGTAACCGGTGCTTTTTTTGTAATAAGTGTAAGCGCGTATTATATCATTAAGCAAAGGCATATTGATGTAGCCAGGTCAATGATGAAGATAGGCCTTTTTGTCGCTATGATAACATTAATTATGCAGCTGATATCAGGTGATTCTAGTGCTAGGCTTGTTGCAAAGCACCAACCAGCAAAGCTTGCTGCATTTGAAGGAACCTTTGAAACAAAGCCTTATACGCCAATATCAGTCATAGGATGGGTTGATGCTGAAAATCAGAAAGTTCATTCTATATCCATTCCTGGAGGACTAAGCTTTTTAACTTATCGAGATTTTAAAACTCCAGTCACTGGACTAGATCAGTTTCCAAAAGAAGACTGGCCCAATGTGGGAGTGGTTTTTCAAACTTATCACATAATGGTGTTAGCATGGGGAGCTATGTTTACACTGGCACTTATAGCCCTGATACAGCTAAAAAGAAAAAAACTAGAGAATGCTAAGTGGCTCTTATGGCCTTTAGTGTTCGCTGTAGTGATACCTCATATCGCTCAGCAGGCTGGATGGTTTTCTGCAGAAATGGGAAGGCAACCTTGGATAGTTTATAATCTTTTAAGAACATCTCAAGGGGTATCCTTGAACATTTCTACTAGCCAGGTAATAGGTTCACTTATGATGTTTACCTTTATATATGCCCTTTTATTCTGCTTGTTTATATTTTTATTGGACAGAAAGATAAAACATGGACCAACAGAATATGAAAAAGAGCCGGATACGGCTGAAGTTTATACAAACCCATATGAAGAATCTAGTGGAGCTTAAAAAATTATGGACAATTTGACTTTATGGCAACTTCTGTGGTTTATGGTCTTGGGGGCATCTTTGATCATGTACACTGTTTTAGATGGATTTGACCTGGGAGTGGGCATTCTCCATTTATTTGGAAAAACTGACAATGATAGAAGGGTGTTTTTAAACTCTATAGGTCCTGTATGGGATGGAAATGAAGTATGGCTAGTTGTTATCATGGGGGGGCTTTTTGCTGGTTTCCCAGCGGCTTATGCAAGCTTATTTTCAGGATTTTATGATCTTTTTATGATCTTTATTGCAGCAATTATTTTCCGAGCAGTTGCAATTGAGTTTAGGAGTAAAAAGCCAAGTAAATTCTGGAGGGGTACTTGGGACTTTGCATTTTCATTTGCCAGCATTATTTTTGCCTTTACTATAGGCCTTACTTTAGGAAATGTAGTTCAAGGAATACCAATTGATGAGTCTTTTGAATATTCGGCAAGTATTTCTGAGCTATTAAATCCATACTCAATTTTAGTAGGTTTTACGGCAATCGCCATTTTGGCGATGCATGGAACTATTTTTCTTTTTATGAAAACTGAAGGTGAACTTCATAAACGGCTACGAAAGTGGATTAATTCAAGTATAATTATCTTTATATTACTTTACATAGCACTTACCGTGACAACAATCCGTCATTTGCCCTTTATGATTGAGCCTATGCTAAAATATCCAATTTTATTTGTTTTTCCGATAGTTGCGCTAATATCAATTATTATTATCCCTATCTTGGTTAAAAAGGAAAGAGATGGCTATGCTTTTATCTTCTCTTGTGTGGCTATTGCCTTTTTATTGATGACAGCTTTATGGGGAGTGTATCCAAATATCATTCGATCTTCAATTGATCCTGTGAACTATAGCATAACAGTTTCTAACTCATCATCAACTGACTTTACATTAAAGGTTTTATTAACAATTGCTGCAATTGGGGTTCCGCTTGTATTTGCTTATGGAGCATGGGCATATCATATTTTTCGCGGTAAAGTTAAAATCACTGATACAAGTTATTGAATGAAAGAAGAGTTGTGAGTCGTTAAAGGGAAACCAACAATAGCCTCATAACATTTAACCAAATGCCTGACTCCATTCATAGCCCTATGAGGCTTTTGCTCAGGTTCGATGTTATAATCAATTGCAATGTGATCTTTTGAAAAGTCGACCTCGCTATATCCGAAACTTTTCTCTCTTGTTGTTTTTATAGCCCAAAACATTGAAGCTAAATCTAACCAGTGATATGGCAAACTTAGTATTTCTTGTTCATCTGGGTTTATAATTTGTGAAAAAAAAGCCCTATCAAAAGATGGGTTCTGGCAGATAAAAACTGAATTATTTTTCCCGATATTGTTTGATTGAAACAGTTGAATAATCTCATCTTTTACCCTAGATATTTTTTTACCTCTCTCAATTTCTTGAAATGTAAACCCTGTGACAGCAAGGGAATTTGGGTCACTTTCTTTCCATTCATCAAAAGAAATAAAAATTTTTGACTCGTAGCTACCATATTCATGTTTACTACTTAAATCGTGAATCTTAATCGCAATTTCTAAAATTCTATGTTTCAAGAAGTTTAGTCCATTTGTCTCTGTGTCCAAAAAAATACCAAGCACTTTACTTCACCTTTTGAAAAATAAATACTCAAAATATCAATCCAAGTTGCATTGTTCAAGTTTTACTTGCATATTCAGTAAATTTTGATACTTTGAAAATAAACAAGAGGAAAACGAGATGGAAATCGATACTGGAATAAAAAAAAGTAGTAGAAAGAAGATTTCTGAAGGATTAAAGCACTTCCTAGCTGATTCGTATATGCTTTATTTAAAAACTCAGAACTTTCATTGGAACTTGGTAGGAGCAAATTTTTATTCGTTTCATATTTTGCTTGAAAAGCAATATGAAGATATGGCCGAGGCGGTGGATGAAGTAGCAGAGAGGATTCGAGCACTTGGTGAATTTGCTCCAGCTACTTTTACTGAGTTCAAAAAGCTTACCCAACTTAAAGAAGAAAAGAAATCCTTAAAGCAAAATCAGATGATTGGGGCCTTGATCGCTGACCATGAAAAAATTGCAAAGGCAACAAAAAAACTAGTTAGACTCTCTCAAGATGAATATGATGACATTACCGCTGATATGCTGATTAAAAGAATTGCTTTTCATGAAAAATCTGCTTGGATGTTAAGATCTAGTTTAGAAAAATAATAACTACTTTTTTTGCCGCTTATCTGCTAAACTTAGGCAATTGTGTTTAATTTTGGTTTTTAAAAAATGTCTTTGCCAAAACAAAAATCTAGAGAAATAGTTTTTCAACTCCTTTATTGTCATGATCTTAATTGCTTAGATTCGGATATGGATAAGTTAATTTCTTTCATAATGAGTGAAAACAAAATTTCTAAAAAAAACGCACTGTCTTGTTTTGATTCATTTGAACATATCAAGAAAAAAATAGAATTGATTGATCCTTATATTATCGCAGAAACTTCTTCTGATTATGCATTTGAGAGGATCTCAAATGTTGAAAAAAATATTTTGCGGCTAGCTTTGTATGAATTTCTTTATGAAGAAACAATCCCTGAAAAAGTATCAATAGCTGAAGGGATCAGGCTTGCAAAAAAATATAGCACACCTCATAGCGTTAAATTCGTGAACGCTGTTTTAGATACGATTTATAAGAAAGGGTTCGAACTTGCCGATCAAGCTTCAGGCTAATGTCATTTTAAAAGAATTTACTACATTCAAAATTGGTGGGCCAGCTAGATATTTTATTTGTGCTAAAGCTGTCCAAGATGCAATTTCAGCCATAAGATTTGCTAAAAAAAACAATCTGAAGTTTTTAGTTATCGGAAAAGGCTCAAACATGTTAATCGACAGCAAAGGTTTTGATGGGTTAGTTATTTTAAACCAAATAAGCCATTTGAATATCAAAGATAATTTTGTAGTTGTAGGTTCCGGTTATAAATATCCACTTCTGGCACATAAACTGCTCCAACTTGGATTAACTGGTTTAGAGTTTGCAGCAGGAATTCCAGCCACAGTCGGTGGTGCAGTTTTTATGAATGCTGGAGCTAATGGTTATCAAACATCAGATGTGCTTGAGAAAATTGTTTATTTAACAGATGAGCTAGAATTAGTAACTTTAGAAAAAGATAGATTAGACTTTTCTTATCGTAGATCTAGTTTGCAAAAGAAAAAAGGCATTGTCTTAGAAGCTACCTTTAAATTAAAATCAATGGAAGGTGGAAAAAAACTACAAAAAGAATTAACTAGTTATAGAATAAAAACCCAGCCCTATTCAAGTTATAACGCTGGGTGTGTTTTTCAAAATCCTAAAAAGGATGTACCTGCAGCTTACCTAATTGATAAATGTAGTTTGAAGAATAAGCGCTTTGGAGGTGCGGTTGTTTCAGAGAAGCATGCCAACTTTATTATTAATGAAGGCAATGCAACTTCTGATGACGTCCTTAATCTAATTGAATATGTTAAAACAAAAGTAGAAGAGCAAACAGGTTATTTATTAAACGAAGAGATCAGGTATATACCTTATGGAAAATGAATTTAGAGCAGATCTCCATTGCCACAGCCTACACTCTGACGGGACCGAGAGCCCGGAAAAAATTTTGCTGCTAGCCAAAGAAAAAAATCTATCAGGAATATCAATAACAGATCATGACACACTTGATGCATATACACCTAACTTACAAAAGCTAGCAGAAGAACTTGATATTTACTTAATGCCTGGGGTTGAAATTTCATCAGTTTTTGTTGGCAAAACAGTTCATATTTTAGCTTATGGAAGGAAATTACTCTGCGACTCTTTTCGCTATTTTGTAAAAGAAGTTCAATCGACTAGAGTGCTTCGCAATAAGAAGATATTGGAGAAACTCAATCGAATTGGCTTCGATATAAGTGAAAATGATTTACTAGAAGTTTCTAAAAAGTATGCAGACTATAAAGGAAAAACCATAGGAAGACCGCACATTGCACAGGTAATGGAAATAAAAGGATTCGTAAATAGCATTCAAGAAGCTTTTGATAAATACTTAGGGGATGATGGAAAATGCTTTGTGAGTGGGTTGAAGCATCATCCAAAAGACGTAATTGACGCAATTCATGCCGCAAAAGGATATGCTGTGGTTGCTCATCCACACTTTTATAAAAAACAAAATTTTATCGATGCTTTGCTAAAGATGCCATTTGATGGAATTGAATGTTATTATAGTAGATTGTCACCATTTTATGAGAAAAAATGGGTCAATATTGCTAAAGCAAAGAACTTAATAATTACTGGCGGATCAGATTTTCACGGTAGTATTAAACCTCACATTCCACTTGGATGTTCTTGGGTAAACAAAGAAATTTTTTTTCGTCTTTATGAGTGATGCATTAAATAAGCTAAAGGATTTGATAAATAAGCCTAATGCTAAATATGGTATTGAAAATATATCAAAAGCTTATCATTTCTTGAATGAGCCTTTAAAAAATACCCAAGTTATTCATGTAGCTGGAACAAACGGTAAGGGCTCAGTCTGTTACAAAATAGCAAAAACTCTTAGTACTGCTGGTTATAAAGTAGGTCTTTTTACATCTCCCCATATTTCTAGCATTAAAGAGAGAATAATGGTTGATTTCTCTTTAATGTCAGACTATGAATTTGAAAAAGAATTAAGCGCTTTATTTGTGGCTTTAAAACCTTTAAAAGTTGATTTGAATTTTTTTGAAATATTGGCCCTTTTAGCTTTTGTTTTTTTTCATAAGAAATCAGTTGATTTTGCCGTTATTGAAGTGGGACTTGGTGGTAGGCTTGATGCTACAAATGTATTATCTTCAGATATCAGCATAATCACATCAATTGGATATGATCACCAGCATTTACTTGGTAGCTCGCTAGATCAAATAGCTAAAGAAAAAGCTGGGATTATCAAGCTCAAAACACCAGTTATATTAGGTTCCAAAGCTTTATACCCATCAATTTTTGAAAGAGCAAAAGAATTGTTTGCTCCAATACATAAAGTTGATGAGAATTTTATATCTTATGACGATGAAAACCAATCTATTGCTAAACAAGCTTTATCAATTTTGAAAGAAAAATTCTCTATTTCAGAAGAGTCAATTAGCTACGGTCTTGCTAAGCGGCCAATGTGTAGATTGGAGGTTTATAGTCAAACAGATATGATAGAAGAGTTTTCAATTTTCCCCAGGAAAATAATTTTAGATGTTGCTCATAATATAGATGGATTAAAAAGACTTAAGCAGTCCTTAGAAAAAAAATTTGGTGATAGAAAGTATGTTGTTGTCTTGGGGATCTCAAAAGATAAGGAAATAACTCTTTTTTGTAATTATCTTGAAGCTTTTTCTAAGGAAATTCATTTAGCCAAGTCATCTCACCCAAGACTTTCAGACCCAGACTTATTGTATCATAAGTTTTCGAAAAATATTCCAATCTATAAACATGAAAACTTTTCAAAGGCCATTAAAGATGTTATTAAAAAAGAGAATGAGTTTGTGTTAGTTTTAGGGAGTTTTTATTTCATGCATGAAATAAAAAAAACGCTTAAAATTCCATCTGAAAATGATTCACTTAACTTCAATGAACCAATGCCTAATCCCTAGTCAGCTCTGTTCTTCAATAAGAAGACAGATGGAAAAAGCTTTCGATTAATCCACCTTTTCCATGAAATCGTCCACTGGTCTTTAGGCACGTTCTCTAAAAAAGACAATATTTCCTTCTCTTCGAGTTCTCCTTCAGCGTGGCCTGAGTAACTAACAATTGAGATATATCTGGGGGCTAACGCAATTGCATTTTTTATACTAGTTAACGTTGTCGAAGCTTTTGTTTGTACTGTTTTATCAGATCCTGGTAAGTATCCCAAGTTATAAGTAATCAGTTTTATGACGTCACTTTCAACTTCTTCAAAATTTTCATGGCTCTTGTTAAAAAGCTTAACCCTTTTCAGACAGTTAGGGCTAATGGCCTCTGATAATCTTTTTAAAGTATTTTCAATAGCGACTTTTTGCAAGTCATAGCCAAAAATGCATCCCTCACTCTCAGTTAGTACCTTTTGGCTTAAGTAAAGACAGTCATAGCCATTACCGACCGTTGCATCAATAACGCTATCTCCTTTATTTAAAATATCGTTCCAGAAATTTTGTGTATAACTAAGGTGTTCTTTATAGTTGCTGCTCATAAGTTGTAAAAAATGCTTCACCAAGGAATTATGGATCCGTTCTCATGCCAAAAGGTCCCACTATTTTCAAGATTTAGGTTCTCTAATAGCGCTAACATATTTTTGACTGAGGTATTTGACTCCAGATCACCCTTGTGATTTGTCATGTCAGTTCTAACGTAACCTGGATGGAAAACTCCTACAGGTACCTCTTTGGGTTTAAGTTCTATAGATAAAATCTTGCTGATCATATTTAATGCTGCCTTAGATGTCCTATACCCAAAGTAATTAGATTCTGTTGTACTTTCGATAGAACCCAATCTACTTGTTATCATTGCAACTTTAGTACTTTTTTTCATTAAGGGTAATAAAGTTAAAGTTACTTTTAGAGGACCTAAGCTATTTACATCAAATTGCTCTTGCAGCGTTTTAAAATTTAAAGATTTTAAATCGTCTTGAAGGAAAATTCCAGCATTGTTAATTAGTAAATCTATCGGCTTATTTATTTTTTCCTTTGCAGTTCTCAAACTATCTATATTTCTGACATCGACATTATCAATAATTTGAATGTTTAACTTTTTAAGTTCATCACTAAAAGATCTGCAAAGAGCAAAAATTTCATAGCCTTTTTCTTTGAGTTGCTTACAAAACTCTAGGCCTATCCCCCTGTTAGAACCAGTAATAACTGCTATCATAATAAATAATTTTAAAAGCTGCTTTTTTCTTTAAATTTTGAATTAGTTGCTTTTATAAGTCAAATGAGAGACAAACGCGAATTAAAAATAATTGCCTCTAATCAAAGAAATTTGTAAAATGTTGGTTCTAAAAAAATTGAGGGGTATTAGCTCAGTTGGTTAGAGCGCCACGTTGACATCGTGGAGGTCAGCTGTTCGAGTCAGCTATATCCCAAATTTATCTATGAGTAAAAAATCAATTGAAAGAAAATTTCTAGCTGCTACTTTTTTTGCATCAGCAGCCAAAAAGGTCTTGCCAGAGATTCAATTTATTGAAAACGGCCAAGATCAATTATATTTTTACTATGATTTTTATCTCCCTTATCCGATTTCGGAAAGTCATTTAGAAGAATTAGAAAGAGTTACCAATAAAGTTACTTCCAATCCTAAAATTTCTTTTAAAGAAATGATGGTCGATAATGCAAAAAATTACTTGGAGCATTTAGGCCAAGTTAAGAGAAATATCAATACTGACAAGCCTTTAGTTAATCTAATCGAAGTAGATGGTTTTGTTGATTATTTTCCGCTCGAGAGTTCCATAAAGGAGGATCATAAATTTTTTATAAAATTGCATAAGCTCGAAAAAATAGATGAAAACATTTATAGAGTCTCAGGGTTGGTTTTCGAAGATGCAAAAGAATGTTCTAAATTCCTAAAAGACCTAAAAGATTATGAGGGAAATAATTTTTTAACAATGGGAAGGAAAAGAAAATGGTTTGATCTTCATAATGATCAAATTTATTTCTATTCCAAAGGAGTTATTTTAAAAAATAAAATTTTAAAAATAATTACTGACGAAATGATGACTTCTGGATATAAACCGCTCCAGTCTTTTCCCATTAAGCATATTGAGTTATTAAAAAATCCCAATTTGGGTTTAAATAAGGTTTTCGAAGTTGTTTTTGGAGAAAATTCTGATATTTTTGAAAAAGATTTGTTTAACTCTCAAATAAATGTTTCGATCAAAAGGACAACTTTTATTTTTAAAAATGAGTTTTTAGGTGAATGCATTTCTTACTTGCAATCGATTGTAAAAATGCTTAATATTTTAGGCTTTAGGTTTGAATTTGAGCTATGTGTTTCTGCTAATCTCAAGTTCAAATACAAAGAAGCAGCCTTTAAGAAGGCCTTAGAGGTATTAGACTTAGAGTATGAACTACATAGTGCAGAACCCGATTGCGAACTAAGAGTTTTTGCTAGCGATAAAATCGGAAGAAAATGGAATATTTCTACTTTGAAATTAAGTAAAAACACAGTAGAAAGTGATTTTTGTAGTTCTTTAAACAGGTGGATAGCCCTGATAGCTGAAAGCGATAATCCAGCCTTTGAAATTTTGCCTGAGCAAATAAGGTTGATCTTACTTGATAAGATGTGTATTGATTATGCAAATGATGTTAAAGTGGCCATTCAAGAAAGCGGATTTAGTGTTGATATAGATGATTCAGACAAATCGCTAAATGAAAAAATTTTTAACGCGAAAATGCAAGATATTCCATTTATCGGAGTTATTGGAGAAAAAGAAGCGAAGACAGAAACAATCGCATTACGTTTCGAAAATGGACATGAAATGCAACGACTTAAACTTTATGAACTGCTAGGTAAACTCAAACAGAAGGATAACATTGAGAATCAATAGACAAATTCGAGCTGCTAAAGTGAGGGTAATCGGAAGTGATGGCAGCCAATTAGGATTAATGACGGTTCCTGAGGCATTAAGAAGAGCTGAGGACGTTGGCTTGGACCTTGTAGAAATAGCCCCAAATGCAGAACCACCTGTGTGCAAGTTGATTGACTATGGAAAATACCTTTACCATCAATCAAAAAAAGAAAAAGAGAGTAAAAAGTCTCAGCACCAAGTAAAAGTAAAAGAAGTTAAATTGAAACCGAATATCGACGACAATGATTTGAATACAAAAATCAAACGTGCTAAAGAGTTTATTCAGAAAGGAAACAAAGTAAAAGTTACATGTTCATTTCGCGGTAGGGAAATGTTACATAAAGATCTAGGATATGACCTGGTCAATAGATTTTGTGAAGAGCTAAATGAAGTGGCAATCATTGAATCTCAGATTAAATTAATGGGGAGAAACATCTCAACTGTGTTAGCTCCAATTGGAAAAAAGATACAAAAATAAATAGGAGTTGTGTCGTGCCTAAAATGAAAACTAATAAAAGTATAGCTTCGCGTTTTAAGTTTACAGCTACTGGAAAGCTTAAAAGATCATGCGCTGGCAAACGTCACTTACTTACAAAAAAATCATCAAAACGAAAAAGGCAACTAAGAAAGCCATCTCTTGTACATCCATCATTAGAAAAGATGTATAAAAGAGCTTTGGGTGTTGCTTAAAGTCGGAGGAATTCTAAAATGGTAAGAGTAAAATCATCCGTCGCCTCTAGAAAAAGAAGAAAGCGACTGCTTAAGCAGGCAAAAGGGTTTTTTGGAGATAGAAAAAACCACTTGCGCTTAACAAAAGATGCTGTAATGAAAGCTATGGCTTATAATTACGAGCATCGTAAGCATAAAAAAAGAGACTTTAGAAAGCTTTGGATTATTCGAATCGGAGTTGCTGCTAAAATGAATGGAATTAGTTATAGCAAATTAATTCATGGCCTAAGCAAAGCTGGTTGTTTAATTAACCGAAAAATGCTAGCAGATTTAGCAATTCATGATCTTGCTGCATTTAGTCAAATTGCAAATACTGCAAAGCAAGCTCTAGCTGCTTAACAAAGTTTATGCCTATGCTATTTTTAGCATAGGCGCTATTTGGAAAAAAAATGTCAATCTTAGAAAAAATTGAAAATCTTCGCTCTAGTTTCTTAATTGACTTAAATAAAGTCGACAATACAAAAGAAATTGAAACCCTCAAAGTAAAATATCTAGGCAAAAAAGGTCCGGTTCAAGACCTAATGATGCAACTCAAAACATGTGAACAAGATCAAAGGCCTGCTTTAGGAAAAGCAATTAACGATCTAAAACAAGAACTCAGCTCACACTGCGAAAATAGCTTGGCTCGCTTAAAATCCCAAGAGTACGAGAAGAAATGTAAAGAAGAAGCTATAGATATTACATTGCCTGGTAGAAAGCGATCTCTTGGAAGCACTCATCCAGTTACAAAGCTGATGGACAAAGCTATCCAAATTTTAATAGAGATGGGGTTTGCTGTTCAGTATGGACCTGATATCGATTCTGATTTCTATAATTTTGAAGGGTTGAACTTTCCTCCGGATCATCCGGCTAGGGATATGCAAGACACCTTTTGGATAACTGATGATATGATGCTAAGAACTCATACTAGTAATGTACAAGTAAGGGTTATGGAAACAAATGAGCCTCCAATCCGGGTTATAGCCCCTGGTAGGTGTTTTAGAAACGAGACAATTTCTTCAAGATCGCATGTATTTTTTCATCAGATAGAAGGATTTTATATAGATAAGCATGTTTCTTTTGCAGACCTTTATGCAACTATGGAAGAATTCTGGTCAAAGCTTTTTGAAAGAGATGTTAAAGCTAGATTCAGGCCTAGTTATTTTCCTTTTGTAGAACCTGGGATGGAAGTAGATATTGAATGTAGCTGTAAAAATGGCTGTAAAATATGTAAATACACCGGCTGGCTTGAGGTATGTGGCGCTGGAATGATTCATCCTGAAGTTTTAAAATCAGGTGGGATTGATTCTGAAGAATACAATGGCTATGCATGGGGAATGGGAATTGAAAGACTTGCACTTTTAATGTATGATATTCCAGACATTCGAATGTTTACTGAAAATGATGTTCGTTTTTTAAAGCAATTTTCTTGAGTTTTTTTTTAAATATCTTATAATTGATCACTTATTAATTCTGGAAGAGTGGCAGAGTGGCCGAATGCGTCTGTCTTGAAAACAGAAGTTGGGCAACCAACCGGGGGTTCGAATCCCTCCTCTTCCGAAGTTTTTCTAAGTCTTTAATTTTCAATTTTTGTATCAGCATGTTTTTAGCTTTTTAAGTTACGATAAATCACTTCATTTTCTAAAAATTGGAGTTTTGTCACTCTCTTGTAACCTGAACTAAAAATCGTCTAGATATAAAAAATATATTGAAACGATTTTAATAAGTGTTGTCTTTTGGCTTTGTAGCCTAATTCCAAGGAAAAACAAAATTTAAGTTATTTCAAAGAAAAATATTGATGAAATAAAAAAACCACAGGTAAATTTTTTGTTGTCCATACAAAACCCTTGTGGTGATTATAACTGGAGTTAATATAACAAATCTCTCATAAATCGTGATAATATTTATTTTTAATATTAACATAATTTTTTAAATATTTATTATTTGATTAAACTATGATAATATTAATTTAACTTTAATTAATATTTATGTTGATAAATTATCAAAAAAATTATAACCAATCAGCTTTACAAAGTTTCAAAAGTTCATTTATAAAGCTTTCAGAAACAGGG
>JBNLAH010000008.1:0-43112 GCA_050302075.1 Parachlamydiales bacterium | reverse complement strand
CTTCTATCTTTTCACCTAAAAGATTATTACAGGTAATTAATTTTTCTTCTAAAACAATGAGAGGCCACGGCAAAAAAACATGATTACAGCCAGGTCTTTTCTTCTGACAACATACACAAGTATATATACGACACAGACTATTATAACTATCTTCAAACATTATCATTTTTTCCCTTCTTTTTCTTTCTGCCACATCTCTCGAATTATTCTCGACGTATTTTCTATATCTCCAACCTTGCAGTTCTTCAGCTCTTCTATTTCTTCCCCTCTCTTGATTTTTTCAGAAATTCTAAGCAAAAAGAAAAAGAAATCTTGATGTTCTTCAAGCTTTTTCTGAGTTTCAAACATATTGCGATAAGCAACTATATATATAATAATAGATATAATAGATATGAAAAGTAGTAATATAGCAAGCGACGTATCACTCATTATTTTTTCTCACCTCTTATTTTTTCGATAAGCTCGTCTAAGTCTTCTATCTTCTCATCTTTCTCTACTTTCTCTACGCGACTAGAAAACTCTTTCTTTTTCTTTCTCTCAAGATACCACTTAGAATTTTCTAAGTCTTTTTTCTTAATAGACTCAGCAACATTAATTCTTGCATTCATAGCAGGACGTTCTTTCAATTCGTCTCGTCTTTTTCTCAACTCAGGCTGTTTCACATAGATAGTATAATTCAGCATATCTATGCTAATCCCAGCATACAACACCGCTTCTACATCCGGACAACCGCATGA
Source organism: Parachlamydiales bacterium (assembly GCA_050302075.1). Taxonomy (GTDB): domain Bacteria; phylum Chlamydiota; class Chlamydiia; order Chlamydiales; family SM23-39; genus JBNLAH01. The sequence continues at coordinate 42,375 of JBNLAH010000008.1, read as the reverse complement.
CCAAGCATGCTCTAATTTCGCTATAACTGTATCCCAATCAGCACCGTCTAAAGGCTTTCGACCTGCTCCTCGTGGATTTTTTATAGTTTTTTTAGCCATTTCCCTTTCCTTACAATGTAAACATTGTCTACTATGTTTCAATCCTTGTTTTACTGGATGTTAGTCTATCTCTAATTCTCGCAAAATATCTTCATACTTCAAACGTATTCGCAATATTTCAGCATTCATGATCTTTTCAATCTTCGCTCTTCGTCTCGCAACATCAATCATTTTCTGCATCTCTTCACAGTTTCTTTTCACTCTCCTTCCGTCATCGTCGTCAAGAATTTCTTTTTCATTCCTCATATTTTCGTTTTCCCCTCGTCGGTAGCTCTTGGTCTCGCTATCGCTCAAGTCGAGATCAACTCACGTGATATAATTGAAGTGCGGTAGCACATTCATTGTAGCATATTTTTTTGGAAAAGTCAAGAAAAAAAAGAAAGATGTAAGCTTAATATTTTTTCAAGTATATATAATATGAAAGAAAAAATAATTTTTTTCAAAAAAAAATAAATAAAAAAGCCCTGTGTTTTCAATGCTTTTCAACTTTTTTCAAAAAAAATAAAAAAAATATATAAAAAGTACTTGACAAAATAGCAAGCGTGTGATATACTTATAACAAGACTAAGAACGGCGTCGAGAGGAGGTAAGGCGCTGGAGAAAAAATAAATAAACAAAAAGGAGAAAAATCATGATCATAATCAGCAGCTACGAAGGAACAGTGAAGATTGTGGGAGTCTCAAATCTTACAGAAAAAGTAGAAAGAAAATGCTTACTGCTAGCAATAGACGCACTAAGCAATCACAAGAACAATCAATGTCTTTCTTATCTCAATAATGTAGAAATAAGAAATGAACGTGAAAGTTATCAATTTCTTGATGAGCTAGAGGCTCAAGGAATTGAAGAAGAAGAAGCTATCGATATAACGATAGAGTATCAATAGAAAAGAGCATAGAAAAAAGCGTATGCTGTTCATCACAGTGTACGCTAAAAAAAAACAAAAAAGGAGAAAAAAAATGAGATTACAAAAATTAATTGCAAAAATGAAAAAAATTGGAAATTGTGAGCTAGGATTTTACGATTCGTTAATCGATCGTCGAGGAGGAGGGTGTACAAAGATTAGCTATGAAGACGGAGAATGGTTTTGGATGAGTGAGGGGCAAAATTGGTATGATCGATGGGAGAAAGTAGACGAAGAAGAAATGATCGAACACATGAAAAAAAGAGAAAAAGACATTTTTGAAAATGGTCAACTTACATATGAAAAAAAATAAACAAAAACGAAGAATAGAAAACGAAATAGAGCTCTCTATCAATAGAGAACTCTAAAAAAAACAAAAAGGAGCAACAAAGATGGAAAAAGAAAACGAAAAAATTATTCAAGAAAAAAAATTAGAATGGATCAAAAAGTACTACCCGGAAATGCAAGCAGAAATTGACTGTGTGTACGATTGGCTCACAGAAACGAAAAAATGGTTAGAAGCAACAGAAGAATACAAGTACGATAACGGACATTTTCTTCTAACGGACCCGTTGAACACTGAAGAAGAAAATCTGCGAAGATTAGAAAGCCAAAAAGAGTGGGAAAAGATCATACGAAGAGAAGAAGACGAAAAAGAGAAAGAAAGACTAGTGAGAGAAAATGAGAGACTGCGAGAAGAAATTGAAGAACTAAGAGAAAAATACGAGAAAGAAGAAGAGGAAGAGGAAGAGGAATAAAAACCAGCGATCTCTAGTCTGGCTATTAGACTAGAGATCGCTAAAACAAATAAATAAACAAACGGAGAAAAACAAATGAAAACATTACAAATTCAAATAGACTTTGAGCGTAAATATCTTCGCATCTACGGGGAATGGTACACGCTCTATGAAGCTGGGTGTCATGATATGAGCAATGACAAAGAACCGCAAAACTTAGAAGAATTTTTGTCGAGAGATTATGATAATTATCTTCTCGAAAAAGAAAACGAGAAGATAATCGCGCATAATGATCAATATGATACTAATATTGCTCTATATGAAAAAATCGAAGTAGAGGAGGTGTAAGATGAAATATAAAATCATGGATCAGACGGGGAAAATAATCGCTAAAAGTAAAACTATGCAAGGAATAGAAAAGGCATGGCAGAAAAAAGTAAGAGGAAATAGTAGCCTCATCGCTACAAGTCAGACATATTACAATGACATGTTATGTTGTGTAGAAAATCAACCAGGAGAAGGATATTTCATCTACAGTCCATATATGAAGCAAGAATTTTGCTCCTTTTTTGAAATAAAAAAAAGAGCAAGAAATAAAGAAGAAAAAATCTTATAAAGGAGGATAAAAAAAGTGAAATATACAATAGAAATGGGCACAATCGATACAATCGAAAACTTTGCTACGGATGAAACATTTCTGGTAGATCATCTAGTGAATGCCCCGTACAGGAAGATGATAGAAATTTTTGGACAACCTTCAATGAATTTTGCGGACAATCAAACGAAAGCAGAATGGGTAGGGAAAATCAACGGAGAGGCTTTTCTCATCTATGATTATCACAATCCATATCCGCTAGAAATGATATGTAGGTGGCATATAGCAGCATTGACAGAAAAAACTGCAAAGCTAATACAAGAGTATTGGCAAGAAAACTCATATTGCTAACAGGAGGAAAGAATGGGAAAGAAAAAAACAGAAGAAGAGAAAAAGAAAACTAAAAAAAAATACAATGATCGATATTATATAGATAATCGATCTACATTATTAGAAAAGAGAAGAGAAAAATACAAAGAAAATAGAGAAGAAATACTGGCAAAAGCAAAAAAGAAAAGAGACGAAGCAAAAAAGGTGCTAGCAGAATTGAAGGCAAAACTTCAATTACTGTAAATGGTGGTAAAAAAAAGGGAGGGGTGAAGCACAACCCCTCCCCTTCAAAAAGCTAGCTATTTCGTAGTTGAATATTGCAACAAAGATCAGTTCTAGCTTTTTTCTACAAGACTCATTCCTTGTTTTTCTGGATCAAGAAAACCTTACTAATTCCAATTGATTACGGCTTGTACCTCACCGCTTTTTCTTTCTTTCACAATCAAAAGCCTTTCTTCTTCTTCATTCTCTTGCTCAAAAATAAAAGGCATACTTTTTTTGCTAAGCGCAGTAAACAATTCTTGGACTTGATATTGTGCAAGTTTTAGTTTTTGAATGAAAATTAAAATCCACATATAATTTTCACTCAAAACATTTCTTGATAAATCTGCTATTGCATTAGCAAGATTATTAATTTCTTTTTTTCTCATAAATATACCCCTTTCTTAAAAAGGAATTTCCTCGTTGTCTATTTCCTCGGTATTTTTTGGAGGATCAGGAGGAATTTCATCTCTGTCCGTTTCTTCCGCATCTAAATAATCAGGTGGAATTTCACCTTCCCCAAAATCTTGTGAATAGGAAACATTCTGTTGTGGCACTTTCCACATAAGTTGTAATTGATCTACTGCTATTTTCAATACAGATTTTTCTATTCCGTTCTTATCTGTATAGCTTGCTTGAACTAATTTTCCTTCAAGATATACCGGAGTGCCCTTCTGTGGTGATTTTTCTAAAGTATCAGCTAAATAATTCCAAGCCGTGCAATTAATGTAAGTTACGTCTGTTTTCCAATCAAGTCCGTTTTTATCTTTTGAGTATCTGTTAATTGCAATTCGAAAATTAGCTACTTTTTTGTCTTTATATTTCTTAATTTCAATATCTTTTGTAACCCTGCCACAGACCATAATCTTGTTTATATTAATCATTTTCATTTCATTCATTCTTTTATCCTCTTTTATTTTTTATTTTTAAAAAAAATACCCAGAAAGCGTATGATAATATGATATTTATTAGGAGAAAAAAACTGCAAAAAATAAGGCTTTTTACAGGCTTTCTGGGTATTAATTAATTGATTTCATAGTATAAGCATAAATATCATGACTTAAGTATACTCTATATTTTTTATTTGTCAAGTTTTTTTATCTTTTTTTTGAAAATATTTTTCAATTACTGCTAATCTTATCTGTTGTGGAAATTGCTTATTATATATATTCCTTTCTATTTCTATCTGAATATCTTTTTCTATCTGTTTTTTTTCTTGATCAGAAAGCGTAGTATAAAAATTATTAAGGATTTTTTCTTCATTTTCTAAGTCTTTGAGTTTTTTTGTATCAGATTTTAGTTTTTCTTTTCTTATTTTTTCTAATTTTTCTTGATTTTCTTTTTCTTTCATTTTTTTCACGATTGTTCTATTTTGGTTTTCGGCTATGTCAATTACTATTTTCATTACCCACTTTTCAATCTTCATAGCATCATCAAATTTATAGGCATTTTTAGGATTATCAATATATTTTTCTATTTTCCAAAAATTAAAAGCGCTTATACTATTTTCTGTAAGCACTGTACTGTATACTTGTACTAACTTTTCATATTCAGCAGGAAGAAGAAAAACATAGTCTGCATGTTGAATATATCCTTTTTGTGTCAGCTTTTCTGCGGTAGTACTATTACTTTTTTTTCTTCTCTCATTATTTCTTTTTTCTTCATTAGGTGTTATTTTAATATTTCTTCTGTTTTTTTCTCTTCTTTCAAGGTCTCTCCCCTCTGCACTCCCCTCTACTCTTCTCTTCTTTTCTATACTCTTCTCTACTATACTATACTTATCTATACTATACTTATCTATACTGGGTTGCCAAATGGTTGTCAAATGGTTGTCATTATGACAACCATTTTTTATATAGCGCTTATTTTCCTTTATTTTCAATAACTTTTTCTCTTCCATGTAATTTGTGGGAGTACATCTATCGCTACGGATTGTATTATGAATATACCAATCTGTAATTACACAAATTTTACTTGCAAAAGTTATTATGAAATTATTTTTTTCTAACAATTCATAATTATCTATATCTATTTGAAGGATTTTTGTAATTTTTTTAGGCCTTCCTACAAACCCTTCGTCATCAGCATTAAGATTGAGATGAAAATATAGTAATTGTGCTTGTGCAGGAAGATCAAGAAAAATGTCTGTATCAATAATATCTAACGAAAACATTCGTTTTTTTGCCATAACCCACCTCTCTCTAGTTTTATAGCCATTCAAGAGCTTTAGTTACATCTAAATTATGTAATTTAATAGCTCTTTTAAAAACTATTGCAGGCATATATTCTGTTTTCAAATAATGCGCATACATTTTTGGTGAAATATCTAGCTTTTCTGCATGTTCTTTAATCGTCCATCCGTTTATTTCTCTCAATTTGTTAATCCTTTCAAAAAACTTCATGTTTTTAGCCATTGTTTTACTCCTTTATTTTTTTAAATAACTAAAAGTATAATAGAAAAATAAGCTAGAGATGTCAAGAAAAAAAAATAAAATATTTCTTGACATTAATTCTTTTTCGTGATATGCTTATGACAAGGATGAAAAAATATCCTAAAAAAAGGAGGAAAAATAAAATGAAACTGTTTAAATTTTTCGAGAAAAAAAAACATGTAGAAGAAGGAAACCAGGAGAAGCTAGAGCAATTAAGAGATATTATTAATCTCATGGAAATTTACGGGATGAGGCCTCGATATGTAGAGCTATGGGAAGATGACATTTTTGAGAACGTATTGGCGCGGATTAAAGAACATTTGCAAGAAGTTTTGGCTTGCCTAGAATTACGAATTACACATTGTACTAAAAAATGTTATATCCCAGCTATGAAGAAAGAAAAAAATAGAATATCTCAAGTTTTCTATAGATTGATAGAAAAAGTAGAAAATAACAATTTTAGCTTTAATTTAAGGGAGGTGATTTAATGGACGTATTTACAAAAATTTTAGATGATTTTCGAGATGTTAATAATATCCCAGCGGCTTATCCTCACACCTTAGAGGTTTTCTTAGGGGAAAAAAGAACGCTAGAAGTAGATATTATGGTGATAGAAAATAGGCTCGGTTTTGGAAGTCTTAATTTTGAGATTGAAGATATTAGGGAAAATCAAAATAATATTTCTCTAGTAGATTTCTCAAAAGAAGAATATGAAGAAATTCAAGATCAAATTGAATATGAATTAAATAAATAAGGAGGAAACAATGATTAAAAAAAAATACAGAGTTACTATTGATATAGGATATACAGGTACTTGTGTAGAAACTGATTATGAAGTACCACAAGAAGTACTCGAAAAAGCTAAAGAAATAACAGGGGAAGCAAAAAAAATAAAAGATGTAGTGCTTTTAAACGAAATAGAGGAAAAAATTTACAGTCAAGTAGTAGACAGTATTAATATTATAATACGTGAGCGACAGTATTAATATTATAATACAAAAGTAATATTTAAATGATATAAAAATATCAATTAATTTTTAAAAAAGAAATGGAGGAAAAATAATGACAAAAAATAAGTTAGAATTAGTGATTGAAAAGGAAAACATGCAAGAAAGACTTAGGGAAGTAGTAGGCGAAAAGACCAATATTTTTATAAGCTCTCTGATCTCTGTAACTAATGACAACCCAAAATTACAAGAATGTACGCCCGTTACTGTCATATCAGCAGGAATATTAGCAGCAGCACTCGAATTGCCTATCAATAAAAATCTAGGGTTTGCTTATATTATTCCGTACTACAATAGCTATAAAAAAGTGTGGGAAGCGCAATTTCAAATGGGATATAAAGGTTTTATACAGCTCGGAATAAGGACAGGGCAATATAAAACTATGCATACTACAGAAGTATCAGAAGGGGATATTGAATACATCAATAGAATGACAGGAGAAATTCAATTTGCGCAACCACTAAGCTTTTCAGAATTAGAAGAAAAAAAGAAAAGTAAAATAATAGGATATTCAGCATATTATAGACTTCTAAATGGTTTTGAAAAAGTCTTTTTCATGTCTTTAGGAGCCGTAAAACAACACGCAAAAAAATATAGCAAAACATATCAAAAAGATAAAGGTATGTGGAAAGATGATTTTGATGCGATGGCTAAAAAAACTGTTTTGAAATTGCTTTTATCAAAATACGGAATATTATCAACAAAAATGGAAAAAGCAATAATAAACGATCAAGCGGTACTAAATGATAATCGAATAGATTATGTTGATAATAATAATAATAATAAAATAATTGATCCATTCGCCAATAATTATGAAAAGGAGAATAACAAGAATGAAATTAACACCCAGCAATTACTATGATCAAGAAACAAACAAAAAATATATGAGCGCTTCGCAATACAAAGATTTTGCGGGAAGTCTAGGCAGCATGGGTTGTGAAGCTAGAGCATTAGCACGAATTAAGGGAGAATATATAGAAGAACCGTCAAAGGCTATGCTTATAGGTAGTTTTGTTGACGCATATTTTGAAGGAACGATAGACGATTTTAAAAATAATAATCCCGAAATATATACAAAGAAAGGAGAGCTACGAGCAGAATATCTACAAGCAGAAGTGCTAATTAAACGAATAGAGCGCGATGCATATTTCATGAAAACATTAAGTGGTGAAAAGCAAGTGATAATGGAAGCCAAAATATTTGGCGCAAACTGGAAAATTAAGATTGATTCTTATTTTGAGGGAAAAACAATAGTAGATTTAAAAACGTGCGCCAGTATCCAAAAAGCATTCTGGGTAAAGGACTTGGGATATATTGATTTTGGGAAATACTGGGGATATGACATTCAATTAGCAATCTACCAAAAAGTTGTAGAAATTAATACAGGCGAAAAATTGCCCTGTCTTATATCAGCAATATCAAAAGAAAAAGAACCAGATATTGAATGCCTTATATTTACTCAACAAGAATTAGATGAGGCATTAGGTACAGTTGAACAAAATATAGGCAGAATTTTAACCCTAAAAGAAGGGCAATTTGAACCTTCGAAATGTGGGGTTTGCGATTATTGTAAATCAAAAAAGGTTATTGAAAAACCTATCTTATTTTCAGACTTAGTTTTTTCAATTAATTAAGTGGAGGGAAAATGGAAAAAGAAATAAAATCATTATGGTTTAGCGGGATGTATGAAGTCTATATGGGAAAAACGACGGGAATTGCCTATACAATAGGAATTGTAAAAGTAAAAGACAAATTTAGTATTAAATATTATATTGGAATTGGGAAAGGATTAGATGAAGAAGAAGACACTAGGTTTATAGAAAATTTTGGAGCACCTTTTCCAGAACATGCAGGGAATATATTGTTTGGCGAACCAAGTTAAAAAAAAGAAGGAGAAAATACAATCATGAAAAAAATATTAATAAGAGAAAAAAAATGAAAATACTTATCTTATTTACAATTATTATTCTGGGATTGGGATTAAGTCAAAACATAAATTGCTTAGCTCCACCTTCAAAATTTAAACATGATAAAGGGTGGATAGAAGACTTAGATAGCAATTTTATTCGCTTTGGAGAGCAAGCCTCTACGCATTTGGTAGAGAAAGGATTGTTTTATTTATCTAATAATTCTTTCATGAAGATTTGCAGGAAAAAAGGCGAATATCAAACTTATCTAAATACAATAGTTTATATTTTAGACAAATATTTTAGAAAAAAGGGTTACTATAAATTCCCGCATGTAGTTAAGCCTTTGGGGTATGTAGATAATGAATATAAAAAATGGTACTACATGGAATACGCAGAAGGAATAGACGGATATTGTATTCCTGTATATGATGAATGGGGCGATTACTTTGGCGATCCTGCTGAATATAACGAGGTTATGCGTTGGATGGGAGCAGCAGGAGTCTCTTTTATTGATTTAGCTGATCCTTTCAATGCTGCATACACAAAGAACATTATGTTTGTCTCTCATAGAAAAGAGGGAATAAAAGATATAGACAATGTTGATTGGAAACTTATCGACTTTGAAAGTAATAATGTCTTTATTCATCCTCACAAATTAGAAAAATATGTAAAAAATATGGATAGATCATTATTGTTACCAGAAGAAAATAATATCTTTGATGTTGCTATAGGTATTGTGTTACATAAAAAACATTATTCTCGATATTGGATCAATATAAATTATATGATTTATAGGCGCAACATGGAAAACCCTGTACAAGTCTGGGCAAAAAAAGATGTATTAATTCTTTTAGATGAAATGTTCAAAAAGCAATTACCAACAATAATTTTATCCAAAATAGCGCGAAATAAAAAACTTATAGAAGCAGATTTAATTGGAATGAATCACTATAAAAAATTAAAAGAAGCTGCTTAAAAGGAGGAAAAAAAGATGAAATTAAGTGCTATGGCAAAAGTAGGATTAGATATGCTCTATAAAAAAGCATTCTATAAACCTAAAAAAGATTATAATCAAGGATACATAGATGGGCAACAAGCATTTATTGATCGCCAATTTCAAAATAAGTTATATGATGTTAATTATATTGCTTTAAAAAAATATGAAGAAATTATGGAAGAATATGGATTACAGCTAAAAATTATAGATAGGAAAAAACTTAAAATAGAATTAATGACCCCCAGAGAAACAATATGGGGTGAAAAATTAACATTAGCTTTGCCATCTTATTCTTTTACTTTTGATATATATCCTAAAAAAAGATATATAGAAAAAATTAAATGGGAGGTAAACTGGTGAAAAAAGAAAAGCTAGAAAAATTAAAACAAGAGGTGAGGTAAAATTATTATAAAAAATTAAAAGAAGCTGCTTAAAAGGAGAAAATAACGTTATGGATTTAACATATCGAATATGGAATACAAATGAAAACAAATGGGAAAAAGAGAATATTTCAATATTAGAAGATGGAACAATTTTTAATTATGAAAAGAAAGAAAAATTATCATCAGAAATTTATATAGTTAATAGGGGGACTGGCTTTTTTGACATTAACGAAAACCCTATCTTTGAAAAGGACATTATAAAAGTAATGGATCAAAATTTAGAAATGCATGATAATGATACAGATGAAGGAATTGGAATAGTGGAATATTTAGAAAAAGATTTATTGTTTTATGTAGACATAAATGTTCATAATGGTTTAGCAGATTTGTATAATTATGATGAAAAAGTATTTGAAATTATAGGAAACATATATCACTATAACCTTTTTGAAAAATACGTAAATATAAAATTGACCCAAAAAAATATAAAAGAGGAAATACAATCATGAGAAAATATATTATAACATTCTTAATTTGTAGTATTTTAGGAACTCAAGTATTCGGCTTACAACCAAATACAATATTCAATAATCCGTATGTATGCCAAGAAGAAATTATGCAATACATTAATCGTCCAGAATTTTCAAGAATACAAAAACTAATTGATGTTTTTCCAGGGTTTTTTACAAGAATGCTTAAAACTGTAGCTTATACACAACCTTTTGAGAAAGTAGACGCAATGGTTATCTGTGGCAGCAATTATTTTTATGCCGTGAATCATATTCATCCGGAAATTGGGAAAAATTATATTTTTACAGGGGGAGTAGGAGGAGGCACAAAAGAATTATTTAGAAAGCTTAATATCCCTTTAGATATAAAATATATATCACTCTTTGGGATGAAATGTAATAAAAAAGTTATTTTAAATTGGGAAGAAAGACTCCCCAAAAATCCAGATCAGTCTATATCAGAAGCAGAATTATTAGCTGAAATATTTATGATGAGAGGGCTTAAGCGATTAGGATATAGTATAACAGATTTTAATATCATATATTTAAGCGAAATAAAGAGGAAAAAATTAAATAAAAAAAAGATTAATATTATTATTGAAAATAAGAGTTATTCTACTGTTACTAATATGAAATATACAAAAGAAATATTAGATCATTATTGTCTAATGTCTGTAGTAATAATACAAAATTTACTACAAGAATTAAGAGCAGTAGGCAACGGGCTTAAATTTCTTGGAAATAGAAAAATATATGGGTATACCCCATATACCCCACGAGTTAATGTTATTAATGTAATGCGAGCTTTTGATGAAATACTAAAAAGCTTAAAATACAAACTGTTTGTAAATAAGAAAGATTATAAAAGCACTTATTTAGATTTACAAAAATATCGAGCTTTTAGTAAAGCAGTATAGAGGAGGATATATGAGAAAAAAATTTATTTATGTACATGAAGGAGATGAAATTTTTGTGAAATGTGTAAAATATAAAGAAGGAGAAGAAGATATTTATTCAACATATAGAATTGATATAACAAAAGAAACTGTAAAAGGAGAGGGTTTAGATGTTTTTCTTCAAGAAACAACAGGCTTTATAATAGATGAAGAGGAGGAAGAATGATTACAGAATTATTAGCATATATTTTGTTTGGCTTTATTTTAGTTGCATTAGGAATAATAATATATCTATTGTATAGAGCTATACAAGAAATTCTAAAAACAGAATTTTAAGTTATAGCAGGAGGGAAATATGCGAGATTTTTTAATAGTATTTGTTGGCTTTTTATTAAATGCGGGAGTAATTCTCTGGCTTAATGAAACGAAAGATGCTTTAATATTATTGTTAGCGTTAGCTTTTGGGCTAACAGGCATAACGCTAATTTTTAAAGTATTTATCTAAAGGAAAATTATATGAACTATTATACCAAATGGTTATCAATAGAATTAAATAAAAAAAATAAAGAACTTGATTTAATAGACGGCCAATTAGAAAAAATATCATCAGAAACTAATAAAAAAGCATTAGATAAAAAATTTGCTTTAAGAAAAGAGAAGCGAAAAATTAACAGACAAATTAAAGAAATAAGAGTAAACCTTAATGGTTTTGATTTTGAAGATAATTTTTGATATAATTATATAAATATAATAAATCATAGACGGGGGCGTTTTTTCCTTTTATGTTATCGTCCTAGGGCAGAGTCCTCAGGTTACAATTTCTGCCCTAGTCTATGATAAAGAGAAAGAAAAGATAAAAGAATGCACAATGGCGGAAAAGGTAGACGCGCGTAGATATATAGGACTATTATCACTAGTTTTAGGAATTGGGGCTTTGCTATAAGGGGATAAGATAAACTTTATCTCGTGATATGATGCATGTAAGATGTCCATGGCGTGAGAAACGTGAACCCCTAATATATCATCTTAGGTGCAAATCCTAAGTTGTGCATTCTAAAAAAAAAATAAGAAATTAGAAAATAATGAAAATAAAATTTAATATAACATATAAACAGGGAGGCAAAATAAAGTCTTTCCCCACTCTTAATGAATATATATATTTAGAACGAGCGAATAAATATATAGCTGCAAATATTAAGAAAAAATGTACACAAATTATAGCAGAAGAGTCTATTCAATATAAAAAATTGTTTAAAAAACTAAAATTTCCTGCTAAATTTATTTTTACTTGGTACGTTAAAAATAAAAAAAAGGATTTTGACAATATTAGTTTTATAAAAAAATATATTTTAGATGGGCTTGTGATCGCAAGATGTCTTAAGAATGATGGACAAAAATATTTTAACTGGGATGAGAACAAGATAGCTTATACAGAAACGGATCAAGAGTTTGTAGAGATAGAAATAATTAGTCCCCATGAATAAAAATGAGGAAAGGAACAAATGGATAAAAGAGAAAAAAAACATTTTGAAGAATTTATTAAAAAATTAAACAAAGAAGAGAATAAAGATAAAAAATGGAAAACTAATAAAGAAAATATAAAAAAGTTAGCAGAAAAAATACGAGATGACTATGAAAAAGAGTTTGATGATAAGAATGTCTTTTATGTAGGATCAAAAATTGAGGTCTCCAAGAGGGAGGACAGATTAAGTATATATGTTTTTAGAGGAAAACAGATGGACAGTATAAGTATAAGCAAGAATGCTAAAAAAGGACAATGCAAATTTATATTAATAGATTTTTTTGATAAAATATATGAATAAAAAAGAATTTATTATTAAGGAAAACAAGTAAAATGATACAAATATTATGTGCTTTATTTATATATGATATTATAACAAATACCAAGGTTACATTTAAATCAGATAAAGAGGTTTTTGATTTTAAACTTATAGAGCCTATTTTATCAGATAGAAATTGTTAGAGAAAGAATAAAGCTATGAAATAAAATAGATTAAAGAATATAATTAATATTGGACTTTCTTAGTATTATTAGCTATCACGCAAATTAAAAAAACAATTAAAGCTAATTTCCAAGAGAACAAGACAAAACATAGAATAAAAAGCAGAAGATATATTATTGTAAGAAAAATATCTACATCATTTGTTTTATACCACATGTTTTATTTCTCTAATTTTTTAATTGCTGATCTACCAGTCAATAAAGCTATTCCTTGCAATAAAAGGTTCCCTGAACTATCTACTGTAGGAATATCAATACCTAGAATATTTTCTAGTATGTATATTGCTATCATTATTGCGCCTGTTATATAAGTTTTTTTTCCTTGTAGCATGAGTTATCATCTCCATTTTTTTTCAATTTTATGTTTTATCCAGTTTTTATGAGGTGCCTCAGGGATAACATCAGTATTATATGCTGTAAAATTTAAAATAGATTCTTTTTGCCAGCTAGAGGATGAGGGACAGTTTGAAAATAAAAAATCTCCTAAACTTTGACAATAAACCTTATAATATAATTTTTTTCCTTGTAGCATATTATCCTCCTATAATTCATTGATATATAATTTAGGAACATTATATTGAGTTGCAATAAAATGCTCGCATCTACACCCGTTTGTATTTTCCCAACCTGGGAGAAAAACGCATAAATCAGCTTTTGCTAATCCTTCCGAAATAGCTTTTCCCAAAAATTCAACTGGATTACCATTAAAATCAGAAAAGTAGGTGTCTATTAATACAAAATTATCATCCATCGTTCTTTTTACATAATCTTTTACTTTTACAAGCGCATTTTCTCTCGTTTGCAAAATTTCTTCCTCGGATTTTCCAGCCACTGGCTGACTAATAAAAATTTTTTTCATAAAAAAGTACCTTCCTTAGTCTTATAAAATTATATTTTCTTTTTCTCTTTTAAAATCGATAGCTTTTTGCTGTAATACAGTAAACCAATTTTTTCCAAATATTCGGTCAAGTATATATTTATCTAGCATTTTTCCAGCATAAAAAAAGATGATCTCGTCTACTCTTTCAATGAAAAAATTGCCTTTATAAAGACGATCTCCAATTTCTGCTAAGTCTTTAAAAAAATCATTTTCTGTAGGAGTATCTATTATTACCTCACAATTCTGCTTTACATACGTTAAAATAGCACTTTTCATATTCTCTAGTATCTCTTTTGTGTATGATACTATTTCGTCTGCATTCTCCATTATCTTGTCTACTCGTTCCTTATGATTCATCATATACCCCTCCTTATATATTTCCCACTTTTAAAATTTTATCAAATTTTGGGATTAAATTTAAAATTATTTCTCTAGTTCTATCGTGGAATAAAATATTTTTTTGTTCATTAAACCAATCTTCTATTATTTCCCCAAATTTTAATTTTTGCGCCCCCCAATCGCAAAGCATTTCTATAATATATTCCATTGGCATAGGGATAGGTTTTCCCTTAAGCTTCCAAAATTCCCAGTGGTGAGGATTGTTATCAATGTGATGCTTCCAACTCTTTTCCATTATTTCTCTATTTTTTTTCTGCTCATTTAACGGATAAAAATATTGCCTATACCCTTCAAATTCTTCTACAAAAAAGTTTGATAAGTCATGCATATATATATTTTGTCTTATTTTTTCCCAATCGTAATTTTCATTTGAATACTTACAATAAAATAATCTAAACATATTTATAACATTCTTTTTATGATCTATAATATAATTATAATATTCTAACTCTTTATCTAAAAGGCTCATCTATTCCCTCTTAAAATTTTATTTTAAACAATTTTATTTTTATAGCTCTATATTTTCCTATATATTTTTTCCATATATTTTTTATCTGTGATATAAAATTATAATTATTAATCTTTTTATCATTCCAATAATTCTTATTGAGGGGCAATATTTGATATAAGCTGCCTAACTGTTTTTTTTTAGAATAGACTACCCAGCTTACTCCATTATTGTTTTTTTTATTCATATATATATCTTTTTTTTAAAATCAGGGGAAGCTAATCAGCAAGCCTTCCCCCGTTACTTTTTCTGCTCATAGCAGATAAGCTATTTGAATAATAATATAATAGTTTATTATACATTTAAAAACATATTTTTACAAGCTTTTAAAGTAAAAGCTCTAAAAACTTCTGGTATTGAACATCCCTTGAAAAAAGATTTACATCAATATTTTTATAAAAATTATCTTTATTTATATCCTTCAAAGATAATAAGTTTTTCAATATATCCTTTTCATCAAAAATATTAATATTAATACCTAAATTATATTGAGAAATTAATCTTTTTACTTCCATGTTTTTAGGGCCAATACAAACAATAGGTTTTTTCGTAGAAATATAATCAAAAAATTTTCCTGTAACCACTTCATCAGAATTTTGGCAATTTGTATATAAAATTAATAAATAATCCATTTCTTGCATTTTCTTTAATGCTGTATCATGTTCTAATATTCCTTGCAAATGAATCATTGAATAATTATTAACAAGCTTTACTATGCCATAAAGAGAAATTAGAATATTGCTTAATTGTTTTTTATTATTTTCTAATATATCAAAGAAACATGTAATCCTTTTATAAGAACTATCTCTCTCATCCAAAAAACCAAAATAACCTATCTTAATTAAACTTTTATCCTTAACTAAACTGCTTTCTTCTAATTGTCTATTTTCAAACCCTGTCATTACTAATTTTGCTTTATCTGATAAATTTAAATGAAACATTGTTTCAAGTTTTGTTCTCATTGGTTCTGAAACATAAGTAAAATAATCCGTATTAGTCAAAATTTTTCTCTCAATTTTTTTATTGAAATAGTCAGAAACAAAAAAACTTTTCTTATGAGCATTAGAACAATTCCAGCTATCTCTATAATCTGTAATTAAATTAATATTTTTGCCAAATTTACTCTTCAATAAAATACCTGTTACTTGTATGCTATGAATTGGCGATGATATAATAACATTTCTAATATCATTCTCCTTTACCAACTGGCTTACTTTTCTATAATATTTAGGAACCATAAATATTCCAAAATCAGGAATAATTAACTGCTTTACTATATTAAAAAAAAACTTCTTAACTTTTAACCAAATAGAAAAGAATTTAACTGATTGATTTCTAATATCAACCTTATCATACAATCTTTTATACTGTAAATATCTAACCCTATCTTTCAAATAAGTAATATTTATATCTTTTACTCTATCTCTACACCCGAAATATCCAAAATAATATCCATCAGATGTTAATACAAAAACTTTATAATTATGTTTTAAAAGATACTCTGCTAAATTTAACATTCGTCTACAATCACCCATACTTTTAGCATAAGGAAGAAAGCTATATGTAATTATAAGGATTTTTTTTTCCATTTTTTATTATACTTTAAAAAGATGTATTTTGTCAAAGGTGCTATTTCTACAATCTATATGAAGCCAGTTAACACCATCTTCCATGTATGTAATATAATTATAAAAATCTTGATTTTCTAAGATATGTTTTCTCATATCTTTTGCTGATATATCTTTTGATATTATATCGTAAGCCCTACCAAATACATGTTGAGATGTTGAATCATATTTAAAATGCTCGGGATGTAGAGGAGGTCTTAGTCCAGAATAATGTCTTGCACCTCCTTTATGATAAGTATTAATAACAAGAGGAATATTAAGCTTAAGCCTTAATTTTACTAGCATTATCAACATTCTTGAGTCTAATAATTGCCAACATTTTTCTTCACCATATTCAACATATATATCAGGATGTACAAGCTCTTCAATACAAAAAAAACGTTTAGGCGTTTTATATCCCCTAACATTTTCTACATCTAACATTGAATTTATTTCTTCATTGCTTAACATACTTTCATACTCCTAAATAGGATGAGCTATAAAAAACTTTGTAAACAAAGTAATTATAGAATTAATTATAGCAGTTATAACCCCTACAATCAATGTAGTAGTTTTCCAATGGTTTTTTTTATGTTCATGTATTTTTTGAGCATTATACTCTATTTCTTTTATCATATTTTCTACTTTACTATGACAATGTTCAAAATCATTAACTAAACCACCTCTCATATCAGGCCCAAATAGTACGTTTGTATGATTATTTAAGGTTACAATTACTACATCATCTATTTTCTGCTGTATAGCAGCTATCATATTAGATATTTTGGTTATTTCATGCAAATTCTGAATATCCTCGGCTCTAATTTCTACTACTTGACGCTTTCTATTATTTTCCATGCCTTATCCTATTTTTTATTTTGTACTTAAAATTACCCATCCACTCGTGCCATCACTTTGAAATGTTGCTGCTGCCCAAGGAATAAGTACATAATTACTGCCCCCATTAATAGTTCCTTCCACTGTGAAATTATCAGCGCCTGAGTTTATTACTGTTATAATTCTTCCTCTATTGCTAGAAGCAACAACAGGCAAAATTACATTATATGCTCCTGCATCTGCTGAAGTTATAATTAGCGTTGCATCATGAGCTTGAACGTCATATTCTGCACTAATTGTAAAAGACGAAATTTGTGTACCATAACTACCATTAAGCAGGCTGTCAACTCCTGTTGTTACAGTATAACTGCTTACTATTATTGTTTCAAACGTACCGCTTGATGCTATAACTCCATAATCAGCATTGATATTTCCAACAACATCCAATTCATAGTCAGGTGCATTTGTGCCTATTCCTACCCTCCCGCTATTTCCTTTTATTCTTACAAATTCATTCCTAGGTAGATCAGTAGGAAATATGTTTGCCCAGGTATCCGATCCAGAAGTAGAGCTACTCCCTGCACCCATAATTATATCATTAGCGCTTAGCCCAGAAGTATCGTTAACATCTGCTACTATTAATACATCAGTATTTGCCGCTAGCCCTATATGATCGCCTCCCAAAATTGCTGCATCTTCATTTAATCGCATTTGCCCTGTTATACTTAATCTCTGAAATGTAGTTGATCCGTTTATTGTTACTGTGCTTGTTTCTATTATATTATTAATTGTTTGACTAGAAGTAAATGTATTAGCAACTCCTGTGCCTGCAAAACCTGTATGTCCGGCAGAAGCATAATCAAGATTTGCTAGATTATTATGATTTGTAACTGACGCGGGGCTTAATATATTGGTAAAAGGTGATAATACACTTTGAGCACTACTGTCATTTTGTTGAAAAACTATACGTCCAATATATAACGCATGATCTCCTAGCCTATCAGGAATAGTTGATAATGTTCCAGCATTTTCCGCCCCAATTAGTGAGTTATATTCATTTTGTCCAAAAACACTTACTAGTCCCCCATCGCTTTCAATATAAAATTCTTGAAAAGAATATTTCGCAACGCCTATACTTGCAAGTGATCCTGACCCGTCATCATATTGAGTATTATTCCACTGTGTCTGTGCAGTCTGTTCAGTCCAGCCGCCCACTCCATCTTGATAATATCTTACGAAAGTATCTGCTACAGATGTATCAATTGCAGATAAACTTTCAGAATTAAGCTTTATCCAAATTTTTCCTGCTGACATTGTTACATTTCTTGTTCCTGTTTCCCCTAGTATTAAGCCACCTATCGCATTAGCTCTTATAATGGTATTTTCATCATACAATCTCTGTTGCAACAAACGTCCAGGTTCTGCTTTTTGATTATGCATAGTAATATGTAAATCTGTTCCTTCTCTATATACTTCTCCTATTTCAAATTGATCATTTTCATTAGCTCTAATAGTGCTCCCGCTTGTAGTAACTGCAACCACAGGTGTCCCGCTATTATAATCTATATATATATAATTTTCGCTATTATCTGTTAATGCAACGCTAGAAGCCGCAGAAAAAGTGAAATACTTTAATGTTGTGGTAGAGCTATCCTCTATTCTAATATATCCTTGCCCACTTGCCACATCTACTGTCCCATCCAAATTATCTGTTATTGCTCCCCCGATTAAAAGGCCTGCACACCCTAGAGCAGATAAAACATTATTTACACTTCCTACAAGGGTTTGGTTATCGCTATTATATACTGCATTGTTTGAGTCAGATAATGTAATTAAAGAAGTAGTATTTATATCGTCAAAGTACATCTCGTCATTAGATAGTATATAAAGCGGGGACTTAGATTGTATTGTTGATGTATATACTGTATCAAAATCTCCTATTCCTGCCTCAACAGTTACTCCACTTAAAAGTTGACCGCTATTAATAGTTAATGTTCCATCAGTTAATGTGCCACCTGTTATTGTATTTGTAACGTCTAAATTTCCAGAGGCTGTAAGTTCTGTTGCGGTAACCGCAACAGTAGAATAAGTAATAGCAATACTAGCACCTGCGCTATTCTGTAATGTAAGACCTGGGATACCATCTCCGTATACGGAGGGAGTTTGCATTCCTCCAATAACAGTTAAATCGTAATTAGAAGCTGACGTAGAATAATCGCCTATTGTAACATCGCCATCTAATTCTACTCGAATGCCTTTATTTCCATTATTCATAATATGCAAGCCGTCTAAAGGGGTTAAGGCTGTTACCGTGGTTACTGATAAGTCAGCAGCCTCTATAGACCCACTAAAAACACCTGTTGCTGCTGATATTCCATAGGAAAAAGAAGATGTATCGCCAAAGCTACTTGTACTATTAACCGTTAAATAATCAGTTTCAATACTATTTGCATCTATTGTTGTACTTGTAATATTTATACCATTTGAGGTTATATAACCTGCTGTATCAAAAATAATCTCATTAGTTCCATCATTATCAGGATCAAAATATAAACCAGTAGTATTATTACCCCTAATAGAGTTTGCGTCCATGTATAAATCACCTTCATCATAGCCACCAGTATTATAACTTAGACCTAAACTCAATAAACTAATACAAAATAATAGTCCTAAAATAATTTTTTTCATCTTCTACGTCCTCCTAATCCTAAAAGTTTAGATAAACCAGTAACGGCTGCGCCTGCTGCTGCTCCTCCTGTTACTCCTATAACTGCGTTTTCTTTAATTTTTTTTCCAAATTTTTCTGCTTGCTTTATTTTTTGATAGTTTTTAATTGGTTTTTGTAAACTGGGTTTTAATATTTTTTTTGCAGCGATCCTTTTTGCAGGACCACTCCATTCATTAGCAATAACATTTAAAAGCATATCTGGGTCTTTTACTTTTTTAACTAATAAATTAAAATTATCCATAAATTTTTTATAATCTGCTCTAACTGGTGCAAGTTCTGGGAATGCCTCTAATTGTGCTAATCTTATATTATCTATTAAATCTTTTGCTTCAAGCTGTAAAAACCCTACATCGCCTTCTACAAATTTCTTAGGCATTAAAGCATTTAATTCATTAGATAATTTTTGAGCTTCTTTTATTGTTATATCTCGAGGACTTGTAGCTAAATCTTCCAAAAGAGGACTTTTTCTCATTAATGATCTTAATATTCTATTATCATCTATTACCTCTGCGAGATTATCTACTATATCAGTAGTTTTTACCATTGTTTTTGGATATTTATCAGCAAGAGTATTTAAGGCTGTTTCAAACTTTTTACCTGCTTCTCTTTTGGCTTTAAATAAATTTTTCCCTATTATTTTAGAAAGTTTTACCTGTCCTTCATCTGTTTTTAAATTTTTTACTTTTCCTAAATTATCCCAAGCACTAGATATTCCCCCTAAAGCTGCGCCTATTAAACCTCCTATTCCAGCCTGTCCTAATCTTTTATCAATAGCTACTAAATCGCTTTCTTTTGTTTCTGGTGTCCATGCTAAACCTTCAAGAGCACCGCCAATAGCTCCTTTTACCACTCCAGGAAGTTTTGTAAATGCTTTTATACGCCCTGGCGCTCGCGCTACTTGTCCTGCTGGTCCAACTGGAGCTAAAGCGCCTGCTACTGTTCCGCCTATAGATGCTAGTTTTTCTGTTCCTGTTTCTGCTGCTGGTAAACTCCACCCTAGTTTCCCTAAAATTGCTTTAGGCATATTTAATAATGCTGCATTTATAGCCTCTTGTCCTACCTGTCCTGCTACTCGTGGAGAAGTTAAGGTTTTAAATCCAGAAGGCAAAAATTTGTCTATTGTTCTTTTTTTACCTAAAGGTGTGCCCGGGTATTGATATAAAGGCTCCTTTTCTTGAGGCATTCCCGGTAATGCTGTTGGAGTTCCTCTTCTTTGACCAGTTAATTTCTCAAGAAAACCATATCTTTGTGGAGTAGTCTGCTGCATGCTGGCTTCCATGCCTGGCATTTCAAAGGTTATTTTTTCTGCATATTCAGGACGAGCTTTTATAAAAGCTTCTACTAAAACTTTGTCATCATCATACATATTAGATAAACTAGGTTTTTGCTCTCGTATCTTTTCTGCTGCTTCTGTGTAATACATTACTCCTCCTAAAAATTTATATCAGAAAACTGATTAACTGCTATTGCGCTTTCTGGTTCTTTTTCAACTTCTACATCTTCTTCTATTGCTGCTTCTGGTCTTAACTGATATAAAGGCCTTGTAAAGCTATTCTCTTCCTCTTCCATATCTATATCTTCCATTTCATAAGGGGTAAGATTAACTTGTGCTTCATAGGCAATATTTTCATTATAAGGCGCACCAGTTAAGACTTTCCAGCGATTATTAAAATTAGTCATAGCTTTTTTTGATAAACTTGTCAAAAGGTTAAATTTTGCATCTGCTTCTTGCTTTGTATTAGTTTCTGATCCAAGAGCTCCTAACGCTCTTACAATATCTTGATCAGTTAATCTTCCTGCTTCTCCCCATACTCCTTTTGCCAATAAACTTGATATTGCCTGTGATAAATCTTTATATACTCGTGCTTGTGGGTTTGCTCCTAAGAAACCTGCAAGGCCTTTTCCTTTACCTCTTAATCTAGCCCCCACCCCGCCTATCACATCTCCTTTTTTAACACTTATAGGATCATAAGCTTCGTAATATAAAGTTTTAAGCTGTTGAATCATTCCATCTACTTTATCTAATTTTGTTTTAGCAGTAATAAGATCAGTAAGTTCTTTCTTTTTAATAGAATTTTTAAATGTTCTTACTTCTTTTTTAGCAGCTTCCTGTTGCTTTTTAACATCGCCCTGTGTTTTAAGCAGGTTGCTGTAATAAGTATCTAAATATCCCTCTAAATCATCTTTTGACATTTTAAAATTTCCATTTTCTGTAGTATTGTCATTTATAAATTTTGCTAAATCTTTTTCTTTCCCTAAAAATGGCTGTCCATATACTGATTGTGCATTTTTAATAATTCCTTCGGCATCATCTAGCCTAAGCGTTTTTGTTTTATCTTCTGGCACATAACTTTCAAAATTAGCCTGTACGCCATAATTCTTTTCCATATAATTATTCATAAAATCTGATAACCCTTCAGGTAGAGGTTGTTTAGATTTCATTAAAGTAACTCCAGATAAAAACATTTTCCAATCATCTTTTTTTCTAGCCTCTTTCTTTTCTTGTGCAAGATTAAATCCAAATTCAAAACCTGATATTATAGGCCTTGACCAATCTAAATATTTATTTGTAGCCATTATTTTTTACCTCCTCATTTCCCAGCCCATCCACCTATACCAGCACCTATGCCTGTTCCTAACAAATTATACCAATTCTGACGTTTAGCTAAACTTTCACCTCTTGCCCAATCGTCCTCGTCCCAACCTCTCTGTAAGTTAGCCATATAGGTTTGCCAATCTCTATTTAAATCTGCTTCCTTAGATTGATAAGCTTGTTGCTGTCTTATTCCTGCTTGTTGTATAGGATACCAATATTTTTGAATTTCTTGCTGTCTTGCTTCTGCTTGCTTGGTATATGCCTGGTTCCATTTTGACATTGCTTGATTATATTGATTAACCATTTGGCTTATATAATCTTCTCTTTGATATCCTTCTTGTCTTGCTGCTTGTTCTAGGCCTGCTTGTGCTAATGTTGACTCTCGTTCTTGTCCAATATCTCGTAAAGCTCTTGAGCTTGCTGCTTCTAATGATGCCCTATCTTTTCCCCCAAGTTGACTAAATTCACGTCTTAATGCGGGTGCTAATGTAGTTTCTAAAAACCTGCCTGTACCTTTTTCAAGCTCTGTTCCTAATGCTCTTCTCGTTTCTGTTGCTTCTTGTTGAATAGCAGCCCTTTCTTGTTCTTGCTGTACCTTTTGATATTCAGGGGATTGTTGCAAAAGCGCTCGTATTTCATATGGAGACGCTGTTCCTTCATCTATAAGATTAGAAAAATAATTTAAAGCGTCTTCCCTTTCTGCATCGTCAAACATTGCAGATATTCCTAATGAGTCTAAAATATCTTGGACTTCTTCTCTACTTGTTTGTGTTGTAGTATCTGTAGTATCATCAGTAGTATCGTCAGTATATTTTGTTTCGTCTACATAAGGGGATTCTCCCTCCATAATGATATCATTAATTATTTGATCTATGTCCGTTACTTCCATGCCCTCTCTTAATTTATCTAAAATAATATTTCTTAAGTCTGGTGTTCCTTCTACGTCAAAGGCTTCGGCTGGCTGATTTGCCAAAATTTGTACATAATCTTTTAAAAATTTATCAGTTTTTTCTGGGGTTGCTAAATTCATATCCCCAAGTATAATGTTATAATCTTCAAATTTACCTCCAAATTTAGATAGATTATTTAAAATACTAAACTTTACATCTTCGGAGATTGTAGGATCATTCAACAATGCTTGATCAACAAAATATTGACCCTTTATAAATTCTTCATCAGGATAACCTTTTCTTTTATAACGACTTTTTAAATTAGAGCCTGCTAATCCAGAATTTTCTAATATATCAAAATAGTCTTTTAATTCATCTTCTGTAGGGGCCATTGAAATTAAAGAATTTCCATCGCTATCTTTTCCAGTTTTTAGCAACGCATATCCTTCTAATCCTTTCTTGTAAACATTGTCAACAACACTATTTACATAATCTTCCATACTTTTGAAATTTGTTGCTATATTTTCATATTTTCCTACTAATTTATTATAAGCATCGCTTTTGTCTGTTGCTCCCATTCCAGCGTGAGTTTTAATCTGGTTTGTTATAAAACTTACATAATTATTAATTTCATCAGCAGATAATCCATATTCATTTGCTAAATTATTTATTTGATCATCTGTTAATGTTGGTAAATCATAAGTTTGTAATATTTCTTTAACCTTTTTACCTTTAACATTAACTGGTCTAGGAACTGGCATTATACTTACATTTCCCATCTTTAAACCCCCTAAATTCGATAAACTCCCAATCCAAATTCTTCGTTTGTATCAGTATTATTCTTAATATCTATAGTTATTGCATTGTCTGTCTCTATATATAACTTTATAATATCTTCCTTTTGTCCTTGATCCACCACTGTAAAATCTATATAAGTACTGCTTGAAATACCTTTATCTATATAAATATATTTTTTGCCTATAATATTATTATTTTTGTAAATACTAAGTATTACATTCGTAAAGGATGTGGCAGGAGTTATTTTGCATTGTAAATTAACAATAAAATTTATTTTGTCTGTCTGGGTTATTGTTATGTTTTCATTGTTTATACTTGTGCTATGCATATCTCCTATATCAAAATATTCTTGAGTAAACCCAATAAAAGTGCCCCCTGTTAAGCTAATATCATTACTTAAATAGAGGCTGCATTTATTGTTAATTTTATTAAATTCTTTTACTATCTTGTTTATTTGATAATAGACATTATCAAATTCTTCGTTTAATCTGTTATCATTATAAAAATTATATATTCTTGTTTTCTGTTTTAAGCTTTGCGCGGCAAATAAAAGAGGGATTAAAACAAAAATAATCAACAAAATAGCTACTATAACTTTTTTCATTCGCTTATCTCCAAAAATTCTAATACTTCATAATCAGTTAAGAAATTATATAAATCAAAGGTCTGACTAGCCTGCGCATTATAAAATTTCCATTGAAAATAATCGCCCTTTTCTCCTCTAGGGTATCTATTATTTCTGATGATTGAAGGCTTGCTGTTGCTGTCTACCATACTATAAGTAAGTTGTTGAGATGTAACATCATTAATCAAATAATCTAAATAAAAACTGCCTGTACTTTGAGCTTTCATGAGAATAGAAAAATAATTAAGACTCTTTTTCATAACAGGATTATCTAAGTAATCTAGTCTAGTATAATAATAAGAATTTATGGCCTGGGCTGTACTTGTACTTGAATAATAATCATAATACACAGGACTTGAATATTCTTGTCTTAAAATGTAAGGAAATCTTTCATCTGCTAAATATAAATCATCTTTATAACTTTCTAGCTGATACGGATAAAAACCATCATATCTCCACCACGAATTTGTAAGAATATCGAACACAAAAATATCGTCAGTATCATCTGTATATTGTATATAAGAATACATTTTAGCTCTATACCACTTAGAAGATACATAACTTATATTTTTAGTTATTGATTCTCTTATATTTTGAGATATTCGTGTTAAATTAGCGCCATCAAAAGTATAAAAATATTTATCGTTTCCAAAGAAATATAAATATCCGCTATCCTCACAAATAGAATTAGCATAAGGACATCCTAAAAATTTAGATACAGGAATTATGGAAAATGGTGTCTCTTCTCCAACAATTCTATAAATACTATCATCTTTAAAAACCATTAATGTACCAGAATAATTGAATAGTTTATTAATACCTTTACCTGTAGCTCCTATTGTAAAATTATCAGCATTCAAGTTTAACTCATCTAAGCTATATAAAGTATCAAAATTAAGTGGGTCTTCCTCTACAGAATGCCATATTTTATTTGGTGTAGTAGTAGTATTAGCAATCCAATATCTTTCTTTAAAAAATGCATGTGTAAAAGTCTTTGGAAAATCATAAACTGTATATTTTGTATTGTCTATATAAGTCAAACTAAACGTTGTAGTATCTATCTTTACAATATTATTATCAGATTGAACACAATACAAATAGTCTCCAACTCTTGTTACATATACTGGGTCTCCTACAGGAATAGTGGCATTTAATGTAAAACCAGCTAATTCTATCCTATAAATATTATCATTTCCTAAATTTGTTACATATAAATATGTATCGTTATCAACAAAAATATCCTGAGGTGTACTTCCTGTTGTAATGCTTGAGACTACTAAATCAGTAGTTTTAGATATTTTTGATATAGTCTCATCGCCATAATTCAAACAATATATATTGTTTGTATCTCTATCTAAATCAATAGGTGTTGTTCCTACAGAAATAGTAGTGCTGCTATTAGTAAAGTCATTATGTCTAAATTTTATAACTGTATCATCGTTTTCATTTGCTACATATAAATGATAATCATCAAAATTTGCCTTTGTAAAAGTATTTTCTGTGTTAGCAAAGTAAAAATTATTTTCTACAGAACTGTTAAAAAATATATCAGAATAAGAAGCTGAAAAATTTGCGGTTTCATTAGAAAGAGCACTATTATCCTGTAAATTGATTATCCAAAACTCATCAGACGCTATACTAGAAAATGCTAAATAATTCTTTCCATATTCTACATAATCTGGATATTGAACAGATGTTGTAAATCCTGTTCCCAGGCTATTTGTGTTTACATCTATTTTATCAATAGTTGCGCTATCTTCTGTTACCACATATACATATTGCGAAGTATCATAAGCCATATCTAAAGCGCTGCTTGAGACAGATATTTCAGCTATAACAGTAGCACTATCTTTGGCTATTCTTGTAACAGACGCTCCATCATAATTAGCTGCCCAAATACTACTATCATAATAACCTAACTTTTTAGGATTATCTATATTAGTAGTAACTACATTATTAATATCAAAAGCACTCCCTACATCCACTTGCCATATACGATCTTCTTCAAATGCTAGCCATAAATAATTATTAGCAAATAAACTATCTGCTATTGTTCTATCATTCATATTAATTCTTGATACTGTATCACTTTCTCTATTAATACAGTATACAAATTCTGTATCGTCATAAAGAATTGTAGGATAATTTTGAACAGTAACACTGCTAATTATAGTAAAAGTATTTGTACTGATTTTTGAAACATTATCATCCCCAGCATTAGCACAATATAAATCTCCATTAAAAAAATGTAGCCCCCAAGGGACACTCCCTACAGTTAAACTACTAATAATAACATCGCTTGTGCTTATTTTAGAAATTGTATTATCTCCCCCATTACTACAATATATATAAGTATCATCATCACTTAAAATTCTAGGTGTTGTTCCTACTGTGATAGTGCTTACTATAACTTGTGTAGTTGTGCTTACCCTAACAACAGTATCGTCGCCCTCATTTGCTGCATATAGATCGCCATTAAAAAAATGTAAATCATAAGGATTTGCTGTATTAGAAAAAGGAATGCTGCTAATTATTACCATATTATCTATATCTATTTTTGAAACAAAAGATACTCCATCCCCACCAGTGCAATATAAAAATTCTCCATCATCTTCTAATGCTTGTGGAAAATCACCTACCGTCATACTGCTAATTATAGTAAAAGTATTTGTACTGATCTTAGAAACAGTATTATCGCTATAATTAGCACAATATAAATCTCCACTAAAAAAATGTAATGCATTAGGATTAGTTCCTACTGTAAGGCTGCTTATGATAACATTATTAGAAGGATTTATTTTAGAAATCGTATCATCATTATAATTACTGCAATATAAATAACTACCGTCATATTCTAAAGCACTTGGATAGTCTCCAACACTTATTACATTTAATTCACTTATAAAATTATATGTCGAAATAACAACATCAGATGTTTTGTAAACTTTGTAAATATTACTAGTAGTAGTTGATGCTGCCCAGGTATAATTATTGCTATCTATGGTTATTTGATAATGATTTGCAATAGTTCCTATAGATTCAGCTGTTGTTGATGTATTATACAATCTATAGAGACTTGTTCCATTAGTAAAATATAAATAGGATGAGTCTATTACACCGTCTAAAATATTTGGATAACTAGCAGTTTGAGTTAATGTTACTGCTTCATCTCCTATGTAATAGTCTTCACTTATAATAGCACTTGGTTTATCCCCTACAGTAACAGTCTCTACTGTTCCTACTCCGTCTTCATAAATTGTAACAGTATCGTCATCTTCATTTACAATAAAAATATTATCTACATAAGCCTCAATTGATGTTGGATTATTCCCAACCGTTACAGTATCATCTATAGTAGAATTTGCTAAATCTACCTTGTTTACTTTGTTTAATGTTGGAATGGTAACCCAATGACTCGTTCCGTCATAAGTTATTGCTCCAACATTATTATCTAAATCTAATAAACTGTCTATATCGTCATTTGTTGTATCTATAAGCGCTAATTGGCTATTATTTGTTCCAGCAATAACATTAGTAGTAGTGCTATCTATCAAAAAATCAAAATAAATACTGCCTGTTGTTACTGTATATGTGCTGAATCTTGTTAAAGTAGTACCGTCATATCTCCAGTTATAATCATAGCCATTACAACCGTAAATATATTCTTCATCTAAAGTATATTGATCATAAGTTGTTGTTGTAGTAGTACGATCTGTAATAAAATCAGTGCGATCGCCATTATCAATATAAAGTTTAGAAACATATTGGCCATGTGGAGTAATAAAATAATCATAACCCGTACTCTCTTCTTGAAATAAGCTAAACCCTTGACACCCTGAACTATCTGTAGTTGCTGTGTTTTCAACATATACGTTAGGGGCAGTATATCCTGTTCCCTCCCATACGCCCGTATAATCAGAGGCAGCAAAGCCCAGCATATATGCCATAGATTTATCCGCATGCGTTCCAGTTGCAAAATATAAATTTAATGGAATATTCCCTATTGGAATATCCCTATATATTTTTACTTTGCCTCCTGACAATTCTGCCTTAAATTCATCTCCTACCCCTACTGCAACAAGAGCTGTAGTAACGGCCGCTAATAAATCTGTAATATTTTCATAAATCCCCTCTGCCACAATAGCCGTTCTTTCCTCTGGGAATACTGCGCCTATACTCATATCAATATATTTATTTGAGGAATTTACAGTAAAAGAGCTTACAAGACTACTAAATATAGCAAATCCACGTCTTTTCAATAAAGATGTACCTATTTCACTGACTATAACATTTTCGCAATCAGGAGACTCGTTTGCTTGTAATAAATCTGAATTAACATCAGTCCTTAAACCACCACTAAAATCACTAAAACTGACCTGTTCACATAACCCAAAGCCTAGAAATAAAAAAAAAGAAAAAAAAATGGCTAAAATATACTTCATTTTTTATATACCCTTATACTTGGATCATAATTTGGCATTAAATCATAACTTTTCTTAATATTTTCTATATATCCCGAATATTCTTGTAATTTTATAGAATACATAGGATTGCCTTCTTGCATATAAATAATTCCGCTTGTTCCTACTACAATTGCACGTCTAAAGCTCTCTAATACAGGAATACTATCAAATATTTCGTCCGTATCGCTTGTTAACTCATCTGGCCTTTTTATATACCAAATTGTAACAACAGAACTGCTATAAGCAGGTGCAGGATAAAACCCTATTTTATTATAAGCAGGATAGCGATAGTAATTAGTAGGAGTAGATGGTGCTACTGTAAACCATCCAGAGTTATCAACATCCATGTCGTACGGATTTTTTTCTTCTAATAAATAATCTGTATCACCATTAACAGGATCATAAATAACTCTTTGAAAAGCTAGAAAATTAAGGGGTAAATAATACTCTGTGGTCCCAGCAGTAAGCTGACCAGTACATTGCGTTAGCAATACTTGAGTATTTATACATACATCCTCATGAATAATATTAATATATTTATTTATTTCTGCATCTGTATATCTGTTTGTATTATATGTATTAGTAGAGTCGTTTATTTCTTCTCTAACTAATACTCGAATATCTTGTAAATTACTATTCCCGCTAGTGCTTCTTGATATTTCATAAAAACTAGCAGTATAGCTATATGCAGTAGAAAATAATAAACTAATGAAAAATATTATCAATACTTTTTTCATGCTTTACCCCTTAATAACTATGTATGTTCCTCGTGGAACATATTAAACATTATCAACATATCCAAGCCTTATATTAACTGTTGTCGAGGCATCATTGCCCGTATCCCCTACCAATTTTAACCTAAAATACGGTAATGCCTTCATACTGCTAATAGGAGTAATATGCGAATTTTCATCAGATAAAGTAATAATAGTAGACGCCCCTTCAGGTGCAACCCATTCTGTATCTGCCACACCTTCCGGACGAGGTGTCCTGTAAGACTGCTCTAATGTAACTACTACATTGACAGTGCCGCTTGATGTTGCAGTTAAAAACAATGCAAAGTATTCTTTATAGCCTAAATCAAGACTTTTTGTATAAACAGTCCCTGTGCTTGCTACCGCAATATCTGCCGTCCCGTCTTTATCTGTCATCTGTATTTGTGAATTTACTAACATAATAATTCTCTCCTATTTTAAGACTGACTTCCTACAAGCTGCCATTGGCCAGCTGACGTTCCGGTTGCCATATAAAGTTGATATGAACTATCAATGCCTAAAAATCCTACTGCTTTTGGGGCTGTACTGGTATCAATATTAACAGAAAAACCTATAACACCGCCTACTTTTATATCTGTACTTATATCTATCTCGTAATTGCTATCATCATAATCAAGAGTCTCGCTTGCTCCAAGCGTAAATGCATATGTAACCGTAGCGCTTGATGTTGCTACATTTGTTGCACTTGTCAAAGCTCCAGAAGTAAGAGAAGCTGTACCATCTGTAAGTGTTCCAGCTGTGGCTGTGTTGGTAACTGTTACGCTAGAAGCGGTAATAAGCCCAAATCCTGATCCAGCCCCTCCTGTTATGCTTGCTGTTCCATCTGTTAATGTCCCAGCAGTTACAGTATAGGTAATTGTTGCGGTAGACGCTGTAATTTCGTCTAAAGTCAAATCACCTGTTAAAGCTAAATCACCGCCAATAGAGGCATCATCTGTTACTGTAAGGTCATCTTGCGCTACTAAATCTGCTGTAACAGTTAAGCTCCCATCACTATCAAGAACTGCTCCTGCGTCTGTTGTTCCTACCATCCATATATCTGTCCCGCTTTGGGTAAGAGCTGATATAGAAAAAGAAACAAAAGATAATATAAACATTAAAATCAATATTTTTTTCATTGCTATCTCCTAAATTTATTGACATCCGTTATTTCAGGATTGTCTGGTTCTAATCTACGCATAATATTCTTATAGCGCATTTCCATTTCAGTTAATTTATCGTAATTTTTCATATGCCTTTGTGTTATTTGCGCTAACTTAATAGGGTCTTCTTCATAAAGTTCTTTTTTTGTTAATTGTAATTCTTTAATTTTTTCTTCTAACTGTTTAGCTTCTTGATATAGAATATCTTTATCTTTTCCCGAGACATGAGGCGCCTTATTTCTTTCAAATGCTATTTTTTTTCTTTTTAACTTTTTTACCATTTCAGAATATACATCATCCGGAATATAAGCATCTACACCATTAATCTTAAGATTATTTCTATACTTAATTTCATTTTCTAATATAGAAATTTCTTGCCTCAATCTTTCCTGCTCATTATAGCCTAAACACTGCTTTCTAAGGTCCAAAGGTTCAATCCCTTGATTTAAAGAATTTTTTAACATAAAATACCTCTTAATATAAAATTTGGGGGATAACTTTAATAGTCATCCCCCTTATTAAAAAAATTAAGATACATTAGAACCATAAATCCAACGCCAATCTGTATATCCAACACCAAAATACATATAAGCATAATACTTAACCGATAAACTATCAGTATTAACATCTCTCCCAAATTCTGGGGCTGTAACATCAAAACATTTTAAAAACATATCCTTTAATGACTCATCTACTAAAAACCAATTATTTGAATCGCTTAATCTTGTAGATGTTATAATCTTAAGTTTTGATATATTTCTAGGATTTATATCATTATTAGCTGTTAACGCATACTGCGTCGAATTTACTATCCTATCTGCTAAATCCTCATTTTCTGGTGCAACAATCAAAGCAGTTGCCTGAGCATCTATTGGCTCACCAGTATAGGTTTTGAATCTTCTCATTACTGCCCTAGCAGTAGAAACTGCTGCTGGTGATAATGCTGTTGTTCCAACATTAGATTGTGTAAAAGACCCGTCAGGCACAGGATGATCTGTAGCACAAAGAGCTTTGAGGTCTCCATGAACAAAATCACCACTTGTATTAAAAGCATTATTAAAAATATCAGCTCTTACTTGCTCTGATGTTCTTCCTGCTGCCCTTCCTAGCATTCTAGTTGCATCTTTGAAATACTGTGGATACTGGTTTGTATCTATATATTTCCTTGAGAACTTTAAACCTCTAGCATACTGCATATTAGTAACATAAGACTCATATGCTTGCTCAAGGTCAGCATATTCCATATTTCCAGAGAATTGTGTAAGCTGTCCTATATCTGTTAAGGTTAAAAGTGTCTCTTTTATCTTTGTTGATGGCTCTTTTGGAAACATTGCCATAAAAACTTGTCGTTCTTTATTAAACTGATCCCAAAACAGATCAGCTAAAATAGGCTCCTGTAAGCCCGGAAATTGATTAATTGAAATCATACTCATAATTACTATTCCTCCTTATCTAAGTAAATTAGTCTATTGTATAAGCTAGATTATTTCTAACAACTAAATGCGCTATAAACTTTGTATTCAAATTTGTTGCATTAAGACTATTCAATCCATCGTGTTTTGTAGGGTCCATAAATTGACGTCTTCCCTGCCGTTCAATATAATTTTGAATAACTGCTATTGTCCAGCTTCCTGCTGCTGCATCAGTCCCAATCTTTGTAGCTGCGGTATTAAGTTTTGCCAATGGATGAAAAAGCCTTAAAATCTTAATACAAGTATCAGCAGCATCCCACTCAGGATTGCCAGCAGTAGCAATTGTACAACTGCCAGATGCAGATGTATCAACAAATCTAAGCTGTCCAATACCTGTCCCACTTACACAATACAAATAAGAAGTATCAATATTATCCTCTAATGATGTAATTGTAATAGTTTTTGTGCTTTCATCACTTGCTAAAGCCATAGTGTCTGACTGGTCATACTCTGCTTCCATAACAACTGCATCAAAATTTGGTTTTACTGGTGCTGTTACCCATGTTGACCCATCTACTGCACTTGTTCCTACTACAGAATAATCAAATAATCCTGCCATAGTTCCAACTGAGTCTGCTCCAGCTGTTGACGCTAATATAAGGGTTCCCAAGTCTGTTTCTGCTGTTACTCCAGGCATAAGGAGTGCCCCGTTTGAAATATCAGCAGCAGTTTTAATAGGCCACTGCACTGTTTCATATAAATCACATAGTTTCTTGACTGGTATCATAATAAAAAACCTCCTCTATAAAATACCATTAAAAATTAGACAATAACGAGCCACAAAAAGGACACCCTCTAGGGTTTGTCGTGTGATCCCCTTCTGTGCCAGCTATTACTGTCGAAACTTCTCCTGCATTCTCATATATAGAGGCGGTATAAACTTTTTCTTTATCGCAAACAAACCGGCAATTACTACAAGTATAATATCGATGACTATCCTCTATATACCTTGAAGTAGATGGCGGTAGTAAACTCATTATGCCCCTCTATATCCTTTATTAATTTTTTTCGCTCTTTCAAGCAATCTATCTAACGGAACATTATTACTTTTTGCATATTCCGTATAATAATTAATCTCTTCTTTTGTTAAACCACTTGTTTTTGTACTTGAACTTGCCCCAACTGAAGATGTTGCCATATTAGGTCTTGCAACAGAAACATTAGACTGCATAGATGTCTTAGGATTACGACCCTTTGCCATTTCATAAGCAATCTTAAGCTTTTCTTTTCTAGGCATTCTGACATTTTTCAACTCATTCCCTAAAATATTTGTCATTTCATCTTTGTAAACATCGTAATCATTGTAATCTTTAGTTGTCATAAGCTCTTCTATCTTATCGATATTAGGCCTAAACTTATTTTCTGTTACAAGGTCTATTAAGCTTACAAGTTTTTTTGTAGACACAATATCAGGCTTATTTTTTTCATCTAAAATGCCTATACGTGTTGCAATATCGCCCAAAAATTCGTCTTCATTAAAATTAGAATTAGCTTGTGCTTTTTGGAACTCTGCTTTTTGCCTATTTAGCTCTTCCATAAT
This sequence comes from Parachlamydiales bacterium, assembly GCA_050302075.1. Lineage (GTDB taxonomy): Bacteria > Chlamydiota > Chlamydiia > Chlamydiales > SM23-39 > JBNLAH01. Next base: position 8,034 of record JBNLAH010000008.1, on the reverse strand, counting down.
TGCATTAGCCTTTTCTAGCTTACGATCAAGCTCACGTTGACGATTATAGAGTAACTCTTCTGGGTTTTGAGAATTTCCACCAGATTGCGAGTCTGGATTAACGCTATTTGGATCATTCCCATCGTCATTTTCAGCATTTGACGATAATGCTGCATTGTTTACGTCTAAATTTTCTTGGTCTAACATAAATGCTCCTTTATAAGCTACATCTTAATAACGGCTAAGACGTCCCGTGCTTATATTTTTTTTTATTTTCATAATTTGATTTTTAATTTGTCCAATCAAATTATTATTTGCTTCTAATTTCAGGCTTGTTTGCCTTGGAATATCTAAAATTTCTTTTATAATTTCTATTCTTGTATATAAATTATGTACTTTTGCTTGTTTTTCATGATTTATTAAAAAATCATTCATTTTAATATCAGCTAATGCTAAAATTGTCTTATTAATTGAGTCTTTTAGCATTTTTTCTAATGCTCGCCAATTCTCGAAATCTTCTAAAGCGCTTATCTGATATAAATCCTCATTTTCACCGCTTATTTCTAGTAATTCTGCCTCTAAATCTCTAACAGTTTCTTCATCTGGTTTAGACATTTGTTACTCCGCTATTGGTTTTTCTATCTTTATGCCCCTTCTTTTAGCCTCCTCAATTATTTCTATTGGTAATTGAGGGGGTTGTGGGCCAACCTCTTCTGGTGTAATTTGTTCTGGGCTCTGATTTTCCATTTGCGATTGCATTTCTGCTGCTTGTTTCAAAGGTGATAGCAAACTATCTATTTCAGAGCGATTATAATTCAAATTTGCCAAAAATTTGTCAAGCATGATATAAATCGTCATAGGATTAGCCTGTAATTGAGGAACTTGCATTAATGTTCCTAGCACAAATTGTACCTCTCTTGTTATTGAATCCTTATTATGCATAACAGATTGCGCTTTTATATCAATTATAATATTTTCAAAACTTAAATCTTGCGGTCTTCTTGCTACCTGATCTATACTGTTTCGATTTTCAGCATTAAACTTGATCTGATATTGTTTCCACTCTAGTGGTTGAATATTAATATATTTCCCAAGCAATACACGTCCTAGTTTATTCACCGCTGGTCTTATCTCTCTTACATAATCATCTATTCTTAAAGTAGATTGAGACAACTGCAATTCTGTTTTTCGTGCTGGTGCTGTTGGATCGCTAGGATTTTCACGCCCAGATTGTAATTGCGTGGCCCCGTCCATCACTTCAGAACTTCTTTGTACTGTATTAATTATTTTAAGCATTGATTCTAAATTTAAAGGAGATGTTCTCATTTGGTCGAAATCCCCAGGATTTTTCAAACTTACAACTTTTCCTGGGTATAATTCAAGTCTATCGTTAAATCTTCTCTTATATAAAGATGAGTCTGGATCGTTCATTTCTTCTTTTGAGGCCTTAAATATAGGAATATTAGCTATGTGATTATTATCAATAATCTGATTATACATCGTATTAACTAAGGATTGTGAATTTTCAAGGTCTTTTGCAAGACAACTGCCCCAAATTCGATTATGCTCTGGTAGTATAGAAAAAGAAATAATATTACGATCTAAATAAGAATTTTGATAACGTTCTATTCTTAATATTATCCTTGTTCTATAATCAAAATGTATATAAAATGACTCTTCGCCTTTATTTTCATCTAAAACAAATCTATATGTTCCCTGATAAATATACCTAAAATATTCTTCTTGATGATCATCTTCAGTATAAAATCTATCATCCATATCTTGCTTATAATCTGATCTATCGCTTTCGTCTGTAGAACCAGAATTCAGTACCATTTCTACTGCTTCTTTATTGTAATAACCAATTCGAGCAGCTTCTCTTAATTCATCATCTGTCTTTGTAATCCTTGAAAATATTCCTTTAGCAGTTTCTGTACTAGTAGAATCCCATGGAATAATAAAAATTTCATCTAAATTTCTTACTTCTAATCCTATCTTATGATATTTTCTTTTTCTGTATAAATTAATTTTTCCTTCTCCAAATTCATCTATTTGATTAGCTAAATTATTATAAATAGTATTATATTGTTTTTGATTTTCAAGACCCAAAAATTTATATGACGGATACTTCTTTTTAAATTCTAGTATTTGTCCTTTCAGGTATGTTTCAGTCTCTAAATGATATGCTTCATCAGTATAATCATAAACTTCGATAAAAGAGACAAACTCCTTAACGCATAAATCAATTGCATCTCTTAATTTTTTTTCAATCCCTAAAAAATTCCAAGTACAATAACCAAAACTTTCATTAAGCCATCTTTCATACTCTTTTTGGAATGGTAAGTCTATAAGCCAGACAGGATTAGAAATAACAGTTCTTTTCATGATTGATGAGACTATTTTGGTGTGGCTAGCAGTAAGAGTATCAGTATAATTAGAGGCCCCGGAAAAAGGAGCAACCCTGTCTTTTTCGTTTTTTTCTATATGAATAGATTTTCTTATATCAATAAGCTCATTCATTATATCTTCTTTGTCATAATAACAACTAGAAATATCACTTTGCAGGCTATAAGAAAGGTCTTGTCTTTGTTTGTCAGTTAGAATAACGTCTTCTGACATAGTAATATCGTCATATAATTCTACATCTTTAATTTGACCAGTCGTATCTAACGTTTTCTCTCTATCTTGTTCATTTTCAGCCATTCTAAACCTCAGCTATCTTTTATCAAAAAAAAAGAGCTATTATCCATAAGGATAATAGCTCTTAAGCTAAGAAATAAATAAATAAAAGATAGAAAAATTACAAACAATCGCTGTTTGCAATTAAATTAAACAATGTTTTTGTATAAATGTCAACTAAAAATATAACATTTTTTCACAATAACAACATTTTACCTCAATTTTTGATGTTGTCTGTCCATAAAAAAGAAACTTTTTACAGTATTTACAGTAATTTTTTCTTTTTCTACTTGGAACTTTTTCATTTGTAACAAAATTAGACGCCCCACATCTTATACAATGCCATCCAAACGTATAATCTCCTTCACTTTGCTTCCCAAACAAATGTCCACATTGTAAACAATGTATCAAAATTATTTCTCCATTATAATATTAATTAAAGAAGCCTCGTCTATATACATAAAAGCCCCACCAGTAAACGTTATTTCTGCTATATTTCTTCCATTATTGGTAACATCTTCTTTTATAGACTGAATAGTGTTAATATTTACCATTCTTTTGAATAACACGCACTTTTCAACATTTATATTGGATACTTCATTTACATATCTAAAACTTTCATTTCTTTTTATCTCTTTTTTAGTGTTAAAAATTTTTAGGGTATTAGATACATATTCTCTAATTATTTTCCCCTTGTCATTGGTTTCTTTTTCTTCTTTCCCTTGCAACCCATTGTTAGATACCTCCTTTAATTTTGTTTCCTTTTCCTTTTCTTTTTGCCGTCTTTCTTTCTCTGCATTTGTTAACCTTCCCATTATACCCCCTTTTTAATTGATTTTCTACTTGATATATTCCTTCTGATAATCTTTCTATAATACTTTCGTCATCATCTGGAATACTAAATAAATAACATATAAAATGCAATATTTCATGCCATAAAACTACTCTTAAAGCCTCTTTTGGTATTCCTAGGCCTTTATCAGGGGCTTGAATAAGAATTATTCCATCCCTTAAATGAGCTTCTCCATTTGCGTTTGTTTTTTTAAACAAATCATCTTGAAAAACTATTTTTATTGTTCTTCCAACAATATTTATTTCTCTTGGTATTTCATATTTTTTATAGTAATTAATAATTCCTCCTAATATCCCGTTATCTTATTTCCTCTATTTTTTACTTTTAGCTTTTCTTTTTTGCATTAGACTTTTAAAGAAAGGTTTTAATGGAATTTCAATTTCTTTATCTATTTTTCCGTGGTTCACAATAAAAGTATAATTTGGTGTAAGTCCATGACAAAGAGGAACTATTTTTATCCCTCCTTCAAATTCTTCTATTTCTCTACCATATTTATCTTTTTTGATTGTAGATTTTATATTTATACAAGTTTCTTTTTCTATTTTTCTTATTGTTCCCATTATACCTCTTTGTTGCTTTTTTAATAGCCAGTTATCTTATTTCCTCTATTACTTTGCTGTGGCTGTAAAGCTCTATAAGGAATAGCTTGATTATTATACTCTTTCTCATGAACTTGACTAGCATTATCATTTAAAATTAAATCTTCTCTTATTATATACGCAAATATCCAAATTGTCGCAACTTCATCATCATGGCTACCCTTTGAGGCTTGAGGCTTGCCCTTATACGTTACGAATGACATCATTTCATTAATAGTATCTAAACAATGTATCTTCAAATAGCCTTCACTAAAATATTTCTGGGCATATGAGATAGCTTTTGGTCTGCTTTCCTGCGTAGATAAAAAGCCTTCTTTCTTATCTTTAAAAATATAGATATGTGGATATTTATAATGGTTCTTTAATTCTGATATTACACTATGACCATGATTATTTCTTTCTACTGCAATTGTACAATTATTGTATATCTTTGCTAATTGTAAACATCCCTTTGTGAATAAAAAAGGCTCTCCATCAAACCTATAATGCGCTACTTGTTCTCCATTATCAATATTCCATACATTAGCAATAGAAAAATCACCACCCTCAACCCCTTCTGCTACATCACAAGTCATGAGATATTTGAGCGATGTTTGGGGATGCTTGTATATATCATAGGTTCCTAATCTTCCATTTTCTTCGCCTAAAACAAGGCTTACACTTCCATACTGATCTATAATATTATATCTTTTCCATGTAAACGCTTCTTTTAATTTCTTTTCAAACTCATATATATTAATAAGTAATTTTTGGTTAAATACAGGAGACCCAGACGCTAAAAAGGCTTCTTTTGGATAGCTGGGATGTTCCTGTCTCATAATGTCTATATCGTTATTGCAGTCTTCCCTTAAAGTTCTCACATACCAATTGATTTGAGGTTCTGTTAAATCTGGGTAGCTTTTCCACATCTCATATATATCAGCAGCATGTAACGCAGGAATATTCAAAACTTCTCCTGGCTGTAAAGGAATTTGGTTTTCTTCACTGTCAAACCAGGCAAAGAAAACTCTTACATATCCTGTACCGTCCCAGTCTTCTATATCTTTCGCCTGTTCCCATAGTCTATGAAAATAATTGCCAATCCCATTCGCAGTACTTTCTAATGCGACTATTGTATTATTAGCTTTTGGTACAGAATTATTAAGACCTGTAAACACCTGCTCTGCTTGTTTGTAGAAAGCCACTTCGGAGCAATGAACAAGACGTGGAGTAAATGACCGTCCTACACCTTCCCCACTCGCAGTTTTCACAAAGATATTGCTATTTTTCTCTGCAAACTCTAACTGCTTTGCATTATTTTTCTGCAATTCTGGAGCTAACGGACTATAACTCTCTACAAAGCTATCGTGCATAAACTTGTAGATATTAAAAATATAGCTACTTGCTTCTGTTTCATGAGCAACAACAACTGTATCTGTGTTTTCTGATTGAGAGGTAAACGAATAAAACAACCCTCCAATGTACGTAGAGACCCCTTCTTTTCTGGCTTTCAAAATTATAATTCGTAAAGGAGTCTTAAGGTAATTCTTCATAATAAATTGATGTAATTTTTTTTGAATAGAATTAAGACTAAACTTAACTTTTTGGGAAAGCTTATTTTTTATCTTTAGCATAGAATTTTTGAGAATAAACTCAGGATGCTTTTGTATTTCCCGCTTCAGATAAGCAATCTTAATTTTTTCTTCATCCATTTTGTTAATCCCTCTTAATTAAAGAAAAAACCTTATTAAAAAAGTTTGCATTCTCCACTGGCGAAGCATATTTATAAAAATCTATCCAATACCAATGGTTTCCTTCTAATGAAAATGACACCTTTTCTATTTTTTTATTTTTACATAAAGCATTTACAGCTGCTATTTTAGATATAATGAAACTATAAATTTGTATAACATCCCCATTCATATCATATTTTTGAAGTGTTAAAAATTTCCCGTTTTCCTCTGCTTCCCACTTGTACCATTCCTCTACTTCAATTATGTTGCTTTCTGCTTCTATCTCTGGCTTATCTATCTCTTTCGCTTTCCTTTTCTCTGAAAAATAATTTTTTAGCTGATCAACAACTAGCAATAAGGTTACCAACAATATACTTACAAAACACCCAAACAGACACCCATAAACAACATACTTTAACCATCCTTCTAATACTTCCATAATTTACTCCATTTCTTTTTCTTTCTAATAATTTCTAATAAGCTCATATATATCGACCGCTACCCACCCAGCCAATCCACAGAACAATATCTTATATTGATAAACATATTAGCTCATTATTAATCCTACTACTACTCCGGTAGTAATTACCAATACTAAAAAAAATGTATCGTCCATAACTATCACCTCTTTTCTTCTAAAGTTTTTAAATAATCATAAAATCTTTTTTCACCTTGTTTGTTCTTCTCACTCCACGTTTTTTCTCTTTCTATTATTTTTTTTTCTAGCTCTTCTAAAATTTTCTCAAATATTTCTTTGGCTGTGTTCCGGGATTTTACTGCATTAATAATCGTTTTTTCCCCATTATCTTTGTAAATAATTACTTTGTCAGAGTCAGAATCGTAGTCAATGTCTGTAATTCTCGATTTTCTCAAAGAAGTTACATACCAGCTGTCATTTTGACCTAAAAAATATTTCTGTAAATATAAAAACTCCTTATCGCTTATAATTTCATAATAATAACATCCTTCTTTATTCATTTCCTTAACATTCATAACTATCACTCCTCTATTATTTTTTCTTCTAGCTTTTTTAAAAACTTTTCTGCTATCTCTTTCGTTTTAAAATCAAACTTAAATCGTCCGTTTCGATAGCCTATCGTTATAGTGGACGGATCAGTACATATTTCAATATACAATATATCAGATATTCGAAAATAATAGTATGTTTTTTCTAGGTAGTCTTCTCTTTCTTCTTCTATCTTTAAGATTCGGGAAGATAACCAAATAATCTCATAGACTGGTAATATTCTATGTCTTTCTATCATTTCCTTAACACCGCTAACACATACTCTCTATCTACATAGTACAACTTTTCATCTTCAATCTCTATCTCTTTCCCGCAGAAACGATGAAAAAGTATATAATCATTAGCACGTAGCCACCTTTCATTTTCAGGCAAATATCGTACCTTCCCCATTTGGGCTGCACTTTTCTGCAAGCTAACTGGTACATGAATAGTTCCTATTTTTTCTAAAGGAATCAATTCGTATATTATTCTATTGTTAAGCGTTTTCATTATTTTTCATCTCCTCTATCATTTTTTCTAACATGTTTTCTAATACTTTTTTCAAGTCTATTATCATAGAAGAAAATAACTGAATACCTGCTATTTTTTTTTTACTTCGCGTCTTAAAAACATTACATCTTTTTCATGCACGAGATAGTACATCTTTTCTTGTATTCTAATATGATTATGCTGATACTCAAGGTCTTTCTTCCGTATATACGCAGTATCATTAAGCTGTATATCATCACAGACAGATTCTCCTACCACGGTTACCTTTCCTTTCATAACGCTATTTGAAGGTGTGGCAGGCTTGTATATCTGTATATATTTTCGATCTTCTGCTTCATTTCCTAGTGCTTCTATTAATATGACATGGGGAGCAGGTAAGAGTTTTCGCCCTTCTGCCACACCTCTTTCAATTATCAGTTCGCTCATGGTTTCTCCTCTTCTGATTTTTCATATATTACTCTCTGCAAGTCTTCTACACTTTTCATCAGCCCCTTTATTCTTTCCTTGAGCTGTGAATTTTCTCGCAAAAGATCATATATCTCTCCTTTTTGCATATGCTGTTCTATATCAATAATATCAGAATTGCTATCACGTATGTAGCTAACAATTTTTTTCCACTCTTCTATCTTTTCACCTAAAAGATTATTACAGGTAATTAATTTTTCTTCTAAAACAATGAGAGGCCACGGCAAAAAA
>JBNLAH010000007.1:0-81711 GCA_050302075.1 Parachlamydiales bacterium | reverse complement strand
CCTTCACAGGTGCAAATGCAGTGAATAGCTGGGCGATCACAGCTGATGATACAGGAACTGTCAGTAGTATCGCTTTTGCTACTTTTGAGAATCTAGAAGGAGGGACTAATAATGACACTTTTACCTTCAATGGGGCCTTTCAAATATCTGGATCAATCGATGGGATAGCTGGGACTAACACAATAGTTGGACCAAATGTAGTAAATGCCTGGGCGATCACCTCAAACAATGGTGGTACAATAAACCCAACCGGAGCATCAGGTACTAGTGCTTTTGCAAATATCCAGAACTTGACCGGTGGTAATAGTAATGATACCTTCACTTTCAGCGATGCAGTAAGCGTCTCTGGAACTGTAAACGGGACCTCTGCATCCGGCAATACTTTAAACCTTGCAGCTTATACAACTGATGTGACTGTAAATCTAGCTACAAGCACAGCAACAGGGACCGGTGGCATAGCCAATTTACAAAACTACATAGGATCTGCAACAGCTACTGAAAATACTATCTTTGGGCCAAACACAAGTACTTGGACAATCACCGCCAATGATGGAGGGACAATAGATGGCTCTACATTTACCAACTTCCAAAATGCAATCGGAGGCACATCAGATGATACATTTACTTTTACAGGCAACTTTCAGTTGACCGGGACGACCGGGATTGATGGGGGAGCCGGGGATAATACGATCGTAGGACCGAATTTGGCTACAGACTGGCAAATAACCTCAAGTAATGCAGGTACGCTAGATCCAGGAGTTGGTACCACATCATTTACCAATATTCAGAATCTAACAGGAGGAAGTGGCTCTGATTCATTTCTTTTTGCGGATGGTCAAGGTCTAGATGGTGCAATTAATGGTGGAGCGCCAGCAGCTCCAAATACATTAAACTACAGCGCTTTTACAACGCCTGTTACAATTAATCTAATAACATCAACCTCAGGTACAGCGTCTAATTTAGGAGAAGGGTTTTCAAATATAGGGAATATCATCGGGAATGTCATTATAAACGGCCCTTTTTTAACAGGTGTGAATGCTGTAAAATTCAACTCTTTAGATACTCAACTTTTTTTAACTTTGCATGAAGTAAGGCGTTTTCGTTTGATTGAAGAGTTTGCATGGCTACAGTTCAACGATCCTATTTTATGGCTGTTGGATGTTGAAAGGCTAAGAGATACATTTATTATTGATCGAACTGCTATTGAGAATAATTTTTTTTAAGAAAAGTGTTTAGTTTATAGCTAAGTTGATAAAAAAGCTGAGATCATTCCATCAAAGTAACTTTTAAATTCTGCTTCGTCAGTTGTTTTTGCATCTTTTAATTTAGTTTCCATCTTTTTAGAAAGATCAGAGGCTGTCATAAAACCGTATGTGCCCGAGCTTCCAGCAAGCTTATGGATTGACTTAGTAAGGCTTTCTAAAAACTGAGTTTCTTTATTTTCTTTATAAAGTAGAAAAAAAGCTTTTATTTTGGCTAATTTATAAAAAATTGTATTCAGGTACTCAGAAAGAAGCTTTTCTTCCTCAGATGAGCTCTCTGTTTTTTCTTTAAAAAGATGAAGTAATAAATCTAATTCTTTTTCAAAGAAAGGAGGAACCAACCAAAATAATGTGGCATAGTTATCATCTGGATTGCTTTGAACTAATTGTGAAGGGCTTGCAACAATACCAAGTTTTTTATCTTTTGCAAGAGTGACCATTTCATTGATAGGAATTACAAGATCACAGACGAGAAAAGAAAAATCTTTTTCACTAGCAAATTTTTTCCATTCTTCAATGCTGTTTGCAATGGTGAATGATCCCTTTGATTTTATTTCATCAAGAATTTTTTTATCGTTTGAATAAATTAATGCATTCATATTTTCCTTTTATTTTTTACTTGCAAAACTCTTTTAGCTTTTTAATTAATAAATCAAAGTCGCATGGCTTTATGAATGAGGCAATTTTTGAACGTTTAGAAACAGAAGACAACTCAATTTCATCGCTGCCACTTAAAAATACTACTGGCATTTCCTTTAACTCATCAATAGATTCAGTCATTTTAACAAGCTCTATACCACTTAAATCAGGCAGTGAAACATCTACAATAGCGGCCTCAGGGGGGCTTTTTTTCATGGCCTCTAATGCTGGTTTTCCAGATGAAAAACTTACTGTTGCAAAGCCAGCATTCTTTAAATGAAGTTTTAAGACTTTAACAACATCTGGATCATCATCAACTATATATATATTTGTCATGCTTTATAATCTCAACTTTTTACTTCAAAAATATATTGATAACCTTTTACTTCATTATCAACATTTTTTATTACATCTAATTTAGCTTTTACAAAAGTTTTCTTATTGTCTGAAGTTACAAAAGAAAACTCACAAGTTTGACTTTTTTGTTGTTTTATCAACTCATTTTGAATGTCGAGAACTTTTTTCCTCTCTAGTCCTTCAATGGTATCAATCCAAGTTCCCATTCTTAAATCTTCTAGAGATTTTCCCATGAGCTCTTCAGCAGCTTGATTTATAAAGACAATTTTTTCGTTTTTATCCATCAAGAAAAAAGGTGCCATAAATTGCTTTAAAAAAATAAAATGCCATTTCTTTTCTTCGATGAGGTTTTGAAAAAATAAAGATAAGAATTCCATAATGCTTTTTGGCATCATTTCTGGGTAAGGGTTTGTTTCAATACCAAGGTTTTGAACTAATGAATATTTGCTAAATTGCTCCTTAACGCTGTTAACTAGATTTAAAAAATATTGATTTATTTTTCTATGCAAAAAGTAAATTATTAAAAGTAATATCAATACGAAAATCAGTAAATTAACAGCAGCATAAAAGATAAATGTTTTAAATAGCTTTAAAGTATCATAATGGATCATAAAAGCCCCATAATCAGTTTTATAGGTAAAGTCTAATATTGATCCATGGCCTTGGATTCCTTTGTGACTATCTTCTTTGAGAGCATATTCTATATCTTCAGCTACTAAGTATTTAGGTAATTGAGATAATTTAGCCCCTATCCAGTTGGTATTACTTGAAGCTATTACATTGCCTTTGTTATCTACCATTAACAAAGTTGAGTATTCCGGTATAAATTTTGAAACTTCTTCTAAATAGCTTTGAGCACCTGTTGCGTCACTATTTTTTAAAATAAGACCCACGGTGTAATTTAGTAAATTAGAGTTTCTTAATGCTATGTATTTAACTTCAGTCCTGTATTCATAGTAGTTTAAAATAAAAATTGAAACCACACCGATTAAAAGAATCTTTGTCAGAAAAAAGTATATATTTCTTTTTACTTTCTTTATTATAAGATCAATTTGTTTTTCTTCTAACATACTGCATTTTTGAGTTCGATAATAAAAGTAGTTCCCTTTCCTTCTTCACTTTCAATTTTAATTGTTCCATTCATCATATCAAGGTACTTCTTGCAAATAGAAAGCCCAAGCCCAAGCCCAAGCTTTTCCTCTTCTTGTGATACTTGAAAAAAGGGCTGAAAAAGTTTTTCTTGTACATCTTTAGGAATTCCTTTTCCGCTGTCTTTCAAGGAAAAAAATAGGGAAGTTTCCTTTGCATAGATGGATAAAATAATCTGTCCTTTCTCAGGTGTGAATTTTATAGCATTTTCAAAAAGATTAACTAAAATTTGAACTAATTTAGAAGGATCAGAAGTGCATTTAGGTGGTAAGTTTTGATCTTGGTGGTATTCAAAATTAATTTGGGTGTTCTCAGCTCTTTTTTTAAAAATCAATAAAGGCTTATTTAACCAATCCGCTAAAACAAATTCTTCCATATGTAATTGAATTTTACCCGATTCAAAACGAGAGATTGCTAAAAGATCATCGACAACAGCTTTCATATGATAGGAAGTAATATAAATTGACTCAAAGCCCTCTTTTATTTCAGGGGTTAAGTCATTTCTTTGTGCGTAAGGCTCACTGAACCCTATTATAGCGCTTAGGGGATTTCGGATTTCATGACTTACATAATGGATTATTCTACTTTTTAATTTAGAGCTTATTTCGGCAGTGATTTTTTCGTTTTCTAAATCTTCTATACTTTTCATTAGTCTGACAATGAGGTAGAAGCAAAATATTCCAAAAGAGACAAAAATAAAAACACTTATCGGATTTGGTTGATATGGCACATTTTCAGAAATATGGAAAATTCTATTTACCTCAAATGCTCTAAAGAAGTTTATCGCAATTAAACCAACCGTTAGTGTTATTGGGATCCAGATCCACTTTAAAAGCTTGCCTTGTAAGTTAAAGGTGTAAGATTGAAAAAGAGCTGCAACTCCTAGAAATAATATTCCTAAGGAAGTATGAATGGCCATTCCAGTTAATCCTCTCCACCTGAAGGCCTCTTCAGTTTTTGTTAAATATCCTAACAAGGCTGTAACTGTCATGCTTATTACAAACATTTCAAAGAAAACAGCTATTCTAATTGCACTATCCCAATTTTTAATGTAGCGAAGGATTAAAGCTAAATTCAAAAAGGTAAAAGAAATTGCAGTGTAAGGAGACATCCTACCTGGGTAAAGAGTCTTAGTAGAAACAAAAGCTTTAACAAATAATTGGTCTATTCCTAAGTTTAGGTGAAAGATATCCTGAGAAAGCGTTAACGAGGCTAACAATAAAGCAATGCAGCTTAATAAAATTGGTATAAAACGAAAATATATACAAGAAAATATCAGAGAAACAGCTGAAAGAAATAGACAAAATGCGGTGTTAAACTGCATAGGTACATAGGTCGGAAAGACTTGAACAATTGCAGAGCTTTTAATTATCCACCCAATCATTACAACCATTCCAAGAATGGTAGCAAGTGAAGAAAGCGAAAAACTAACTATTTGATATTTTTTTTCATTCATGCATTTTAAATCTATTTATCTTGAAAATATTTTTTTGTTAAGCTTAGTAGCTGTTCAGCTGTTATTGGCTTAACTAACTTTTCAGTTTTTGGTAGGTCAGGTAAGCTTTCGATGACCTCAGCGCTTGCAGAAATAAAAATTAAAGGAATTTCACTTCCTAGCTCTTCTCGAATATGATTGCATGCTTCTAGCCCACTCATATCAGGAAGATAATAATCCATAAAAATTAGACCTATTTCTCCCTGCTTAGCTAATTCAAGGGCCTTAGCTCCATTTTCTGCGCTTACTGTGCTATAACCATTAGCTTTTAACCTAGCTTCAAAAATCTTAACTAAATCTGGTTCATCATCAACGATTAATATTTTATTCACTTTTTTCTTTCTGTTTAATTGGTATTACAAAATAAAAATTAGATCCTTGATTCAAGCTTGAATCTGCACCAATATAACCTTCATGATTTTCAATAATACATTTAGCTTTTACTAAATCGAGGCCTATTCCTTGTTTTTTCTCGTCGCTCTTGATATTTAATTCTCTAAATCCCTGGAACAATTTCTCTAAGTCTTCTTTAGAAATACCAATGCCTTCATCTTTTACTGATATCTTGATCTTATTTTCTTGGCTTTCACTTTTTATCCAAATAGATCCTCGATCCGTAAACTTAATAGCATTATCTAAAAGAATATCAATGACGTTTTTAATTTGCGTCTTGTCGCAATATATTTGGGGTAGTTTGGGGTCTAACTCTAAGTGGAGTTTTAATTGCTTTGTTTGAATGTCTCTAGCGTAGCTGTTTGCCACTTCTTGAACCAAGGTGTTGATATTCTCTTTTGAAAAATGAAATGTTTCTTCCCTCGTAACAAGTCTTTGGAACTGTAAAACAGACTCAATTAAAGTTTCTAGTCGAATGGTGTTTTTCTGAACAAGTTCTAACATTTCTTTTTGGTTAGGTAGCAGTTGTCCTTCTAGTACTAGATTTACCCCTTCTTTGATAGGGCCTAATGGCGTGCGCAGTTCGTGCGATACTCTAGACAACATCTCGGCTCTCATTTGCTCTAATTTTTCTTTTTCTTTGATTTCTTTATTGAGGTCATCAATAGATGCTGTAGATTTTTTTAAGCTTTCAGTCATTTGTTTAAGGGACCTTCCTAAATCTCCAAATTCATCATGTGAATCTACTGGGATAACAATATCAAGTTTTCCTTGGCCAATTTCGTTTGCTACTTCTTGCAGTTTAACAATAGGTTTGGCTAACCAGTTAGAAAGTAAAACAGCTAAAATTAGTATAAGCAATAAAGCTCCAAGACCTGTATAAATTAGAATAGTTTCTAAAGCTTTGAGTGGTTCAAAAGCTTCATCTTGGTCAAGTTTAACTACAATTCCTGTACCTAAAAGAGGGAAATAATCCCACACAGCAATAATTTTTTCATCGCGGTAATCAATTGAAAGTCCCTTCCCTGCAACTTTTTGAACAGCTGACTGCATGGGGAGAGCTATATTGCTGCCTAGTTTTACTGAAAAATTAAATGCTGAATCAGGCTTATGGCGAATGGGGTTAACGAAAAGCACGGTATCATTTTTTTTAATAGCTATTAATACTTCACCTGTATTTTTAAGATAAGTGTAATCGTGAAAAATTTCATAGATTTTTTCAACGGATACTCGAATAGCAAGTATACCTTCCATAACTCCCTGACTTGAAATAGGAACTCCTATAAAGATTCCTGGTATTCCGTCAATGAACTCATCTAATAAAGGCGTAATATAAGGTTGGTTTTTTGATAAGACTTTTTGGAATAAGTCTGCTAATTGTGTTTGTTTGAAAATATCAGTGTTTACATATTTTTCTTTGCTGGAGTAAAAAATCTTACCTTTTTTTGAAACTATAAATATATCTTCAAGGTTAAATAGGCTTGAATACTCTTTAAAAAAGCTCTCTTGTTGAGGGTTTAAATCCTTTTCAGCGTTCTTAAAAAAATCAAGAACGTTTTGACTTTTAGCAACTAACTCAGCGCTGTTTTCTAAATCTTTAAAATACGCCGTTAATGTTTTTATTCTCGATTTTAGAATTTCTGAAAGAGATAGAAATAATTCATCTTGTATCTGTTCTTCTGATTTTTTATATGACAACAGTGTCATAAAAGAAAGTGGTAAAAATCCAATTAAAATAAAGCAAATTAGCAATCGCCAGAAAATTCGCATTTAATTCCTTACAAAGTTAAAGGAAATTGTTAAAGTCAATATATAAACTGCATATTAAGAAATGATAGAAAAAAGACAAGAAAATAAAAAATTCCCAATCCTTAAATTCTTTTTTAAAGAACAAATCTGTGAATTAAAAATTATTGTATTTGAAACTTAAATAAAAATTAATTTTAAAATTTGAAAGATCACAATACTTAAAACTGCACAAATTGGTATCGTTACAATCCATGACAAAAAGATGTCTCTTAAAATTTTCAAGTTCAAGGCTGTGAGGCCTCTAGCAAGCCCAACTCCTAGTACAGCCCCAACTAAAGAATGGGTAGTTGAGATTGGAAGCCCCATTTTAGAGGCGATTAAGATTGTAGTAGCTGCACCAAACTCTGCAGAAAATCCTCTTGTAGGTGTAAGTTCTGTGATTTTTTTACCAATCGTTTCAATAACTCTCCACCCCCAAGTGGCAAGGCCAACAACGATCCCTATGCCGCCCATAGCAAGTAGCCAAATTGGGATTTCAGATTGCATCAAGATTGAATTATTCTTTAGAACTGAAAAAATAGCAGCTACTGGACCGATTGCATTAGCAACATCATTTGCACCATGAGCAAAAGCAACCAAGCAAGCTGACATTATCTGTAGAAAGACAAACATTCTTTCAACGTCAAGGTACTGAGATGTTCTTTCGGTAAAGCGGGTCTTTTTTCTTAAATCAACATTTAAGTTTTTGATATCTTCTAAAATGCTTTGAGCTTTTTCTTGAGTTTCACCTTTTGAGGATAGCGTTACTCTCTTAAGATGTTTTAGAGCTTTTTCAATGCTTATAACGTGTTCAGGATGGGCATGCTCTGTAGTTTGGAAGGGTGTTACTTTAATCTTTTTAACTAAAACATGGGAGATCAAAAAAGCTACAAATGCAATAGGGGTTGAAATTATGAGAGCTTTTGAAAATTTTAAATCTAAGTTTAAGTTAGAAAGCCCTTCAAATAGAAGACTCATTGAGAAAACAAAAAAGCAGCCAAATACTAGAAATGGAGCTAATGACTTGGAAGCTTTAAGTGGGTTTATGGCAAACAAAATCTTTTTTTGTAACAGTCTGAAAATCAAAAAAGAGATAACTCCACTTAAGAAAGGAGAAAAAATCCAACTGGATGCAATTCTGAATAACTCATTCCAATCTACTGCAGCAAATCCTCCAACTAGCATTCCAAATCCAACAACAGCTCCAATAATTGCATGAGTAGTTGATACTGGAAGTCCGAAGAAAGAGGCTGATTGAAGCCATAGTCCTGTTGCAAACAATGCTCCCATCATGCCAAGTACAAAAAGCGAGGGGTTTGAAGCAAATATTTCAGGTTGGATGATATCTTTTTGAATTGTCTCAGATACATGAGATCCTACAAAGAAAGCACCAGAGAACTCTAAAATAGCAGCTAAGATAACAGCCCTTTTTAAAGTTAACGCCTTTGATCCGACAGATGTTCCCATTGCATTGGCAACATCATTGGCTCCAATATTCCAAGCTAGATAAAAGCCGATAATTAAAGTAAAAGCTTTTATAAAGGTCTCTACGTCCATACTATTTTAGTTCGAGGGTCATTCTTACACGATTAGCTAGCTTTTCTGATATGTTTGAAATGCCCGCTATCTCTTTAATTAAGCGCATCCATAAATGAAAAACAGGGTAGGATAGAGTGTCTCCTAATCCATATAAATGCTTAATAAGCTTAAATTGCAAAGTATCCGCTTCATGTTCCATATAAGCTACCTTCTCTGTCATCTCTTTAACTTTTTGAGCTTCCATTCCTCCAAAAGAAGTTTCTAAGAGGATATCAAGTTCTTTGATTACTTCTTTGACTTTTTCAAATGTAGCTATATTTAAAGCATGAAACTTTTCAAAGTCAGAAGCTATTTCAGGTATATATTTTAGCATTCCAATGGTAGCTATCACTCCAATGTCTTCAGCTTGATCTGCTAAAGAATCTTGTAGTGAGAGTATTTCAAGTAAAGCAGCTCTTTCTATTGGAAGAAAAATACTTTTTGGCAAGTGGTTGCGAATATCATTCTTAGTAAGATCTGCTTCATGTTCTAGCTTTGAGATCTTTTTGGATATTTCATGGATTACTTTATCGTTTTTTTTGAGAAGGGCTTCGAATAGAACAGGTAACTGCTCTATACATAGAGAAACCTTTTCCATATGAGTTTGTAGCGGTGCAAAGGGAGATTTTCCAAAAAGTTTTGCAATAGTGTACATAGTACAATCACGTTATAAGATAGCTTAAGTTATAACAAATGTTGGGTATTATCCGAAAGAATCTTCGGAAAAAAATGCTTTTTAAGCAAAAATTAGATCTTTATCTTTCTTAGTGAGTTCTCGTATTGACCCAGAAGATAGTCTTCCTAAAGAAAGCTTTCCAATTTTAGTTCTTTTAAGGCTTTGTAGCTTTAATTTTGCTTTGGCAGTGATTATACGAACCTCGTGTTTCTTTCCTTCTTTGACACCTATTAAAAAGCAGTTAGTTCTAATTGGTTTAACATAAGAGGGAACTATTCTTTTATTGTCGACATATGCACCGCTTCTAAGCTTTACTAGATGGGCATCTGTGATTTCATCTTTTGTCTTAACTTCATATTCTTTAATAATGTCAGAAGAGGGGTGAATTATTTGGTTAGCAAAGTCTCCGTCATTTGTAACAATCAAAAGCCCTGTGGTGTCCTTGTCCAACCTTCCAACGGTAAAAAGTCTTTCTTTTAATTTTGGAAATAAGTCCATAACAATTTTTTTATTACCTACTTTTGCATTAGTGCAAATAAAACCTTTAGGTTTATTTAGTAGGAAGTATTTTTTTTGTTGTGGTTTTATTCTGATAGCTTCGTCGATTAAGATTCGATCTATTTCAATGTCAACTACGGTTTGAGGTGTAAAAATAAATTTTCCATTTACTTTTACTCTTCCTTCAAAGATCAATTCCTCAGCTTTTCTTCTAGAGCAATGCCCTGAAGCTGCTATAACTTTACTTAATCGGTTTGGTTTCATATGATGAATACTGGTATTTAAAGTAGAAAATATAAAATAATTAATCTTAAATTACAATTAGTTATATTTTATAAATTAAACTTAAGCTATGGGTACAAATGAGCTCCAAAACTAAATTAATTTTAATGCGTCATGGGCAATCTTCCTGGAATCAAAAAAATCTTTTTACTGGGTGGGTTGATGTGCCTCTCACAGAGAAAGGGATTCAAGAAGCAATTGAAGGGGGGAAAAAGATTCAGGACATCCCAATCGATGTGGTGTTTACATCTTCATTGATTAGGGCGCAAATGACAGCATTTTTAGCAATGCTTCACCACCATAGCCAGAAAGTTCCTGTTTTAATACACCATGAAAAAAAAATGAAAGATTGGGGTAAAATTTACAGCGAAAAATCAGAAGGGGAAACGATACCGGTTTATTACTCTTGGCACTTAAATGAAAGGATGTACGGAGAGCTTCAAGGATTAAATAAAGATGAGACCAGAGAAAAATATGGGAAAGAGCAGGTGCATATTTGGAGGAGAAGTTATTCGACAGCTCCGCCGGAAGGTGAGAGTTTGGAAATGACTGCGAAAAGGACCTTACCATACTTTAAAAGCGAGGTTATCCCGGTTTTAGACCAGCAGAAAAATGTTTTCATATCAGCGCATGGAAATTCACTGCGCTCGATTATTATGCATCTGGACAATTTAAGCGAAGATGAAGTGGTAAAATTAGAAATTTCAACCGGAGATCCAATCGTATATGAATACAGCGAAAAAAAATGGATTAAGCTTTCATGATGTATTTAGATCACAATAGCGCTACTAAAGTATGTCAAAGTGCTTTAGATAAGATGACAGAGTTTTCAAAAGAGCATTTTGCATCTCCATTTTCATATAACAAAGTTGGAACAGAGCTTAACTATCATTTAGAAAATGCTTATCAGCTGATCTATGATTTTATTGGCGCTGACTACGATGATACATTTGTGTTTAAATCTTCGGGAGTAGAGGCCATTTCTAGTGTTTTATTTGGGGTTTATTATGATTTAATAAAAAAAACAGGTAAAACACATATTATCACGGTTCAAAGTGAAGAAGCCCCTATTTCAGAAACATTGCAAAAATTAAAAGACCTTGGGTGTGTAATCCATGTTGCCAGTATTGGTGATGATGGAACTGTTGATTTAAAAGAATTAGAAAAGCTCATAGGTCCAAAAGTAGCGCTTATTTCAATGTCATGGGCAAATGGCTTGACTGGGGTAATACATCCTATTGATACAATTGCAGAGATGTGTCAAAAAAACGATATTCGATTACATGTTGATGCTTCTTATATATTGGGGAAAATCTACTTACCTTTAAATGATATCCCTGTTCACTACTTAACCTTTTCTGGAGATTTGATACATGGACCTAAAAGTTCTGGGGGAATTGTAATTCGGAAAAATTATGAACTTTTATCGCTTCAAAATATCAATAGAACATTTTTAGATGTTCCATCACTTATGGGGCTAGCAGCTGCTTGTCAACAGTGTATTCTGTCGATGGATTTAATGACACTTGAAGTGGCTCTGTTAAGATCTCAGTTTGAAAAAAAACTGAAAGAGAAATTAGAGGAAGTCACCGTTCTTTATGAAGATTGCCCAAGGTTGCCAAATGTGAGTTGTATAGCATTTGAGAAAGTACATTCAGAGGCGCTTATTTATTATTTAAACCAAAAAAACGTCTTTGCAACTTTCGGATCAGATAAAATGCAGTATTTATCAAACTTTATAAAGGAAGATAAAGCTTTTTCTGCTATTAGCTTTGCACTTAGCCGCTATACAACAGTTGATATTATAAAAAAGGCAGCTAATGTAATTGCTGAAAGTGTCTTAAATTTGCGAAAAATGAGCAGTGCTTTATGAGTTTAAATGAATTAATCCGACCATATCTCTGGAAGAGATATAGCAAAAAGTTGAAGGAAAAATTACAAAACCCAAAGTTTGTAGGATTTTTTTCTGAAGAAGATGCAGAAGATAAAGGTATGCGACTTGTAATCGGGTCGGACGGATCTATGAAAGAAGGATCAATGGTCTCATTTTATCTATTGATAGATGAAGAAGATGGGGTTATATCAGATGTAAAATTTCAGGCATTTGGCCCCTCTGCATTGATAGGGGCCTCTGAGGCGCTTTGTGCTTTAATGCTTAGAAAAAACTATGATCAAATTTCAAGAATTACAGCTGACTTAATTGGCCAAAGTATACAGGACAAATCATCCACTTACGCTTTTCCAAAAGAATGTAATATCTTTTTGAACCAAGTGATTTCAGCCATTGAGCAAGTGCCTTTTGCTTGTGCAGATATTCCGTTTAAAAGTGATTATACAGATACTCCTATTTCATTTGATTTAGATAAAAATATCATTGAGAATTTTAAAGAGCTTTCAAAAGACGTAAAAAGAAAAATAATAGAAGAAGTGATCGACAAAGAAGTAAGACCGTTTATTGAGCTCGATGCAGGTGGAGTGACAGTTGAAGATCTAAATGATCTAACTGTCTTTATTTCATATGCTGGAACATGTACAAGTTGTCATGCTGCAACAGGTGCAACTCTTAGTGCAATCCAGCAAATACTTAAAGCAAAAGTGCATCCAGATGTCTCTGTAAGCGTTATTTTGTAGTTTTTAATGTCACATCAGCAGCAGATAGCGTTATAATTTCTTTTGTAGAAGGAATGTATAAATTTAACTGTCCGTCACAAGATAGAGAGTGAAGAATTCCTGTGTATTTCTTATTGCCATTTTCGCATTCAATTTCCTGTGAAATGTAAGCCATTAAATTTTCATATTCAGCATGAAAAGGAGTGAATCCTTTTTCAAGAAAAAGTTCTAAATCTTTTTCAAATTGATTTTGAAGATCTGTTAAAAGTTCTTTTTTATTCCAAAGGCATTTGGAAGATTCTTTTAAACTGGTTGCTGGCTTATCAATTTTATCTAAAATAGCTTTGTCGGTGTCGACGTTTATGCCTACTCCTAAAAATACATCACAGCCATCTGGTCCTGATGATATTTCGCATAAAACACCAGATAATTTTTTATCGTTGATCAAAACATCATTTGGCCAGCGGATTTTAGGAGAGAGCCCTTTTTTTATTAAAAC
Organism: Parachlamydiales bacterium; assembly: GCA_050302075.1. Classification (GTDB taxonomy): domain Bacteria; phylum Chlamydiota; class Chlamydiia; order Chlamydiales; family SM23-39; genus JBNLAH01. The sequence goes on along the minus strand of JBNLAH010000007.1, from coordinate 68,485 downwards.
CATTGCTATAGATAATGTCATGAACTGGGCTAAAGATGCCATATGCATACAACCTTTTTTTGCAAAAAAATAAAAAGTTGCATAAATATTTTCGCCTCTTGGGGATACCCAAGTTCTTTGAAATCGTCCACGTCCGTGTGTTTGTTCTTCGGCTAAAATTACAGTTAGCTTACTTTTGTCAAAAGTGTCTTTTTTTTGTTTAGCATAGTTGTTGGTAGAGTCAACCTTATCTAAAAATATATTTTCAATTTCCATAACAAATGCCCTAATCTATTATACTATTAATAAAAGCACTATTTGTGGTCTTTCGTCAATGTTCGACTTAAAATTTTTATCCAGAATCGATTTTAAGATGATTCCGGTATTGATGTCTTTAATGATTGTCAGCCTGCTGGTTATATCTTCTATGACAAATGACAGTACTGGAATATTTTTTACCTATTATGTGAAAAGTCAAATCAAGTGGTTTATCTTAGGTTGGGGAGTTTTCTTAGCCTGTAGTGTACTTGATTATTCAAAGATAAGGGAGTGGACCTGGTTTTTGTATTTATTTATGGTTCTTATGCTGTTAGGGCTTTTTTTTGTTCCATCAATCCAAAATGTCCACAGATGGTATAAGATACCTGGGCTTGGGATGAACATCCAGCCATCAGAATATGCTAAGCTAATTGTTGTTATTGCTCTTGGGTGGTATTTAGAAAAAAACTCAGTAATTGTAACTCGAGTAAATGTTGCTATAAAGTCGCTAGTTTTGGTGGGAATTCCTTTCATTTTGATATTAAAACAACCTGATTTAGGAACGGCTTTAGTTCTGTTTCCAATTCTTTTAGTTATGTCTTATCTTGGAAATGTCAATAAGACATTTGTGCGAATAATGTCACTTGTTGGAGCTTTTGGCCTAATTTTTATTGCATTGATCTTTCTGAACATAGTTCCTCATAAAGAGATGAAGCCCTTTTTCACAAAATTTTTAAAAGAATATCAATATGAAAGACTAAACCCAAATACATACCATCAAAGGGCTTCTCAGACCGCGATTGCAATAGGAGGAATAACCGGAACGGGGTGGAACAAGTCTGACTTTTCATCAAAAAAATGGTTGCCAGCAGCTCATACCGATTCAGTTTTTTCAGCTTATTCTGAGGAATTTGGTTTTCTTGGTATTTTGGTGTTAATCTTTTTATACGTGCTGTTGATTGTTTTTTCATTCCGAATATCAGCAATTGCTAAAGACTATTATGGAAGGCTTTTATCTTCTGGCCTTGCAGTTTATTTATCTATGCATATTTTAGTGAACATTGGGATGATGTGTGGAGTGCTGCCAATTTCTGGGGTTCCCTTGATTTTGATTACATATGGAGGTAATTCTACCTTGACAACAATGGCCGCACTAGGGATTTTACAAAGTATCTACAGTAGAAGGTTTATGTTCTAATGGATAAGGCTCATAATTTCATCATTGCCCCTGGTAGATGGACGGGGGAAGGTAAGATCTCTTTAAATATGGTAGCTGAGGAGCTTCCATTTACAATGAGTTGGATAGTTTCTGAAAAAGATTCATCAGGAAAAATTCAAAGCACCCAGGAATTACAAATTCAAGGTCTCTCAGAAGGAATGCGTAATGAACTTTTTTTCTACGACTTTTCCACTAATAAGTTCTCTGTTGAAATGGATAATTCAAATGTTGGGAAGGTTTTAGGTATTGGTCTTTTAACTGATAAGATTATTGCTTGGGAATTTAGAGAAAATGATCTTAATTTTGAAGGTTTCGAGACTTATAAATATAATAAGGATGGCTCTTATTATATCCATGGCGAATATATTACAACTGATCAGCTCAGGACGCAGATCGAGGGGAAAATATGGAGAGAAAAGTGAAAGTTCTATTTGTCGTCTTAGCTTTTTTATTGGGATCTTGTGGGCATAGGGTAATGACAAGTGATTCTTTTTATGCAATTTCAACCGGTACTTCAAAAGAGGAGCTAGTAAAGGCTGCTGGTAAACCTTATAGCATTCATAGAAAATGTGACTGTTTAGAGTATGAATATATTGAAAGAATTACAAATGGCAATAGGACTATTCAGGAAAATCACTATTTTTTCATAATTAAAAATGATCGAGTAATATCAAGGAGAGTTGAATATGTTAACCCCCCTCCATACTCGATCAATAGTTATGATCTGCAGACAACTTCTACAGATCCGAACGCTAATCAGTTCGATTAGGCTTTAATTTTAATATCTACACCAGCCGCGACAGGTAAAATTTTAAGTTTGTCGATTGTGTCTAATGTTGGGTCTAAAAGCTCTAGCAAACGAATGTGAGTTCTCATTTCAAACTGTTCTCTAGATTTTCTGTTAACGTGTGGAGATCTAAGGACTGTTTGAACCTCTTTCCTCGTTGGAAGTGGAATAGGGCCTACAACTCTAGCCCCAGTTCTCTTAGCTGTCTCAACAATATCTTGTGTAGAGCGATCTAAAAGCCTTTGATCATATGCTTTTAGACGTATTCTAATCTTCTGTCTTTGATGCTGTTGTTGCTTTGTTTGTTTAGCCATGGTTTCCTTTATTTTTTAAGTATTTCTTCCTGTTTAGTCTTAGGGACAGCCTCGTATTTTAAAGGCTCCATAGTATAGGTTGCCCTTCCTGAAGATAATGAACGAAGCTCTGTTGAATATCCGAACATCTCAGCAAGAGGAACCTCAGACTCAATTTCTACAACTCCCTTAGTCATTTTTTGACCTAGGATTTTTCCTCGACGTCTATTTAAGTCACCAATTACATCACCCATGTACTCTTCAGGTGAAGTTACAATAACTCGCATGATTGGTTCTAATATAACAGGCTTTGCTTTTGCAGCAGCTTCTTTTACGGACATTGATCCGCAAATCTTGAAGGCCATTTCTGAAGAGTCAACTTCATGATATGATCCAAAGACAATAGCGACTTTGATATCAACAAGGGGAAATCCGGCCAAGACACCAGTGCTAATTCCCTCTTCAACTCCTTTGATAACTGCAGGAATATATTCTCTTGGGATTACACCACCTACAATCTTACTAACTACTTCATTACCTTTTCCGGCCTCGTTTGGCTCAATTTCCAAGCAAACATGCGCATATTGACCACGTCCACCAGACTGCTTTACAAATTTCGTCTCTGATTTGGAAGGAATTGTAATAGCTTCTCTGTATGAGACTTGTGGTTGACCGACATTTGCTTCAACTTTAAACTCTCTTAGCATCCGATCTTTTAGGATGTCTAAGTGAAGTTCTCCCATGCCAGATATGATAGTTTGACCTGTCTCTTCATCTGCCCTTACTCTAAATGTAGGATCTTCATCAGACAATGCAGATAGAGCAACTGATAGTTTTTCTCTATCACCTTTTGACTTTGGTTCAATTGCCATTGAGATCACAGGCTCTGGGAATTCCATTTTTTCTAATAAGAGTTTATTATCAAGTGAGCAGAGAGTGTCTCCAGTACTTGTATGCTTTAAGCCAACAACAGCTACAATATCTCCAGTGAAGAATTCATCACCTTCTGTTCTGTTGTTTGAATGCATTTGAACTAGTCTAGCTACTCTTTCTTTTTCATCTTTGGTTGTATTTAGTATAGTTGTGCCTTTTGAAAGTTTACCGCTGTAGATTCTAATAAAGGTAAGCTTGCCTACATAAGGATCAACCATCACTTTAAAAGCCAAAGCTGATAGAGGACTATTGTCTGAAGGTTCGATGATCATCTCTGAATCATCAGATAAATTGATACCTTTAACTGATCCTCTGTCGATAGGGGATGGCATCCATCGAATGACAGCATCTAGAATTTGCTGAACGCCTTTGTTTTTAAAAGCAGTTCCGCATAAGACAGGGTTGAATTTATTTTCACAAACTCCTTTTCTGATAACAGTGTGAATTTCATCTTCAGTAAGATCGTCTGGGCTTTCCAAGACTTTCATCATAAAATCTTCATCTGTCTCATCTACAGTAGCTAGCTCCTCAAGTAAAGTAGCTCTCATTTCTTTGCATTTTTCTAAAAGATCAGCTGGAATTTCTTCGACTGTGTATTCAGCTCCCATTGTTTCATCTCTGAAAAGGTAGGCTTTCATTGTAATTAGGTCTACCATTCCTTTGAAATCACTTTCAGCACCAATAGGACATTGTACAGGAATGGCATTCGCTCCTAGTTTGTCCTTCATTGTGTCTACACAGTTAAAAAAGTCGGCTCCGGTTCTGTCCATTTTATTGACAAACGCAATTCTTGGAACTCCATACGTGTTAGCTTGTCTCCAGACTGTTTCTGATTGAGGTTGGACACCTGCTACACCACAAAACACAGCAACTGATCCATCTAGAACTCTTAACGATCTCTCTACTTCAACAGTAAAGTCTACGTGTCCCGGAGTATCAATAATGTTGATTTTATGATCTTTCCAATAAACAGTTGTTGCAGCTGATGTTATTGTAATTCCTCTTTCTCTTTCCTGCTCCATCCAGTCCATAGTTGCAGCGCCTTCATGAACCTCTCCAATCTTATGAGTGATTCCAGCATAAAAAAGAATTCTTTCAGTTGTAGTTGTCTTTCCGGCGTCAATGTGGGCCATGATACCGATATTTCTTACATTTTCTAATTTGTCTTTTGCGGGTCTTTCAGCCATTTTTTCCTCTTACCATTTATAGTGTGCGAAAGCCTTGTTAGCTTCTGCCATTCTATGGGTATCTTCCTTTTTCTTAATTGTAGTACCCTGATTATTAAAACAGTCATAAAGCTCATCTGCTAGAGCTTGGTTCATTGGCTTGCCAGGTTTTGCTCGAGAAAAATTGATAAGCCAGTTCATAGCTAGTGAAGTTCTTCTATCAGGGGCGATCTCGATTGGCACTTGGTATGTAGCTCCACCGATTCTTCTAGATTTAACTTCTAATGATGGTTTAGCCTTTTCTAGGGCTTCTTCAAAAGCTTCTAAAGGATTTTCAACTTTGATTCGGTCAGCAAATTTTTGAATTGCGCTATAAACTATTTTAGTAGCTGTTGACTTCTTGCCATCATACATGACTTTATTAATAAATTTTGCCAGGGTTATACTTTTATATAACGGGTCTGGTGCTATTTTACGCTTTTCAGCTCTGTGTCTTCTTGACATATGATAATTACCTTAATTTATTTATATTCCTTCACTTAGCCTTTTTTAGGCTTTACCAAATTCTTTTGGCTTGAGTTTTACTAGAAAAACTCAAAGTTACTTAGGGCGCTTAGCACCATATTTAGATCTACTCTGAGTGCGGTTTTGAACAGCTGCTGTATCTAGAGCTCCTCTTACTATATGGTAGCGCACACCAGGTAAATCCTTAACTCTTCCACCTCTGACCAAAACAATGCTGTGCTCTTGAAGATTATGTCCTTCACCAGGGATATAAGCGATAACCTCTTGGCCATTAGACAGTCTTACCCAAGCAACCTTACGAAGCGCAGAGTTAGGCTTCTTTGGTGTCTTTGTTTTAACTTGTAAGCAAACTCCACGTTTATGTGGGCAAGCTTGTAGAGCAGGAGATTTTTTTCGCTTAGTCTTGCTCTTTCTTCCTTTCCGAATAATCTGGTTAATTGTCGGCATAAATACCCGTCTCCTAAAAAAATATCAACGTAGTCTAAGACTATATATCTTTTATGGATTTATTGCCAAAATTTTTTCAAGGTGTCTTTTTTTAAAAATCTTTATTATTAAATATTTAAAATTAGTAATTAGATAATTAATAAAAATTAATATTAATAACGATTGTGTAATTAATTGTTTTAATTTTATAATTAACTTTGGAGGCCTTAGGAGCAAGACGAAGTTACGACGCTAAGTTTGGCTTTTCGTTTTTTCGGTTCTTTCACTGCCTTTGGTCTCCAACTTTTTTAAGGTGGTGTTTGTGAAAGCTATCAAAATAATTTTAAGTATTACGCTTTTTTTTAGTTCTCTTTCGGCAGAGACTATATCGCTAAAAAAAGAAAACATACCTGTTATTATGGATAGATTATTTGGATACCACATAGAAAAAAAAGAAATGTCACCAAAAATCTTTCAAAGATCTGTAAAAATATATATTGAGATTTTTGATCAAGAAAAAATTTATTTGTTGTCCGATGAGATTAAGCCTTATTTACAAATGAGTAAAAAAGATTTGGAAATAGCTGTCGCCAATTACAAAAAAGGAAATCTCGGAGTTTTTGAGGAACTAAACATACTTTTTCAGCAGTCCATCCTAAGAGCAAAAAAAATAAGAGAAGCTCTAAAAAATGAGGTTTTAAGTGTTTCCTCGTTTACTGTAGATGGGCAGGATTTTAGTGGGTATGCTAAAAGTACAAAAGAATTGTTTTTAAGGAACAAGCAGCGTCTACATCAATTTTTAGAGTTCCACCATAAAAATGCAAATATCGACTCCGAAAATAGGATGTTGCTAGCTTTAAAGCTTTTTGAAAAAAAGCACAAACAGTATGAAAATCCTTACCTTTATTTAAATGGAAATGAGTCTCCTATGTCTAATAGAGATATTGATCATTTCTTTTCTCAAAAAGTGCTGAAGGCCATGGCTAAAAGCCTAGATGCACATACAACTTTCTTTACTGAAGAAGAAGCTCTTGATATGCGAATCAATCTAGAAAAAAAATTTGAAGGAATAGGGGTTGTTCTGACAGAAGGCATCGATGGTGTAGTGGTTATAGATATTGTTACAGGCTCTCCGGCTGATTTGAGTAAAAAAATTAAAGTTAACGACCTTGTAGTTGAAATAAATGGAAAGTCTTTAAAGAACTTGTCATTTGACGAAGTTCTCAAACTTATGAAATCAAAGAAAAGCGATGCTATTAGGCTGGGGGTCATATCAGCTGGAAGCAAAAAAAAGAGGTTTGTCTCACTCACAAAGGCTCCAATAGTTATGGATGACGATCGCTTAACTTATGAAGTAGAGTCTTTTGGTGATGGATATATTGCAAAGCTAACTCTTAAGTCTTTTTATGAAAATGGATCAGAGATTAGTAGTGAAGTTGATATTCGTAATGCAATTGATGAAATTTCTAAAAAGGGGACGATTTATGGGCTCATTTTAGATTTAAGAGACAATGCTGGTGGTTTCTTGTCGCAAGCTGTAAAAGTAGCAGGCCTTTTCATTTCGAGTGGAGTTGTAGTAATTTCCAAGTATAGTGGAGAATCTTTGCAGTTTTTGAGAAAAATAGATGTTAAACCCTACTACAATGGTCCTCTTGTAATTCTAACCTCAAAATTATCTGCATCAGCTGCAGAAATTGTGGCTCAAGCTCTTCAAGATTTTGGAGCTGCTGTCATCGCAGGGGATGAAAGAACATTTGGAAAAGGTTCCATTCAGTATCAAACTGTTACAGATAAAAATGCCGATGTATTTTTTAAAGTAACTGTTGGTAAATATTATACTGTATCTGGCAAGACTACCCAAGTTGAGGGAGTAAAAGCAGACATACTAGTCCCAACCGCATTAGCTCCTTTTAATATAGGAGAAAGATACTTAGAGTATCCTTTGCCATCTGATAGGATTGATCCAGCTTATCAAGATAGCTTAAGTGATCTCGATGATCAAACTAAAAGTTGGTTCAAGTATAACTATCTTCCTTTTCTGCAAAAAAGAATTGCTTATTGGCAACGCATGCTCCCGCTTTTAAAAAATAATTCAGATTACCGCATTAAAAACAATGGTGCTTATCAGCACTTTTTAGAGGCGTCAAAGAAAGAAAATTTATGGAGAGAGCAAAATAATATTTATGGTGATCTTCAAATGATTCAGGCATCCGAAATCATAAAAGATATGATCTATATGGAAAGGAAGACAAAAATGGATGCAGAAGAAGCCTTTTCAAAGAAGACATATTTCCAAAAATAATTGCATTAAATTTGCTAAAGCAACTAAGCTATTGCCTTATATGTGTGGCTAGATAGCTCAGTTGGTAGAGCAGAGGACTGAAAATCCTTGTGTCGCCGGTTCGATTCCGGCTCTGGCCACCATTTCTTTCTCTCCCTTTACATATAGACTCTTTAAATGGTTTTTAACATAAGGAGTCAATGTGCAAAAATTATTAAAAAAAATCTAATTTTACGCAAATGCCCTGAATCAATCGGAATGTCATTACAACTGCTTGGGCTTGATTTGTAGAAGAGCTTTTTTAAATAAGAGTTGTCTAGGTGAGGGATCAAGCTAGTAGTTCAGGTTAAGTGGGAGTATTCATTTTGATCTTTGAAAATCCTGAATATATTTAAAGTAGCTGGCTTCCTAAGCTTGAAATAGGTTGATCTTGATGGACAATCTTTCCTCGCAAAATCTATATCATCACATGTATTCAGAAATTCTCCTCGTCGGCAATTTGGAGCTTTAAAAGGTTAAACCTTTTGCATAGATTTGACAAATGATGAATTCTTTTTTCTTGGAAGACGAAGGAGCTTATCATTTCTCAGCCTGTACATGGTATTATCAGATCACTCAGGGTGCATCAGTTTTAATGGCAGATATGCCCATTTAGGAAATTGTTTAAATAGCAAATCTTTAATAAGATCAGAACTTATATCAATCTTATCAGCATTCATTTTGTTCTGAGGCATCAAATTGTCGAATAGTGTTTTGTACATCAATGGCAGTTGCATAAGGTTTATTATCTATTTTGATTGCAATAGGGTAGTTGGTTCCAAAAATTTTTCGTTCCTTAAAGTAAAAATAAGAGATAGGTCCAGAAGATAATCTTCTAACGATAGCACCATAAATACTTGTGAAATTATGTTGATAGCTTTACAATCGAACCATGTTAGGAATTCAAATATCTGATCTACATAAGTCTTTCAAAACTTCTAAAGGTTCCTTCGAAGCTCTTCGTGGCGTGGATTTATCTGTCTCAGAAGGCGAAGTATTTGGGTTTTTGGGGCCAAATGGTGCAGGAAAAACTACTACTCTTCGTATTTTGACAACTCTTCTCCCCTTTGAAAAGGGGGAGGTATTTGTTTCTGGAATTGATGTGAAAAAAAATCCTCAACTTGTCCGCAAACGAATTGGTTACGTTAGCCAAAAAGGAGGTGCGGATCGTTTTGCTACTGGCTGGGAAAATCTCATTTTAGAAGGGCGCTTGCACGGGATGGATAGATTTCTTGTAAAACAACAAGCAGAACAGCTAGTAAAAGCTTTTTCTTTAGAAGAGTGCATTCAGCGCTTTGTTTCAACTTATTCAGGAGGACAGCAAAGGCGTCTAGACATTGCTCTTGGGATGATGCATCAGCCAAAAGTCCTATTTCTCGATGAGCCGACGAATGGTCTCGACCCACAAAACCGAAGCCATTTATGGTCGAAAATTCTGGAACTTAAGAAAAACGGAGTCACAATTTTCCTTACTTCCCATTATCTTGATGAAGTGGATACTCTCACGGATAGAATTGCTATAATAGACCATGGAAAAATCGTTGCATTGGGTACTTCGAGTTCTCTAAAAAAAGAAATTTCCGGTGACATAGTGACTGTAGGATTACATCAAAAATTTCACGGCCATGCAATGAATTTACTCCAATCTCAAAAATCTTTGATTCGAGAAATTGTGCCCGTTTCTCAAAAATTGCATCTTTTTGTCGATCGAGGAGATATTGCCTTACCTCAAATCCTACGTTTGCTTGATCAGGCAGGTATCCAGTTGGAAACGATCCAAATGTCGATTCCTAGCTTAAATGATGTATTCCTCAAAAAAACAGGGCGCGATTTAAGAGAGAAGGTTGTGATATGAATGTGTTAAGAGAGATTGGCTTATTGACTATGCGGTGTATTCGCATAGCTCTACGAAATCCTATTTTCTTGTTCATGGGTGTGGCAACGCCTATTATTTATTTGGCCCTATTTGCTCCTCTTCTGCGCACTCTCTGTTCCTATGGTTTACTCAATACAGGAAATGTACTGACCCTATTTGTTCCGGGGATGCTTCCTATTATCGCATTTTCCACTGGCCTCTTTGCCGGGTTTGGGATGATTGATGAGATCCGTTCAGGTCTATTGGAGCGTTTCCGCGTAACTCCTGCTAGCCGATTTTCTATTTTATCTGGACCCGTATTGTTCGACACCTGTGCAACTCTTTTTCAGTCTCTCTTATTTATCTTAGTTGCACTTCCCTTTGGATTTCGAGCAAATCTTGTCGGGATGCTGGTTCTCTTTGTTCTGTTAGCTTTACTCACATTAACGACATCTTCTTTTGGAAATGCTCTGGGAGTTATTGTGAAAAGTGAAGACCGCTATGCTCCTATAATTCATGGGATCAATCTTCCTATTTTGCTTCTTTCAGGGACACTTTTACCGATGTCATTAGCTCCCTCTTGGCTCAAAACTATCGCGCACTTCAATCCTGTCTATTACGCTGTCGAAGCATCTAGAGCTTTAGCTGTCGGAGATTTTACAAATAGCAGCATTTTATATGCTTTTTTAATCTTGAGTGGCATTACTATTTTGACAATGAGCTGGGCTACCCTAATCTTTAAAAAGGCTGTAACATAACTACTGCATTATTAAAATAAAATTAGCAAATGAATAGATTTGGCTGGATTTTTTATAAAGAAAAGAAATCTGAAAAACAATTTCATTTTGTTTAAGACCCTTCTAGGGAGCCTAAGGGGCTTGAAACTCGATCTATACCTTTCAAAGAGTGCTGTTTTTGTTGTCTTCAATTGCTCGGTCAATATTTTTTTAACTTGTTCATTGCGAGCTCTATCACATCTGCATTGAAATTTTGATAGAATTTAGATTCAACAGCCCAGTAATGCCAATATAGAGGTATTGCCCAAACTTTGTCGCTATAAAGCTGTAGTAATTGTTTCCTCTTAAGTTCATTTATAATATCGATTTTAGGAATCAAGGCATAACCATATCCCAGAAGAGCAAGCTTTTTAAAACCTGCTACTGAGGGGATGAGATGATAATTTAATTCTCTCCCATCTAAATTAAAAAACTTCTCAAGATATCTTTCGTGTAATTTATCATTTTGATCGAACTTAATCGCCGGGGCATTACGTAAGCACTCTTTAGGGGATCCCTTAGAAAAGAATTTTTTTACAAATGAGGGAGATGCAACAAGTATATATTCCATATTTCCTAAAAAGTGAACCCGTCCTCCTAGAATCTCTTTTTTAGAGGTAGATAAACAAGCAGATACAAGTCCGTTTTTCAAATAGTCTAAGGTCAATTCTTGGTCATCAGCGACAACTTCTAAAAAAACATCTCTAAAAGCTTCAGTTCCCTTGATCAAATCCAAAAACCAAGTTTCTAAACTGTCTCGGTTTAAAGCGATGGAAATACGAGGAGTTGAGGTTATTCTTTTGATTTGATTTTCTAAATCTTCTTCAAGTAGGCAGATTTGTTTAAAATGCCCAATAAGCTGCTTTCCAAGATCAGTAGGACGATATGGTAAAGTCCTAATTAAGGCTGGTTGCCCGTAATGAGTTTCCACTCCTTTAATTCTTTGTGAAATAGCTGATTGAGTAATGTGCAACTTTTTGGCTGCAGATTCAAAGCTTTGCAGTTCTAGGACGGTGTATAATGCTTCTATTCCCCGATAGTCCATAGGATTTTCATTAATTAAATTAATCGATCATAAAATCTATTAATTTCACTTATAACAAACTTGAGGTTAAAATAGAAATAGATTTTAAAAACAGTATAGAGAGAGGTAACTTGTGCTGATTAAGATAGAAAATGAAGTATTAGAAAAATACCCGGACATGGAAATCGGGTATCTGGTGGCTCAGGTTTCTGTAAAAAAGAGAGATCTTTTTGTAGAGGATCTAAAAGAATCTTTAGAGGAGTATCTTCAAGAACAAGGCTTCAATGCTACCAATTTTGTGACTCATCCGAGCATTTCTCAATGGAGAAAGATTTATGAAGAAGATTTTCAAGTGAAGGCTAAAACTTATCGCTCTTCAATAGAGGCTCTGCTCCGGCGGGTGATTTTTGGTAAGAAAATTTGGAATATTTGTAATATTGTTGATCTTTATAATTGCTGTTCGATTTTATCTTTATTGCCTATGGGAGGATATGATCTAAAAAAAGTTTCAGGAGGGATTACAATCCGGTATGCCAAGGAGGGAGAGTCTTTTTTTGGTTTAGGGGAGAGAGGAAAAATAACAGCTCGATCTAATCATGTTGTCTATGCGGATGATGGGAGGATTATATGCTGGCTTTGGAATCATAAAGATTCAGCCGAGACATGTATAGACGAAAGTTCCAAGTATGTTTTGTTTTTTATCGATTCTTTTGATCATGAGAGAGTGCAGTTTGCTTTAACACAGTTGGTGAAGAATTTAACAAAAATCCAATGCTTACCATTGGAAACAGGAATTCTTAATCGAATTTCTCCTCAAACACACTTAAATACTCATTCAATATGTTTTTAGCGTTAATAAAGGGTCTAAGTACCAGTGCAGGATTAATTGTAGCTATTGGGGCGCAAAATGCTTTTGTCATTCGACAAGGATTGTTACGGCGTCATCTTCTTTTGACAGCTCTTCTATGCTCATCAATCGATGCGCTATTAATCCTTTTGGGCGTTCTAGGCTTTGGACAACTCATTTCTCATTATCCTTTGTGTATTAAGTTATCGAAGTATTTTGCTGTTATCTTTCTCCTCTTTTATGGTGGCATTTCATTGAAGTCCGCTTTGAGTCCTAAATGTTTACAAGTAGCTCAAGAAAAAAGATTGATTTCTGCTAAAAAGACGCTTTTTTTGCTCTTGGCATTAAGTTTACTCAATCCACATGTTTATTTAGATACGGTGATTTTATTGGGAAGTATTGCTTTGCAACAAACACCCCAGAACCAAATTTACTTTACTATAGGTGCAATCAGCGCTTCTTTTATTTGGTTTTTTACCATTACCTATGGAAGCCGTCTTCTAGCTCCTTTTTTGTCCAAGCCGAATTCATGGAGGGTCATTGATAGTTTGGTTGCTTTAATGATGTGGGGGATTGCTATCAGCTTGATGGTAACTTTGTAAATATGGATTTACGGATGTAAGCTAGGTACTATTAGGAACTGTTGAATGTAAGAAACTGGATTGCAATCTAAGCTGAAAAATAATTGAATAAGCTAATTAACTCTTCTTATAACTGATTTCTTCCGGAATGTTGAGTTTGTTGATCGATTAAATGTTGGAAGCACTTTGCATTTTGAGTATTGTTGGTGCATAGATTCTAAATTTTGTTCAGAGGAAGGTGGATGAAGTTGAGACTGAGCAGTTGTTCTAATTTTCAATCTATGGTAGCGTAGAGCAATAATTATAAGGAGCTCTTGACGTGTAAAAATAAGTTTGAATTCGTTTTTTAACTCATTAATTAGGATCAAACTTATGTCTAAACAGCTTGTACAATTAATTCATATTTCTAAGTCTTTCGGATCATTAAATCTTTTCAATGATATTTCTTTCTCTGTCAATGAAGGGGATGTGTTTGCCTTGATTGGAGAAAATGGTGCGGGGAAAACCACATTGTTACAGTTATTGATAGGGGATATATTACCGGATAGTGGCGTTTTAAACACAGCCTCTGATCTAACTGTTGGCTACTTGCCTCAAGAAATTTCTGTTGAAGATCCTGGTATTTCTGCAAGGAAATATATTGAAGCTGGTCCATTAGCTGAGCTCGAACGTGAAATGAAGATCTTATTAGATCAGGAGAACTTAGAAAGGTGGGGCGAGCTTCACGAAAAGTTTGAGAATCTTGGGGGATATCAAAGAATACCCGCTGAAAAAATATTTTTTGGATTAAAGTTAGATGCTCATCTTTTGGATCTTCCCATGTCCAAACTTAGTAGCGGGCAAAAGGTTCGAGTAGCTCTAGCTAAATCTTTATCAGAAAACCCAGAGCTTCTCTTACTTGATGAACCGACAAATCATCTAGATTTGGAGATGATTCAATGGCTAGAAGCTGTTTTACAGAGCCGTCAAGGAGCTACAGTTATTGTTTCGCATGATAGGAAATTTTTAAATAAAACTTGTAATCACTTGATAGAGATAAATAAGGGTAATCTTGTTTGTTATGGAGGAAGTTATGATTTTTTCCTCCAAGAGCAGAAGCGTACCTTGGAAAGGAATTTAAAAGCATATGATGAGCAAAAGGAAGAGATAGCTCGATTAAAACAACAAATTAAAGCCATCACCTTTTCTAAGCAAAAGTCACCCCCTCCTAAAGATAGAAATGTGATGGCATATGATAAAAGGGGAGAGCATCATCAAAAATCTCTTCAGCGGAATTTAAATGACTTAAAAGCGAGGCTTCAAGACATCGAAAACAATAGACTTCCACATCCTAAGCCGAAGACAATAAAAGGTTTGAAGTTCCCCGTTTCTCCTCTAAACTCTGCAGTTGCAATAGAGTTGAACGAAATTAATAAGTCTTTTGGAAATAAAGTGTTATTTTCCAATTTTTGCAAAACTTTATCTAAAGGAGATAGAGTTGTTTTAGTGGGGCCTAACGGTTCAGGAAAGACAACACTCCTTGAAATGATAGCCGGACTGATTCAACCAGATAAGGGAAATATAAGTTTAGCACCAACAGCAAAAATTTCTTATCTAGATCAAGAGGTAGAACGTTTGCCTATGCATATGACACCTTTGTCTTATTTTGAAGAGCAGTTTTATTTAACTGAAGAAAACTTACGCAAGGAGCTTCATAAAGCTGGCTTAGGAGGTGTTGAGCTTCTACACCGAACCTTTTCTGATATGAGTGTTGGTCAACGAAAACGTTTGATGCTTCTTATCTTGACTTTAGAGAAGCCAAATATTCTATTGTTAGATGAGCCAACTAACCATCTTGATTTTTTGACTTTGGAGGCGCTTGAGTCCGCCTTATTGGAATTTAAAGGAGCAATTTTAGCCGTCTCACATGACATGACATTTATAGAAAAGATTGCAACTGATCAATGGAATTTGTGATTTGGTTCTTGATTTAATTTTATGAGAAGTAAATTTCCCTGAATATATCCGAGATTTAATTCATCGGTTGAAATGACGTGTAAATTTTTTTCTTTGCGTGAATCCTTAACGAACTCTATACTTTTTTGTTCCAGATCAATTTCTCACTAAAAATTGAAATATTGTTAAATATTTAATAAAATATTAGATTATGAAAATTAGCAAATATTTGTTTATTTTATTTCTGGCTGTGGCTGGTTTTCATTACAAAGCAAGCCTGAAATTCAGTACACAAAAGATTTATTTTTCTCAAAAATCATTACTATCAAATATTAATGATAGTGATCAAGGATCTGCAATATTTGATCAAGAATTTTCATATTTAGATAGAGGTTCTCAATTCTATGTTTTTGAAAGCGCTGATAAAAAACATGTGATCAAATTTATGCGCTTTGACAAAATTAATCCTCCGATTTGGGCAAGAATTTTTCACAACTTTTCCTTTTCAAGAAGCGTGATAGCTAAAAAAAAGAAAAGACTTTCAAATTTACTAAAAAGCTCGAGGTTAGCTGCTAGCAGAAATCAAAAATACGGTATAGTCTTACATAATCTGAATGGAGATCTTTATAATAATGATATTATTATTATCAAAGAGGGGAATAGAATTCGAGTTGATTTAAACAAAACATTTTTCTTAATTCAGAAAAAAGTGACTACGCTAAATGAAGCTTTAAGTTCAACTAAATATGAGAAACAACAATTAATTATTTGCAAGTTTCTTCAATATGTTAAAAAGACCCTGGATCAAAACATTTATAATAATACGCGACAGTGCATGAAGAATGTGGGTGTTGATAATGGGAAAATTATTGAATTTGATATAGGTGATATTCACTATTCAGAAATGCTAGATGATATTTACATACGCAAAACCTATTTTAGAAGATTTACTAAACCACTAAGAGAATATCTTTCGAAGGAGTTACCTGATTTGGTTGATTATTTTGATAAAAAAGAGAAAGATCTTCTAATCAACAGTTTCGAATAAAAGTAAGAATTTAAATTAACTTAGAAAAGACCTAAAAGGATTGAATTTTAGCAACTCAATAAGAGATCTTCTTAAGATATCATTTTTTAAATAATTTAAAATCTTAAAAATTATGGAATTAGTGCTAATAAAGTTTAAATGATTGCTATCAACTAATATTGATATCTTTTCTAAAAGATCATTGTTCATATTATCTAATAAGATATGCTGCCCTATGTAAAATCTTTTAAGATTTTTTAGCTTTTTGAGACTTCTAGGAAGTTTTTTAATAGGAATACCACTAAGAGCTATGTCTCTTAGTCCTGTAAGATTTTCGAAAAAGTCATCAGGAATATTGTGTATTGGATTATACATAACACCAAGTCTATGAAGGGATTGTATGTGACGAATGCTATTAGGTATTTTTTCTAAAAAATTATAGCCAATGCTTATAGATTTAAGGTTGGTTAATTCTGAAAAGAAGTCGTCATCTATTTCTTTTATTTTATTACCTGAGCTGGAGAAATATTGTAAACTAGTGAGGCCTTTGATACTACTTGGGATCTGGCGAAGTTGATTAATGCTCAGGGATAGGTTATTAATATTTGTTAAATTTGTGAAAAAATTATCTGGAATATGTCTTATTTGATTGGATCTCAATGAAAGAATTTCTAGATCTACTAAGTTTCGCACTCCTGAAGGGATTAAAGTTAATTTATTATTATCTAGGGTTAGGTTTTTTAAAGATTGTAGGTTGTTAATTTCATTTGGAATAAATGTTAACCGATTATTTTTTAAATTAAGCTCTGTAAGCCCCCTAACCTCAAAAACACAAGGCAATATGGCAGTTAATAGGGCATCACTGAAATCTAAGGAGGTTATAAATAGTCTTAGGACTGGTTGACCTCTTATCAAATTAGTCAGAAGGGAGTTAATTTCGTTAGCTTTTTCAAATTGGCTTCTATTAGAGGCTTTAATGGTTTCAATAGGCTCTTCAACTTCATCAATTAAATCGCCTACTTGTACTTCTTGAGATTTTAATTTTTCGATAAGCAAATCTGCAAATTTAATTTGCTCTGTTGCAACATGCTCTTTTCTAGATCCTTCAGTAAAACTAATAATGCTGTCAGGACTTTCTATTGCATGGTCTATTCCAAAATTTTCTGCTTCAGATCTAAGTTGGAACTTTATAGCTTCTAGTTTTTTTGCATTAGATAAATGCACATCTTCTAAAACGTGTTTAAAAGCATCTCTGCAAGTTTCAGATTCTGTAATTTTATTAAGAGCTCTATTTGCTGAGTTATTTTTACTATCGTCATAATCTGATTTTTCAATATTTATAGCCTTTTGAAAATTAGCTAATGATGATTCTGTTAAAAAATCTCCCTCAAAAAGTGCTAGATCTTTAGGTAAAAAGTCTTCAACTTGTGTAACTTTTAATGAGTCTTTTTTTGAATTAGAACTTTTTAGCTTTCTTGCATAAGAACCTATAAGACAAGTCAATAAGGTCCCCAAAATTAATTTAGGTAATAAAGTTGATTCTGATATGGCTTTTAACTGGATATTTTGGGTGGCAATGGGTGATCTTGGAATAAGTGTTACTATAGCAAGTGCTGTAATTCCAATTAAAGCTTTTACTTTATTATTCGCGAGTTCATTTATTGGTTTTAGCTGGCTAAAAAAGCCTTCAGCTAGTTTTTTTTCTTTGTCGCCTTTGAAAACCTTATGGTAGGACTCTTGGATGAGCTGAAATGGGATTAAGCATAGTTTTATTACCAATAGCGCGATTTTAGTTACAACTAAATCATGATCTTTAAGACTAGTTTGAGAGAATCTTATTAGTTCATCTTTCTTAGCACTAATTATTTGATTAATTATAGACATTATTTAAATAAAAATTAAATATATGAGTTTTAATTATATAGTAAATTGATTTTTTAAACAATTATTTTTTTTACTACTGTTTCTCAGTAGTTTATGATTTTTTTTGATAAAATAAGATAGTTTGAATTCAAGATTCCTGGTCTTTAGTCAAGGGTTGTTAATTAAAAGGTTGATTTGTAATTGTTTATTGGTTATTAATTGTCGCTTAAAAAATAAATGTTAAATTATTAACCTTTTTGAGGTGTTTTATGGCAAGCCCTATATTTTCATCAACAAATGATTCGTGGATGCTTTTTGAAGAAGAACCTGTAAAAGAGCAAATTAAGGATCGAATAAAAGAATTAGAGAAAATTATTAATGCCAAAAATTTGAATGATGAAGGACTGAAAAAGCTAGCTATGGGCTTTAAAAAAATGGAAATTACAAGTGAAAGTGCCGATGAAAAAGAAAAATATAGAAATAAAATTAAGCTTTGTGTGACTTTGAAAATACTTCGCGAGAGGCTAGAGGTCGGACCTTATGCAATTTTTCATCCAGGGTTATACAGAGCTCATCTTGAGAGTTTTCAAGAAAATCACTAAAAGAAACTGGCTATCGATTTCCAAAATTGTAGATTTTTAGAGCATTATTCTGCTAAAAAAGTTAGAAATCTAATTTTGCAGAGGCACTTAAACCGTGATAGCTTACATCTAAAAGAGTTGGGGCAGCTGTTCCTGAAGAGAAAAAGTTATCAGTTTTTCTAAGTTGAATTTGTTTTGGTAGTATTCCAATTTCATATCCTGCACTGATTCCAACATAATACTTGCATCTGCAAATTCTTTTTCCCCAATTAAAGCCTGTAGCATATTGAAGCATTAATTTTGACTCATTAACATTACTGTGATCTGTAATCACTGCTGGAATAACTGGAGAGGCAACTGTAACCAAATCTGTTACGAGTGCTGATTGCTTATTTCTCAAGTCAAATTTCCCATACAGCCCAGAAAGAGTTAGGTCATTGTAAAATTCAAGACCTTTCCAAATCAATAATGATGTGTTGAAACCTGTAACTAATCCAGCTGATCTGAAGCGGTTATTTAAATCCATGTGGTTAAAAAGAAATACTCCTAAGGCAGGATCTAGCACACGATATAGCATTCTCATGTCATTGTAGATCCAGGCAACTCTTACTCCAAAAAAGGGTCTTAGATGGAATCTAGATTCCATAAATAAGTTCTTGTATAAGACAAAATCTAGAAGTTTTAATCTAATCCGCTGGTATGCAGTTATGTCTGATGCGGGCTCAGTTTCGGTTCTAGATGGAAAAATGCTCGCCCATATCGGGAAAAAAGTAATAAAGTCAGAGCTTTGTCCATCGCTTGTAGAAAAGTCATTTCCATCTCCAAAATACTGTGTCCAATTAACAGACGCTTGCCATTCGCAAGGAAGGTACATTCCAAACTTTAATCTATAACCAGAGTGGAAATCCATTTTAACTGTTTTATTTTGAAATTCAGCAATGATAGCAAATGGGGGGATGATATCATTGTTGAAAGGCGTCTTTATTGAGTATACAATTGGAGCATTAGCTTTCCAATACAAATACTCACCTTCAAAGTTAACAACACCATTGCAAAGTGCTGTTTCAAAGTCCGGGTACCATTTTAAAAGAGAAGAATCATAATTGAGATTTTTATCTTCTGAAGCATAAAGCAGAAGATTAATGGTAATAAAAAATAATGACAGGTATTTTTTCATTTTTGCTTGTCCTCTCTATTCTAAAAATGAAGGCTTGAGGCTAATGTCAATCCATGGATTGTCTGGTCTACTGGATCTCCCACGGCAGTAGTACTTGCTCTTGTAAGCTGAATCTGTGAAGGATAAACACTTATTTCGTATCCAGCCTTAAAACCTAGATAAAGCCTGTTGCAGTAAAATCTTCGCCCCCAATTCAATCCAAACAAAAACTCAAAAATTGGTTTGCCAGTATAAAGTTTATTGTGACTTGTAAGTGTAAATGGAATTATTCCTGTGGTAGCAGCTCTTAGTCCTGACTGTTTGTTCCTAAGGTCATATTTACCCCAAAGTCCTGAAAGAGTAAAATTACCAAAAATCTCAAAACCACATCCCAAAAGCCAATTCATTTTAAGCCCAGTAATAAGTCCAAAAGCACGGTAGTGGTTATTCAAATCAATTTCATTAAAACCAAGAACACCAGTTGTTGTGTTAGCAGCGCTTACTAATATTCTTAAATCATTATAGATCCAACCGTATCTAAGTCCAAAAAAGGGGTTAAGGTTAAATCTGTTGCACCAGAAAATTGATTTTTGGAAGGTCCAATCCAATAGCTTTAATCTTAGCCGTTGGTTTGCACTGGCTTCTTCAGGTCCTATCGGTGCTGCTGGAGCTAATGATTCATACGGTATAGCTAAAGCAAAATTTGTAGAATCACCCTCTTCAGTTAGAAAATCATTTCCCTTAGAAAAGAACTGTGTATAGCGAATAGATGTTGTCCAAGCATTTGGAGGAAGATAAAAACCAACTTCTATTCTGTATCCAGCATGTCCTTGCATATTTACTATGCCGTCTTTTCTGTTAGAGAAGACTCCATTTAAATCTGGTTGTGTTTTTCCAAGGTTTTCGGAGACTGTGCCCCAAAGAATGGGAACATTTGGCTTCCAGTACAGGAACTCGCCTTCTATAAACATGTGTCCGCATATAAGTGGGTATTCATATGACGTGCAACCGCAAGGGTCTTCATAACAATAAGTTTCAAGACAAGGCTTAGGAGCGCATTTACAGCAACTTTCTGCACAGCAGTCTATGCAGTCATTACAATCAGAACATTCATCTAGCTCAACGCATAAAGGAGATGTTTCACCAATATTTAAATTCATTTTAGCATCTGCACACCACTTGATATGACTGCCTTTATAGTAAAGCTTTCCTTTATCTTTAATTTGACCTTTCGTGTTGTTGTTTATTTGAAAACAGCTGGATTTAGCTGTGGTCTTATCGTTAACACTTTCATTGTATTCGTCGTCATCAAACGGTGAAAAATATTTTTCTTTTTTAGAATGTGTTGATTCATTTTTTGTAATTTCATGATTAGGCTCTTCAGCAGAAAGTGAAAAACAAATAATCACTAAAGAGAAACAAATAGGCATCAACTTCATATGGGCTCCTAAGCATCTAGATGTAAAAAATCGATTATTAAAAAATGGGCATTTTTGTTAAATATTATTTTTAAAAAACTGGAGTATTTTAGCTTAATTAATAGCTTGTCAGAAGTTCTCACGAAGAATATTCTCTTTAGATCATTATTTAAATTAGATTAATTTGGAGGAGTTATTATGATGTCCAAAATTGTAATTGATAGAGAATTGTTTAGTGAAGAGCTCAAAGAAGAAATTTATAAAGGTTTTAACCGTCACTCACTTTCTGTAATTGGGTATGAATGGATACTTGATACATTTGCATTTGTAGCAAAAGATGATGGAGTTTTAGCAGGTGTTTGTGTTGTTAGTTTTTTTTGGGGAGTAGTACATATTAAGTATCTTTATGTTACAGAAAAATATCGTAAAAAAGGTTTAGGCACAAATTTAGTCAATCAAGCTATCAAATATGGACTAGAGAATAAATGCTCATTTGCACTTGTAGAAACCATGAGCTATCAAGCATTGGACTTTTACAAAAAGATGGGGTTTTACTTGGAGTTTACACAAAAGGGATTTTCTTATGGGACTTCACTTCATCATTTAAGAAAAGAGCTAAAAAAATAGAGAGGAGGTTTAATCTTTTTGATATATGACTTTTCCTCTACAAGTTGTAAAAATAACTTCGAAATTTTCATCTAATATGACCAAATCTGCATCTTTCCCTTTCGAAATAGTTCCTTTTTTGTCTAATAAATTAAGGATTCTTGCGGGATTTGTTGAAGTCATTTTAATTAACTGTTCGACAGTGCACTGCAAATTATCTTGGACATTTTTAAAGCCATCTATCATTTTTAAGACGCTTCCGGCTAATGTTCCATCTTGAAGAGCAACTTTATTATTTTTAACGATTACATCTTTTCCTCCCAAGTCATATGTCCCATCTTTTAAGCATTTAGCCCTCATTGCATCTGTGACTAAAATAAGCCTATCATATCCTTTTAACCTTTGCGCTAAATGAACCATTGCAGGATGAATATGGATGTTGTCTGCAATAAGTTCACAGTAGACATCATTATGCAATAAACATGCGATAGCGCATCCAGGCGATCTTTGATTAATTGGGCTCATTGCATTAAATAGGTGTGTTGCATAGATGCAATGGTTATTTATTGCGGAAATGGCCTCTTCAAAACTTGCATTGCTATGACCAATGGCTGCGATAATATTGTTTTTATGCAAAAAATCAACTAACTCATCTGCTTTGTCCTCTTCAGGAGCTAAGGTTACTAAACGAATATTTTCTTCTGACAGCTCCCTCCATTTATTGAACTGCACAATGTCCGGTTTCTGTATATTAGCAATGGTATGAGCCCCAGCTTTTTTAGGGGATATAAATGGACCTTCTAGATGAATCCCTAAAATTTCAGCTCCAATATAGTTAGACTTTTGAAAATCTTTGATGTTTATTATTGAGTTTTCAATGTTTTCTTTTGAGTGAGTCATTGTTGTGGCTAAAAAAGAAGTTGTCCCTTCTTTGGGAAGGGTTTTGCAAATAGTACTAATAGCATCTCTTGTTGCATCCATAACATCAAAACCTGCACAACCATGGATATGCATATCAATGAATCCTGGGATTAAGTGAGAGTTGGCTGAGAATTGATATGTTACCTTCTCGCAGAATCTTTGGTGTTCATCATCAGTAAAAATTTCAACTATTTTTCCGTCTTCTACTAAGATAGCCCCATGCTTAATTACTTTTTCTTCGCTATATACTTTTAGCCCTTTAATTAAAAAACGGTTTGTCATGTAGTTTTTGTGATTTTGGATATATTTTGTGGATTATCTGGGTTTTTTTTTCTTTTGAGACTAAGTTTTGCACAAAGAGGGTAAAATGTTTGAATTTGAATCAATGGGTCACAAGTTGGATGTAGAGATTTTGGGGTAATCAAAAATTTATCTGTATTAGTGCGTATTAATAAATCAGATGGCAAAAACGAAAAAACCTTAGCTTTTAGCTTTGTAAACTTTTGATAAACATCTAGTGTAAATTCTCGGCTAGCATCTTTTTGGAACAAAAATAGTCCATGGAAGTTTTTATCTACTAAGGCCATGGGGCCATGAAGCACTTCAGCACTGCTATATGCCTCGGCATGTATAGAGCAGGTTTCTTTAAATTTTAGAGCAATCTCTTTTGCAATTGGTAAAAGGTAGCCTCTGGCAATTACAAATAAATTATCTATTTTAGAAAATTCTCTAATAAAAGCTTCTGATTCTATATTAAGACACTCATGTAATCTTTCTGGTAGCTTGTCTATTAAGTTTAATAGGCTTTTGTCTTTTTTGAGATAACCGACAAACTGAGCTAAAGCTGACAAGGTAGCTAAAAAAGTTTTTGTAGCAGCTACAGCTTTTTCTTTCTCAGCATGTATTAAGATAACAATGTCGGCTACCTTTGCTAGAGGGGAGTTAGGGGTATTTACGATAGCTAGCGTGAAGGCTTTATTTTTTTTTGCATATGACAAATATTCAATTAAGTCGGGGCTTTCTCCAGACTGGGAAATAGCTAATATTAAACTATTTTTAAGATTCAAGTTTGCCTTATAGACAGTTCTCATGCACAAATCAGCATGACATGTAACAATATTTAAATTATCTTCAAAAAGATATTTAGCATAGAGGGCTGCGTTATTTGAGCTGCCTCTTGCCACAGTCTGAATAAAATTAATTTCTTTTTTTTGGAGGATTCTGGCAATTTGGTCTAACGTTGCTTTGTTCTCTTTAAGTTGTTTTTCAATGATTAAAGGAGCCTGTAGAGCTTCTTTTTCCATTAAAGATGTCATAGTTTTTCCATAACTTGTTTTTTTACCATTAAAATTGCTCCTTTGGCAGCGTCATACTTTCTTTCAACAATGCGATCTTTAAGTTCATTATCTAAGTATGGCTCAATAAATGGAGCTATTCCGCCAAACAATGAGCATTTAAGAGCTGTTGTTGATATTTTGGTCAAAGCATGGTTAATTTGCATTATTTCTTTGGCACTCTTTTGTAATAGCAAAAGGGCATTTGTATCCTTTTGCTCTGCATATTGTAAAACGTAAGGGGCTAATTCGGCAAACTTAGTTGAGTTTGCGGAGTTGGCCCAAGTCACCATTTCATTTAAGCTAGAATTAAATTGTTGATAAATAGCTGAAAGCATTTCTGATCTTTCACCTCTACCGTCTTGCCACTTCAAGGTAAGCCTAAGAGCTTCCATTCCGAGCCACGCCCCACCGCCTTCATCTCCATGAGGGAATCCCCAGCCATTAACTTGAGATTCGACGCTATTGTAAACTTGATAACCAATTACGCCAGTTCCAATAATAATAATATCGCCGTCTTCTCCATCATGGGCTCCTAAACAAGCAGTATATGCATCAGATCTTAAAGTTAATGTCTTGAAAGGATGCGGTTTACTCAAAAAACTTTCACAGCTAGATAGTATTTCAGTGCCAGCTAGTCCCATTCCTACATGAAACTGATAATGAGGATCTTTTAGAGAAATGTCTGTATTTTTTAAGGCTTTTTCCAAAGCATCAAATATAGAGTTCCATGCAGCACTTGCGGATAGTCTAATATTTGAAGGGCCAGATCTTCCTTCTCCTATTAAATTCCCATTAGCATCTTCAACAATCAACTGTGTTTTTGTTCCACCTCCGTCCAGACCAACAAAAATATCTTCACTCATACTTACCTCTGAAATATGTTTCAATTTCTTCTAATGTTTTATTTTTAGTTTCTGGGAGCAAGTAATAAGTTAAAAGAAAATAAACCAAAGTGAAAATTGCGCTCATAAAAAAGACACTTGAATATCCAAGATATTTGACTAAGTTTAAAAAAATAGAAGCATAGATTGTAGAAAAGAGCGAGTTCAAAAATAAAGCTATTCCCATCCCTTTACTTCTAATTGCGTTAGGTAGTACTTCTGAAATGGCAAGCCAGACAACTACACCAGGTCCTATAGCAAAGCTACAGATAAATCCGATCATTAAAAACAAAAGTATTGTTCCTTTGATGTAACTCGGGATTAAGAAAATTGATATAAATCCAGAAACTGATAGAAAAAAAACTATTCCGGCACTTCCAATTAAAAGTAGTTTTCGCCTTCCTAGTTTATCAATTAGAGAAAAGGCAAAAATTGTTGTAATAAAATTGATTAAACCGATTCCAGCTGATCCTAGAAGTGACATCCAATTTAGAGCTAACCCTGCATCTTTTAAAATGATTGTTATGTACTGTAAAATTACATTTATACCAGTTAACTGGTTTAAAATTCCGACTCCAAGCGCGATGATTAAAGGGATCTTATAATGTTTTTTCCATTTTAATTTTTCGATACTAGGTTTAGTTGTTTTTTGTATGGATAAAAGTTCTTCATATTCGATTTCAGCATCTTTCTCTTTTCGCAGTTTTAATAACATCTTTTGTGCTTTTTTATGCTTTCCTTTTCCAAATAGCCATATAGGAGACTCTGGAATAAAAATAGAACCAACGAAAAAAAGAGAAGCGGGGAACAAAACGCATAAAAACATCCCTCTCCAGTTCTCATCTTTTGCAAACCAGATGTTGACCAAATAAGCTAATAAGATTCCTAAAGTAAGTATCAGCTGAAAGGTTGTAACTCCTCTTCCTCGCATATTTTTAGGAGAGGTCTCAGTTAAATATAATGGAACTACAATTGTGATAATTCCGACGCTCACTCCTTGGATTAGTCTTCCTATCAATAAAGTTGAAAAATTGTAGGCGATAGCTAATATCACAGTCCCCAAGATTAGAATAACTGAAGCGAAAAAAATCATTTTCTTTCTTCCGACCCAGTCTGCCAAAGGACCTGAGATCAATGTAGCAATTGAGCCACCACCTAAAACTGCAGATACAATCAAAGATGTCTGTGTTGCTGTAAGCGGTATTTCTTTATCAATGAATAAAAGAGTCCCTGAAATAACGCCTAGGTCATATCCATATAAGAGCCCACCGATAGCTGCAAAGATAAAAATAAAAAAAGTAAATGGTTTTTCTCGAAAAAAAGTCATCAGTCAAAAAATCCTTTTTTAGGACTGTTTTCTTTAATTCAAAAAAATAAGTCAAACAATTTGAACTACCATTATTTTTTATATGGTCTTTTTTCTAATTAAGGCTTTTAGGAGGTATAAGAATTTGAAATTTTTTTTTTGGAAAAATCTATTCATTTCTCATCTTAAGAAGTAGGGTTTGATTGCCTTATTATCTAGAGCACGGACAAGGGCTATAAAGACCGGTTATCCACAAAATTTTATTTATAAATAAATTATACCAAGTGTAATCTTTATAATATGCGGTGTAAGTGTTCCCCAAGTGATGAATTTTTTTTGCGTATTCTCCGTTAACTGTACGCCATAAACCATTATTATAAAGCTCTTTCCACCATCTTAAAGTGTCTTTGGGCCAATATACTATATTGTAGCCAACTTGCTTCATAAACAGATCTTGCTTATATCTGTTGACTCCAAAAACTATCAACGGTGCTAATACAGCAACAAGAGCCGCAATTTTAATCATTTCCTTCCTTTTTTCATCTTGTAATTTAGTTGATGAAAAATAGGGTAAGCTGTGAATTTTATTTTTTATGGCGCCTAACATTTTTTAGCCTTTATGTTTTAAACGTTTTTTTATAGCTTTGCTTGAAGCTGTGTTCTTTTTAAGCAAAAGTTCCCCATTTGCCTTGTATTTAGAGTAACAAGTAAGCTTTTAAAGTATTTTAAAACTGGATATTCCTAAATATAAAAAAGAAGTTACTCCCAATACTGTTGATGAATATTGACAAATTTCATTCATATCCCTTGATAGTGATCTATGTTCTCCCAAGTAAGAAAGCCCTTGGTATAAAAAAAATGCTGAAATGTAAATAAAATTCATCGAAGCTATAGTAATTATAGCAGAAGCTAAAGGAAAAAGAGATTCCATACCATCATGAATAGCTCTAAGCCTGTACATGGTATTTTTGCTAAAGGCATCTCTAGCTAATGATATTGTGACATTTATAGCAGTTTTAGCTAGTAAAAAGGCTAAAAAGGCTTGATTGGAAAACTTTGTAGAAGTTTTTTTAAAAATTCTACCTTTATTTAAAATAGCTATACTTCTTTTTTGAATAGATTGAGTTTGCATCACGTCAAAGAGGGCAGTGATAATTGGTTTAAAAAAGCAGTCGATGGTAGATGATCTATCAGTTACAGTTAGAGTGCTTTTTACTTTAAATACAGCGTTGTCTAGAAATGCCCTGCTAGCCCCTTCTGAAAAAGTTTGTAAAGCATGTGTCATATTTGTACCTTTTTATTATAAATACTGGATAATTGTAACTTAATCTTTTTTTTATATCCAATAATTGTATAAAAAAATAATGAGGGTGTGGACTAATTTTGATTAAAAATAAATTGTTAGTTGGTTCTTTATTTGGTGTATGTGCAGCCCTTGCATATGCAACTATGGCAACTACAGTGAAGCTTTCTGGTGACGTAAACGTTGAAACGTTAGTTTTTTTTAGAAATGTTATTTCGCTTATTTTATTAGGGCCTTTACTTTTAAGAAAAAAAATAACTATTAAAACTAGACGTCTTTCATTGCACTTTGCTCGAGCTTTTTTTGGAATGCTTGCTCTTTATAGTTATTTTTATGCTGTAAAGTTTTTGCCTTTGGTCAATGCAATACTATTGGCAAATACAAATACTTTATTTATTCCTCTAGTTGTGCTTGTTTGGTTAAGGCAAAGAATACCTTTAAGGAGGGCTCTTGCAATTTGTCTTGGGTTTCTTGGGGTAGGTTTGATTTTGCAACCTGCTATAGATTTTCCAATATTGCCAAGTATGATTGGTATTTCAGCTGGACTTTTCAGTGCAGTTGCATTAACAGCTGTAAGGCAGCTTTCAAAGACAGAGCAAACTGAGTCAATTCTATTCTATTTTTTTATTTTTGCTATTGTGGTCTCATTTTTCCCAATGGTAGTTAGGTGGGAAAGCTTTGATCCGTCCATGTGGATGTATATAATAATTGTAGGAATATTTGCTTCTTTATTTCAGTACTTTATTACCAAATCGTATACATATATTCCAGCAACAAAGGCGGGCTGTTTGATGTTTGCCAGTGTATTATTTGGTGGAGTCTATGAATTTATTTTTTTCAAAACCCTTCCAAATTTTTTAGTGATCACAGGTAGTATTTTGGTAGCAGTTGGTAGTTTAGTTGCTCTTTTGGATAAAAAAGAGGCAATTAATCTGTCTAAGAAGATTAAAAAATAATTTTAGAATTTTTTTCCGTTAATTTGCGCAATTTTTTGAATTTTTCTTCTTAAGATGTCTAAGTTGACATTATCGAGTGCTGATATTTCGATTAGGGTATCTTTAGGAAAAGGATATTTTTCTTTGAAATCATCAAGAGATTTTGAATCTTCCAAAAGATCTATTTTATTTAAGACAGTAATAAAAGGCCTTTCTAACATTTTTTTATCATATTGCTTTAGCTCATTTTGCAGGATTTCAAAATCACTAAATGGATCATTGCCTTCAAAAGCTGACACATCAATAATAAATGCTAAAGCCTCAGTTCTTTCAATATGTTTTAAAAAAGAAAAACCAAGCCCTCGGTTTTTATGCGCATTTTCAATAATTCCTGGAATATCTGCAATAAGCACCCTTGAATAATCTTCAAACTCAACGATGCCTAAATTAGGTCTTAACGTTGTAAAAGGGTAAGGTGCAATTTTAACAGGTAGTTTTGCAAGCTTTGAGATAATAGTTGATTTACCTGCATTTGGAAAGCCAACAAGTCCAACATCAGCTAAAAGCTTTAATTCTAGCTCAACTTCAATTTCTTCTCCGTTTGTTCCGTCGGTAGAAATATTTGGAGCTCTATTTGTAGCGCTTTTAAAGTGACAGTTGCCCTTGCCTCCAATTCCTCCTTTACAGAGGATAAGTTTCTGGCCATCTTCAGTAAAGTCATGGATGACTTCATCAGTCTTGAGATCTTTTACAATTGTCCCAATTGGGACTTTTACAATTTTATCAGGTCCGTTCTTGCCTTTTTTTTGGGCTGCGCCCCCTTGCTCACCATTTCTGGCTTTTATAGATCGGATGTTTCTATAGTCTTCTAATGAATAAATATGAGTGTCGGCTTGGATTACGATAGATCCTCCGTGACCACCGTCGCCGCCAGCAGGGCCACCCTTGGGGATATATTTTTCTCTTCGCCATGCTACGATGCCGTTGCCACCTTTCCCTGCGCTAAGCTTAAGTTGGACGACATCTGTAAACATGATAATTGATTGGTTTTAGGCTTGCTCTTGAGGTAGAACTGTGACATAAATTTTATTTGCTTTTTGGAATTTTACAACTCCATCAGTTAAAGCAAATAAAGTATGGTCACGTCCCATCCCTACATTCTCTTTAGGATAGCACTTTGTGCCTCTTTGACGCACAATAATACTTCCAGCACTTACAAAAGTTCCATCTGATGCTTTCACCCCAAGTCTTTTTGAGTGAGAATCTCTGCCGTTTCTTGTAGATCCCTGACCTTTCTTATGAGCCATTATTTACTCCTTAAACTAGTGCAATATCGGTTATTTTTACTTTTGAATATTTTTGTCTATGACCGCGTTTTCTATGGTAGTTTTTGCGTCTTTTATATTTATAAGCAAAAACTTTAGGTCCTAATGCTTCAGCTAAGATTTCAGCTTTAACTATGCAGTTTTCAACACTAGGGAGACCTACTTTAGTTTCCTTGCCGTCGTTTAAAATAATAACTTCTTTAAATTCAACTGACTCTTCAGGAGATTCACCTAATAGTTCGACATCGATAATGTCTCCTTTCTTAACTCGGTACTGTTTTCCGCCTGTCTGAATAATCGCGTACATTTGTCCTCCAAAACACATAAGGCAATTATATTATAAGATGTTTCCTCTAACGGTCAACAGGAATTTTCAAAGAAAGGTTATAAAATTTATTTAAATTGAAAGTTGAGGTAATTTCAAAATTTAATTAAAGGGTGGAAAGGTGAATTCAATTGTAAATTTTTTTATATTTTTGCCTGTTGAAGCTTAATATTGTTAGATATACAGCTGTTGCAACTAGTGAAATTGTAGCTCCAGTAGGTAAGTTAAATTGATAGGATATGACAAGGCCTATGAAATTAAAAGATCCACAGAATATAAATGCAATCATCATCATTTTCCACAGCCTATTTGTAAAAAGTGAGGCGATCATTGGAGGGAGGGCTAAAAGGGCTATTACTAAAATAATTCCTATAACTTGAATAAGCAGTACGACTGTTATTGCAACTAAGCATAATAAAAGCAAATAAAGCCTATTTACAGAAATGCCTTGCAGTTTTGCTTGCTCCTCATCTACACAAATAGCGAGTAATTTTTGATAATTTATTCCGACTATAGCTATCAAAAAAAGATTTAGAAAACATAGGATGATAAGGTCTATTTTTGTAACCCATAGGATATTACCAAATAAAAAATCAAATAGCTCAACATTATATCCAGGTGTCAAAGATATGAAAATCACTCCTATTGCCATGCCGGTAGACCAAATACTTGCAATTACAGCATCTTTTCGCTGAGAGTAATGCAAATGAATCCAGCCGATTATAATAGCTGATAAGATTGCAGCAATAATAGCGCCGTATAGAGGATTTAAGAAAGGAAAGTTATATTTTCTTTGAAAAAACAAAAAAATGCCCATTCCACTTAAAACTGAGTGGGCAATGCTTCCACTTAAGAAAACAATTCTTTTAACGACAACATAAGATCCAACAATCCCACTTGCGACAGAAGCTAAAAGCCCAGCTATTAAAGCTGTCTGAAAAAAGGGACTGGTAAACATATCAACTATTGTCATTTTCTTGTTCTTTCAAAAGGGGTGTGTGGTACAGACCTAAACTAAAGTGTTCGCATATTTTCTCTGGAAGATAGGTAGAAACTTTTTTTTCTACAGATATTATTGAATCTACATATTTGATTGCAGTGTTTAAATCATGAGTTACCATTAAAATAGTCTTTTTTGATCTTAAAGTGTTTAATACCTCATAAATCAGGTCTCTGGTTTTTGGGTCAACATTAGCAGTAGGTTCATCCAAGTAAAGCAGTGCGGGGTCAGATGCTAGAGATCTCGCAATTAATGCTCTTTGAGCCATTCCACCAGACAACTCTCCAAATGTGGTGTTTAAATAGGGCATAAGGCCTAAGAGCTCAATTGCATTCATAGCACTATCTTTGGAGCTTTTTGGGTAGCCACTTCTGAACTTATGACTTGAGATGCATCCAAGCATAACAAGCTCTTTTACAGTGATGGGAAAAGCAGGATCATACATATTTACTTGCGGAACATACCCGATCTTAGTTATTAATTTGTCAGGGTCTTCTCCAAATATTTTGATAGATCCAGTATTGGATTTATAAAGACCTATTAATAGCTTTAAAAGAGTTGTTTTTCCTCCTCCATTAGGCCCAATAATTCCTGTAAAAGAGTTCTCTTTAATGTTAAAAGAAACGTCTTCTAGTACTTTAACTTCTTTATAGGCGAAGCTTAAATTTTTAACTTCTATTGCTAGCTTCATTAGATATGACGACAAGGTTAGTAAGATATTTCATGTTAATAAAATAATTAAATGCATATGGATCAAATTCATAAATAGGAATTTCTAGTTTATCTGAAATGTATTTAGCTGCCTTCATTGAAAATTGAGGAAGAGCAATAACAGCTTTAACACCACTTTTAGCCGCCTCCCAAGTAATTTCATCTAACTGTTTCGGAAGCGGGTCTTTTCCTTCGTGCTCTAAAGAAATTTGCTTGCAGTCGTAATCTTTGCAAAAGTAGGCAAAAGCAGGATGTGAAACTAACAAGACTTTATTTTGAATTGAAGATAACTTAGCCGCAATCTCAGCGTTAAGTATTTCTAGATCATTGATCAAAATATCTAAATTGTTTTGGAATGTTTCTGCATATTCAGGAAAACGATTGATTAAAATCTTGCCAATTGCAACAACTTGTCTTGTCATCAATCTTGGACTAAGCCAGATATGGATATCTTTACCAGTTTCATGTTGATGACCACAACAATAATCTAATAATTGAATTCCAGTTTTAAGATCATAGACAATTAAATTTTCATTTCTTTGCTGTAGAGTTTTAGTAATTTTCGTTTCAATCGGCTCTCCCAATTTAAAATAAATTGCGGCTTTTTCCAGTCCTTTAACAGCAGATGGGGTAGGTTCATATGAGTGAACATTTGATCCAGATGGAATTAAAGTTTTTACTTCGATCACATCTCCAACTATTTTTTCAACGATGTACTCATATGGAGGAATACTTACAATTACTAATGGGGTTCCATTAGTTTCTTTATTGATTTTTTTTTGACATCCAAATTGAAATGCCAGGCAAAGTGCTAAAAATAGTCTAAACATAATAATCGAAGAATTGGTTTTTAAAAGACATAATGCCTTAAACGATAATTTTTTCAATTAGAAAGCTTGCTCAGATAGTTATTTTTCGGTAATCTCATACAGATTTTCTCTGGAGGGATGTCTGAGCGGCCGAAAGAGCACGCTTGGAAAGCGTGTGTGCATGAAAATGTACCGTGGGTTCGAATCCCACTCCCTCCGAATTTTTTTAAGTTATTTATAAATAAATGTTTAGTTGTTTAATTAAATAATTAAAAAAAGTCACCAATTTAGGGGAAGCAAAAATGCTGAGAATAAACAGATGAAATTCACAAATCCAGAAGTTGCATCTGTATTTGCATCTTATCCTAAAAAGTTTAGAAATAAACTGATGTTTTTGCGTCAACTAATCTTTGATACTGCCGCCAAGACTGAAGGTGTCGGAGAAATTGAGGAAACTATTAAATGGGGTGAACCAAGTTATATTGCAAAAAATGGGAGCACCATTAGGATCAACTGGAAAAAGAAACTTAAAGATCAGTATGCAATTTACTTTAAATGTACTTCACTTTTGGTGCCTACTTTTAAAAAACTATATCCTACAGAATTTAAATATGAAGATAATAGGGCTATTCATTTTGATCTAAATGATGACATCCCTGTAGAAAAACTAAGTCATTGTATTAAAATGGCATTAATATACCACCTTATTAAAAATAAATTAAAAAAAGGTGACATATATGAAATACCTTGAAGCGGATTAGAAAGCTTACTGATCTTCTGAAAAAAACAATCTTTTAACTTCGTTGTCACTAATCCATTTATGATTTTTTCGAAGGTAACTAAACTGCACTTCTGCAGTTTTTTCATTGAATTCGCCTGGAAGACTTTCCGCTCCTTGATAGTGATATCCGTAAAAGGGGATATTCTCTTGGATTAAGGATGATTTAACGGAAGTTAGGTTGGACATCTTATCATCAATAAAAATAATTTTTTCAGGTTTCCATTGAATATTGTTTAAAAATTTAACCAACAAGTCTCCTTTAGAATTTTTTTCATTACCTAAAAATAGAACACCATTTTTAAAAAGCGAATAATTTGTTGTTTCATTATCGAAATAAATAATTGGGTGTTGTGGAAATGAACTAAAAAAATTAAAACCAAACTGCTTTAAAATACTTATCCTCCAATCTTCAGCTTTTTCAATTATACCAAATCTTCCAGTCCTAGCTGCAGTTAGAGCAATAGTTTTAATTTTTTGATTTTTTAGCTCTTTAACAAGCTGCAAAGCTAATGGATCTACAGGTATAATTTCACCTTCACTAAGCATTATACTAATTAAATGAGGTATTTCTTTCTGATCTATACCATCCCAAGATCTTGGGCGAAAATGGGCTCCACAAGGTCTTAGAACCATATCGTTATAAGTAATTAATACATCATCTATATCAAATATAATTAATGTATTTTGGTTTGAGGTGTTTAATGCTGGATAAATTTCACTAAAAGAATGGATTGCAGTAATTTTAGAAGGAAGTTTTGTAGGGGCATTAAGAACTTCTAATTCCTTTTTGCTATTTTTTGATAAGCGTGTTTTTTGAGTAAAAGATGCAATGCCTATAAAAGACAAGCAAACAAAAAATATTAGATATTTATTCATTGCGTTTATCTCCTTACTTAAAAAATGTGTGGTCTTTCTGAATACTGATTTACAGATTGGAGGAGAATTTTAATGAAAAAATTAATTCTATGCACACAAGAAATGATTTACAAAAAAGATAAAAAAAAGAAATAACATCTTCGCTAAACAATTAAATAGGAGGTTGTTATGGCAGCAGCAGTATCTTCAGCTCCTCAATGTGGAGCTACAGTTTTAATTGAGGCAGTGCCTGATTTTGATAAATTAAGATTAGAAGAGGCAACTAGCATAGTTTATGAAAAAGTTGTGCCAGCGTGCGAAGAAAATAAAGTATTACTTTCTTTTTATGGAAATCATAATTCAGTCGGGAGCATTTCTGATATAGAAGAATATAATGAAATGAAAGCAGATAAAAAGCTTTTTAAATCAGAAGCAATTCAAAGAATTCAAAAAATGTTTCCTTTTATTGCCCAGCATTGTCAAGAGCGAAGTTCATATAATGAAGATAATAATTCTTATGGACTAAAACATATTTTAGAAAAGCATATTGGGTACTGCACTAATGGAGAACTTATTGTAGCCATGTTATTGCATGGATATTCAGCGAGGTTTGGAACAGATAAAATGGAAGTAAATGCTCATTTTAAAGTAGAAATTACAGACTCTGAAGATGCTAGCTAGAGAAAAGGATAAGCTTTTTCCTTTGAAAAGTCAGAGGAGCTCAATGTCCTTAACATGAATTTTATTGAAACTACATGCTCTGGTTCAAAGTTTAGTGCCAAGAGTTGGAGCATGTTAATCTAAAAAAATCAAAATGAAGATCTATTAGAGTGAAGAAGAGAGTTAGAATAGGTTGTTTTTTTCACTGAATCATATCGTTATAGTGATTAATCTATAATCAGAAAAACCTTAATGAAAATTAATTCTATATGCAAAAAAAATGATTTACAAAAAAGGTAAAAAAAAGAAATAACATCTTCGCTAAACAATTAAATAGGAGGTTGTTATGGCAGCAGCAGTATCTTCAGCTCCTCAACGTGGAGCTACAGTTTCAATCGAGGCGGTGCCTGATTTTGATAAATTAAGATTAGAAGAGGCAACTAACATAGTTTATGAAAAAATTGTGCCAGCGTGCGAAGAAAATAGGGTATTACTTTCTTCTAATGGAAACCATAATTCAACCAGGAGTCCTGAAATAAAAGAATATAATGAAATGAAAGCAGATAAAAAGCTTTTTGATGAAGAGTCAATTCAGAGAATTCAAAAAATATTTCCTTTTATAGCCAAGCATTGCCAAGAGCTAAGTTCATATAATGAAGATAATACTTCTTATGGACTAAAACATTTTTTAGAAGAAAATGCCGGGTACTGTACTAATGGAGAATTTATTGTAGCCATGTTATTGCATGGATATTCGGCGAGGTTTGGAACTGATGAAATGTCAATAAATGCTCATTTTAAAGTACAAATTACATCGTGAATAAGATGTCTAGAGAAAAGGATAAGCTTTTTTCTTTGAAAAGTCAGAAAAGCTAATATCTTTAACATGAATTTTATTGAGATTACATGCTCTGATTCAAAGTTTAGTGCTAAGAGTCGGAGTATGTTAATTTAAAGAAAAATCAAAATACTCTTATAGAGAGTGTCTTGCTAGAATTAATTATTAACTTTCTTGATTGTACAAACCAGCCTAAAGCATTTTATCATTAAGGTATCTTATGTCATTTTTTATTAGAGCTATAATAAATGAGGTTTCAATCCAAATAGATTTAGAGGGGATCTCGGAAAATATTTCAAATTTTTTTAGACAAGATGATAATTCTATAAATGAACGGACAGTTCAAATAGCAAGTGATATTTTTGAAAATCAAAATGAAGATCTAGTGGAGAGCGAAGAAGAGTGTTGTAGGATAGGTTGTTTTTCTCATTTAACGACTTGTCTTTGTAGCGATAGTTTTATAAATGATGCAAGCTTACTTATAGTCCAAATAATAAATTGTAGCTGTATTTATACTAGATTCAATCTGGATCTTTTTGTTGATTCTGATTAGCTGACGAAGTTAGCTTTGACTTATAAGATCTTTAAGCCCTAAACTTCCTTCCTAAATTTAGTTTTTTTATTAAAAAGGAGATAAAAATGGCATTCAGTATACAACCAACTGCAGATGCGGCAAGTGGTCAGTTAACATTAGGAAACCAAGTTAATGCTCGAGCTGGAGCTATTAGTGGTTCAAGAGGAGTTAGAGTTTCGGTTAGTGCTGACGGAATCACAAAAGAAAAGACAGAAAAGTTTGCAATGGGAGATTTTTCTTCAGAGCAATCCCATGAAGTTAATGTGGGATCTGAGGGAGTAAGAAGTGACTTTAGGAGTGAAGTTAATGTGGGAGATACACAACTTAGCGTGGAAGAAAATTTTGAATGCTGTGGAGATCAGCTGTGTGCTTATTCGATTTCTTGTTGTGGGAGTAGCTGCACGGTCGGCACAGAATGCCTTTCAGATGTTATTAAGACAATCTGGAGCGGTATTAGTTATTTAATTGATCAAATTTCACCTTCAGAGTAACTAGTTTTTCATTGATCGATGTCTTGTGACATCGATTATCTTCTATTAGATCAGATTTTTCAGTCTTAAAATAAATATACATCAAAAAAATTAAATCTTATTTTATATAAAAAGTTTATAGAGAGACTTTTTATAAGATATATTTATGGAGCTTATTTTTATTGGGACCAAAGGTAATATCGAAGCGTCCAGCAAAAAGCATAAAATGCATACATCTTTATTGATTAAATATCATAAGACGAGGTTATTAGTAGACTGTGGATTATCATGGCTGAATAGATTTGAAGCTTATAATCCAAGTCATATTTTGTTAACACATGCGCATCCTGACCATGCGTTTGGTTTAGGTAAAGGAGCTTTATGCAACGTTTGGGCAACAAAAAACACCTGGGATCTAATAAATAATTTCCCAATCAAACCTTCTTTAAGGAAAATAATAAAAATAGAGAAAAAAACCAAGATAGGTTCAATTTTTGTTGAAGCGTTTGCTCTTTTACATTCAATTAATGCACCTGCGGTAGGCTATAAAATAAAGTGCGGCAGAGTCAATTTTTTTTATGCTCCAGATGTTGCTTGGATAGAAAATAGAAAAAAAGCTTTGAAAAGGGTTGAGCTTTACATTGGAGATGGGGCAACACTTAAAAGAAATATGATCAGAAAAAATAAACAGAGCGGTGAGATATTTGGTCATGCTAGTGTTTTTCAGCAGCTAGGGTGGTGTGTTCGTGAAAATATTCCTGATATGATTATCACGCACTGTGGTTCTCAGATTGTTAAGAATGAAAAGAAAGCTCAAGATATAATAAGGCTATGGTCTAAAGAAAAAGGTGTAAAAGTCCATATTGCCACGGATGGTTATAAAATCATTTTATAAATTTTAGCCGTATAAACCTGTCTTATTTAAGGTGATTGTGAAGAATTGCTGTTTGATTAAATTTTTAAAAAATAAATGTGGCAGCTTAAATTGTAGAAATAAGTTCTGAAAGAAAGTAACCTTTAAGTTATCTGCTACTGAAACCTAAATATGAATAAAGATAAAATTTTAGATTTTCTATTTAAGCGCAGTCAAATAAAAATGCTGACTCTACTGAAAGAACTACCAAAAGAAAGTGAAGAACTTCTCTTAGAAGACATCTATAAATATACAAGCCTTTATCAAGAGGGGCCCCAAAAGGAAAAAACAACCTCATTAAGTCCATTAAAAAAATGTGAAAAAACAGACTTTAAAAGCCATAGGCTAATTGGGTTAGATAGTGTAAAAAAACAAGAAGTTGGTTGTTTGGTATTTGCCGCAGGAGAAGGCTCTCGTTTTGGGCTTAATAAAGCAAAAGGGTTGTTTTGTCTTGATGGAAAAAGTTCTCTTATTTCAGATCTATGCCAATGGATTTTAGCATATGAAATGTCATTTAATATAAAAGTACCTCTGCTTTTATTAGTCTCTTCTAAAAACAAACAGGAGATAATAGATCACTTTGAGGAGAACAATTTTTTTAAACTAGATCGAAGAAACATCTTTTTTATTGAGCAGGCTGATTATCCTTTGTTAGATGAAAAACACCAATGGTTTTTAGATCATGAAAATAAAATTGCGAAAGCACCAAATGGCAATGGTGACTTTTTAGAAGCACTCCGAAGAAGTGGTACTTTAAAAGTTTTAGAAGAGCAAGATATCAAATATCTACAGGTATTTTTTATTGACAATCCATTAATTGATCCTTTGGACCCTAACCTGTTAGGGTTTTTAATAAATCAAAAGCTAGATGCGGCTTTACATGTTTTTGAAAGGGATGATCTAACAGAGAAGGTAGGTGTTATTTGTGAAGACAATGGAAGAAGTTTTGTAATTGACTACATGCAGATAGACCAAGATTCCTTTGTAAAGGCTGAAAATAGACGGCCAGTTTTTTCTTACGCAAATTCGGGGCATTTTTGTGTAAGTATCAATTCTCTAATTTCTTTAGCAAATAGAAAAATAAAGCTTCCATATCATTGGGTATGGAAAAAGGTAAATGGTCAAACTTATGCTTGGAAAGCAGAGAAATTTGCATTTGATATTTTCCCATACCTAAATTGCAAATCTCTTTGTTATGAAAAAAATAAAACATTTGCACCTTTAAAAACTATTGAGGATGTTGAAAATGTGAAAAGCTTGTTAGCTGATAAAAAGCGTGAGATTTATCGAGAGGTTTATAATGAAATACCAAAAGGTGACTTTACTATAAAAATAAAAGATATGGTGAGTTATCTAGAAAAAATTTAAAGCCTTTCTAGTAAACATTTCCAGCAAAGCTTTCCAGCTAAATTTAAAGCAATGCCTTCAATTTCTTTATTATATTTAATTTTCAATTCTTCAAATATACATTCAGCCTTTTTTCTATCTAAGTTATTGTCTGAAAGCGTTTCTGTTGCCTTTTCAAATTTGTATACAAAAGAAGCTATGTAATGCTGAATTAGCGGATTTGTCAAATCAAAATAGCAACTATCTGAAATTCTAGAGTCTTTAAGATAGTCGTTAGCAATTTTTTGTATTTTTTCTTCAATTTCTTTTAAGTAGGTTTCTTCGCTAATGGAAAATTTCTCAAAAGACTTTATGCTTGCAATGCTTTGAATCATTTTAAAATTTTACTTTTTGAGTTACTCAATTCTTTTTCTAAAGAACCATGTAGCTGAGATTAAATTAAAGGCTGCAATAAGTGCAATAGGATAAACATTTTTTAAAATTTCTATCAGAGGAAGATTTTTCAAAAAAATTCCTCTAACAATCACAATAAAAAACCTTAATGGGTTGATTATGGTCGCCATCTGGAAAATGTATGGCATGTTTTCAATTGGAGTCGCAAATCCTGACATAATTACTGCAGGTGACATAAAAACAAACACAGAAAGCAAAGCTTGTTGTTGTGTTTTACAAATAGATGATAAGAAAAGTCCGATTCCTACTATTGACAATACAAATAAGAACATAGAAAAGTAAAGCGCCAGCAATGATCCTGTGAATGGGACTTTAAAAATGAATATTGCTGCGCATAAAATTAGGGTCCCTTCAAACATCCCTAGAACAATTGCAGGAATTGTTTTTCCTATTAGAATTTCAACAGGGCGCATCGGTGATACAAGTAGCTGTTCAAAAGTCCCGAGCTCCCTTTCTCTAGCAATTGAAAGTGATGTTATTACAACAGTAATTACTAAGGTTAAAATAGCAACAAGCCCGGGTACTGTAAACCATTTATAAATAAGGTTTGGGTTGAACCAGTTTCTTGGGATAACAACGGTGTTGGCAGATGGAAACCCGAGCTCTTTAGATAGATAATTATTATATTGCTCGATAATTTTGCTAGCATATCCTAACACAATTTGAGCAGAGTTTGATTTTCTTCCATCTAAGATAAGCTGGACCTTAGCTTTTTTGTGTGAGAGTAAGTTTTTAGAGAAAGTATCATCAATATGGATAACCATTAGTACTTTCTGATTATCGATATTCTCTTGAATCTGTTGGTAGTTGTTAAAAAATTTTACTTTAGAAAAAGTTTTTGATCCTTCGAATCGTTTTATAAGTTCACTTGACTGTTGTCCGTAATCTTGATTGTAAACTCCAATGGTTACATTTTCTACATCTAAGGTTGCTGCAAAAGCAAATATGAATAATTGAATAATCGGTGGAGAAATTAAAACAATGCGAGTTTTCGTGTCTCTCAATATAGTAATAAATTCTTTGATAACCAGTGCGTGAATTCTACCAAACATTAGTCCAATCTCTTTCTGGATTTTAAAAAAATAATTGTGAACAGGACTAAAGCAAGCACTAACATGACTGAAACATTAACTATTACTAGCTTTTTAACGGTCCCTACAAGAAATAACGTTTGTAGCGCTGATACCATGTACTTGGCAGGGATGATCGTAGTCAATGCTCTGATTAAAATGGGCATGCTTGAAATTTCAAATATAAATCCAGATAGCATGAATGCTGGAAGAAAGCCGCTAACAATCGAAATTTGAGATGCGATAAACTGATTTTTAGATAAGGTTGAAATCAAAAGGCCTGTCCCTAATGCAACGATTAAAAAAACACTAGATACAATTAACAAGATAAAAAAAGATCCTCTGAAGGGAAGTCCAAATAAAAATATTGCCAGCACTGTAGAAAAAATCATTGAGCCGAGGCCCAGGCAAAAATAAGAGATCATTTTAGATATTAAAAATTCTTTAATGGTAATTGGAGTTGTCATTACCGATTCAATTGTACCTCTTTCCCACTCTCTTGCGACAACTAGGGCAGTTAATAAAGTTCCTATTAGCGTCATTATTATCGCAATTGAACCTGGAACTAGAAAGTATCTGCTATTTAATTCTTCGTTATACCAAAACCTTGGGACAGCTTCAACATTTGGGATAGGTGGAGCGCCATTTGAGATCATCTGCTGAACTAAAAAATTTTGCCATGCCCCTAATGAATAATTTTGCACAAAATTTGCAGTGTTAGGGGAACTACCATCACTTGCAACAAAAATGGGACCCTTTAAGTCTGGTCTTTGCTGATAATATGAAAAATAAAATGGAATTTTCACAATTCCATGAAGTTTAAAAGCTATTAAATCTTCAACAAGTTGCTTTTCATCATTAGACTCATAAATATGAAAAAATCTCGAATTAAGAAAAGATCTTTTTAAACTGATGGCACTATCTGAGGTATCTTCTACGATCAGCCCAATCTTAAGATTATTCATGTCGAGGGATATTCCATATCCATAGATAATAAGCAAGATCAAAGGGAATATACCTGCTATTAATATGCTAGAAGGATCCCTTATAATTTGAAAAAATTCTTTTCGAATCAGGGCTTTAATTCTATTTATTTTCTTTATCATGCTCTTGTTTGCTAAGTTCTATAAAGGCATCTTCTAAAGAAGGAAATGGGGTTGCCTCTGATTTTACAGATTCTTTTAACTCATCTGGAGTACCAATTCGAATTAATTTCCCTTTACTGATTAGAGCAATTCGATCACAGTATTCAGCCTCATCCATAAAATGGGTTGTTATAACAATTGACGCTCCTTTTTCAACCATTGCATTAATGTGTCCCCAAAATTCTCTTCTAGTCGATGGGTCTACACCAGATGTCGGTTCATCTAAAAATATTACCTCGGGCTGGTGCATGATGGCACATGCAAGAGCAAGCCTTTGCTTAAAGCCAAGTGGTAGCTTAGCGGCATTTGTGTTTACATAATTATGTAAAGAGAAAACCTCTATCATCTTATCAATTGAGTCTTGCTGGTTTTTTACTGAATAAACACCACTAAAAAAACGTAGGTTTTGATACGCTGTCATATTTTCATAAAGTGAAAATTTTTGAGCCATATAGCCAATTTTTTTTCGAGCTAAGCTAGGCGCATGTAAAAGAGAGTGGCCAGCAACATCTGCAGTTCCATTAGTAGGCTTCAAAAGCCCACACAGCATTTTGAAAGTAGTCGACTTGCCAGCTCCATTTGGCCCAAGCAAACCAAAGACTTCTCCTCCTTTTACTGAAAAAGAAATATCATCTGCTGCCGTAAAATGATCGAACTGTTTAGTTAAATTCTTAGCTTCTACTAATGGGGTGTTACTTTTTTCAAAGGGATGCAAAAGCTCTTCCAAGGGAGATGTTCTTTTGTCCTTTGATTGCATAATATCAAAAAAAGCATCTTCGAAACGAGGTTTTACTTTCTCCAAATTTGCATCATTTCCAGGGTTTAGTCTTTTTAAATCAAACTGATCATCATTTTTTTGTAAAACAACTCTGATAGAATTTCCTTGTACAACTGTATCTATGATAGACGAATCTTTTGAGGCATTTTTTAAAACTTGCCTTCGATTTGTTGTAATATTCTTTATTAAGAAAACTCTGCCTTCTAAAGGTGATAAAAGGTCTTGTGGTTTACCAAAGTAGAGGATAGAGCCATCATTTATTAGCACTGTTTTATCAGCCTTTTCAGCCTCATCTAGGTAAGCAGTACTGAAGACAACAGTTATGTTATCTTTTTTAAGATCATAGATCATTTTCCATAGCTCTCTTCTAGAAATAGGGTCGACCCCAACTGTTGGCTCATCTAAAATTAACAGCTTGGGCTTCCTCAGTAAAGTACATGCTAAACCAAGCTTTTGCTTCATGCCGCCAGACAGTTTTCCAGCGAGTCTTTTTTGGAAATCTTTCAGGTCAGTAAATTCAAGCAGGTTCTCAAAAATCGGCTTTTTTTCTTCGCTAGAAAGTCCCTGGAGATCAGCATAGAGGTTTAAATTTTGAAAGACTGTCAAATCCTCATAAAGACCAAATTTTTGAGGCATATAACTTATTATTCTATGAACTGATGGAGCATTTTTTATCGTATCATTCCCATCTATAGAAATAGTCCCACTGTCTGGCTTTAATAAAGCAGCCATGATCCGCATTAAAGTTGTTTTTCCTGTTCCATCAGGACCTGCAATTGCGATTAGCTCTCCTGCAGAAAATTCGCATGATATATCCTTTAATACTTTATGTTTTCCTTTTCCAAAGGTCTTCAAGATGTTTTTTATTTCTACTAACGGCATACATGACCACAAGAGCATTTGTTTGAGCTGTTATCTTCTAGAAGCTTTATAGTGACAGGCATTCCTTGTTTCAGCATCATGTCAGGATCTTCGACTATTACCCTTAACCTGTATACTAAATCTACTCTAAGCTCAGTTGTTTCAACATTTTTAGGAGTGAATTCTGCGACAGGGGATATGAAACCAATATGTCCATGATATACTGGTAGCTCTTCAGTATCTGTGTAAATTAAAGCCTTTTGGCCATAGTATATTCTTCCAAGTTCTCTTTCTGTAACATAAGTTCTTATCCACATTGGTTTGCAAATATTAAGTGAATAAACTGGATCAGTTGGATTTACAATGGACCCAGGTTCTTTGATTCTTGTTAAAATAATTCCATCTGTTGGGCAGCAAAGATAAGTATCTTCACAATCAGTTATTGCTCTTTCCAAAGCTGCATTGGCTTCGTTTAAGGAGGATTTAAGTTCTTTTACATTAAATGATGAATCATCAAAGTCTTCTTTTGAAATGGCCAGGCTATTTATTGCTCTTTCTCTTTTTTGAAGTTTTGCCATAGCACTTTTTAATCTTTCATCGACCGAATTTCTAAAGGCTTCTGCCTCTTTTACCTTTTCTAAATAAGGAACTTTATCAAGCTGGGCCATAAGTTGCCCTTTTTTCACAAAGTCTCCTTCATCAAAGAAGAGGTTAGAGACTTTTCCAAATACTCTAAACCCTAAGTCTACTTGTCTGATGTCGACATTACCATATGTTATAAGCTCATTCTTTTGCTTTTGATCGCTAAAAATCCAAATTGCCCCTAAAACTAAGACAACTAACAGAGCAGATATCCCTATAATTAAAATGTACTTTTTGCCCATGAAGCTAACTTAAGAACCCATTTATTATCTTCTAAATACCATTATTGGTGCCCTTTTGCAAAATGTTATTTTAATTATTTTGTAATAACCTGTTATTTAGAAGGTTACGAAGTTTATTATAATTATTTAATATTAAATTAATATTTTAGTTTAATTATTTACGGTTAATTTAAAATAACTTATAATTATAACAAGTTTTTGATAAACAGGAGTAAATAATGAGTAGTATTACAATATTTAATAAGGATCATGAGTATTTTCCAGAG
This sequence comes from Parachlamydiales bacterium, assembly GCA_050302075.1. Lineage (GTDB taxonomy): Bacteria > Chlamydiota > Chlamydiia > Chlamydiales > SM23-39 > JBNLAH01. The sequence continues at coordinate 24,162 of JBNLAH010000007.1, read as the reverse complement.
TATTTCTCAGCTGATTCTTCAAGAAATAAGCCATCTGATTCATCCAAATCTAGTAGGCTCTCAACTCTATTTGAGGGAACCGTAGGTGGTGTGACTAAAATAATAAGAAATGCTAGAGATGTAATATCAAATATAGGGGAAGCTGCCGCTGAGTGCTTTTATCCTAATTTAAGTTTTCATAGTGAATCTTATGAAGAGCTTCAAAGCGAGAATAATGAAAGTCCAATTGAATCTCTATTATCTTCTGAACAACCTGAAGAAACAGTTAAAGTAGAGAGGACTGGTTGGAAAAAGGCTGCATATAAAATTGCATACTTTGTAGTTTCATGCTTGAGCTTTGGAATTATTCCTTTAATTAATTGGTATTCAACTAAGAAGAATTCAAAAGTAGAAGCAAAGAATCAAGATGCGAAGCCAGAAGCACCAATGAAAAACCTATATTATGTATTGCCAGAAGGATTAAAGACGGAGAGACCTGATAATTTTAAACCAATTATGTCCTTGAAAATCAAAGTTAGTTAAAACAAGCTATATATCGAAAAAGCACCTTGGTTTTAAGGTGCTTTTTTATTTGAAAAGGACTAGAGCCCTAAAGGGTCAGTTCTTTTCTTTTAAATATTTCTTTCGAAGATGAATTCGTAGTAACTTCTATTAGCTTATCATTATTAATGTAGCAAAAGAGCTTTTCTAGAGCAATTTTAGAGTGGAGATAAACTGTACTCTTCCATCATAACCTATTGATAATAAGTAGATTATCACAAGAAATTATTAAAATTTTTTAACCTCGAAAGTTAATAAGAGTTAATAGCCTTTTAAAAGCTGTTATTATTATTTTAACAAGGTATTCAGCTTATTTTTTTTGTAATAAATTGTTATTAAAGAACTTATGAAAATGAGTATTAATTAGAGTTAAAAATATTATTATTTACTTTAATATTAAAATGTTTTATAATTATATAAATTATTTGATAAATGGAGGTAATTAATGAGTGTTATATTAATGAATAATTCAAATATTGATTTGTCTAAACCTACCTGGATAATTTCGGCGGGTTTTAATCTTTTAACAGAAACAGTTACAGGGATTGCAACAAAAATAGTAAGAACTGGTTTAAATGTAGGGGAAGCTGCTGCTGAGTGCTTTTATCCTAATTTAAGTTTTCATAGTGAATCTTATGAAGAGCTTCAAAATGATAAAAATGAAAATTCAACTGAATCTTTGTTGCTATCGGAACAACCTGAGGAAACAGCTAAAGTAGAGAGGACTGGTTGGAAAAAGGCTGCATATAAAATTGCATACTTTGTGGTTTCATGCTTGAGCTTTGGAATTATTCCTTTAATTAATTGGTATTCAACTAAGAAGAATTCAAAAGTAGAAGCAAAGAACCAAGATGCGAAGCCAGAAGCACCAGAAGCACCAGAAGCACCAGAAGCACCAGAAGCACCAGAAGAACCAAAGAACAACCCAGATGATGTATTGCCAGAAGAATTAACGGCAGAGCGACCTGATTTTATACAAATCCTAGCTATGGGAATTTAAGTTAGTTAAAACAAGCTATATATCGAAAAAAGCACCTTAGTTTTAAGGTGCTTTTTTTATTTGAAAAGGCCTAGAGACCTAAATGGTCTATTAAATTATCTTTTCTTAGCTTTTCTTTCAGTTTCTTTTAAATACTTCTTTCGAAGACGAATTGAATCCGGGGTAACTTCTATTAATTCATCATCATTAATATAGCAAAGAGCTTCTTCTAGGGTAAATTTTCTAGGAGGGCTTAAAATGATATTTTCATCTGATCCTGCAGCTCTTACATTTGTAAGCTGCTTGGATTTTGTAATATTTACTATCAAATCATTTTCTTTATTATGTTCGCCTACAATCATACCTTCATAAACCTCATCACCAGGTTTAGAGAAAAGCTTACCTCTACTCTCTAAGTTAAAGCAGGCATATCCATTAGCTTTTCCTGCACACATTGAAATTAAAGCTCCATTAACTCTACCAATAATCTCTCCTTTATGAGGCGCATAGCAGCTGAACACTGAGTTTAGAATTCCAAGTCCTCTGGTTGTTGTTAGAAATTCATTGCGATAACCCATAATGCCCCTGGTAGGAACTAAAAATTCTAAATGCGTGATTTTTTGCTCGTCAACATTTAAGTGTTGCATTTCGCCCTTTCTTTTTGACAGTTGCTCGATTACTGCACCAGAATATTCTTCAGGAACTTCAATGAATACCTTAGAAATAGGCTCATGCTTTTGGCCTGAAATTACTTTTAAAATTACTTGAGGCTTGGAAATGCAAAACTCATATTCTTCTCGTCTCATTGCTTCTAATAAGATCCCCAAATGGAGCTCTCCTCGTCCAGATACGGTTATCTTAGATAAAGTTTTCTCAGGTTCTGTAATTTGATAAGAAATATTGGATCTGCGCTCTTTATATAAGCGGTCCTTGATTTTATTAAAAGTAACGTGTTTACCACTTTTACCTGCAAAAGGTCCATCATTTACCAAAATGTCTATCGAAACCGTTGGTTCTTCCATTTCAATCGGCGGCAGGTGGATAATATGTTCCGGATCACAAAGTGTATCTCCAATGGTAACGTCTTCAATTCCTGAAATACAAACAATGTCACCTGCTCCCGCAACATCCATCTCAACTTTTTCAAGTCCGAGGTAACCTTGGATTTTAGTGACATTAAATTTTGTTTGCTCACCGTGTTTGTCAAGATGTGCTAATAGGTCTCCTTTTTTTATCTGCCCTTCTAATATCCTGCCACATGCTTGTCTTCCTAAAAAGTCATCGTGAGCAATAGTAGATGATTGGATTAAAAAAGGATTTGCAGTGCTACCTGATGGCGGTGGCACATGATCGACTATTAATTCAAACATAGGTTTTAGATTGTCGGATTGATCGTTGATATTTTTCTGAGCATAACCTTTTAAAGCTGATGCATAACAGTATTTAAAGTCTAACTGCTCATCATTTGCCCCAAGTTCAACAAATAAGTCAAAAGTTTCATTCAAGACGCGATCTGGGTCAGCGTTAGGGCGGTCAATTTTATTTAAGACAACTATTGGCTTTAGTCCAATTTTTAATGATTTGGACAGCACAAACCTTGTTTGAGGCATAGGACCATCTTGGGCATCTACAATTAGTAAGACTGAGTTTACCATACCTAAAATTCTTTCAACTTCAGATGAAAAATCAGCATGTCCAGGAGTATCTATTATGTTTATTTTGTAATCTTCGTAATAAATAGAGGTATGTTTTGCGAAAATCGTAATTCCCCGTTCCTTTTCTTGTTCATAAGAATCCATAACTCTTTCTGCTACTTCTTCATGAGCTTTAAAGATGTTAGCTTGTTTCAACAACTCATTAAGAAGAGTTGTTTTTCCGTGGTCAATATGTGCAATGATTGCAATATTTCTAATATTTTCTGGCTTATGCATTTTTTTTCACTTTTTTGTTTGCTCAAATTATAACACGAGAGGGTAAATCGAATAAAGATTGCATTTTTTTTTATTAGTTAGTTACTCTTTTCTTTCTAAAATTTAAGTTGAAGGTAATAATAGATGAAAAAAATACTTGCATTACTAATGGTCTCTTCCTGGTTATTTGCTGCTGAAGATCTAAAAGGTGGCAGCTATACTGATTTTTATACAACATTTGGATTTTTCTACGATACGACTGAAGAGTTGATTCCAGCTATGACTATTGGCAAAAAATCTGTTTCAAAAAATGGAAACGGGGTCGATTACGGAGCTACTTTTGGATATTTGGAAAGAAAAGAGAAAAAAGATGATTATTTCGTAATGTTTCCTAGAATGGAGTATATCCATTATGGGCCACAAGATTTTAAGACTTTTAATGGATATTTTGGCATTGGGGCTTGCACAACCATGTACCGCTTAAAACAATATAGTTTTGAGGGGCTCGCGGGCAATGTCACACTTGGTTTTGAATTTTACAGAGAAAAGGACATGAACGGCTTCATCCAAGGTAAAGCTTATTATCCTCTTTTATCTGTTAAGGCAAATGAGCCTAAAGGACTTACAGTATTTTTTTTTGATGTTGGTCTAGGATTTTAAACCTCGTTATACTAAGTAATTTAAGCTTAACTGCTTTAGTTAAGTATAAATTTTAAAAAGATAAAGATTAAAGGCATTTCCCTTTAATCTTTTTTTTTTCATAATAAATACATAGTTTATAAAAAATAATTTTCAATATGAAGTGCCCTTATTGTTCAAATTTGGAATCAAAAGTTACAGACTCTCGCAATTCAATTGACACAAATGCCATTAGAAGAAGAAGAGAGTGTCTTAGCTGTCAAAGAAGATTTACCACTTTTGAGACGCTCGACTTAACCTTACAAGTAAAGAAAAAAGATGGTACATATGAAGATTTTAATAAAGATAAATTGATTCGCGGTATGAATGCAGCTTGTAGACATACCAGAATTAGCCATGATAAGGTTATTGAAATAACAAATTCCATTGCAGCCGATTTAATCGAAAAGCAAGCTCGAGAAATAAAAACTGAAGAATTGGGGAAGATTGTGATGGAAAAGTTAAAAGCTATAGATATGATTGCCTATATTCGCTTTGCCTGTGTATATAAAAGATTTAAAGATATTGATGAGCTCATCGATGCAATTGATTCTATAACAACACAAAAAAAGGCATAAAATATGGCTTTAAAGAAAAAAGAAATCGAAACCTTTAAGAAGCAACTTTTAGAAATTAGGGCAAGTTACCTAAATCAATTTCAAGAAACAAAAGATATAGTGAAGGAGAAAGAAGAGCCAAAAGGTTATTCACAACACTCAGCGGATGAGGGATCCGATGACTTTGAGAAAAACCTAAATTTAGCTTTGTCAGCAGAAGAGCAAGAAGTAATTCGTCAGATTGACAGGGCTTTAGAAAAGATCGAAGAGGGGACATATGGCATCTGTGATGCTACGGAAAAAGAAATCCCAAAAGAAAGACTTAAGGCAATACCGTACGCTACAATGACAATTCAAGCACAAGAAGAAATGGAAAAGAAAAACAAATGAAAAAAAAACTTGCGGCGCTATTTTTTTTGCTTCTTTTAGCAGATATTGTATCGAAATACTACGTATTTCACTACATACCAAAGATGGGGCTTTCTTCTCCACTTTATCCGTATGGAGGAATTCCAGTTTTTAAAGGATTTTTAAAAGGAATTGATTTTTCGATAGTTAATATTGAAAATTTGGGAGCGGCTTGGGGAATCTTTTCAGCATACTCAGATTATCTACTTTGGGCCAGGATCTTTATCATCATAGGGTTGATTGGCTACTTAATTTGGGGTGATGCGCAAAAAATTACAATCTTATTAATTATTACCGGTGCTATGGGAAATATTTTAGATTTTTTCTTTTACGGGCATGTGGTCGATATGTTTTATTTTAGATTTTGGGGGTTTTCATATCCTATTTTTAATGTAGCGGATTGTTTGATCACGATGGGAATAATTTTTCTGTTTGTCTTCTCTATTCAAAATAAGTCTAAGAAATATGCTTGAATCACTCAAAATAAATAATCCGAAACAGATGGGCCCCTATCTTAGCTCAAAATGGATAAATCATCATTTTTTGATAAGCTCGGAAGAGTTCAAAGATCTTTTAGATTTATTTAATACAGACTATGTTTTCCAAATTGGCAAAGTTTTTAAGAATTTGAAAATTGATTTTAAGCAAGAGCTTATAAAAACATATGATAAAACTTTGGATATGCTGAAAAAGAACGAGCTCGATCTAAGTCTTTTAAAACAGACTCTGCCGGTTGCAATAAGTAAATCACCAGATGCATTTTATTTATTCACTCCCAAAAAAGATACGTATACTGTAAAAATTTCTAAACCAGTTTTACAGCTTCAGCTTAATATGTTCAGATATAGCTCTTTTGATCAGACTATTAGGTTAAATACATTAGGAGATGACTGTATTTTCTGGGGATTCAAGCTATCATATCCTCAAATATTTCAAGATCCTGTTTCAAATAAAATTCATAAAATAGATGCTTCGTTTGAAAATTTTTCTTATTTTGCGCAGATCCGTAAATGGATGCGAGACAAAACATCTCCAGTCAGATTTATAATCGAGCAAAAAAAAATTGTCAGTGCACTCAGGATTGGGAAAAAATGTTTTTCCTGGATACACTTACATCCTCAACTAAAGAAAATCGGATGTGAACTAGATAATTATGCGCATTGAAATCATTGCAATTGGAAATGAAATTATAGCTGGTAATACGGTCAATTCAAATGCAGCCTATATTAGCAAAAAACTTGAAGAAAGTGGTTATCGTCCTTATGGTCATTTAGCATTGCCTGACAATGAAGAAATTTTATTAAAAGAGCTTAATAAGGCGTTTGAAGTATCAGATGTAGTTGTTTGCACAGGAGGCATAGGCCCCACTTTAGATGATATAACAAAAGGGGTTGTTGCTAAATTATTTAATGTAAAATGCAGTGTCGATAGCCGGATTAAACTAAATTTAAAAACGCGTTTTCCTAACTATAGTTTAATTGATCGAGATGCATCAATTCCCAAAGGAGCTATCCCAGTTGAGAATAAAGTTGGAACAGCTTTTGGGATCATTATGGAAAAAGAAAACAAGGCGATTATTCTTCTTCCAGGAGTTCCTTCTGAGCTTAAGGAAATGTTTGAAGAAAGTATTGTTCCCTACCTGCTTGAGAAATTTCCTTCAAAGGATGAAATTTATCAAAGAAAAATAGGAGTTTTCTTAAAAGCAGAATCCGAGATAACTCCTCTTTTAGAAGAGTACAAGGCGCAGCATCCCAACGTTGAAATCGGAATTTACCCATCCTTGGGATATGTGACTATTAACGCTCTAAAGGTTTTATCACCAAAAGATCTCTCTCATAAGGAAGTTGACCAGCTGGTGGATATTATAAGGGAAAAATTCCCTAAGAATGTTTTCGATAAATCAGTTGCTTTGGATCTTCATGAAATACTTTTAGAAAAAAAAGAAAAAATTGCTTTTGCAGAGTCTTGTACAGGTGGAGCTATATCAGCTGCATTGGTACAAATTCCTGGGGCCTCAAATTATTTAGAAGGCTCTCTTGTAACTTATAGTAATGAAATGAAAAGAAAACTCTTGCATGTGAATGAAAATACTTTGAGGGAAAAAGGAGCTGTAAGCGTTGAAGTTGTTGATGAAATGTTGAGCTTTCTTTTAGAGATTTCCGGGGCAGATTATGTCTTAGCAACTTCAGGTATAGCAGGGCCTGGTGGAGGTAGTGATAAAAAGCCAGTTGGAACGGTCTGTATTGGTTGCGCTAGTAAGGATATGAATAAAGATATTGGTTTTATACATACAAAAGGTTCTAGAGAAAGAGTTATTGAAAATAGCGTGAACACAGCTCTTGCAATATTACTTAAACGAATAAAATATGATGAATACACATTTAGAAAATAATAATACTTATGAACTGATAGACAGTGGTGATGGAAAAAAATTTGAAAAAGTTGGTAAACATTACTTAGTTCGACCTTGTGCTGTCGCTTTATGGAAACCTAACTTGAAAACATGGGAGCCTGTTGATGGCTGTTTTTCTAGAAAAAATATAAATCAGTGGTCTGAAGACACAAACCTTCCTGAAAGCTGGGTGATAGATTTTCAAGGAGTGAAACTAGAGCTCCGTAAAACTGATTTTGGTCACTTGGGGATTTTTGCAGAGCATGGCCTTTTTTGCGAATACTTAGAAAAAGCCATCAAGAAAGGATCTAAAGTATTAAATTTGTTTGCCTATACAGGACTATTAACTCTTTTCTCAGCTAAGAAAAAAGCTGAAGTATGTCATGTTGACGCATCTAAAACCGCCGTCTCGTGGGCTAGGGAAAATGCTAAGCTTAATGGCTTAGATGATGCACCGATCCGCTGGATAGTTGATGATGTTATGAAGTTTGTGAAAAGAGAGGTAAAAAGAGGATCCAAATATGATATAATTATTTTAGATCCTCCAACTTTCGGTAGAGGAACTCAAAAACAAGTTTTTAAAATTGAAAAAGAACTAGGACCCTTGCTTACTCTTTTGAAGTCTTTGTTGAGTAACTCAAAAAGTCTAGTTGTTTTATCTTGCCATACACCTGGTATAACCCCAGCTGGATTAAAGCAAATTTTTGAACAGTCTCTTGGATTAAAAGCAAAGTCAGATGAGCTTTTACTAATTGCCAAAAAAGGGTATAATGTCCCTTCAGGATGTTATGCTTTATGGAACAAATAGTTAAAATTACGTCTCATCAAAATCCTAATATTAAGCAAGTTATTAGGCTCAAAAAAAGAAGAGAAAGGAATTCGACAAATCTTTTTTTAATCGAAGGGTATAGAGAGCTTAAAAGAGCTTTTGATGCAAAAGAAGAGGTGGTTTCCCTATTTTATTCTCCCAGCCATTTTTTAAAAAATAATGAACAAGCTCTTGTCTCTCAGATAGCATCTAAAGGAGCAGATATATTTGAATGTGCAAATTTTATTTTTGAAAAAATCTCTTATAGAGATAGACCAGATGGGCTATTGGCAATTGCTAAGCAAAGAAAAAGGCCACTATCAGATCTTGAAAAGATCTTATTAAATAAAAAGAATCCCTTTTTGCTTGTTGCCGAGAAGATCGAAAAGCCAGGTAATTTAGGTACAATCCTAAGATCCTCAGATGCTGTAGGTGTCGATGCTGTAGTTGTCTGTGACTCTTGTACAGATGTATATAACCCCAATGTAGTTCGAGCAAGTGTTGGGACTTTGTTTACTGTTCCAGTTGTTGAAGGTACTAGTAAAGAGGTTTTTGCATTACTGAAAAAGCACAAAGTAAATATTTTGGCTGCAACACCAAGCGCCGAAAAAAATTTCACAGAAGTTGATATGAAAAGTGCTGTTGCTATTACTGTAGGTTCAGAGCAATACGGACTTAGTGATTTTTGGATGCAAGAGTCTGATATATTAGTAAAAATTCCAATGAATGGCGTTGCCGATTCCTTAAATGTAGCAACCGCCACAACAATACTTTTATATGAAGTCATTAGACAAAGAAAAAATTAAAATTCTTTTTGAAGATAATCATCTTATTATAGCAGAAAAGCCAAGTCCGCTTTTGACCCAACCAACTGAAAAAGAGAATAATAGCCTGGAGACATATTTAAAAAATTATATTAAGGAAAAAGATAATAAGAAAAATAATGTCTATCTGCACTGCATTCATCGAATAGATAAGAAAGTCAGTGGAATCGTTGTTTTTGCAAAGTCTTCAAAGGCTTTAAAAAGAATGCAGAAAATGCAAAAAGAGAAAAAAATTGTGAAAAAATATATTGCGAAGCTCAATGGGAAGCTTTCTAATTTAGAGACTATTCTTGAAAATTACTTAAAGCACTCAACCTTCAAAGCTCTTATAGCTAATAAAAATGATAAGGATGCTAAATTTGCATCATTAAGTTACCGTGTTTTAGAGTACATCAGCGGCGATTCACTGGTTGAAGTTACCTTAAATACTGGTAGATATCATCAGATAAGAGCTCAATTCAGTAATATAGGGCATCCTGTAGTTGGGGATAGAAAATATGGCAGCCCCCAAAATCTTGAGAGCATAATGTTGCACCACGCATCAGTTTCTTTTACTCATCCAGTGACAATGAAACAAATTACTATCTCATCTTTCCCTGATTTTGCAAGTGCTTAGCAATTTGATAGGCATTTAATGCAGCTCCTTTAAGTAGTTGGTCTCCGACAATCCAAAGCTCTAGAGCGTTGTCGTTGAAAGGAACCTTTCTTAATCTGCTGCAAAATATATCATCTTGATGTGCGGCATCATTGCAAGTAGCAAAGATAGGACCGTCAATAATTTTCACACCAGCTGTGGATTTTAGTAAGTCTTCAGTTTTTTTTATATCTACCTTGCTTTCAGTAATAATATGACAAGAGATTGAATGGCAACGAAGAGAAGCTACTCTAGCTGAAGTTACACTTATTTGAAGCGAACTCAGATTTAATATTTGTTTAAGCTCTGAGATAATTTTTTTCTCTTCAACATTATAGCCATCTACAAATGTCTCAGAGTTATGTAAGTAAACATTAAAAGCTGATGAGTTGCCTTTTTTACCTTCCAGTTCAGATTTTGTATCTTTAATTAGTGTATTTAACAGATTATATCCGCCCCCGCTTGCTGCTTGATAAGTTGATGCAATAACAGTTTTCAATTTAAACAGCTTATTAATTGGAAAGAGCACAAGGCTTAAAATAGATGCGACACAGTTAGGGGAGGCAAACAATTTGTAGTCTTTTATCAGGTTTTGATTAATCTCTGGAATGCAAAGACAAGCATTTTTATCTTCACGGTAGGCTGAACTCAAATCAATTACATTCTTCGCAGCTTTAAGAGCTACTGGAACGTATTTTTTGCTAATATCTGGCGGCGTGCAAAAAAAAACCAAATCATCATTGGTGAATTTTGCTTTCGAAAGTTTTTGAGTTATAATTTTTTTTGAACAAAAAACAACTTCTTTGCCGTAAGAGTGGTCAGACCCGTAGATTGAGAGTTTTGAAATAGGGAAATGTTTTTTCTCTAGTAGCTTTAAAAGCTCAAAGCCAACAATCCCACTTGCTCCAACAATTGATATATTTGCCATATTTACTAATTTGTCATAATCTTACTTTACCAAAAGAAAATGATAATTGAAAGGGTCAACTATGAAAGATTTAATCTTAAAAGAGGTTGAAAGTGCGATCTCGGCAATAAATGCTTTAAAGCAAGAAAAAGCTGTGACTTTTATTTATGAAGTAGCCCACATGATAGCAAATGCTTATAGAAATCAAAAAAAAATAATTATTGCGGGTAATGGAGGCAGCCTTTGCGATGGGATGCACTTTGCTGAAGAGCTAACTGGACAATTTAGACAAAAGCGAAAAGCCCTTCCTGCGATTTCTTTAAGTGATCCTGGTTTTTTGAGCTGTACAGCAAACGACTTTGGATATGAATATGTATTTTCAAGGGGGGTTGAGGCTTATGGAAATAAGGATGATATTTTTATTGCCCTGACTACTAGTGGGAACTCTAAAAATTTGATTCAAGCTGTAAGCACAGCAAAAGAGATCGGTTTAAATACGGTGGCTTTTCTGGGCAAAAGTGGTGGGTTAATTAAAGGTATGTGTGACAAAGAATGGATTGTAGAAGGCTTTTCAACCTCAGATCGAATTCAAGAAGTTCATATGGGGGCAATTCATATTATCATTCAAATGGTCGAAGAGTTATTATTTTATAGCTCTGCTCTAAAAGAAGTTCAGCATGTTCGTGAAAGTATTTCAAAATGCAAAACATAGACTTTTTCTTTTTCATAGAAAAATTTTAGATGGTGAAAAAAGAAAGTCATGTTCAATTTTCCTTAATTTTTTATTGTGCTTAAGCCTTTTTTGGAAAGTAGTATCATCAATCAGATGGCAGCTTTGCAAGTTAAGGCTCTTTAAACCTTTTGCTGCAAAAGCAACTGTTATAAGTGTTGGAAATATAGTAGCTGGTGGTAGCGGGAAAACACCGCTGGTGATGAAGCTTATTGATGAGTTGCACCTAAGCCAAAATAAAATAGGAGTTTTATCTAGGGGATATGGGGCAAATCAAAGAAAAATACCTCGGAAAATTAGCAAAGATGTCAGTTGGGAGTTGATTGGTGACGAACCAAAATGCATTTTAAATAATTTCAACCATATTGGTCTTTACATAGGGAAAAACCGAAAGAAAAGTGCACTAAAGGCAATATCCAATAATAAAAAACTGCTAATTTTAGATGACGGGTTTCAACAAAAAAAATTACATTGCGATATTCAAATAGTCATGCTTAATGCAAATGATTTATTTGGAAGGGGATTTTTTTTGCCTAGGGGATTCTTAAAAGATCATCCAAAAAGGCTAAAGTATGCTGATTTGATTATTATCAACCACTGCAGAACTAAGAATGATTTTGAAAAGCTTAAGGGCAAGGTTGAAAAGTTTACAAGTAGCCCAATTGTTGGCGCAAATTTTTTATTCAAAAAAGCTGAAAACTCAAATAAAAAAAATGTTTTGTTGAAAGGCCAGAAAGTTGGAGTTTTTTGCTCAATTGCAAACCCAAAACAGTTTTTTAAATCATTAAATGAGCTTGGTAGTGAAATTGTTTGTTCAAAGATTTTTAATGACCATGAAGCTATTTCACAAGACTCAATATTTGATTTGGATAAAGAATGTTTTACAAGGGGAGCTAAGTATTTAGTATGTACTGAAAAAGACTTTGTTAAAGTAAATTATGTTAAAACAAAATTACCTATTATAGTCGTTAAAATTGAGTTAAATATTTGTTTTGAGAAGTGTATTTGGGATAATTTGATTGATAAAATACACTCTTGTATGAATAATTCACGTGTTACTTCTACAGGGATTTTTAATGAAAAGCTGGTTTAAAATTTTAGTTGGCCTGGTTTTAGGACTAATAGTTGGAATTATAATGGGTCCAAAAGCTTCGGTATTTCAGATATTTGGTAAAGCATTTATAAATTTGCTAACCATGCTGGTCATTCTTATAATTTTCTCTTCATTAGTTGTTGGGATATGTCATATTAATGATCCTAAAAAGCTTGGAAGAATTGGACTTACGACAATTTTGTTCTATTTACTATCAACAATAGTAGCTGTGCTAATTGGAATAACACTAGCTAAGCTTTTCAAACCCGGAGAAGGACTGTCGCTTCTCAGTGTTAAAACCCAAGGAAATATAGAACAGGTATCGCTGGGGCAGTTTTTCTTAGACTTAATTCCATCTAATCCATTTGCATCTTTTGCTTCTGGCAATGTACTTCAGGTGATCATTTTTGCTATATTCTTGGCAATCGCAATTACATTTACCAAGGAAAAAGGACAGCCACTTTTAAAGCTTCTTGAATCTGTTTCAAATACTATGCATACACTTACTCACTTTGTAATGATGGCAGCTCCATATGGGATTTTTGCATTAATTGCATCTACTGTAGGTTCAATTGGTCTTAAAGTAATATTCCCGCTTTTTAAATTTTTACTAGTAAACTACGTTGCTTGTATTATTCAATTATTTGTAGTATTTGCGCTTTGTATAAAATACTTGGGAAAAGTAAAAATAATTCCTTTTTTCAAAGGAATGAAGGATGCAATTTTATTGGCATTTTCAACATCTAGTAGCTCAGCTACTCTTCCTGTATCATTAGAATGTGCTCAGAAACATCTAGGTGTTTCAGAAGATATTTCTGGTTTTGTACTGTCGCTTGGATCAACAATTAATATGAATGGGGCAGCAATCGGACAAGCTGTATCAGCTATTTTTATAGCTCAAGCATATGGGTTAGAGTTATCGATTGCAAAAATGATTATTTTGGTTTTTGTTGCCGTAATGTCCGCAATTGGAGCAGCTGGAATACCTGGAACCGGCTTAATTATGCTCTCATTGGTTCTTTCAGTAATGGGACTACCTTTGGAAGGAATAGGCCTAGTTGCTGGAGTAGACAGGTTACGTGAAATGGTATCTGCTGTAACGAATGTTTTAGGTGACGGTGTTGCAGCTGTGATAGTTGCAAGAAAGGAAAAAGAACTAGATGTAGCTAGGTATAATAAAGCAACTTGGGTTGATTCAGATATTTGAGGGAAAGATGGAAATTACGCTGCCAAAGCTAGGTGAAAGTATTGTTGAGGCGACTGTTGTCCAGTGGTTTAAGAAAGTAGGTGATCAAGTTAGTTTGGATGAGCCCTTACTGGAAGTATCTACAGATAAGGTTAATAGTGAAATTCCATCCCCAGTCGAAGGAATAATTACAAAAATACTAGTAGTTGAAGATGAGCTTGTAAAAGTTGGACAAGCCTTGGCTATTATTGAGACTGATCAAAAAGAAAGCAAACAAGTTATTAAAGATGAACCAGAAAAAAAAGAAGAAGAAGATAACGCTGCTTTTTTATCTCCCGCAGTTCTTAGAATTGCTAAAGAAGCCAAGTTACCCTTGCAAGAGTTGGATAGCATCCCAAAAACTGGAGAAGGGGGGCGTTTAACTAAAAAAGATATCGAGAATTATTTAGCATCGAAAAATGTAGCTAAGCAGACAAGTTCTTCTCATTCTGTAGAAAGAGTCAAAATGAACTCTATGCGCAAAATGATCGCTGATAACATGGTCAAGTCTTTCTATGAGGCCCCACATGCAACATTGATCAATGAAGTTGATGTTACCGAGCTTGTTAAGTTTATAAAAGAGAATAAACAGACATTTCAAGAAAAGTATAACGCAAAATTATCAATAACAGCTTTTATTGCAAAAGCTATTGCAAAATCGCTTCAAGCATATCCTCTTTTAAATTCCTCTTTAGAGGAAGATACGATAATTTTAAAGAAGTTCGTAAATTTGGGAATTGCAGTCAGTGTTGAACATGGGGTATTAGTTCCAGTCATTCAAAACTGCCAAGATATGAATATTTCTGAAATTTCACAGCAAATTTCAAATCTAGCTCAAAAGGCTAGGTCAAATACATTAAGTTTAGATGAAATTAATAATGGAACTGTAACGTTGACTAATTTTGGGATGTCTCAGGTTCAAATAGGGATTCCTATTATCAGATATCCAGAAGTTGCAATTATTGGTATTGGAGCTATCACAAAAAAAGTTAAGGTGTTGTCTGATGACACAATTGGGATTCGTTCATTAATTAATCTTTGCTTAACATTTGATCACCGTGTGTTAGATGGTATGTATGGATGTGGATTTCTACAAGAGCTTCAAAAAAACTTAGAAAATCCAGAATTTGAAATTTAAAATCCAAGTTTATTGTCGATCAAATATAAATATTCGAGACTGAGTACTTCCACTTTAACTCGATTGAAATCCAGCAAAAGTTTTGTAATGATATCTTGTGAGACAGCTTTCAAGTCATTGTTTAAAAAACGAAGGCAATATTGAGTACAAAGTCCTGATTTTAGATTATTTTTGGGCCATATTTGAATTCCGCGGTTCATTATGGTTTTCAAGTGAAGATTAGCTTCGTTTGCATGAGATACTTTGTCGAAAAAATCACCTATTCCTTTATCAGAAAACACTGTGATATCAACACCTACCAATTCTCTTTTATTGCTTTTTTGTGTCTCGGAATAACCTGGTGAAAACATTGCATTTTGAAAAAAACTAGATTTGTTAGAAATAGTATTTTTTTTGCCTAAACGTTTAATTACTTCTTTTGCAAAGTCTTCAGTGCCCAATTTTTTCTTTGAATGTTCACTATGGAAAAGGTCTTCTGTATGAAGCCCTTCTTCAATCGTTGAAAGCCAGGCACTATAAATGTCTGCTGCATACTCTGATAACTTTAAATAATTTAACATTTGAATTGCAGCAAGCAACAGCGCTGATGGGTTAGCGGAATCTTTATTGGCTATATCGACTTCTGGGCCATGAACAGTTCCAAATGTGGCGTACCCATCGCCGATATTGACTGAGGTACAAATTTCAATTGAACCACACATTTTTGTTAGTATGCTAGATAAAATGTCCCCATATAAATTTGGCAAAACTATTATATCAAATATTTCGGGATTAGTAGCAAGCTCTGCAGCTCCAGTGTCAATGATATAATGTTCTTTTATAACCTCTGGGTAGTCATTTGAAACTTCATTAAAAACTGCATGAAAAAGGCCATCGGTTTTAGTTAAGATATTATCTTTGGTCATGCATGTTACTTTTTTGTGGTTGTATTTTTTTGCGTATTCAAAAGCAAACTGAATAGTTTTCTTGCAGCTCGAATAAGTTATGATTTTATCTGCTTTAGCAGTATCAGGAGACTGGATGTATTCAACTTTGCAGTATAGATCTTCCATGTTCTCTCTCACTACTAAAACATCCATTTCGGGGTGCTTTGTTTTTATGAATGGAAAATAGCTAATGCAGGGCCTAATATTAGCAAAAAGACCTAAATTTTTTACGAGAGTATCATTTATGTTTTCGTGTTGAGGTGTAGGGGACATAGAAGGAGATATTAAAAGTGCTTTGGTGCTATTTATTTTGTCCCAAGCACTTAATTCTATGCCTGCAGTAAATCCCTGATGATAAGCCTTTTCACCTATCAGAATTGAATGATATTCTAGTGGACATTTAGCTTCATTTAGAATGTGTAAGACTGCTTGCATGATACTTGGCCCAATGCCATCACCAAAAGCTATTGCAATCGGGGTTTTACTCATCTCATGTCCGTATCTTTAAACTTGAGCTTATTTAATTTTTTGAAAGACTTCAATTAAATTTATATATAAAATTAAACTATGCTTAAACAATTATTAGACAATCAGAAACAATTTATAAATTATTTTTTCGATAATGTGGATGTTGAGTCACTAAATTTGACCTTTAATGAATGTCTAGCTTGTAAAGGAGTCTTGGTTTTTACTGGCGTTGGTAAGAGTGGTATTATTGCAAAAAAAATCGCCCAAACTTTGATATCAACTGGAACTCGGTCTATTTTTTTACCCGCATCAGATGCTCTTCATGGAGATATCGGAGCACTTACATCTGATGATATTTTAATATGCTTAAGCAAGAGCGGAAATACGAATGAAATTTTGGAGATAGTCTCTTTTGCAAAGAAAAAAGGCTCAAAAGTTGTTAGCGTTACTTCAAATACTGATTCAAGAATTGAAAAATTAGCTGACTTAAATGTTTTTCTGCCATTAGAAAGAGAGCTTTGTCCATTTAATTTGGCCCCAACAATTTCTACTACTTTACAAATTATTTTTGGCGATGCTTTATCAATCGCTCTGATGAAAGCTAAAAATTTTAGCTTAAAAGAATATGCCCTGAACCATCCAAAGGGATCTATTGGTGGAAAAATATCACGCTGCGTGTCAGATGTAATGTTAAAAAATGAAGATCTTCCAGTTGCAAGCAGCAATGATACTTTATTTTCAAAGTTAGATGAACTTACCTCTAAAAAATGCGGCTGCATTTTAATTATAGATTCAAGCAAAAACCTGAAAGGGATCTTTACCGATGGTGATTTAAGAAGGGCGTTAAAAAAATATGGCGAAAAAGTACTAGCCTGTAAATTCTCTGAGATTATGACCACAAATTATAAGTTTATATCTCCAGATGAATTAGTTTGGCATGCCGTAAAAAAGATGGAAGAAGATCCGAAAAAACTAATCACTGTATTACCTGTTATTGAAAAAGATAAGTTAGTTGGGCTAGTTAGAATGCACGATGTTCTTCAAAGTAGTGCTAATTAATGTGAATTGACTTTAAAAGATTCTCAAAAGATAGTTTTGAAAAATAAGGGAAAAAGTGATCTTGACCATCTTTACAAGCGATTATAATCCCATACTGGTATTTATTCTCCCTATAAGTCATTTTAATTATATCAATGACGGGGATTGATAGAACGACTTTCTCTTTTTGTAAATACTTAAGAGTACTTTTATCTACTGAAATTTCATCTGGGAAAAAAATTCTTTTTTTTGCTTCAGAATAAGGTTTTAACCCAAGATATATACAAACAATTGCAGTTATGAAAATCCATAGGCCAACTCTTTCTAAGGTTTGGACTGTTAATACATTAGCTCCAATAAATAAGAGTAAAGCCCCAATAGTCGTACAGAAATAACCTCTAGTTTTTAGGGTTTTTTGAAATCTTAACTCGACATCTGTTTTAACTTTCATAATTCCTTCGAATTTTAATAATGTATACTAATTCTCACCATAGAATTCAACCAGAAGCAATTTTGATTTTTAAATATGTTGACTGACCTACTATCTGGTGATAGTGTTAATGAAAACATATAGCTATCAAAGCTAGAAAGAACTAATTTCTCAAATAAATTATGGAAACTTTTTTTGCTGAAGTTGGCTGGCAAGGGATATTTGTACTTTGCTTGTTGTTTGTAACACTAATTTTTCTTGTTAGAGAAGTTTTGCCAATTGAAATCACATTATTTTCAGCAGGGGCTATTCCAGTGATACTTGGAATTACCCCGACGGATAGGTTTTTTAAAAGTATTGCAAATGAAATAGTTGTAACTATTGCAATGCTATTTGTAGTTGTTAAGGCAGTAGAGTTGTCAGGGATAATTCATTTATTTGCTAAGAAAGTTCTACCTAAGTCAGAAAATAAATTGCCAATTTATTTATTAGGCTTTCCAGGTATTGGTTTTTTCTCGGCCTTTTTTAATAACATCCCAATTGTCATGATGATAGTGCCAATTATTAGACAATGGTGTTTAGATAGAAAAATAAACCCTTCAAAGTTTTTAATGCCTGTATCTTTTATAGCTATTTTAGGAGGGATGTGTACTTTAATTGGAACTTCTACAAATATAATAGTTAATGGGCTCTTGAATGAATATTTAGGATATTCTTTAGAATTTTTTGAGATTACAAAAATAGGTCTGGTCTGTGCCATCGCGGGCATATCTTTTATAATTTTATTCAGTAGATATTTAATTCCATCAAGGGTGGATCCTTCTGCTAATTTGTCCAAAGAAATGCAAAAAGCTATTGTCGAATTTATAGTTGAAAACTCAGAGTTTGTAGGAAAGACAATCCGTGAAATAGATGAGAAGTTCCTCCAAGGGCAATGCTCTATATTAGAAGTTGTTAGGGAAGGTTATACAATTGAAGCTCCAACAGCTCATTTGACTTTAAAAGAAAATGACCATCTGGTCATCTTGGGTGATATTAATAAAATAGCTAGGCTTCACACAATTGAAGGACTTAAGTCTGTAGCTGACCCGAAATTTAATTTTGACGATATTGCAGCGCATTACTTTGAATACACAATTCCGGCAAATTCGAACCTTACCGGAAGATCTTTGAAAGGTATCAAATTTAGAACTAAATATGGCGGCTCAGTTTTTGCTATCTATCGACAAGAGCAGTACTTTTATGGGAAAATCAAAGACAAAATATTAAAAGCTGGCGATGTCTTGCTTGTTTTATCTTCTAAGGAGCATAAAGAAAAAAAAGTAATAGATCCAAAAGATGTTTTTTCACTATCTCCAAGCTTTGAAATTCCCATCTTTTCACTAAGTAAGGCCATTTTAATCGGTCTTGTAATGGTTTTATTAGTGTTGCTCGCTACTTTTTATACTTCAATGATGATAGCGAGTATTGTTGGGGCTATTTTATCTCTTAGCTTCAGGCTTATATCACCAAGAAGTGCTGTTAGGAGTATTAATTGGAATTTACTTATAACAATTATTGGGGGGCTTGCTTTATCTAGTGCTCTAGAAGAGACTAAAATTGCAACTTTTTTAAGTAAAATTGCATTTCCTTTAGTAAGTAAAAACCCGCATGCAACCGTTGCATTTATCTTTATATTTACTACTCTTTTAACTGAATTGATAACTAATACAGCGGCGGTTTTAATTGTATTTCCAATTTTTTTGGGAATTTTTGAAGAAATTGGATTTACGTCACCTGATGCTTTCGTAGCGATGTCCATCACAATTGCGATTGCAGGGTCATGCTCTTTTTTAACTCCTGTTGGATATCAAACAAATACAATTGTATATGGACCTGGAGGTTATCATTATACTGATTTTTTTAGATTGGGGTTGCCTTTAAACTTAATAATATTATTTCTTTGTGCTACATTTATTCCTTTAATCTGGACAATGACTTAAAAATTGCTGGGATTTTTTTCTATAAGCCTTCAAAATAGGTGCAAAAAAAAGGTGGTAAAGTGACTTTAGGTCATTTGCTAATAATTGCTGTTTTCATAATCGGCTACTTATTTATTATTTTTGAATACAATTTAAAAGTTAATAAAACTGCAACTGCAATCTTAATGGCCGTTTCTGCATGGGCGATTATTTTCGTGGTCTTTCCTCATGATAGCGTTGGCTTAGAAAGGTTAAATGAATATGTTGGGGATGTTAGCCAAATTATTTTCTTCTTGCTTGGAGCTATGACTTTAGTTGAAGTTATTGACTCACACAAAGGTTTTAAAATCATCACCGATATGATTAGTACAAAAAGCAAACAGAAGATGCTTTGGTTAATCGGACTACTTTCATTTTTTCTATCGGCTTTACTTGATAACTTAACGACTACAATTGTAATGATTTCTCTTTTAAGGAAACTTATACCAAATCCAAAAGAGAGGTTCTTAATCGGTTCCATGGTAGTAATTTCTGCCAATGCAGGCGGAGCTTGGACCCCAATTGGAGATGTTACTACAACAATGCTTTGGATAAATGGACAAGTTACTACTCTAGCAGTAGTTAGATCACTTTTTTTGCCTGCACTTTTCTCATTTTTTGTTTCTTGTACACTCTTAAGCTTTCGTTTAAAGGGAAGTTTCAAAACGTCTCATGGAATCTCAAACGAAGTTCCAGAACCTGGAGCAAATCTTGTATTTTTTACTGGAGTTTCAGGGCTTATATTTGTTCCTGTTTTTAAAGCATTAACTGGCCTTCCTCCTTTTATGGGGATGCTTATTGCCCTTGGTGCTTTGTGGCTTTTAACTGACTTGATCCATCACAGATATGAAAATAGGAATCATTTGAGAGTGCCCCATGTGTTAACTAAGATAGATACATCAGGAGTTTTATTTTTCCTAGGGATTTTGCTTAGTATTCATGCTTTAGAGGCAATAGATATTTTAAAAAGCTTAGCGCTTTACTTAAATCAGCATGTGACTAACATCCCTTTGATAGCTTCATTGATCGGTATTATATCAGCTATAGTTGATAATGTTCCTTTAGTTGCAGCTTGTATGGGAATGTATGATCTACAAACTTTTCCTCCTAACTCTCCTCTTTGGATGATGGTAGCTTATGCTGCAGGAACTGGGGGTAGCATTCTGATCATAGGATCTGCTGCAGGAGTTGCACTAATGGGGATGGAGAAAATCAATTTCGTCTGGTACTTTAAAAAAATCAGTCTAACTGCCCTTGCTGGATATTTGGCTGGTATGGCACTTTATTTGACTCTTCAAGTGATATGAAAAAGGCCGCAAAAATGCGGCCTTTTTTAAAAATGCTTGTTCAGCAAGTTAGAAATCAAACATTATACGGAAAGAAAGTCCGTTTAAAGTAAGATCTCCGCGAGCTACTGCTTCATTACCAGACCAATTAGTACTGCTATAGAATCTTCTTAAATGGTTGATATTCCACCAGTGGTGAAATTCATACGCAGCTCTCAAAGAAACACGATATTGCTGCTTGCAAAATAGTGTTCCCCAACCAATACCAAGTAACAGTTCTACGTTGGCAATGTTGTGCTTGAAATCATTATCAACATTATATCCTAAAAATCCTTGCGCTACTTCCTGATCTATTTCAAACTTAGAGTAAAGAAGTGATCCTGCAGCGTTCCCAAAAATAGTCCACCCAGATCCTAATAACCACTCTGTTTGAACACCTGCTCTTAAGCCAACTCCCCAGAAATCATTTTTAGCTGTCATTTCAGAGCCTAACTGAGTTACTCCATCAGCATTAGTAAATGATCCACCGTATCTAGCAAGATAGCATTGATCTACCCATGCTGCTCTAAGACCAAAGTGAGGATTGAAAATTACATACCTACTCACATGATGTGGTTTTCCTAAACTAATGTCAAAAGTGTTGTAGTGCATTTCCCACTGAGCAGAAGCTTCGCGCTCAGGTAGAACGCCAGCAGCAGCTGCTGGAAAAGCCTGAGGTACTAACCAAAGAGGTAGCATGCGACCAGATCCTTTTACAACAGAGCTGGTATCTTCTGTGTAATGGAAATAAGTCCATGCAATATCAAAATTCCAGGCGTCGTGATTTAGATAAAAACCTAAATTTACTCTGGCGCCAAGATCCCAATTCCAGTCACTACAATCGCTTGAATAGCCATTGATAACCCCACCTGTTAGGGAATCATTGGCAGAAGAAATTGTGTTGGCATTTTGATCTCCGGTTGTATTTACCATTGCGTAGTCAAGCCCATTTTGCTTAGCTTGAAAAACTAACAGTTCTGCTGCGATATAAAAATCGCTTGGGCAAGCAAGCCCAATATCTTTTGGGTAGGCAAATGCAAAAGGACCAGGTCTTGGTTCTTCGCAACATACATCTGCCGGTGGTTCATCGCATGGTGCTCTTGGAATAGCGTTCACACCAGTTGCTGCCAAAACTGCAGCAACAGAAAATGCGAATATACCTTTCGATTTCCATTGCATAATTTTTTCTCCGATTAATTTGAAAAAAATAAAATTAATGACCTACATTTTTTGGTCTCAAAGTAATTCCGAGACCTTTTTAAGAGATCTCATTCTTGCTTAGAACATAAAAATATATATTGAATTATATCAATAAAAATTTTTTTAAATTTAAAAAAAGACGCCTCAATTCAAATGAAAAGAGGCGTTAGAAAAAAGAAGTTTTTAAGATAACTAGAAATCAAAAGCAAGTCTAACAGATACGCCGTTTAACTCTAGATCTCCTCGAGGTACCGTATCATTTGCTGACCATATTGTAGCATCGTAAAAACGTCTCAATTGGTTTACATTCCACCAGTGATGGTGTTCATATAAAGCTTTTATTGTCACACGATTTTTTTGGCAATTGAAGAGGCAGCTCCAACCAAATCCAAGTGCTATTTCAGCATTTGGTATGTTATGTTTGAAGTAATGGGTAATAGTATATGATCTGTCGTCTTCTGCTACTGATTGATCAATTTCAAATTTAGTTCGTAGAATTGATGCAGCAGCGCTTCCATAAAGAAAAAATCCTCTTCCAAATTTCCACTCTGTCATAATCCCTGCTCTAAGACCAATTCCCCAAAGATCATTATCAGCTACCATTTCAACTCCATTGATTACCTCTGGTACACTCAACTCGAGGTCTCCTAAAAAAGAACCACCATACCTTGCTAAGTAACACTCATCAATCCACGCAGCTCGAATTCCAAAATAAGGATTAACTGCGAAACATCTACTCAAATGATGAGGCTTGCCTAAGCTTAAGTCTAAGGTATTATAGTGAATTTTGAGTTGAGCTGAAGCTTCCTGTTCAGGCTCTATAGTATTCGAAGCAAGTGTTGGAAAAGATTGGGGTACCAGCCAAAAAGGCAATAGTCTTCCATTACCGCTGATTGTTGAACTTTCATCTTGTTCAAAGTGCAAATATGTATATGCGAGATCTAAGTTCCATTTATCATGGTTTGTCAGAAAACCCATATTAAACCTAAGTCCATATCCAAAGCTCCAATCACTGCAATCAGATGAAAAACCTTGTACTTCACCACCAGCTAAAGGGCCTGAAGAAACGTTGTTCGCATTTTGTCCACCTGTTGTGCTAGTCATAGCATAATCCAATCCTTCTTGCTTAACTTGCATAGCTAGGAATTCACCGGCTACGTAAAAATTTCTCCCGCAGACTAAGTAGTTGTCATATGGATAATAAAAAGCAAAAGGGCCAGGTTTTGGCTCTTCACAACATACATCTGAAGGGGGTGGGTCACAAGGTGCTCTTGGTATTGCATTGGCAATATTAATTGCAAAGCAGCTCATTGCAATTGCTGTTAGAAAATTCTTCATTATTTTTGACATTAAACAATTCTCCTGAAGTTAAAAGACTGAAAAAAAATTAAAAAAACAGTTAACAACAGAAGATATGAAGTTAGCTGAAAACACGCAATAAAAAATTTATTGCAGCGAATTTGATACGAATATTTTTTTTATTTAGAAAATTTAAAAAAAAACGAAAAAACTGTTTGCTGAAAACTCTTAACTTTTATAAAGTTGTAGCTTCTTTCGAAAACAAAGTAGAGAGAAGAAACAGGACAAAAGTTCTGAAGTTATTTTGACAGTGGAAGAAGAGTATCGAGAAGTAAGTTTGTGCGGGGGAAACCCCGTAAAAGTTAATTTTTTTTATATACTGAGAATTTGATCCTGGTTCAGATTGAACGCTGACGGTGTGGATGAGGCATGCAAGTCGCACGAAACAATTTCGGTTGTTTAGTGGCGGAAGGGTTAGTAATACATGAGTAACCTACCTTTAACACAGGAATAACGGCTGGAAACGGCCGCTAATACCTGATGAGGTTATGTAGTCTAAGGGCAACAAAATCAAAGTGGGGGACCTTCGGGCCTCGCGGTTGAAGAGGGGCTCATGGGATATCAGCTAGTTGGTAAGGTAAAAGCTTACCAAG
>JBNLAH010000006.1:73559-203588 GCA_050302075.1 Parachlamydiales bacterium | reverse complement strand
TCCCTTCCCTAGTAATAGGTTAATGAGAGAAGGCCAGCTGATTGCACCTGATGCACCACCATTTGCTGGATTTCATCAAGGACAATCACCTTCTTCTAGAGTTATAAGTGATTATGTTGCTGCTCCTAGTGGAGGTGTAGGTTTTAGGCGGGTTGATGCGCTTCATATAGATGATCAAGGAACCTCAGATGAGGATGAGCATTTGGGAGGAGGTCAACCTCTTCAAGCACAAAGTTCGGCTTTCGTCCCTGATTTTAACGATAATAATCTAGAACTAGAAGATGTTGTTGTTAATCGACCTCAGGCTCCTCGCAAGCACCGAGATAATAGACACCTTTGGGATAGTGGGAGTGAGGATGGTGATTTAGGGGAAGCCGGCGCGCAACAACCTGAAAGAAGATTAAGTGGAAGTAGTCATGCTCCAACTCTGAGCGCTAAGGCTCCTGGCACTCTTTTTGGTCCATTAGCACTTCTTCCTAATCCTAGAGGTAAAAGAAGATTAAGTGAGCAAGGAGTAATTGGTGCTCATAATGAAGATGAAGTTAGGGTTGACGAGTAAGAAAAGTTTTTTTTTCTTACTTAAGAGCGAACAAAAGCCCTCAATTGAGGGCTTTTTAGTATAAGAATTTTAAAAATAATTTCGTAGTTCTAGCCCGCTTACCTAATACGGGAGAGTCTTTTTTAGAAAAATCACAGTCAGATCTGATGGGAGATTTAAAAAGTAAAAGCTATAGGTTTATTCTCGATTAATTTAACTAAATATGTCGTATAGTTAAGCTCAAAAATATGCTTAGTGTTGCGATACACCTTTTTTCTATATAAGCTTTGGTTAAAATAGCGATTTATGGAAATTTTTGTAGTTACAATCTGACAGGGTAGGTGATCTTTATTTTGTTCTTTTCAGTTAGGTTATAAAGCAGCTTTTACAACCCAAATAGGTTTGGTTAATAAATTTTTTTAAGGGCTTGAGCTCAGCTTTTGATAAAAAGGGAAGTGTTGAATTGATGCTCTCAATGAAGTTTATGTATATAATTAACAATAAAAAGCGAGGATAATTGTAAAAAAAAATTTAAAAAAAGCTTTTTTTAGATTTGAAATTTTAGTAGTAGAATTTTTGTTAAAATTTTGTTTTAATCGTTTCCCGAAAGATTGCTAATCAATTTTTTAATTAGTTAATAACTTGTTTTTTTTTATAAAAAATGATAAAAAATTACTAATTATATATAATTAAAAGAAATAAATTCTTGCTAAAAGGTTTTAAAATGTTAATTAACTTGTTAAGCCAAAATTCAAAGCCGGTAAACTTCCCTAACACTCGTGGGACTTTTTCAGAAATATCACAGTCTAATAGAACAATTTCAAAAATAGTAACCTTAGTGAAAGCTATAGTTCTATTTCCGATTAATTTAGTTAAAGATGTTGCATATCATGTAACTAGGCCATTTAAAAAAGCTGCTGAGCCTTCATTAAAAGATAGGGTTATCACTGCTCTAAATATAGTAAAGCAGAAATCTGAAACCTTAGCTGAAAAAACGAGAGAATTCGCTAATAAAAATAAAGAAACAATTGTCAGGGTATCTTTAGCTGCATTGGCGTTAGGTGGAGCTTATACAGGCTACTCATATGTAATGCCTTCAGAGCCAGAGCCGATAAATAAGTGGATTATTGCCGGTGGTGTTGTAACTAGTCTAATTTTAGGCTTTAGTGCTTATAAATCTTGTTTTAATAGAAGTGCTGTTAAGCCAAAGCCTGAAGATAAACC
Organism: Parachlamydiales bacterium; assembly: GCA_050302075.1. Classification (GTDB taxonomy): domain Bacteria; phylum Chlamydiota; class Chlamydiia; order Chlamydiales; family SM23-39; genus JBNLAH01. The sequence continues at coordinate 201,826 of JBNLAH010000006.1, read as the reverse complement.
ATCTTCACCAACAAAGCCAAAACCTGAAGATAAAAAAGCACCTACACCTACACCTACACAGCCACAGCCAAAACCTGAAGATAAAAAAGCACCTACACCTATACAGCCACAGCAACAGCCTGAAGATGAAACACCTACACCTACACCTACACCTATACAGCCACAGCAACAGCCTGAAGATGAAACACCTACACCTATACAGCCACAGCAACAGCCTGAAGATGAAACACCTACACCTATACAGCCACAGCAACAGCCTGGAGATGAAACACCTACACCTACAAAGCTTGAAAATGAAGAATTCGCTAATAGGATCCTTAAAGCTAGAGGCAAATCTGTTAGACTGGCTTGGGCGAATCGTAGGCGTGTTACAAGTGGAACAACCACTCTTCAAAAGGGATTTCTTTTGCCAGGTTTGGTGGCTGCGAATACACAACCACAAAAAGAGCCTCCTAAACAAGAAAGTTCTGTAGGAAATAAAAGAGTTGTTCCAAGAAATGAAGGTTCACAATTACCAGTGATTGACAGCTTTGGGATATAACTTAGAAAAAAGAATTTTTGTGATAAAAGGGGTAATCATTTATAAGATTATCCCTAAAAAACAGATGTTAGCTTAATAGTGAAGCTTTTTATTTGTCTAAAGAAGAAGCTTAATTGTTAAAAGGCTGGAGTTCTTTTTGTTTGGTGAATGAAAAGGATGTGAAAAGTTAGATTTTAAAGAATAAATTATTCTTTAAAGCAAAGAAATAAGAGCAAAGTTGAAAAATGTAAATTTTATTTGATTGTATTAAAGCTTTATTTTCTTAATAAAGCATAAACTTTAATCGATTTTTTGACTTTTGCTTAGTTTTTTATTCTTTTTTTAAAATTTAGGGTGAAAAAAAAGAGTAGAATAAATATAATTAACGGACAAATTAATAATATCTTCCAGAAAAAGGAGTCTAAAATGCAAATAAGTTTATTTAACAGGCCAACAGCGCCGACAAACTTACCTAACATGCGTGGGTCTTTTTCAGAAATATCACAATCTGAAGGGACTATTTCAAAAGTAGTAGCTCTAGTAAAAGCTATACTACTACTACCTATTAACTTTATTAAAGATGTGGCGCATCATGTAGCTAGACCATTTAAAAAAGCTGCAGCACCTACATTTAAAGATAGATTAATTGTTGCTTTAAACATTGCAAAAGAAAATGTTAAAGAAGCAGCTGAAAGAACAAAAGAATTTGTTGGTGAAAACAAAAAGAAAATAGCTAAAGTATCTGTAGCTACAACAGCAGTTGCTCTGTCTTATGTTGCATATAGATATGCATTCAGAGCACCTACACCAACAGGATATAGCTGGGCTACCATTATTGGTGGTGGTGCTACTGCTTTGGGTGCTGTTGCTGGAGCTTATAAATATGGTGTTTTCGGCAAAATTAAGTCAGGCGTAGCATCTAAATATTCTTCTTGCAAAAGAAAAATATGTAAGAATACACCAAAACTAGATCCATCAAAACTAGATCCATCAAAACTAGATCCATCAAAACTAGATCCATCAAAACTAGATCCATCAACTGGTACAAATCCAACTGGTACAAATCCAGATGGTGACGCACATTCAGGTGATGAGCTATAAAACAACTAGTAATGTGGTTTACAGGAAAAAAAGCCTCCAATTTGGAGGCTTTTTTTATGACTTTTTTAGGAAATAAGATGTATTTCTTTTAATATATCTAATATATTTTTTTGAGTTTCTTCTAAAACAACAGTAAGATTGGGTTTTATACCTTTTTCCGAAAGCTTGAAGGCTTTCATGGTGTTACAAATACGTCCATCTAAGCGAACTCCAATACCTGGTAATTCTAACATGTTGCCAAAGTCTTTGAACATCTCGAGGCTTAGCTCACAGGCAGTAATTAAAAAAGATATTTTTTTAGTTGGATATTTCTTCTTGAGTTCAAAAATTTTTTCACCAATATAATGAATCGTTGGAATAAAAAGCAGTCTTGCTTTTGTATTCTCCATAAGATAAGCACATTTGCCAATAAAGCACTGTTGGCAGGTAAAATTATTAAAATCATGCATGCATTTATCTGTAAATCTGCCTGAGGGGCACTCTAAAGGTTTATGACAATAGGAGAATCCAAGTAAGAAAATAGAGTTGTCTTCTTTGATAATTTTTTTAAACTCTTCAGTGCTACTGATATTAAATAGAAAAAAATCTCCTTCTTTTTTGTAAGAATTTTTTTTTAAATATGATTTGAATAATCCTACGAAATGCTTAAATGGCCTTCTCAAGAAATAGCGAAAAAAAACTTTGTTATGATCGTTAAGAAGAAGATAGCGAAAGGCCTTAAAACGAAGATTTTTCTTAGTTTCTGAAGTAATCCCTTTCATTTTAGGTAGAGTTTTAAGAGTTTTGATAGGAGAGTGAAGCTGCGCTTTTTTTTCTCTTTCATCAAAGCTTTTATCCTTTTCTTGGAAAATTTTTAACTTCGGGTGCATAATATGTCCTTAAACTGATAAAAAGATGAAGAATGTTTTTTTTTAATATCAATACTTTAGATGATAAACTATCTATTGAAATTATCAAAGGGTCACGAAAAGATTCTAAGCTAGTGAAAACTGAATCTAGAAAAATCTACAAAGATGATATTAAAAAAAAACTTCCTGCTTTTTCTTCTTTTATAATTGAGAATCAGATTAAAGCTCTCCGCTCAAAAGGACACTCTGTATCAAGTGATACAGTTGAGATGAACAATCTTGCTTTTGATGAAAATATTTTGATGAAGCTAGTTGAGAAGTTACAAGATGTAGAAATAGTATTTTTTAATAAAAGCAAAATAAATATTGAAAGGTCTTCAGCTGATCTAGTCTTTAAGTGTAAAAAATCTAATGACACACTAAAAGTCAGCCCTTTTGTCAAAGCTAAAGACGCACTTTTTAAAATAAGCGAGTGCAGTTTCATTAATGAATCTATAGTAGTAGTTTCAAAGGGACTTTACGTTTTTGGTTCTAAAATAGAAAAAAGGTGGCTAAAAATTTTGAAGCAAGACCATATCGTTCTAGAAAAAAGAGATGCCAAATATTTTTTAGAGGACTTTGAGCTTAAAATTATTTTTGAGGAAGCTATTAAAAAACCTCCAATCCCTGTGCTTTTTTTAACTGACCCAGGAGGAATTTCAGCAAAACTTAAGTTCAAATATGATGATTTGCTTGTGGATGCATTTTCAAATGAAGAAGCTTATGTTCGCTGTCTAAAAGAGGAAAGGGAATTTAAAAATGACTTAATCGAATCAGGATATGAAACTAAGATTGGCGAAAATGCCTTCTACTGCCCTTATCCTAAGGTTTTTGAGGCTCTAAAGCTGTTAATTGAAATTGGTTGGCAAGTAGTAGATCATCTAAAAAAGACTGTAGTTTTAGAAGCAACAAGTAAAATTGAGATAAAGCGCGAAAATAATGAACTGAAATTAAATGCACAAATTACCTTTGATGAGGAACTTGTAGAAACTGAGCCTATTTTTCAAACCTGCCTTAAACAAAGAAATTTCTTAGAGCTAGGGGAGAAAACAGCCCTTATCGATTGGAATAAATACCAGAAAAAAATCAAATGCTTCATAGAGGAGAAAAGCACTTCTTTACCTATAGCTAAAATAGCCTTAACAGCTAAAAATGAGGATCTAGAAGAGAGTCTTCTTGAGCTAAGGAAAACCCTGGTGGAAAACAAAGCATTTCCTGAAGTCCTACCTTCAGAAAAATTTTTAGGAAAGTTGTTGGACTATCAAAAAAAAGGGCTAAGTTGGTTAAATTTTTTATATGAAAATAAATTCAGTGCTCTTCTAGCCGACGAAATGGGATTGGGGAAAACAGTTCAAATATTGGCATTTTTTTCCCGACTAAGAAATTTTTGCCCAGTAATAATAATTGCTCCCAAATCACTAGTAAACAATTGGAAGTCAGAATTTAAGCGGTTTTTCCCGTCAGCTGACGTAAGCACTTACTATGGTCCTGATAGAAAGTGCTCTTTTAAATTAAACTCTTTTACGATCACAACTTACGGCACTCTAAGAGAAGATGCGGAAAAACTTTCCCACGTTAAATTTGAATGTGTAGTACTTGATGAGTCAACCTTTATTAAAAATGATAAAACTAAAACAAATAAATCGGCCTCGATGCTTAATGCAAATTTTAAAATTTGCTTAAATGGAACACCTATTGAAAACAGTATAGATGATCTTGTTTCTCAATTTAACTTCTTAATTCCCAATCTTATAAATTCGAAAATGGATGATAAAAAAATCCATTCAACAATAGCTCCTTTCTTATTGAAAAGGACGAAGTCTTCGGTAGAAGTTGATTTACCAGAGAAAATAGAACAAATTGTTTATGTAGATATGAGTGAAGAGCAAAAGTCGGTATATGATGAGATATTAAATAATGCTAAGGCTTCTTTTAATAGTAAGGAAGCGGTTAAAAAAAATAAAATGCATGTATTTGAGATTTTGTTAAGGCTAAGACAAGTATGCTGTGACCCTTTTCTTATTGAATCAAATGCTCCAAGCTCAAAGCTGAGCCAAGCACTCTCAGATATTAAGAGCGTAGCTTTGAGTCATAAGATTCTGGTATTCAGTCAGTTTACAAAGATGCTTCGGAGAATCAAGGATAAATTAAATGGGTATAAAGTTTTATATTTAGATGGACAAACTTCAATCAACGAAAGAATGTCCATGATAGAAGAATTTCAAAATGGAGATTCCCCTTGCGTGTTTTTGATAAGTTTAAAAGCTGCAGGTTATGGTCTTAACTTACAAGCTGCTGACTATGTCTTTATTTTTGATCCTTGGTGGAATGAAGCTGTAGAAAAGCAGGCGATAGATAGAGCTCATCGATTGGGTAGATCTCGCTCATTGATTGCAAAAAAATATCTTACAATCGATAGTATCGAAGAGAAAATCTATCGCCTTAAGCTTGATAAATTAAAGGCTTCAGATCATTTTATTCCTCAAAGTCTAGACTCAGACGATTTGTATCATCTTTTGCATTAGTTTTTTTTTTCTTCTTTTTTTCAATTTCAATAAGCTCTATTGCAGCTTCTTTTAAAGTTTTTAAGCCATTGCTAAAGCCTAACTTACGTGATATTTGGTCTAAATATTTTAATTCAGCTGATAGCTGGTCATTAATTGTCTCGAGTTTAGCAATCTTACTTTTTAACCTATTTTGGTCCATTTTATCCTCCCATGCCTTTTGCTTAATATGTTGCAAAAATCATGCCAAGCTAGCCTGGGATAGATAAAATATCATACTATGCTCTGGTTCTTTCTAATAACTCTATGACATGGGATAAGAAGAAGAAATAGATCTTAGTTGCAAGCATTTCCGATTAATGTTTTATCAATGATGATTGGATTGCTTTTCTCTGATTCAATAGTGCAAAGAAAGGCAGCCTCTTTGGCTGCCTTTAAAGTTGTCTTTAACTTTAACATAAAAAGCTAAAGTAGAAGGTATTTTTTCCTTAAAAATTGTCATCTTCTAAAGAAAGTTCAGCTAGAACTTTTTCTCTTGATTCTAAATCACCGAACTCTTCCCTAGAAACGGACTTACCTCTGAAAAACCATTCTAAATTGGAATAATCTTCATATTTTATTCTCATACGTCCGTGTTTCTCGTCGTTCACCCATGGGATTTCTGCAATTACTGAGCCATCTAAATCAAACTGTCTTTCAATGCCATGTCTTTTTCCCATTGCAAATGGAATCTCAAGGACCACTTTGCCATTTCTGTAATGAATCTGGTTGCCATCTAAAAGACCATCTTTATATGTCTGTTCCATCAGCGGTTTGCCACTAACTGTATATTTTTTCTGTATCCCATGAAGGTCATAATTTTTAAAACGGGTCTCAGATTGAAGTTGTCCATTTGGATGATAAGTTTTTCTAATAGACACAACACCATCTTGAATTTCATCTTCGTTTAAGATTTTTCCAAAGCGGTCTCGTTTAATGCGTACACCTCTATAATCTTCTACAGAAGCTTCTAACTCGTTTGCTGTATTAAAATAGCTAGCTTCAACCAGTTTGTTTTTATCATACTCTTCGATGCTCATTGGAGAGCCAGTTCCATACCAAAGAGTGATAGTTCTACGGTTGTCAAACTCGTATGCTTCTTCTCGCATTGGTATGCCTTTCTCATCGCTCATAATCTCTTTTAGCAGCACACCTTGGTCATAAATTTTTTCGTTTTTTATTATTTCACTATGAGGATAGGTTGTAGTAGTCGAGCCATGCAATATTCCATTGGAATAATTCTCAACAACTTTTGTGCCATCTCTAAAAATGGTAACAACTTGTCCATCTTGTTTTCTTTCTTGCCATTCTCTTTCAGTTAAATCAAATCCATATTTATGAACATACTTTTGAGAAACAACATTGCTTTCAGTCCCTTCATTACACCCAAATAAAAAAAGAAGACCGACTACTGATAAGCGACTAACTATTTTCTTCACTGCAACCTCCGATGTGTGGAAGTGATCATATTAAATATCCACTGCAATTTTCAAGCAAGAAGCTACATTTGCTTTTAATAAATTATGTTTTTCCTCTGTTTCTTCATATGAAAGCGTTTGTTTGGAATCTCGATAATAAAAACGAAGGGTTATGTTTTTTTTATCTGGACCAATTTGATCGCTTTCAAAAATTGAAATCAAATCAACTTTTTCTAAAATTGAGGGCTTCTGGTTTTCAATTGCATTGAAAATATCTTGTATTAGATAGTTTTTATTAATTGTAAACGTCCAATCTCGGTCTGAGCCGGGATATGTTGGAATTGGTTTAAATTTAGCACTTGGAGATTGATGTTTCAACAATAAAGCTGTATTTAACTCAGAATAATAGACTCTTTGCTTGATATCTAACTGAGACAAAAGGTCTGGATTTAATTCTCCAATAACTCCAACTTCATTATTTTCTATAAAAATGCTAGCTTGTCTTGTCGGGTGAAAATTCGGATGTTTAGATAAGGTAAATGTGATCGATTTAATATTTAGCTTTTTAGTTATGTTCTCAACAATTCCTTTTATATCAAAAAAACTTATGCTTTTTTGCTCTTCTGAAAAATGGTGGTCGAGTCTATTGCCACTTAATGCAATTGCGCACATAGGTTGCTCTGAAAATGCATCGCCTTTTTTAAAGTGAATTTTTCCCATTTCAAAAAAAGACAGATTAGTATTTTTTCGATCCAAGTTGTACTTAATGTTTTGTAAAATAGCGCATAAAAGAGAAGGCCTCAAAATAGAGTGCTCTTCAGATTTTGAGTGTCTAACGCGAATGTAAGAGTTGTCAGGTAGATCCTTTTCTTTAAAAATGGTAGCCATTTTTAAGCTGATTAAATCAGAATTTATAACCTCGGTTAAGCTTTCTGCTGTAAGGGCATTCCGCAATATTTTTTCAAATTTAAACATCTTAGGGTGCTTAATTTTTGTACTAGTATAAAAAGGAGCTTTTCTTTCGATGTTATTTATTCCATAAATCCTGAGTACTTCTTCGATTAAATCAATTTCATCATTCAGGTCATTTCTATAAGAGGGGATTTTAACTTGTATAGATTCTTGGTCTATCGGATGTGATGTAAGATCTAATTGTTTTAAAATGATTGCAATTTCATTTAAGCTAAATGAATGCCCAATTATCGAGTTGACTCTATTTTTTCGAAGTACGATCTCTTTTAAAGGTAGACTAGAAGGCTCTCTTGTAATTTCTTCAGATACTTTTGCATTTGCTATATCAGAAAGTAATGAGGCTGCAAAGTTTAGAGCATACGAAATCATCTCGTAGTCAATTCCTTTTTCAAAGCGTTGGGAGCTTTCTGTCTTTAGCCCTAAAGACCTGGAGCTTTTCCTAATCTCTTCAGGACTGAAAAAAGCAGCTTCCAGTAGCGCTCTTTTTGTGTTTGGCTTAACAGAACTTTCCTCAGATCCAATCACTCCAGCTACTGCAAGCGTTTTTTTTGCGTCTTGAATGACTAGAGTAGATGGCTCTAGTTCATACTCATTTTCATTTAGTGCAAAAAACTTTTCTTTGTCTTTAAGAGGTCTTACTGTAATTTTGTTTTCATTAAGTTTATCCAGGTCAAAAGCATGCAAAGGTTGCCCAAAAAGTAACATTACATAGTTAGTTACATCAACCACATTGTTAATTGATCTAATGCCGCATTCCATAAGGGCTTTTTTCAACCAGAAAGGGGATTCTTTCACCTCAAGATTGTCTAAGGCTATAGCGCTATACTTTCTGCAAGCATTACTATCATCTATCTCAACTTGAATGTCCGAAGAAAGGACTCTCTTTTCTTTTTCCTTTTTGGGGATTGATATTTTTAGATTTAAAGCTCCAGCGAGCTCTCTTGCAATTCCAATAGCACTCATGCAGTGCCCCAGATTGGGGGTCAAAGAAATCTCAAATATAGGATCGAAAAGTTTTTGTGAGATGTCTTCTCCAGTACTAAACTCTTCTTCAGGAAGTCTTAAAACCTGATCTGATTCATCGAACAGCTGCATTTCTTTTGCACTAACAAGCATTCCACTAGAGGAGACTCCTCTGATTTTTGTTTCCTCAATTTTAATTGGATTTGATTGCTTATCAAAAACACTGGCCCCAACTTTTGCAAAAGCAACTAAGGTGTTTGGTTTTAAAGTAGTGTCCCCGCAAACTACTTGATAATCATTTTTCCCATCAAAGATTTTGGTAATTAAAAGCTTTTCGGCCTCTGGATGTTTTTCAATCGAGCTGATCTTACCTACTACTATTTTATCTAACTTGGTCTCTTTATTTTCTATGTCGTCAACTTCTAAGCCTAGCATGGTCAAGGTTTCGGCTATTTCATTTAAAGGCCTATCAATTGGGATAAATTTTTTTAAAAAAGATAAAGATATTTTCATAAGATTTAACAGGTTATTTAAATTAGAGGACTAATATAACTTAATAATAAAAAATAGCAAAGTGCCTAAGTGAGAGTTTTTTCAAAAACCTCTGATTTTTTTCAAGCTTTTTTCATTTAAAGACTTTAATTCATCAAATTCAGCAAGCTCTTTGTTGATCCATTTTTTATACAGTCTTGAAGCTTGGTAGTGAATAATATAAATTTCATCTTTAGGGATATTATCTTTTGGAAGATCAGCTATTTTACAAAAACCTTTCGGCATTGGCATGAAATTTAAATCAAGATTATTGTTAAATAGAACTTTTTTTAAAGAAATTTGATCCCAAACTTCATTTTCTCTTCTAGCTTTTAGTGCTCTTTCGTTCTCTGATTTCCACATTTTTAATAAATTAACTGTTTTTGAAGAATATTTTATGAAAATAGAATTTGAAATGACCTTTGAAGGGCTTTCATAATCTAAGTCCTCATCAATGCGCACAGCAAAGTCGCAGTCCAGTGGAAAATTATTTGGTTTTTTTACAAAAACAGAATCCGCATCAGTCCAAAAAAGATCCCTCTTTAAGTTCTCTAGAGCATGTAGAATAAAAATTGGTTTAAACCCACAATTTAGTTCCCAAGACCCGAAAGAGGGGATGGGCTTTACTAAACAAGCTAAATCAATCTTTTTACAAGATCTAATAAGCTCTTTTGCTTCTTTTTCATAAGCGGTATTTTCAGTATAGAAACTAATTACAAGTGGAAATGTCATTTTAATGGGTCGTATCCTCCTTTATGAAAGGGATGGCATTTAACGATTCTTTTAACCGTTAAAAAAAAACCTTTAAAAAATCCATATTTCTCAAAGGCCTGCTTGGAATAACTCGAACAAGTTGGGTAAAAACGGCACCTTTGAGGTAATAATGGACTAATATATTTTTGATATAAATTTATTAATTTAATTGCTATAATATTCATTAATAATAGGGTTTTTTAACTAATTAAAAATAAAGGTTTTATGTTATTTCCATCTTATTGCTTAAATAAAAATCAAGAAAATGAGCACTTCTTGAATGTTAAGAAATTTTTTAAAGAGCCAGCTTCAGATACTATTATAAAAAAAGTAGCCTCTGTAGTTTTCTTAATCTATGCTTTCATTCTTGATGTGGCTAATATAGCAAAAAAGCCTTTTAGAAGGAAAGTTGTAGTAGATAAATCAAATAGCTTGAAGAAATATATTGGGTGTTCCCTGTTAGCTTTTTCAGCAGCAAGTGTTTTGAAAAAATATCTCATCGCGACCTCTTCTTCCTTTCATTTTCCAGAATTTACTAAAAATGCCTTATCTACCCTTGCTTCAAGCAGTGGTTTCAATGAATTAATATTTGCATCAACAGCTTTGGTTTTTGCATTAGCTTTGAACAAACTTCGATTAAAGGCTTTTAAGAAATCAACTAATAAAGATGCTTCATCTGCGGAGAGTTTAGTAAAGCCTAAAGAAGAAGATCCAAAAGCTACAAGTAGTACTGAAAAGAATTCACCTGATTCAGCAGTTGTATATATAGATTCTGATATTGAAGATGATGGTCCAAAAGCTCCTGCTGCCTTAGCTGTGTCAGCAAACGATAGCGGCCTATCACCACCTCGAGCTACTTCCTTTCCGGTAATTAGAAACATAGAAAAAATGGCAGTTAGTAATGCGTTTTCCTTTGATGGACAAAGTTTAGCAGATATTATGGGATCTATTAACAAATTCAAAGATTATATCTTTTTTTGGAAGATGTTTAAAGTAAGAAAAGAACACGAAGAATGGACAAAAAATCCTCCTATAAACTACTTGGACGCTAAGCAAATTGGTGGTGGGTCAGTCTTTGTTATAGATGACAAACCTAATTTAATTTTCAAGCTTTGTCGTCATACAATATTTGGCACTAGAGGAAAACCTGTAACTAAAAGTGAACAAGAAAGAGATGAAGATATTAATTCAGGGCTTTTAATAGATGTAAAAAGTAGAATGGAAAATATACAAAGATGTCAGCAGATAATAAACATTGAAGAGCTAGACTCTATCATTTTGCCTAAGACAAGTGCTTTTAATTATCCTCTACAAAACGAAAAAGGTGTGTCTATTAATTTTCCGATACTGGTCCAAGAAAAATTAAAATTTGAAAAAAGTGGGGAGAGAAAATTAACCCTATATGAAGCTTTAGAAACTGGAAAAGTTTCAGCCGAAGCTTTTAGACAGTTGATTAAATTTTTACTGATCAGTGGGTTTGAAGATGTGAGAATGGACAACATTTTTATTATAAAGGAAAATGGAAAATGCAAAATTGGACTAATTGATTTTGATAAATTAGATAAGGCTAAGACTGCGATTTTGGGAAGTAAAGAGACTGTTTATGAGGAAGGACTAGGAGAAGTTCAAAAAATTCCTGGATTGTTGTCAGAGCGGGTGATCCCTATGGGAAATAATAAATATTTAAATTTAGTAAAAACAACAATTACAGAATTAAAAGACGAACATCCTGAGCTAGGATCAAAGCTGACTGAAATCGAAACAGAGATTAATCAAAGGTTTCAATCTCATTGATTTTTTCTAAATAGCCATACCTTAAAAAAGTTTGCATCATAACGATCTTAGCTGGTATTATTTTTACTTTTTCGCGGGGGTGGCGGAATTGGTAGACGCGCCAGCTTGAGGGGTTGGTGGAGCAATCTGTGAGGGTTCGAGTCCCTTCTCTCGCAACTTCTAACATTGCTTGATCAAATAAGATTGAATCGCTACATTGAAAATCATGAAGAAGTTATTGATCAGCCTGTTATTTTTATCATTTGTTAATGTTTATGGACAAACTGTCCACCCATGTTGCGGTGCATGTCCTTGTGTATGTCAAAAAAACCGCATTTATATTGGAGCTAATGCCTACTATCAGAGATTAAGTGTACATCAACCTCAAGAAGGTAGCTCACTTCATTCAGAACCCATAGATGGTGCAATGGGGGGCTTTGAAGCTGGGTATGAATTTAAAAGAATTCGACATTTATATGCAGCACTCAGAGGGTTTTATGGTCAAGGAAAGCTCAAAAACTCCCAAGTAAGCCGTTACATACATGAATGGGACGTTCAAACAAGACTTGGTTTTAACTATAAGGCATTGCAAGGTCCAAATGTTGTGGTTAGTTTTTATAGCGGCTTTGGGTTCACTTTTAAAAATCAATTTTTAAACGGCTTTCAGCCAACAACATTTAAACTTAATTATTATAAATACTATATTCCAGTCGGCCTACTTTTAGATCTAAGAGTAACGGATTGTTTTTATTTTAGGTTTGACTTTACGTGGGTACCAGATATCGATCCTACAGTCGAGTCATCTAACTTTAAACAGCTTCGAATGGAACTAAAACATAAACAGAATTTTAGAGTCGAACTTCCCTTAGTCTTTTTGTTTGGGTGTGAAAGACAGTGGGAGATTAATTTAGTCCCATTTTGGAGGAGAGATAAAGACGGCAGGACTAAAAGATCAAGTATTTGTGATGATTTCACCATGTTACCTGAGCAAGTATACTCTTATTGGGGCGCAAAGCTAATTTTCGGCTATCGGTTTTAATTGAAAATCTGTAAAAACAGGTCCTGGATCTTTTGTTTTAGATTTTTACCTACTTGAGCTTTATCTATATCTGAGAATCTTTTTGCTGTAGATAATTGAAAAAGTTCTTTTAGTTCTCTCTCCTCAAATGCTATTCCATCATAAGAATGTTTAGGGCAAAAACACTCGCCTCTAGAAATGATTTTAGAGGGGCTTTCGCAGACGCTGCACTTAAAAGATAAGTCTAATAACCCTTCTAATATGAGAAGTTTTAGTTGAAAGCTACAGGTATAGGCAATGGGGTTCTTGGCGCTTGATATTTTTGTGAGGTACCTTTCAATAAGGTTGAAGAGTGTATCATTGGGCTTATTTTCTTGTTGAGATGTAAGTGTTGACTTTGCAATACAAATTGCAGCCTCGAGTTTTTCAAAAGAATCCCTAAGTGGCAAATATAAGTTTTTTATAGTAATTTCTTTGACTGTCAAGAGGTCTTTATTCTTGTCTATGTAAATTATTTCCGAGTAAGTGCAAGGAGAGCAAAAAGAAATCATTGTTAGATTTTTTCGACTTATATAATTTGTTACAAATGAAAGAAGTCCTTTTTCGAGAGTATATACCTTTATAATTTTACTTTTTTCTTTTAGGGGATAGGAAAATAGTGTGATCCCTTCTGCTTTGCTAAGAGCCATACTTGTTTTTTTTATTTTCTAATGCTAATATTTCATTTTCAAAACCAGCACCGATAGCTCAATTGGATAGAGTACTTGGCTTCGGACCAAGTGGTTAGAGGTTCGAGTCCTCTTCGGTGCAATATTCCACATACTTTCTAAATGCGACAAAACTATCTGTTTCTTATTTGATTTATAAGAGAGTTTATACCATCTGTGAGGTTTTTTCTTATTTTGTTTCGTATTAAATAATAAACAGGAATAGAGAAAAATCCCTTAAGTCTTACGCTATAAGTGATCAAAGATGAACCCTGGAGATCTTTTACAGAATAGGTGAAAATTAATTTAATAAATAACGCTTTCCAGGCAATAGTGAAACTCTCATTTTCTTTTACTTCGAGAATTTCATAGGGGATAGCTTTTTTATCATTAGAGTTAATGTGTCCTTTTTGGCCCTCAGATAGCGTGGAGTTTGATTGACCCCAGTTATTCCAAGGCTGAGAGTTTTTCCATTTTCCCCAAATGACAGAGTTTTTAATGTTGGTCTCTTTTGATGCAGTGATAGGCTTCATTAGAATGCTTTATATATTGACTAAAGCTTAAATGTTGAGTGGATTTTGGACAAGGGTTACCAATATAGAGCTTCTAAAGAAAATAACTATTTTAAAATTGTTTAATCTAGGTCTTTAGAAAAAAGTGCTGTTTTAGATAGACTTAGATTCCAAAAGATGTAATTTGAGGTCTTTATGCAGTGTCCTTGTTTTAGCGGAAAGACATATGATGCTTGCTGCAAAAGTTTCCATGATGGGCAAAATCCTAAAACTGCATTGGAACTCATGCGAAGCCGCTTTAGCGCGTATGCTCTAAAACTTCCAGACTATATTATCAAAACCACACATCCTAGCTGCATGTACTATCAAAAAGACTTGGATAAATGGAAAAAAGATATTGAAGAGTTTTCTGACAATTCTTCTTTTAAAGACCTTACAATAGTTGATGATTTTGAAGAAGATAAGCTTGCTTTTATCACCTTTGTGGCGCATCTTGATCACTTAGGAAAAGATGCTACGTTTACAGAAAGAAGTTATTTTGTCAAAGAAAACGACAAATGGCTGTATCGTGAAGGCATTGTAAAAAAAGGTGTTAAAACAAATAAAGAGATGATGGAATTTTAGGTTCTTCCACACTTAATAAAAAAATGAGGTCATTATGTCTCAAAGTACAAAACAAAACTTATTAAAATTCGAACTTGAAGGCTATAGTTTAGCAATTCAAGGAAATCATGTAGAGCTTACAGATCCAATTAAAGACTACGCTAGAGAAAAAGTTTCCAAAATAGAAAGATTTTCTGATCATATTCTAGATATAATTGTCACGTTGGATGTTCAAAAACTAGCTCATACCTGCACCATTGACGTAATGGTTAAAAATTTTAAGATAAGAGCTCATGCATCAATGGATGACATCTATTCTGCTATAGATAAGGCTAGTGCAAGATTAATGCGACTAGTTAAAAAATATAAAAGTAGACTAGAGGAAAAACATGCAACCGATCCCTCTGTTGTTGATTTGAAGGTGAATGTATTTAGGCCTAAAGAAGACGAACTAAAAACTATTAATGAAGATATTGAAGATGAGAATAATAGAAGAGAGCTAGACATTTATGCATTCCATAAGATTGTGAGCAAAGAAACAACTCCGCTGCATTTGCTTACGCAAGAAGAGGCTATTATGCGAATGGAACTTTCTGGTGATAAATTTATGGTTTACAAAGGTGAAGAAGATCAGAAGTTGAAAGTTATCTATAGGCGTGAAGAAGATGATCATTTTGGTGTGATTGAAGTTGAATAATTTTTTTGACCCTGTTCGTGAGAAAAATGTATGTGCTCTTCCAGAGGAGGTTGTTAGGCAGAAGCTGATACAAGTCTTAATTGAAATGGGATATCCGAGAAGTTTAATTGCAGTTGAACTGAATATATCCCAGCTAAAACATGTCAGTGACCAGGACATTTGCAACTACAAAAGAAGAGCCGACATAATTTGTTTTGCTAAAAATATCCATGAGGATTACGACATATATCCGCTTTTACTGATAGAGTGCAAAGCTTGCAGAATCACAAGCGCAGTCTTTAGGCAAGTAGAAGGTTATAATTCGGTGGTAAAGTCATATTTTTATACTGTAGCAAACGATGATGAGATCTACACATGCTGGATCGATCCTTCAACTAAAAAAACAAAAAAAATCCCTCGGCTACCTAGATACAATGAATTATTAAGTGCAGTTAATGGACAGTAATATAAAACCAAACAACGACGTACAAGTGTATATAGCACTAGGCTATAGCAATGATTTAATAAAGAAGTTTGCCAGCTGGCTTAATAAAAAAAAGCATTATTTGGTTGTATTAGATACAAAAATCCCACCTGATGATCAAAAAAAATTACCGAATCTGTTTGTAGAAGAGATAAATAAACTTAACATTGTAAATAAATTAAGTGAGCTAGCATGGCGCTTTGTTTTTCTAAATATTAAGCTTATAGTTCTAGACTCATTTAAAGAAGAAGAGCTAAAAAATTTGGTAAAAGATAGATGGCAGGAAATAAAAACAGGAACTCATTTGAGTGCATCTGCATTTGCCAATTTTCAACTTCCAGACTTGGTATCTGCAATGAATAATATCCACGAAGAAATAAAGTTCGCTAGTTTAGAGAATTTGAGAGGATGCTTGAGAAAAGTCCCTGCGATCATTTGTGGGGCAGGACCTTCTTTGGATGAGTCATTTTTTAAGATTAAAGAAGAAAAAGCCTTAGTCTTTTCCGGAGGCTCTGCGCTGAATGCGTTGAGTCATCCCCCACATTTTATAGGATTGACAGACAGTCAAACTCCTCCAGGTTTTTTTAAAAAATCATTTGAGGAAAGCATATTATTTTTTTCACTAAAAGCGCCTTATGAAATCTTAAAAAAAACATTTAAACAAAAATTTCTGTGCCTTTCTAAAGAAAGATATTTGTTTTTCCGTTGGATTGTAGAAAAAATTGGGGTAAGTTTTGACTCGATTGATAAAGGATGGTCAACGGTTACTTTTTTAACTTCTTTAGCTGTCTATTTTGGCTGTGATCCAATAATTTTCAACGGTGTTGACTTGAGCTTTAAGTCAAAGAAAATTTACGCTGATAATGTGGCCAAGATATCTTATAGAAAAAAGCAAGACAAAGAATTTATCACAGCCAAGGGAAAGAATGGTGATGTAGTAAAAACTCAAAACGATTGGTTGATGTCAGCATTTTTTTTACAAGAGCTCACAGATGCTAATCCATCAATCACTTTTTATAGCACATCACAAGAAGGTCTTCTTTTAGGGAAAAATGTAAAACCTTTTGAAATAAAACAGCTGGATTGCTTGGAGTCGATTAATATTAAAGAAAAGCTAAAGCATTTTGAGTCGAGACCTTGTTTTTCTCTGAAAAAAGAAATTAACTCACAAATCCTAGACTTAATAAATGCAGAGGAGAAGATTGTTGAAAGTAATTTAGTTGAACTTGAAAGAGTGTTTAATGGTGAAATAAAAGAACTTGAACCTAAAGAGTCTAGCTGGTGTGAAGAAAATGTCTTAAAAATTTTATGGGATATTTTTAAACTTGTGATTTTAAGAGATGAAAAACGGGATAAGGATTTTTCTTTTAAAGAGAGAGTTCACCAGATGCTATTTTATAAAGATGTGTTAGCTAAGCATAAAAGCCAGTTGAAAAAATATTTAAATGTCTAAGTCTATTTATTGTATTAAAGAAAACCGTTTGCTCATTATCGATGAAAAGTTAGGTATTTTTATTGATATAGATTTCTGCGTATCTGATGGTCCAACTGATTTTAGTGATGATAAGATTCATGAAATCAAAGAGTATTATCCATCTGGAACTTTAAAATCTCAAAGATATTATTTAGGAAAAAAACTTCACGGATCAAGTACTTATTTCTTTGAAGATGGTCAAGTAGCATCGAAGGTTTGGTATGTGAATGGCAAGAAACAAGGAAAGTGTTTTCAGTATTATAAAAATGCCAGAATTTACTCACTTCAAAAGTATAAAGACAACTTAAAACAAGGTTCTCATAAGTATTTTTATGAGGATGGGACGCTTAAAAGTGAGTTTTACTATGAAAATGACCTATTAGATAAGAAAGCCACATTATTTTGGGAAAGTGGTCATATTAAGCGTGAAATGAATTTTTTAAAGGGTAAGCGTCAAGGTTTTGATAAAATTTTTTCTTATGATCAAAAACCTTTGTTCATTGGTGAATACGAGAATGATATTCCGGTTGGACACCATAAAAGCTATGACGGAAGGGGAGTTTTAAGAGAAGAGGTTGTCTATAAAGGTGAAACTTATCAAAAGTCCACATATGATCATTTAGGGAATTTAATTGTAGATGAATAAAGAGCTAAAACAAGTTATTACAAAGAATCATTTCAATTATGAGAATTTTGAGACTAACTTAGAAATTCTTATAGAGAAGTTTCCTAGTATCGGTTTCATGGCATTATCTTTTTCAACCGATTACACCTTTTTTAGAAATGACGCTCAAGAGCTAAATTTACTGAAAAACGATGAACCTTTTTATGCAACTAATTCAATCTCGGAAAGTGTTGCAAAGTTATCGTCATCTTGTGATTTAAATGATAAAGAAGTTTTGTATGTGTATGGATTAGGACTTGGTTATAGCTACTTAGCATTTAAATATTTTTTGGAGTTGGATATAAAAAATGCGATAGTCTTTATTGAAGATGATGAAGAGGTCTTTGTCAATTTCCTGCATACAGACCTTGCTCAAAAAATATTGACAGATCCACAAGTTCATATTGCTTTTTTCCAAAAAAAAGAAAAGAAACAACAGCAAATAGAAATTCTGGCCAACAAATTTCCAACAAAGAAAATTGCATTTGCAACTGATATCCTATCTAAAAAGTCTTCAAGAATAGCTCAAGGTGTGAAACTTAAATTGCAAAGAGCCTCTTTCTTGTCAGAAGCCCTTTTTACAGATAGGCTTTACTCGCACTTCCCATTTCAGAATTTCATCAAAAATGTAAAAAAACTAACAGAGTCATTTTTTGGAAATAAGTTAAAAGGGGCTTTTGAAAATATTCCAGCTTTAATAGCTGGTGCGGGCCCTTCCCTTGAAAATGAACTTGAAGAGATCAAACAGCTAGAAAATAAGGCTTTGATATTTGCTGGGGGATCAGCTTTAGCTGCTTTATCCTCTAATGGTGTTACTCCACATATTGGACTTGCCCTAGATCCAAACTATGAGGAATTTCAGAGAATGCAAACTAATATAGCACAAGAAATTCCTTTTTTTTATTCGACTAGAGTTCACCCCTTAGTGTTTAGCGCCTTTAATGGACTTTTGGGCTATCTAAGGTCAGGCATCGGTGGTGTTTGTGAGCTCATGATTGATGAAGAGCTCAACTTAAGTGGTGATCTTATAGGGGAAAAGTTAGACCAAGAATCATTGTCAGTCACAACAATAGCAATTGCTTTAGCAGAGTACTTGGGTTGTAATCCTATTATATTAATTGGATGTGACCTTAGCTTCTCAAAGGGTAAAAGATATGCTAAAGGAGTTGAGAATGCTATTAGTAACTTCAATCAGTTTGAACTTATTAAAAGAAAAGATATTAACAAAAAAACAGTCTACACAACTACGCATTGGATTATGGAGTCAAGCTGCATTGCTAACTTTGCGAAAAACTCTAATAGAAAATTTTATAATGCAACTTCTTTAGGGATAGGTTTTAAAGATATAGAGAACATTTCTTTAAAAAGTCTTGTAAATAAGGTTCTAAAAAATGAATACGATCTGAGAAATATGCTCTTTTTTGAAATTCAATCAAGGGGAGGGGTGATATCAGGAGAGTCCTTTATCGATGCTCAACTAGATAAATTAAAAGAAAGTGCAAAGCGTTGTAAAAATCACATTATAACAATGCTAGAAGAGCTTGATAAAATAAACTCAGATGAGAAGGTTAAAGAATCTGGCAAGTTAATTCTAAGTGAGATGGATCTTAGGGAAGAGGATGCCTTTAATTACTTATTTTATGATATCGACATATGTCTTAATAAACTTTTCGAAAGAAAATATAAAAATAAAGTCTCTCAGAAAGAGATAAAAAAAGAAAAACTCCAACTCTTCTTAGAAAAAGTTAATTTTCATCTTGATGTAATGAGCTAAGGGCTATTCTTTGTTAACTTTTTGAATAACTGCTGATTTTATTCCTTAAGGTCCGGACACTGACTCCAAGTATTTTTGCAGCTTTTGTTTTATTGTTATTAGCCTTTTTCAAGGTCTTTAGAATATGAACTTTTTCAACTTCCTTGAGAGTTGCACCCAACTCGGCTTTATCTTTTGGCTCAATAAAAAGTAAATCTGAACTAATTAAGTCATTTTCGCTAAGGACGATCGCTCTTTCGATTACATTATTAAGCTCTCTGACATTTCCTGGAAAATGATAATCTAAAAGCTTTTGCTTAGCATCTTCAGTTAGTTCTTTACTTGAGCCTCCATGTCTTGTTAGGTATTTTTGAATAAAAAATTCAGCTAAAGGAATTATATCCTTTTTCCGCTGTCGAAGAGGGGGGATATGGATAGGAAGGACGTTCAAACGGTAATATAGGTCTTCCCGAAATAATTTGGACTTAATGGCTTCTTCCATATTTCTATTAGTCGTAGATATAAACCTGACGTTTACTTTAATAGTATTATTGCCGCCTAGTCTTTCAAACTCCATTTCTTGAATTGCCCTTAAGAGCTTTGGCTGCAGAGAAATAGGTGTTTCGGTAATTTCGTCAAGAAAAAGAGTCCCCATGTCAGCCCTTTCAAAGCGACCAATTCTTTTTTGGAGAGCTCCTGTAAAAGCACCCTTCTCATGACCAAAAAACTCTGATTCAATTAATGTATCAGGTATTGCAGCGCAGTTAACTGTGATAAAAGGCTCACGGCATCTTTTTGATAATCTATGAATCAACCTAGCTATGACTTCTTTCCCTGTTCCTGATTCGCCGCTTATAAAAACGCTAGCATCACTTTTAGCTATTTGATTAGCTTTTTTTATAAGCTGTTTCATAACTGGATCAGATGCAACTACACTTTCATGGGAGGCGTATGTTGTAATCTCTTCTTTTAGGAAGCTATTTTCATGCAGTAAGCTTAGGTGTTCTTTAGCCTTATTTAAAATGGCTTCTATTTCATCTAATGCAAATGGTTTGATGAGATAATGAAAAGCGCCAGCTTGGATTGCTTCGACAGCATTCTCTATCGAACCATGTGCAGTGATTAAAATGACAATGCAGTTTTTGTCGACTAACTTTGCCTGTTTTAATACTTCCAATCCACTATGATATGGCATTTTCATGTCAGTAATTACAATATCAAATGAGTTAGACTTGAGTAGACTAAGAGCTTGTTTACCATCTTCAGCTAATGTAACTTTAATGCCATGCCTCTGTAGGGAGTCTTTTAAGAAGTTCCTTAAAATTTTTTCATCATCTACTACTAAAGCTCTTTCAATCGACATTTTATCTCCTTAAAGGTAGTGTAATTGTAAAAGTAGTTCCGCGGTCTTTACTTGAATGTACATCTATTTTGCCATTATGGGCATGTATAATCTTTTGAGCCTCAGCAAGCCCTAGACCGTTGCCTTTTTTCTTAGTTGTAAAAAACGGTGAAAAAATTTTGCTTAAATCCTCGCTGACAATTCCACTGCCTGTATCGGACAAAGTAATAATGCAAGAAAAGTCTCTTTTCATTAGTGATATTGTTAGATATCCTCCTTTAGGCATTGATTGGTAGGCATTTACAATGAGGTTCAAAAGAGCTCTTTTTATTGCATCAGGATCTATTGGAGCAAATAAAGGGCTATTAGATATATGAAGGTTAACTTCGAGGTCTTCAGGGCAAGTAGGATCGACTTCGATTAATTTTTTCAAGTTGCTGACGATAAGTGAAAGATCTTCCATGCTTGTTGTAATCTGGACCGGTCTACTGTACTGCAAAATAGTTGTTACAAATTTTTCTAAAGTTTTTGTGCCTTCGATAATTTGCTCAGCCATTTCACGCATCTCTGGATGAGCATTTAGATCTCTAAACAGCAATGTGGCATATCCACGTATTCCACCCAAAGGATTTCTAATTTCATGTGCTACATTG
Organism: Parachlamydiales bacterium; assembly: GCA_050302075.1. GTDB lineage: Bacteria > Chlamydiota > Chlamydiia > Chlamydiales > SM23-39 > JBNLAH01. Next base: position 180,479 of record JBNLAH010000006.1, on the reverse strand, counting down.
GCGGCCATTTCACCAATTTCTTTCATGCGGTCGTTTCGATTGGCAATTAACTGTAGCTCAGATTTTTCAGTTATATCATTTAAGATCAAAACAATACCTTGATGTTCTTTTGGCCCTTCATGTACGAAGTTGGTGTTAAGTTCAACTTCTACCTTTTGGCCATTGGAGCATCTCATAGTCATATACCTAAGCTTCTGAGATAGGCCATATTCTAGTGCTTTTTTAATAGAAAAACCAAAGTAGTCATCTTTAAAAAAGTCATGAAAAGGTTTAAGTAAAACGTCACTTTGCTTTTTGATTAATAACCTTTCAGAAGCTTCGTTATAGATTGTTATGACACCGTCTTTATTGACAAAGACGATGGCTTGGTGAATGTTTTTTAGTAGGCTTTTAAGGTATAGAGATACGCAGCTAAGTTCTTTATTGACCGTTTCAAATTGCTTTTGTAAAAGGATATAGTCAGCCTTAATCTTTTTAGCTTCCTTTGAAAATAATGAAAATGCCCTAGCAAGGTGTTGTACTCCCTCTGATAAGGAATTACTATTCATTGCCATTTCCGCACTTTTTTGTAGCTGTTCAATCAAAGAATCAGACATACTATCCCCTAATTCGAACTATAGTGTTTTTATAAAAACTTGAGTACTTTTTTATGAAATACATATTTTTTGTCCTTTTGGCGATTATTTTTTTTTCATGTTCAGGTCTACAAAAGACCGAATATGACAAAATTAGAAAGAAAAATCTAACTGCAGAACGTATCACAAGAGGTCATAAAGACACACTGGATCTTATTAAAAATCCCTCTATGAATAAAGGTGATCCATACTTTTGGGAAGACACCGATCAAGTTTATCTGCCCAAGATCACCAAAGATTTTTTTAGATGTAGAGGTCATAGCAAGAATCCACCTAAAGAGTTTAATAAGACAACTTTAAGTGACTGCAATGGATCTTCAAAGCATAGCCTTCCATTGATTCACGGTAGAGAAAATGTATATCAAACTTTATTGGATATTTTAAATTTTGTTCAGACGAAGCTGAATCAGAAGGTTGTAGTTACCTGTGGATACCGGTGCCCAAAACATAGCATTTATGCAGAGCCTACCCAAACAGAGTCTTATCACATGTTAGGAGCTGAAGTAGATTTCTATGTCAAAGGATATGAAACCCAAGCCGAAAGTGTTATTGAGGAAATTATCAATTATTATAAAAATTCAGACTTTTACAAAGACAAAAGCGACTATACGATTTTTCAAAGGATTATGGTAAATGAGTCTCAAACCAAAGCATGGCTCAATAAAGAAATCTGCATCAAATATTTTGACAAGTCAGAAGGCAGAGATATTGATAATCGACACCCGTATCCCTATATTTCCATTCAAGTGAGATACGATAAAGATCTTAAAGAAAAAATTGTCTTTTCCAAAAGCAAAGCTGAAAAAGGATACTATAAATGGTGAGCCTAAAATAAAGCTTAAATTATCTGAAAAACCTGAATAAATATAACAAGTGCAAAAAAGGCTATAGAGAATATCATTGCAATGTTACTTCCTTTCGCCTTGTACTCAGTTCCCCAATCTTTGCTTTTACGTCCAGCCCAGCATATTGATATAGGTAAGAGCCCCAACAAAAGCGATACGAAAATACCGGCGCATCCTAGAAAAGTTGTAAAGGAGCTTGGGTAAAAAATAATAAGCTACAATAGGGGGGGGGAACACAAAACAAATAAAAGTGAGGAAGGTAAAAAGCCAATAGTGACGGTTGTTATTGGTAGGGCTAGCATCCCACCACCAATTGTGGTACCGCTAATAAGTAAAAACGGCTCCAATAGGTTTTGAACATGACTTAATTCCAGCTGCTAAAACATTCATAACTAAAATTTTAGTACTTTTAGTAGATGAATTCAAAATTTAATGCTGAGTTAAAAAAATAAAGTGTCTTAAAAGCAGGCGAGAAGATTTTTTAGAATGGTAAATAAACTAGGTCTTTTTCTAAAATAGATGTTCGATTTATGATCTTTCACTTATGCCGACGTGGTGGAATTGGTAGACACGGTAGACTCAAAATCTACTATTCGCAAGGATGTGCTGGTTCGAGTCCGGTCGTCGGCACATTACCGAACGTTTTTTCAGAGATGTCCAAACGTTCGGTCTTTTTATTTTCTAGGTTCTTCGTAAATAAGCCGATAAGATTAACAGCTTCGTTAAGCCCAGTGGAACGTTCAAAAAAATAAGCTTTGGTTGTTTGGATAGAATTCAGAGGGAAGCCAAATTTTCGTAATTCTTGAATAATTTGAAGCCGTAGAATTTCAACGAAATTGAACTTTCTTTATCCTTTTTTAGAATCTCTTTCATACTCTATCAAATCTTGTTGAGTAAGAATTTGTCTGCGTGTGTAGATAGAATTTGCACCTCTTGTTGTCATAAACAAGTTTACCCGAAAATGGTTAAATTTATCTTTAAATATAGGGGGGTATTCAGCTTGAATTTAAACACAATTTTGGACTAAAATTTGCCCAAAAGAAAGAACGGTTGACTTCAAAAGGTAAAGTAAAAAATTTAACCAATGGGGAAGTTTTAGATGGCAACTCAAGCAACAAAACCCTCGGCTACAGGTGTCAGCCCACAAACTCTTCCTTTGATTAATGAGAGATATCGCCCCTTAGTAAATACAGCTGCAGCAGCTACTGGATTGGCAATTGCGTCTATAGTAGCTCCATGGGAAGCTATTAAAATCATAGGCATGACTGTACTTACTGGAGTTAGTTATGGGGTAGCTAATGACATGATTGCCTGTCGTGATTGTATTGAATATTTTACAGTCGGGCACCTTTATGATGGGCAAAATTTAAGAAATCGTCCTCTAAATACTTTGAATCCTACCTTGAATGCCATTGCTTGGGGAGCTATAGCGACCTGGCATGTATGTGCTATAGCAGGGGCTTCCTTTGCTCTTATTGCAAGAACTCCTTTTCCAGGATTAGCTCTAAAAATTACTGCAGTGCAGTTATCCCCATATTTAGCAATTGGTGCTGCTGTGGCAATCCTTGTATCGCATGTGAGAAGCCGAATGGCCCAAAAAAAAATGGCAGGTCAACCCTGGCATAAATACACAGGTGTGCCGACAGAACTACAATCGGGCTGGGAAGCATGTAATACCCGTAATACGACAGGGTATGCTTCAATTGGAATAGGAGGAATTATCCTTTCGACCGCTATGATTGCTGCACGAGCAGGTTTATTTGTTCTATAATCCAAGTCTTAACGCAATTGTCCAGTCTAAAAAATCATTTAAGTGGTTAATTTTTAGTCAAACAATGGAATTTTGACAGGCTGACCGTCTGTCATTCCCCAAGTAGAGATTACTTCATCTATTGTATAACTTAGTGTTGCAGCCTCTTTAGAGAGGCTTCTATCTAAATAACTAATGAGATTTAATAATTCCTTAATTGATATCGTTCTATTAGTCCCTCTAAAATTAAAAACTTTTCTTTTCCGATGTTTGTCTTCACACTTTTTCCCTCATATATTTATAGGTGCTACTACGTAGAAGGATGTAAAAATGAGTATTCTCTTCACATAACTCCTACAGCAAGATGCACCCCCTTTTCAGATAGCCCTCTATTCATGTTCAAAGAAGTTTTTATAAATGGTTCAATATTAGATCGGTGAAGGGCATTTAATCTAGTTTAAGATTCTTTATAGTCTTTCATTTATCTAAAGAAGCAGAGCTATTTCCGCTGGGAGTTCTCCTTCCCATGCATTTTTAATAGCTCTAACTGTGTTAGATCCATTACTTTTCAAAAACTCCAAGCATTTTTGCTTAAGATCTTCTCGTTCATGCTCATCTGAATATTTCCAAAGATCTTCAAAAATATCTTCATTGATTTCCTTGAAAAAACAGTTTTCTATTGGTTGTGACAATCCGTCTATGTCTTGACAGGATTTCAAAATACTTATACTAGAAATCCCGGGGCCCATTGTATCTAAAGCACGGTTTATCTTTTTTTGAATTTGAGGCCTGTTAATGACATTCAAAAGTTTAACTAAAGTATTTTCAGCAATTTTTCCAATTAGTCCTGTTATTGCAGCTGATAAAGGAAGATAAATTAGTGCTATTTTTAAAAAAGAATTATTGTCATAGTTGCTTTCGCATTTATTTACACAGCTGCCACAACTGTTAAAAAAATCAAAATAACCACCACAAGAGCCACTATCAGTACATTCTTTAACGCAATCTGGAACAAAATAGCTTGTGCCAGCGATAAAATAACCAGCGATCATATTTATAGCCTGAACAGCAAATGATATTGTTGTTAGTTTAGAATACTCTCGCTCTTTTTCCTCATCGCCATTATTACGAGCTATTTTGGCAGGTATTTTAAAACAAATAAAACTTAGAGGAACCATGGCGGCTACACCTATTTTCATTATAATATTGAAAAGCCTGTCACCTCGAGCCTTGAATTCCATCTCTTCTCTAATATTATGAATTATAGAATTACAGCTATGACCTGGACCTTGCGTGACTGGAAAAGACATATTATTATTACCTTTTAAAATTTTTTTACTTTTATTTAAAAATCCCTAAAAATGGAAAAAAACTATAGTCCTTTTTAGATTAAAATCAATAAGAAGCACTCTGTTATATTTAAAGCTCTGCACCAAGGCCTTCTAAACCATTAATTAATAATCTGGCTATTTCTTTTGGAAGTTTTCCAGCAGGCCATTTTCTAATAATTCTATTAGCTGTATTAGAATTTTGATCCTCGAAGAACCTTAAGCATGAACTCTTAAGATTTTCCCTGTTATTTTCTATTGAATAGTCCCAAAGTTCTTTGTAAATGCCCTCATTCAGTTCTCTGATATAGGTGTTCTCTATTTCAGTTGACAATGAGCGGATATTTGGATAACGAGTCAAGATATCTATATTGTAAAGTGGTGTAATTTGATTTAGTAAATAAGTTTTCATCATTGCTTGAGTTAGGGGAAAGTCATATTCAAATAATATTCTTAAAGCATTTGGATCATTGGTTAACAAATCTCTGATTTCTGGGATATTAAAGATTATATGCTCTTTATTGTTCCTGGAAATAGAGTTAAATATGCTATTTATCAATTTATAATCGCGTAAGTGGCATGCCTGCTTAAACTTTATTGATATGAATTGTTCATTTTTTTCGCTAAGAAAATCATTACTTGTAAAAGTTAGTAAATAGTCAATAAGATCAATAAGTGCATTCTCATTTAGTTTACTTTGTTCCCTCAGTAAATATTCATGGCAGATTATCGAGTAATCTTCTATTTCAAATCTTGAAGTTAAAGCATATAAAGACAGCGCTAGTTTAGGGTCTTTAGCCAGGTATTTATCGATATTTACTTCTCCTGTTTCAAGCAGTTTTATTAAAACCGGAAATCCATAAGACTCTATATCTGATAGATCAAGGTTAAAAATTTGCTCTGTATCTTCAACTAATAGTTCATTTGATAGGGATCTAAAAGAATCGTATTTTAAAATATGCCCTACTTTCACAGGTACTTTGGATCTTTTTTCCCCATTAACTCTAACTTGAAAGCTAACTTCTTTTGAATGTTTTGCCCGTAAGCAAACTATAGCTAAATCCACATTTTCAATTTTTAAATCTACTCCAATATTCCTTAATAGATCACCGACTTTATTAAAGTTTTCATTGGAAAGTCTTTTTACAATTTCCTCCCAAATAGAAACATCACTTTGCATTTCTGATTTTAATTGAATGATGGTAGCTGCTGTACTTTCATCATTATTGATATTCGAAAGAGCAGAAATTGTTGACTGAGTATCCTTATCTAGGATCCTTTCTGAAAAAGACTTAAATTGTTTATCTGAGAGCTTACCCTTTAGTTCTACAAGTTGCGTAGCGTTCATGCCGAAGAGTATTTCTTTTCTAGTTTTTGGTGATAACTTTAAATTTTCGATATCTGATACCTGAGTTGGCATTAATTTGAAAATTTGAAGATTTTTAATTAAATTATTAATCTTATTGATAGTGTTCTGCTTTTTCCATTTAGCTATTGAACCTGAAATATATACAATACTTCTTCCAATAAAGCCAGCTGTCAAAAGAGCAAGAGGAGTTGCAACTAATGGAGATTTATAAATAGGTTGTTCACAGTCGCTAACGCAGGTTATACAGCGCTCTGATTTAACAGAGTCTTTACATGAATCACTTTTAAAACATTCACTGGAGCAATTTAAATCGGAAATGGCACTAGCTATGAGATTAAATTGAGAAGATGCAGATTTTCTTATAATAGCTCCAATACCAGCCATTGCCATAGTTACCCAAGTTATGCGCGTGGCTTCTCCTTCGGGGAGTTGTCCAATGACCCCAAATGCACTACAGAAGGCGACAGCTGTAATAGCTGGAAAGCTATATGCAATAGATAATGTGCCGACAACACCACCTATAATGCCACCCGCCAACATAGATATATTAAAAAACCTATTATATTGGCTTTCTGAGGGTCTCATAGAATTAAGTTCTTGCCTTTGGCTAACGCGTTCTTGACCAAGTATTTTAGCCAATGACTGGTTGCTGAGAAATTTTGGATTATGCTGTTCCTGTTTTGGTGATGGATTTTGATCATAAGAATCCGTTAGTAATGAAACTCTGTCTGAACTATTTAAGAATGTCATAATTACGCCTGTTATAAAATTAAATATTTATTAAGTGTTTTTCTAAAAAAACATTTTATAATTTTTTAAAACAGGAAGACTATAAACTTTTCTAGATTAAAATCAATAATTAACTTTTAAATAAATAGGTTTGCCTAAGTATTTTGCTTTGAAAAACTTATGAGATGAATCGAAAGACAGTTCCCTAAAAAAAAGATCATTTTTTCAAAAAATTCTTTTAAACAATTTTTTAATTTTCTATGTTTCATTAATTTCACCCTTTATATGAGCTAAAAATGATTGGATTTCAACCGGTTAAGTCTTTCTTTTCACCCAATATACCTTTTTTTAGTAGTCCTAGAAGTGATGTTATTACAAAAGTTGCGAAAATAGCTTACAGTATTTTGGAGTACATATTTAACCTAGTTGAAAAAGGGATAGAGTATCTAATTCAAGGCGTTGAACCAGAGCCATTTTATGTGAGGTATAAATGGTCTATTCGTATAACTTTGATTTCATTAAGTGTTTTTGGAATGTATATGGGAACTCGCCACGTCAAAATCAAAGTATTTCAATACTTGGACTCTTTTACTCCTAGTTTTTTAGCAAAGTTTCCAGAAACAGCTAAGCAGCTTTTTAGCAATATTGAAGGTGGTATCAGCAATAACCAGCTTATAAAGGCAGTTAAAGGGCTTACGAAGAAAGTGAATATTTCAAAAGAGCCTGAAAGCTACCTTTCTAAAACATTTAAAAGTATTTGGGAGACACTTGGTATATCTGAGCTTATAGAGTTCAACCCAGATAACATTGTCTTGTTTGGGCATAAAATTTATGACGTATTATCATTTGGAGTTAAAATGACTGCGGGAGGGGTAGACAGTTTATTAAAAGTTGTTGAAGAGGTTGTTTTTTTCCCAAAAAAATTAACAAACAAAATTTATGACTTCTCTTATTTAATTTTGGAGAAATTTGACTTAGGACATACTTTAGATCCTCTTACTCAGTCAACTCATGTTATTAAATTTTTAGCGGTGACTTACTGCCTTTATAGAATCTCAATTAACTATTGTGTAGACGCTTACAATCAGTCAATAGAGGATGATTTACAAAAAACACTAAAAGAGGGCTCTTTGTTAGGTGTGATACAAAAAAAAGAGTCTGAAATATCAAGAGAAAATGTAGAAATTAGTTACAACAATTTGTAGAATCCATATTGTGTATTAAAAAAAGTATGTAAGTTATGACAATTCCTCCAAAAGACAAGACCATCCATACCGAGTATCCAGAAAGAAGTGATACTCTTTCTAGAGATTTAGAAAACCATATTAAAGATGTAATTGAGGCCAAAAATAAGCCTCTAGTAAAAGATAAAATGGATGAGCTGTACAAGTTTCTAAAAAAACACTATCTAGATATTGAGTCACAGTGCAAAAAAAATGGTTGGAAACCTCAAGGGACTGAAGATTTTGCCCACTCTTTAGAGCACTCTATAGAGTATGCCCATGAATATCTAACGGCCTTTTCAAAAGATACTCCTGAGCATCTGATAGAAATTGCTATTGAAAGGGCAGAAGAAGTGTTGTTCTTTTTAAACAATGAATCAAATTAAAATAATAAAAGTGGAACTTTCTATAATTAATTATAATTAATTTAAATTTTTAATTTGTAATTAATATCCTTCTTGCTAGAATAAGCCTTGGGGGCGAAAGACTTTTTCACCTCCGGGAGCGAGCCAAGTAAATTATTACAAGGGGGAGGAAAACCATGTCAGAGAATCTTGATCATCCAAATCTTCCGCACGAAGACTTTTCTGCGGAACAACCTGTAAATTCAACAGTTGAAAAAAAAGAAGAAATCAAAGTTAAAAAAGTAGCTGAAGAGAGCCCGTCAGAGGTGACTTTGGACGAGCAAAGTTATTTATTAGGTGAGGTCCCACAATCATACTTGTTGGACCCAGAAATTAATTTGCCTCTTAACTCTGATTCATTGAACTCAAGTGAAGGAAACTTGCAGTTAATGCTAGAAGAAGCCAACCATCTTATACAAGAGGAAATAGGCGATATTAAAAAGCATCAAAAATCAGTAGATTATTGGGAAGAGAGAATCGAAAAAAATAAGGCTTTAATTAAGCATAATTATGAGCTTGCAAAAAAGAATAATGAGGCTATCGCTTACGATAAGCGCAATAGAGACTATTGGTGGACAAGGGCTGAGCAAGTAGAGCTAGACTACCAAAATGCTGAAGTAGCAGCTAGAGAAGATGAGTGGTCTTGGTTAATTAGAAAATATGGTTTGAAAAATCCTGATGGGTCTTCTATTGATGCCAAAAATGCCTGTGTTGAGGAGCTTTGTAATGGTGGATGTAAAAATCTGTCTGTCAGATATAGAGTAAGCGGAAATGGATATGAAGAAAAAAGAAAAGAAAAAGAAAGGGAAAATACTCAATTGGCAAGGGATAACGCTAAATACAAGTCTTCAAATGATACGCTACTTAAGTTTGTAAGCTCTGCATATGAAAACCATATTGAGCCTCTCCAAACTGGAATTATGCTGATGAAAGAACTTGTTACAAAGTTAAAAGCATTTACTACTCAAGATTCAAATGCGACATTTGGAGACTTGAGAGAGTGGGCTGAGCTTTACTTGAATGAGTTTTTAAAAGACAACTCTCAAGTTAAGCAGTCTGTTGTCACAGACTTCAGAAGAATTGCATCTATTCCGCTACCGCCGGAAAATTGCTAATAGTGAGGGTCTTTCGCATCTCGCTCGGGCGTGAGAAGTTTTTCTCGCGCCTTTTTATTGAAAAATTTTTCCATCTGTCTTATTCAAAGAATATATTGACTTGAAATCAATGTCCTAATGGGTTATAACCTACAGAGGTAGTTCTAGTGGGAAATAAGATAATGCAAAGCTTCCGAAAATGGTTGAAAAATTGGTATCCACTTATTATTGAAGGCGTTTTAGTTATCTTTTGCGCTTATTTCATTTTTTATTCTGAAAAATTTCAAGAAAGGATTTCTCCCGAAAAATTCTGGACTAGTAAAGTCAAGGAACTTGAGTGTGACTTGAAAGTAGATAAATGGAAAGTTAGATCCTTGGAACTTTCTATTCAAAAGCAAAAGGCGATAGGTCAGTATACAATTCAAGAGGCTATCGACAAAGCAGAGTCATTTGGTGATGATGTTGAGAGTGTAGCGCAGTCCGCCACTAAAGAATGCGAGAAAGAACTTGAATGCTTAGAAAAAAACCTAGAATGTTCAAAAAAAGAATTGGAGCTTTGCCAGAACAAGCTAAACATAGCCAAGTCAAAGCTTAAAAACTGCCAATACTAAAGTTATTTAAATATTTTTTTTAGAGCCTTTTTAAAGCTCATATTAGAGGTTAGGTTAATTTCATTAATTTGCTGCTCTTCATTGATCTTTTGTAGTTTGATTAGTTCCAGTTCATCTGAACTATAGATGCTTTCAGGAGTTGCAAACCGTAATATTACTTTGTACTCTAGGCCTGTTAATGAAAACTCAACGGGGTTTTCTCCTCCATTTTGCTGGGCTGTTACAACAAAAGAGGGGTGGTCTTTTGAAAAAATGGACTCTCCATCTAAATGGTTTTCTTGTACTAGATCAGAGCCTGTTATAACATCAAAAATTGTAGGAAAGATATCAATGTGAGATGTGATTTTGGCCTGGGGCACTCTTTTAGTGTTGATTTTGTATAAGATTGGAACAGCAGTTTGGTAGTGATTTAAGTGAGTCCCGTGAAATAACGCTCCATTTTCAAAGAATTCTTCTCCGTGGTCACCTGTAATTACTAAAATGCTGTCTTGATCTATAGACTTTAAAAAATCATCAAACAAGAAATCAACATAGTTGACTGAGTTCTTATATCTATTAATTAATTTGTCAAGGCCCTTCCTAGTATGCGAGATTGTCAAGTAGTCGATTTCTTTAGATATTGGTAAGAACTTTGCTGGGTATTCCTTTGGCCAGCTGTACTCAGAGTGAGTGGCATCTAAAAATGTAATGAAGCAGGTGGCATTTGTATTTTCTTGCATGTCCTTTAAAAGAGCTTGCATTGCCTCTTTGTCTCTATATGAGGGATCTTTGTGATTGTTTGAGTAGTCATAAAATTTATTAGCCAAACAGCAATTTTCCCCAAATAAGTTCTCATTCATGTTGAAATATTTTAAATCAGCTGAGCTGTGAACATGAATTTTATAGTCTAGATCTTTTAAGATCCTCAAGGGGACAGCCCCGTGGTATTTTTCACTGCTCATTTCTTTGAAATGGTAAGGCAGCTTTGAATGAATGATAGAGAACCAGGAAAATTGAGATGCATTAGCATTTGAGTAGGTATTTTCAATCTCAATGTTCTTTTTTTTTAAGTTGTAGAGATTGGGAGTTATTTCTTTCGTTATTATGTCCTTTCTCAAAGTTTCAATAATGAAAATGTAAATATTTGGCTTTCTTGCAAGCTCTAAGTTTGTCTTTTTGTAATTGCTGCATGGTTTTGTTATTAAATTGGGTAGGGACAATTTTTTGCAATCAGGAGATAGGAAGGTATTTTTCAGTGGTAGTGTTTTAGAGCACTCAACATATTGATCTTTTGTTAAGTAAGGCATTGCAATCATCTCAAAGGCCAGTAGTGAGGCTATAATGCCAACTGTGGTCGAGCTCATTTGTAATAAACTGACAGACAGGGGCTTTCTTAAAGATAGCTTATTCATAACTAGATAAAAAATGACACCTAGTAATGGCACTATCACAAGGCTAGCTAGTATAATTAATGTCATTGAAAGGTTTAAATTAAGAGCTTTAATAGCTGAGGAAAAATGTGACACCCCCGATGCAAATAAGATTTTAAAAGTAGTAATAATTGTGGTGTCCATTAGTCTCAATACAGTGAAATCAACATAATGGGCAATTAAAAATAAAAATAAGAATCCAATATATATCCGATAGATTGTTTTAGAAATTTTTTTAAAGGCAAAACCTATTAAAATAAAAATTGAGACTTCTAAAAGAGCTTGCATCACTGCATATATGCTCAAGAATATTTTTAAGTACGAAGTAACATGTTGGAATCCCAAGATATGCGATAAACTCAAAAGCGATACATAAATAATTATTAGGATAAAATAAAAATAATTGATAGTAAGTTTGCTTTCATTAAATTTGGGCATTTTTGAAAAAAGCTGGATTATATTTCCTTACTTGCACTATAAAGAACTTGTAATTTCTAATACAAACCAAAATGACAAGACTTTTTTTTGTTTTAATTTTTTTCTTTTCAATCGCCTTTTCGCATGCTGTTGAGGATGTGGTTATTTTAGGGGGCGGGGTTGGCGGTATGAGCTCTGCTTTATACCTTTCTAGAGCAGGCCTTAAGCCCGTTATAATTGAAGGTAATAACCCAGGTGGCCTAATAGCTCAATCGCATAAAGTGCAAAATTGGCCATCAGAGATTGAAATTTCTGGATATGAGCTGGCTGATAAGATAAAAAAACAAGCATTGTCTTCTGGAGTTGAGTTTTTTGAAGGCGTAGTAAAAAGCGTTGATTTCAGCGAGAAGCCTTACACTATTGAAGCTGTGGATTTCAACGGAAACAAGAAAGTCCTTAAAGCTAAAAGCTGCATTATTGCGATGGGAACTACCCCTAATCTTTTAAAAATAAAAGGTGAGTCAAATTTTTGGGGAAAAGGTGTTACCAATTGTGCTGTATGTGATGGACCTTTATATCGAAATAAGAAAGTTGCAATAGTGGGTGGTGGAGACAGTGCCTTGCTGGAAGCTGAATACTTATCTGATATTGCAAAAGATGTGTATGTCTTTGTAAGAAAGAAAAGTTTTAAGGTTGTAGAGCTGCAAAGACTTCAAAAGTTGAAAAGAAAGAAAAACGTCCACTTCCTATACGAAAGCACCCTTCAAGAAATCCATGGAGATCAGGACACTGTCACACATGTTGATGTGAAAATAAAAGATAAAATAAAGACATTAGATATTGATGGGGTGTTTCTGGCAATCGGATCTAAGCCAAACACGGAAATATTTAAAGGGCAAATCAAGCTGGATGAAAAGGGATATATCATTTTAGAGAAAGACCAAGAAACAAGTAAGAAAGGTATTTATGCTGTAGGTGATATTGTAGATCCTGTTTATAAGCAAGCCATTTCTGCTTCTGGAGACGGAGCTAAAGCAGCTCTTCAGGCTATTGATCATTTGTCCAAATAAGGTTTTTCGCAGATTTTATCTAAAGAATCTTTAAACTCTTTTTCAATAAAAACTCTAGTTTTCTTCGGATTATAGTATATATAATTTTCATTTAGGTCTTTTATACTTACAATCTGAAGTTCTTTGGACGCGAAGATATCTTTTTGATTTTTAAACCGGGCTACTAGTTTAGTCTTTCCATTGTGAATGAAAAATTCATATGGGGCACGGGAGGCGTTGTAACGAAAAGACATAACGTATGGCCATTTATTTTTATCAAAAATTGAGTTGCCTTCAAAAACATCAGAAAATAAATTCTCTCCAAATAGATAATCAAAAACACTCGGAAAAATTTCTAAGTGGCATGTCATTGAAGTTTTGTTGATTAACCTTTGCAAGTTATTTCCAAACTTGTAGAAAATCGGGACCGTTGTCTGCTCTTTATTTAACTCAGAGCAGTGAAACATGTGCCCATGCTCCATAAACTCTTCCCCATGGTCACCTGTGAAAATAATTACTGAACTATCGTAGAGGTTGTTTTTTCTTAAAGTTTGTGTGAAATTTTTAAATAAAGAATCTAAATAGTAAATAGAGTTTCTGTATCTGTTTTTAATTTTCTCTAAATCATTAGAGTTTGGGTAAGCTTTGAAAAAGCTCAAGCTGGCAGAGATCGGAGCAAACTTAGTAAAAGTTGTTTCTGGGTAACTATAGTCAAAGTGAGTAGAGTCTAAAAAGAAGATATGAACATGTCCTTGATCTTCTTTATTTTGTGAAACAAAATCATTAAAAGCATTAATTGCTCTGGCGTCAGTCTCATATGATTTAAGAGGGGGATAATGTGGGAAGGAGTTAAACGAGGCTAAATTAAAGCGTTCATAGCCAAATAGCAGCTCTTCCATTCCATAATACGCCAAAGCTGCTGAAGTATGAACATGAATTTTATAGCCAAGCTTTTTTAAATAATAAAGAGCGGGGCTTCCTATTTTCCATTTGGCTTTTTGAACTCGGGTCTTTTGGTAGGGTAGTTTAGAGTAAAAAATGGAAAACCAAGAGTCTGTAGTATCATTTGCGTTTGACAATGGGATTTTAAAATGAATATTTGTTTGTTTGAATGCGTATAAATTAGGGGCTATGTCATTTGTTATAAAATCATCCCTTAAGCTTTCTGCTATAAAAAGGTAAATATTTGGCATATGCAGGGGCTTATAAACTTTTGAGTTTAGATCATCTATTACAGCACTTTCGCTTTTGGGATGTTTGAGAGGGGCGTTTGTGGTAATCCAGATACCTTTGGGCTGAAAAAATGTTCTATTCCAAGGTAGTAGCCTTAAATAGATAGTATAGTCATTTGCATTTAGCAATCTTGAAGCGTTTATATCCCATACTATAAGTGCTAAAGGTAAGCAAAAAAGAGCCTGATATACTTTATCTGCTTTAATGTGCAACGGGACTTTGTTCGAAATTTTATCACAAAGAACAAACAATAAATAACCTAAAAAAGGAGTCAAAAACATGAGAAAAGCGCCTATGACCCAAACAAATAAAGGGATTCCTGATGCATGAAACATCTCAATTAAATTAGTAAAGCTCTCATCAATTACGAAACCCAGTGTTTGGGTGAAATTAAGATCTAATATTCGATTTAAGAAAAAATCAAAAATATGAGTTAAGAAGAAGGCAAAAGAAGCTCCAATAACAAGTATGTAAAGTATTTTAGGAAAATATTTTTTACTTAAATTAATTGCTGTAATCATTATTGAAATTTCCAATAGGATTTGTCCAAATGAATAAAGTAAAAAGAAAAACTTAGAGCTATTAAGTTGGTAAATTGAGATAAAGTTCAAGATTGTCAAAGTAGATAGGACAACGAAAATAAATCCAAAATAAATATAGTTTAAATTGATTTTTTTCATTAATGGCCTTTTTTATGTTTCTTATATAGAGATAATAAAATCGTCAAGAATATTGTTGGATCTTTTATACAGTTCTAACTATTCTCTTTTTCATGCATTGGATAAAAAAATATCAATTATTTCTCTTTGATCTTGATGGTCTTTTAGTTGATACAGAGCCTCTTCACTATCAAGCTTACCTTAATGTCTGCTTGAGAAGAGGAGTTAAGCTGAACTTAAGTTTTTTAAAATATTGCCAAGCTGCACATTCAAAATCACAAGGTTTAAAAGACATTTTAGAAGTCGAATATCCTATGCTTTTTGCAAATGAAGCAAAGTGGTTTGATATCTATCAGGAGAAAAAAGATGAATATGTTTCCATATTAAAAACAGCAAAGATAGAGCTTATGGAAGGTGTTTTGGAGTTGTTAAATGCACTTTCTGCAAATAAAATAGAATCTTGCGTTGTAACCAATTCGACTAAGCAACAAACAGATTTAATTGTAGCATCTCAACCAACCTTAAAGCTTATTAATCATTGGATAACTAGAGAAAGCTATATAGAGCCCAAACCAAACCCTGAGTGCTACAAAAAGGCTATTCAACTATATGGTAGACATAAAGATAAAATCATCGGTTTTGAGGACAGTGTAAAGGGGATTGAAGCCCTTTTGGGGACACCTGCCAAACCCGTTTTAATCAATGCCCTGCATATCCCCCAAATGGAAGCCCTGTACGGAATGACAGAAGTATCACACTATACATCTTTTAAAAAGATTTCCGAGTTAATTTAATTTTTTAAGCTAATGCTAAATTTGGCAGTTTTGTTAAGCTTAATGCCATGATTTTTTTAACCACCAGGGGTGCTTAAACAGCTGAAAGAACAATCTGTTCAACCCTTTTAACCTGATCCAGATAATACTGGCGGAGGGAGTGTGCATCATGAAGAAAAATTTTAAAGTCTATCTTTATGGCTTGCTTGGAAATGTATTTGATCATTACGAGCTTGCTTTATACGGTCTTTTAACACCGGTTTTTTCAAGTCTATTTTTTACAAGTGACAATCAAATTATTACATATGTAAAAAGTTACTCGTTCTTTTTTCTTTTTTTATTCCCAAGACTACTGGGTGCTAAATATTTTGGAAAATTAGGAGATAAGAAGGGAGTTTCTCATGCGTTGTCGTACACGCTTTTTGGTATGGCTAGTGTAGCTGTTTTAATTGGTCTACTACCTACAAAAGAATCAATTGGACCGTTTGCTTCTTGGTTGTTGTTTATGTTTTTAATGGCTCAGAATTTTTTTGCCTCAGGAGAAAAAATTGGTGGGATGCTTTATCTTTTAGAAAACGGAAATGCAAATAAAAGACAAATAACAAGTAGCATTTACGAAGTATCTAGTATCTTAGGGTATATTCTAGCTACATTTTTTGTGTCCTTAATAGAAATCAATATAAAAGTCTATTGGCGTTATCTTTATTTCTTTAGCGCTTTTGGAGCTTTTTTAGGATTTTTGATTAGAAAAAATATAATATCAAATCAAAGGCCATCTAGTTTTAAAGAAAAGGAAGATGACTTAGTTGATTATAAAGGTCAATTATCTGTCATGTTTATAACATGTTTTTCTTATGTGCTTTACTACAATGTAATGACCTTAATGAATAGTTGGGTTCCACTAATTACATCAATTACTTATAAACAAGTTCTTGATATGAACATTTACTTACTTTTCTTAGATATGCTTTTACTTTTGGTTGGAGGCTATCTTAATTATAAGTACGGCTATGAGAGAGTAATGAAAGTAGCTATTTATCTAAATCTATTTACAGCAGCTCCTCTTTTTTACCTTCTCAAAAGCAGCTCATTTAGCAGTGTTTTTATAGTTAGGTCTTGTTTGGTTGGAACGGCAGTATTATTTTCGTCATCTTGTTACTACTATGCCTATAAAAAAACTAAGGTGAAAAATCGATTTCAAACGATTGCAGTTGCAAATGTAATTGGGGCTCACTTAGGTAAAACTGCTCCGATGATAAGCTATTTGATTTATCAAAAGACGAAGTTAGTTATTAGTCCCGCTCTGCCAATTCTAGCATTTGGAGTTTTGGCTTTATACTTTCTGAGGAAAACAAGTAGTCAAACTGTTTTGGATACACAACCCTCATAAGGAAAAGGCCATGAGCTGGCACTGCAGAAAAAGCTTTTCTTCTGTCTTTAGCTTTTAAAATTGTCTTGATCTGATCTAAAGTTATTCTACCCTGATTGACAGCAAGTAAGGTTCCGACAATATTTCTGACCATTTTATATAAAAATCCGCTACCTTCAAATTCTAAGCATAGCCCGACGGGTGTTTTGGAGCATTCGATTCTGTAAATGGTCTTGGTCTTATTTTTTGCATTTGATCCTACATTTGCAAAAGAGGTGAAGTCATGAGTGCCAATAAATTCATTTGCAGCTTTTTGAATAAGCTCTAAATCAATGGGCTTACTGATATGTAAATGAGTAGATCTAAGGTGGGGGATTACTACAGGCTTTTGATTGATATAATAGTGGTAAATTTTTTTTATAGCACTAAATCTGGCATGAAAATCTTTTGTGGTCAATCGAATGTCTAAAACTCTAACATCGGATGGCAGTAAACTGTTTAGTGAAATTAAAAAAGTTTCTTCACTTAAAACTTTATCAGTGTCAAAATGAGCTACTTGTCCTAAAGCATGAGTTTTTGCGTCTGTCCTACCAGAACCTACAACTACGACTTTAGCTTGTAAAATCTTATTAATAGATGCTTCTAAAACAGCCTGAATAGACTGAACTTCTGCTTGATTTTGCCAACCGAAATAGTTAGAGCCATCATAGGCAATTAAAATAAAATAGCGGTTCATTAAAATAAAATTTTTTCTTAAGAGGGGTAAAAAACTATCTTATAGTTTAAAGGTGGGCAAAGATCAAAACAAGCCCAAAAGAAAATCTTTTGGGCTTAAAATAAATATTAGGACAAATGCTTGTTTACAAGTTTTGTCATTTCAAACATATTTACTGGTTTTCCAGTTTTAAATACTTTTTCTAACTTTGCGTCAGGGTTAATGTTTCTTCGATTTTTTTTATCTTGAAGATCATTAGATTTAATGTAAGCCCATAGTTTCTTTGTAACTTCTGTTCTTGGCATTGGTCCCTTGCCTACTACTGCAGCAAGCTCTTCACTTATTTGCATTGGCTGCATGAACTTTGAATTTTTTGGGTTTTGCTTAGTTGCCATAAATCAATACTCCTTTTCGTATGAGTTTTATAAAACTTAGTTAGACATGTTTTCTGTCCTTAAATGAAAACTTTTATCCTTCATAAGGGTTTATAGTCAAAAAAAATCGTGAGAAATTTTAAGCTAAAGTATAATTATTAGGAAACACACAAAAAAAAGCCATGTTTGAATTAGCTAAAAAATCCCTTTTAAGAAATTTGGTTTGCTCTATTAAAGGGAAGAACATTTTGGACAGAGATAAAATATTGGATAAAGATTTGAGTGTCCAGAAGCATTTTAGAAAATATGAAGGGCTTTTCTCAATTAAGCAAAAGTATTTGTTAAAGAGCTTAATTATAATTGGCGAAAAAGAAATTGCATTGGAGGCAATTAAAAACAATAAAGTGGACCTTCTTTTAAAGGACCTTGAGCAAGTTGAAGAATTCTTTCTGGATATAGGAGGTATTCTAGGTTACCAGTTAAGAATTTTAGAGCTTTTAAGTAACTCTTCAAAGAAGGTTGAAAATCTGTCTTTTTATGCTCCTTTTTTTATCGATATTTCAAAAGATACTAAGCAAGTTAGAAGCTATGCTAGGCATGGAATTGAAAAGCTCGATCAGATGGGTGAAATTTATGTTGTTGGAGGAGCTGCAGATAGGCTTCATCTATTAGATGAAGCAACAAAAAAAAGACTTCCAGCAGCAATGATGCAGTTTGCTTCTAAGACTTTGTTGCAAAGGCTTATTGAAGATGTGCAGGCAAAAGAGCTCTTATATGAAAAAATAAAAGGATCCAAAATAATAACGCCAATTGCTCTTATGTGCTCGAATGAAAATGATAATTTTTTTCACATAAGAAGCTTCATTAGAAAAAACAACTATTTTAACCGACCTAAAGATAGTTTCTTTTTTCTTATTCAACCGTCGGTGCCAGTTGTAAAAGAGAACGGAGATTGGATTGTTAACGAAGATGGAAGTTTACTACTCAAGCCGTCGGGACATGGAGCTCTTTGGAAACTTGCCAGGGATAAGAAACTGTTTGAGTGGTTTTTTTCAAAACAAAGGAAAAAGGTACTGATTCGCCAGATCAATAACCCTATAGCTGGAACAGATTATGGTATCTTAGCTTTTACAGGATATGGATTAATGAATGACTCTTCTTTAGGTCTTGCATCTTGTCCTAGACAAGTGCACTCAGCTGAGGGGATAAATGTATTAATCCAAAAAAGAAAAGAAAATCACTTTGAGTCTGCAATTACTAACATTGAGTATTGTGAGTTCGAGAAGTTCAATATAGAAGACAAGCCAATGAAAAATAACGATCAGTTTTCGAAGTTTTCGTCTAATACAAATTTGTTGTTTGTAGATTTAAAAGAAGCTCAAAAAAAAGTAGATAAAAATCCCTATCCAGGAACGCTGATTAATTTTAAGCCTTTAAAAACTCAAGATCATAAAACAATTATTGGGGGGAGATTAGAGAGCACTATGCAAAATATTGCGGACTCTTTTATCGAAAAAACAAATACGCCGATTAAATCCCCATACAAGCTTTTAAAAACATACGTCTCGTACAATGACAGAAATAAGACCATCTCAACTACAAAAAGAGTATATGACCCGAACAATTCATGTTTAGAAACGCCCGAGAAGTGCTTTTATGATTTTACTAAAAATGGATATGATCTTCTTAAAAACTATTGTTCAATTGAGGTGCCTTTAGTGGGGACTTTCGAAGACTTTGTTTTTAAAAGGCCTCCTTTTTTCTTTTCTTATCATCCAGCTTTTGGTCCCAGTTACAAGTTGATTTCTAAAAAGTTAAAGAATGGGGCTCTAAAAAATGGATCAGAGCTGGTAATTAATATTGCTGATTTTTTTTGTGAAAACCTTCAGTTGAGAGGGAGTCTTCGAATCTTTTCCAAAGATTTATCTGCTAGCTGCTTTTTTGAAAATATTAACATTAAAAATGCAGGCATTAATTTTAAGACATCAAAAGACCTATGGAAGGGCAACTATTCATATACTGAAAAATGCGATATTTGCTTAGGAACCAATTCAACATTGATAGCAAAAAATCTAGATCTTTTAAAAAATCAACAAATTAATGTTCCAGATGGGGTTACAGCCGAGGCCATTAATGAAAATGGTGAAATTAGATTAAAAGAAACCAGCAAGAGCAAGGCAAAAAAAAAATTAGGCCAAAAAAGACTTTTTCAGCCTAGGAGTTAAATTTTATTCTTCTTCTTGGTTTTGCATTGATTTATACATAACAGCAGCGCCAACTGCAAACGAAATAACAGAAGTTGCAAAAATTGGATAATAAGGCCCAAGTGTTGCTACAGCACTTACTATAATTGTGTCAGCTAGGGCCATAGCATTTGTAAAATACATAGATGCGTAATAATACCAATATGCTGCAAGAGTTTTAATTGCTGTAACTACGGCAGATGAAGCCTTTAAAGCAGTTTTTTTTACAGCTGGCAGCACTAAGGGGGAGTTAACTTTTATAGAGGTGATCAGCTGTGCAGTTTTTCCATTAATGCTCGATAAAAATTTACTGAAGCTGAAACTTTGCTGGGCAATATTTATTGATTGAATGCTTGCCATTTTTCTTATCTCCTTTAAAGAATTTATTGAGTCGAAAAAATTATCTTAAGAGGGTTTTTGTGTAAAGATAATTTTTAACTATTTTTTTGTTTAATAAATTATTTTTATAATTAAATTTGATTCTTTATTTTTAGATTAAAATCAATTATGCAGAATTCTAATCAAAAAAAATAGTAGAAAAAATACTGAATAGGGCACGGATTATTTTTTGTGGGGTAATTGGGGGGTTTTTTTCAGTTCTAAATAAAACACTCTTCTTAATTTGCATTTTCCATGCTAATTAACTCTATTTTCTTAACTTAATAATATATTAAAAAAAAATATCTTAAGGTATACTGCATCTAGTTTTTTTGAGTGGTAGTTAGAAATGATTAAAAATTTATTTAATTACAACATAAGCCAAAGAAGATTTTCTAATATAGAAAGAGCTTATCTAGAAATCTCTATGGTTGATAGCGCCACTCGTAAGGTTGTAAAAATAGTTAAATTAATTTTTTTAATGCCATATTTATTAATTAAAGACCTTTTTTATCTTCTGGATAAAAGAAACATAAAAAAAATTTCGACTATTGGGCAATTATCTAACTCCAACCGTCAAATAAAAATTGGGTTGTTTTGTTTAGGGACGCTTTATTCATATTTGCATATTAAGAATTGGTTTCAGGCAAATGACTTTCAGCAAATCCCATTTTATAAAAATAATGCTTTTTTAATCTCTGGTAGTGTTTTAGTCCTAGGTGTGATTGTAGCTTCTTTATTTGATCATAAAAGAAAATTACTGGAAGGAAGTTTAAGAGAAGATACCTGGGGTAAAAGCTTACAAGAGCTTGCTGATTTAAAATCTTTAAAAATTGATTTTAACTCTGGAGATTCAGAAACAGAGAAAGAATTATGCGATGCAATTTCAAGAGTTAAGAAAGTAGACGAATTATTGAAGGCTACTGAATCGCCTGAATCTAGTTCTATAGAATTAGTAAATTATGATGAAAAGCTGAGAAAAGACGCGCAAGGATTGCAAGACTCTTTTACTAATACTTTAAATGCGATCCACTTAACAAAGCCCATAGGAGAAACTCTGGATGAAGGGTTTGAAAAAAATAACTGGAATGAAGTTTTAAAGATAATAGCTTGTTTAAAAGACATTAAAAATTCTTTCAAATTTGAATCCCCTGATTCAGAAAAAAAACTGCGAGGTGCTATTTTTGAAGTTGAAAAAGCAGAAAGATTATTAAATGAAATTAAACTGCCTAAAGACTGCCCTCAAAGTCAAGCGGATTATGAAAGAAAATTGAAAAATGATATCCAAGACTTAAGAGACCATTTCACTTTAGCTTTAAATTTAATTACAGCTGAAAAAGAATCTTACGAGACATATGTTGAGGTGCAAAAAAAAGAGCTTATAGAAAGTTTGAAAAAATGTACTGATTTTAACTCGTATTTCGAGTTTTTACAGAAAGCCAAGAAAGTAACAATCGATATTATAATAGGAATTTCAAGAGGACTCCTATCTGATATCGATCAAGATATTTATGATAGTTATGGAAATGCTTTAACGTCGGCCATTAGCATCATAGACAAAGACCTTCAAGAAGGTGGGGCAGGAACTGCTAAGGAGCGGTATTCTGAAGTTAAGTGCTATATAGAGTTTTTTGTTAAGGACTTAAAAAAATTGAAAGATAATTTTAAATTTATGGGGGATATTCAAGATAAATTTTTATCTTTTAACAGAATGGTGAATGGCTAAATTGCATATTTTTTTGCTATGAAGACTTGATTAAATTATATATAAACTCTAATTCTCAATAAGAAAAAATATCCTTAATTTATGGTTTATATAATTAAATTAGAAAAAAATGGACTTTTTATATATAACTAATCTCTTAAAAAACCAAGGTTAGAATGATTAAATGTTTATTTGACGATCGAGTTTGTGAAGGCTATTTCCCCAAAACACAAATGGCATATGTGAAAATATCTAATAAGTCGACTGTCAGTAAAATGATAGAAGTTGTTAAATTTATCATTTTAATGCCGTGGCTGTTGATTAATGACTCCGCATCTCATTTAAGCAAATTGATTAGAAGAGATGTAAAAAAAGTTTCAATTATGGATAAGTTTCTTGATGCTTCATATTTAGCAAAGCTGAAGATGTTGAATGCGTTTAAAATATCCAAGGACCTTGCTATAAAACATCAGCCTAAAATTATAAAAACAGCTTTAGTTGGGACTTTTCTGCTAGGGGGAGTTTATTCAAGTCCTAGTCTTCAAGAGTTGTTTGGTGTAAGTCAAAATAGACAATGGTTTAATAGTATAGACAAAAGTCATGCTTTAATTTTCTCACTTGTTTCAATATTCTCCGTTATCGGATGGAAATGGTTAAGTTCTGATTTTAGGTTAAAGGAAAATTCTGTAGGCAGGCTAGAAACTTCTGCTGAACAAAGCAATCAATTGAAAGAAAGTACTGCTTTAAATGGACTAGAAGGTTCTTCCGAAGAAGCTCAAATGCCAGATCAAGCTAGTAAAAAACTTACTGAAATAGAAATTCAGGTCGATGAAGGTAATGCAACTCAGGAAAGAGCTAGAATTGATAGTCAAATGTTTGGTCAAGTGAATAAAAAATTTACTGAAATGTATGATGATTATTTGGAGTCTTCTGAGGATATAGAGAAACTTGCCAATCTTTTTAATTACTCTAAAAATAATTTGAATCTAGATATTAAATCAGAACATCATCGTAGTCAGCTTGAGAACAAACATAAAATGATTCAAGAAGAAGTAAAAAGAATTGCTATCACTAAAAATTTTTTAGCTCTCATGGCTTTTAATGAAGGAAAATATAATTTAGCTATTGAGCTATCAGAAAAAATTATTTCTTTGATTAACAAGCTTTCACTTGCAGTTGAGGATGGCATTTATGAATCTTTTAACTCGAGGTTAGCTGATGCTACTGAAAGAATTAGGCTTGCTAAAAATGCAGCACAAGAGCTAGGTAGAAAAGACGATGAAAAAACTAAAGAAGAGTAATCTTTTAGCTAAAAAAGTTTTTTTTGTTAAGTAAATATTAGAATTGTCAGATTTTGTAAAGTATTCTAGAAATCTCTAGTAGTTTAGCTTTAGGGTGTACAATTTTGCCTCGAGATTTTAACTAAAATTAATAAAATTACACACCGGATAGTTTTTTTAAATATCAAAAAGACAACTTTCTGTTATTATAACTTGATTTTCTTTTTAAAAAATTGAGGAAAGTTAAGTGTTAAAATATTTATTTAACAGCTCGGTTGAAAAAAATTATTTTTTAAATACGCAAGATGCATTTTTAGAGGTTTCAAAAGCCGATACAACTGCTAAGAAAGTAATAGAGGTTGTTAAATTAATTGTTTTAATGCCGTGGTTGTTGATTATTGACTCAATCAGTATTTTAAATAAAAAAGATGTGAAGAGAATCTCTTTTAAGGAAAAACTCTTTATTTTTAGTGATAAATTTTTTGAAAAACACCGATCGACTCTAATAAAAGCCGCATTAGTAGGTGTTGTTCTTTTTGCCGGAAATTCTTCTAGAGATAGAATTTTAGAGATTTTGGAAGAAGTTAAACTTCCTACCCAGCCTAGTCCAAGTTATGCAAAGCGTATTTTTGAGTTGTTTTCTGCTTGCCTAATCGTGGGAGCTTTGGGGGCTTTAAGGTGGAAACGGAACAATCCAATATCTTATATTAATTTAAAACTGAAATTTTTTGCGTTCAGCTTAGGAAATTTGGATGTTGGGTCATTCCCCAAATATTTTAATGTCGCTGAAAATGACATAAAGGGGCTGGCAGAAAATATAGAACAACTAAAAGCTAAAGAAGATCGTTTAAAGAGTTTGGCTGAGGCTTTAAAAACCCCCTTTATATCTTGGGTTAATTCTAAATTAAAAGAGTTAACTGATAAATTAGAGAAGTTGGATCCCAATTCTTTTTTAGAAGGGCTAAATATCTCAGAAAGAGAGAAAGGTGTCTTGAAGGTAGATATATCTACCTTAGAAGCTGAAATAGTTAATCTAAAAACCATTTATTTAGAGGATACTAATTTGGATGTACTTTCCCTTAATACTATGGAAGGCTCTATAAGAGGAGGGACTGAAGCGCTCAATAAGATTATCGAATTAATTAAAAAAACTGATAAAAGTAGGCTTGAAAAGTTAAAATATCAGATTGAATTTTTCGATTTATTCATTAAAAAATTAGAAAAATTAAAATTAGAATCAATTGCAAAAGAAAATATTACTACTGGTGATGGGGTATCATCTCATGTAAGAACTATGAGTTATGATAATTGTGATGATCATATGATGCCAGAGTTATTCTGAATAAAAAGAAGAAGAAACTTTTTTTTTAGTTGTTTTTCTAGTATAGTTTTTTGATTTTTACTTCAAAATTGGAGGATATATAAAGTGTTAAATATTTTATCTAAGAATCAGGTAAAACAAAGTTATTTACCTAGTATAAATAATTCGCTTTCTGAAATATCAAAAGCTGATTCTTTAATTAAAAAAGTCGCTAAAGTTGTTAAATTTATTATTTTAATGCCGGCGCTTATTGTTTATGACTCATTGTACCTTTTAAGCAGGCCATTTAAGAAGAGCGTGAAAAAGGTATCTCTGATGGATAGAATTTTTCCTGCTGGCTTTGAAAAAAACAAGGCTCTAATTGCAAAAATATCTTTAGCAGTAGCAGGTGCTATAGGTTCATACTCACTCATAAAAAAATGGTTTTCAAAACCATCGGATCAAATAGACCTTTATTTGTATGGGGCTGTCGGAACGGCTACTAGTTTATTTGCAGTTGGGGGTTATTTTTTGCTACAGCGCCACAAGAAAAAAGTTGCTTTTGAAGAACTAAAATTGATGCCAGAATTTGATGCGATTTTAAAAGTTACTGAAGAGGTTAGATCTACCTATCAAAATAGTGGGGATTTAGCAACTAATGAAAAACATAAAGTATATAAAGATGTCAAAACTAAAGTTGATGATTTAATGAGTAAAAGATTGGCGGTTTCCGATAATCTTAAAAAACAAATAGTTGAGGAATACAAGGGACGCTTGAGCAGATGGTCGCAAAGTCTTCAGTTTACTATAACCAGGCTGGAAAGTAAATTAAGAATGTCGGGACTTCCTTATAAAAAATAATAAGAACTTTTGTTTTTTTTCACTGAATTAAGAATAATTTTTCACTCATTAAACGATGAGAGAAAAAGATTTAATTCAGTGTGTTATTTTTTTTCTTAGTTGTTCGAAGTATTTAGATGTTTTTTTTATCTAAAAATTTTTTTGGTTACATTTAAGTGTAAATTTTTATTTTTAGTTGTCTTGCAGGTTATATTGGCTTTTAAATGTCAAATATAACATGTTTATTCTGTCGTAAATATACAAAAAAAAATTCAGTTTCTTTAATATTAAATTACAAAAAAAATGATTTAAGATATAATCTATTCAATTTTTTAGTAGTTTAAGGTATTTCTTAATGATTAAAAATTTGTTTATCAACACCGTGGAGGAAAGTTGTATTCCACATATTCAAGATTCTTTTTCAAAAGTATCTAGAGCTAATACCTTAACAGAAAAAGTTAACAAGCTAGTAAAGTTAATTATTTTGTTTCCATGGCTCGCTGTTAAAGATTTAACTTACTCTTTAAAAAGATGTTTTGTGAAAAAAAACTCAAATCTCAAAACATCACAAAGCTTTATCGCTAAACATAGCTCTGCGACTTTAAAGGGAGCATTAGTAGGGGGTGTTTGTTTAGGGGGGATTAAGCTCCGGGGTTTGATGAGTGCAAAAGTACCAAATCAGTGGAGTATGAGCTATTTTTTAGAGTCTTTTTCTAAGCTATCTGTTGGCTCAAGGATTTCTATTTTAGTAGCAGGCCTTTTTGGGATCTCTCTAGGGATAATTGCTGTAAAAAATCAAATAGATACTATGAAATGGAATGGAATTGAGAGAAAATTTAACCTCTTGCTAGAAAAACTGCAAAAAAACGGTAAGTTCTTTGAATCGGCAAAAACTGTGGAAGAATTAAATGAAATAAAAAAGCAGTTTGAAACTACTGAGTTAATAAAAAAAGCTGAGACTTTGTATCCAAATTCCTGTCAAATAGTTCTTAATAGAGCTTCTAATTATAGACGATTTTCGATATTGGCTAGCTTGAAGAGTCATAATCTTGAACTAGGTCGTCAATATGATAAGAAGAAAGGCGAGTTAACTCAAGTAAAAACAACTAATGGAGAAGGTAGTAATTCTTAAAATTAACTTTTTAGAAGTTTCTGCCAAAAAAAGTAAAGTGAAATAAACCCTATAAATAAAGGAAGGAAAGATGGTTAATAGTTTACCAATAAAATCTACTGGCCAATATTTACCTAATATACAAGGTTCATTTTCTAATATATCAGAACCAGACCCTATAACTAAAAAAGTTATAAAAGTAGTTGGATTAATTATTTCTCTCCCATGGCTTATTATTAAAGACTCAGCTTTTCACTTAAAAAGATGCTTTGTTAAAGAAAGCTCAGAGTTTAACTCAGAAGAAGACCTTATAGTTAAACATAACTCTACAGCTAGAGGTAGCTCTATGATTTTAAAGGTAGCTTTAGTTGGAGTTGCTTGTTTAGGCTTGATCAAGCTGCAAGGATTAACGCCTCCAAAAGATCCATCATTACTAGATAAAATTGCTGATTCAAATGTAGCTAAGGCTGCTATAACTCTGGCTTCTTTAGGTGCTGGCAAGTTTATTTTTAACAAAATTCAT
This sequence comes from Parachlamydiales bacterium, assembly GCA_050302075.1. Classification (GTDB taxonomy): domain Bacteria; phylum Chlamydiota; class Chlamydiia; order Chlamydiales; family SM23-39; genus JBNLAH01. The sequence continues at coordinate 153,113 of JBNLAH010000006.1, read as the reverse complement.
GAGTTTCAAGATCCTTTTAAAAAAGTAAGCTCTTTAGATGATTTAGAATCTGAATATTCTAATATCAAAAATAGTTTAAGTAGCTCTGGAGCAAAAGCTAAAGCTCTCGATGATATTGAGCTTAGGTATACATATAAGAAATTTAAATTAAAGATGAAGGATTTAGATATTAGCAGTGCTGAAGATCTTGATAGGCTTAATGAAATTTATAGAGGTTTTAATTATCTTGATAATTTTGTTAAAAAAACAATATCAGTCTCAGAAGAATCTACTTCTAAAGCTGAAAGTTTATCAAATAGGATGCAAATGGAACTTAGTTATGCGAGATCTGAGTGGCAGAAAAAAAGAGAGTTAATTATTGCAAAGGAGTCGGTTGAAAATGATTAGAAATTTATCAATAATGCCAAAAGACCAGTATTTGCCTAATATACAAGATTCACTTTCTAATGTATCAAAGGCAGACTCTGTAGTGAAAAAAATTATAAAGGTGGCTGAGCTAATTATTTTGTTACCATGGCTTATAATTAAAGATTCAGCGCACCACTTAAAAAGATGCTTTGTGAAGAAAAACTTTAACTCTAGAGCATCACAAAACTTTATTGTTAGGCATAGCTCTGCGATTTTAAAGGGAGCCTTAGTAGGGGGTGTTTGTTTAGGGTTGTTCAAGCTTCGAGGACTGGCAGGTATACAAGAACAATCATTTCTAGATAAATTTGTGGCTCCAGTGGGAGCTATTACTGCTAAAGCTGTGGCTGCTTTAGGCTTTGCTGCTTTTATCTCTATCCCATATAACAAGGAGCTAGTTAGTAAATCTGAACTTGATGATCCTTTTATAGATTCAAGCTCAATAAGTGATATGAATAGAAAATATGAGGAGATTGAAAGGAAGTTAGAGAGTGAACAAAAGGCCTATGAAAGTCTAAATTGTCTTACATTGCTATTTAAAAAATACAAACTTAATTCTATTAATCATAAAATTGGACTACTTAACATTAGGTCTCTTGCTAAGGAATTTGATCTGGAAAAAGGAGCTAAAGTTAGAATGGCGCAATCTACTGAAAATTTTGATGATATGCATATGTCTAGGGGTGATCTGGAAAATATAATTCGTAAACTGAGGGCAGTGAAAGATAATGCAGCTGGTTTTGATATCACAAAAGAACTTAAACCTAAATTGCTTGATCTAATTACAGAATTTAACAAACAAATTGAAGATTTAGAGAAACACTTGAGCAGTTTGTAGTAAGTGAAAAATATGTTTACAACTTTGCTGGGTAGCTCTATAGATCAAAGGTATTTACCTAATATACAAGAGTCTCTTTCTAATATATCAAAGGTAAATACTTTAACTAAAAAAATTATAAGGGTGGCTGAGTTAATTATTTTGTTGCCATGGCTTATAATTAAAGACTCAGCGCGCCACTTAAAAAGCTGTTTTATGAAGAAAAACTTTAATCATAAAGCATCACAAAACTTTATTGCTGAACATAGCTCTGCTATTTTAAATGTAGCTTTAGTAGGCGGTGTTAGTTTAGGGGTTATCAAGCTTCGAGAACTGACAGGTGTAAAAATACAAGATCAATCATTGTCAGATAAACTTTCCAGTTCAAGGGGAGCTATTACTGCTATAGGTATGGCTGTTTTAAGTATTGGTGCTTTTGCTTTGCATAATAAAAAATCTGAACTTGATGATCCTTTTAGAGATGTACCTTCATTAGAAGAATTGGAAAGTCTTTGGAAAAAAACTGAGAGGGAGCATAGAGATACAATAAGAATTAAAAGTACAAAAGGATGTTTTGGAATTCTATTGAAAAAATATATGCTTAGTGCTTTTGACGGTAAATTTATTCTTTTAAAATTTGCGTACATAACTAGGAAGTTTCAGCTGGCCAGTGCTAAAGTTAATATGAGTCTGAAAGAAATAATTAAAAAACCGAAAATAGCAACTGGATATTGGAAAGTGGAACCAAATATTGAGGTAGTACTTAGTGATTTGGTGAAAATATGTGATGAAGCTGATAATTTGTATATTAACTCTCCAAAAAAGCTCAAGCCAAAATTATTAGGCAAGCTTCAAGAATTCAATAAAGAAGTTAACTCTTTAAGAAGAACATACTGGAACTGGGTGAATACACCAGGAAATAATTAGAGTTAGTTGTGCTTTCAAAGTCTGAAAAAAGCGTGATCAAAAGTTTATTTAGAGATCTGATATAGCAAAGATATTGCCTAATAAAAAAGATTCACTATTATCTAAGATAATTTTTTAATCTGGTAAAAAGGCGTGATTAAAAGTTTATTTATCGATCCGATAGATCAAAGGTATCTACCCAATATACAAGATTCACTTTCTAGTGTATCAAAGGCAAATGCTTTAACTAAAAAAATTATAAGGGTGGTTGAGCTAATTATTTTGTTGCCGTGGCTTATAATTAAAGATTCTGCACACCATCTTAAAAGCTGTTTTGTGAAAAGAAAGTCAGAGCTAAAGGTATTGAAAGTTCTTAAAATATCACAAGACTTTGCTTCTAAGCATAAATTTAAAATTCTAAAAGCTGCTTTAGTAGGTAGTGCTTATTTGGGATTTGTTCACCCGAGGCTTAGAGAGTGGGTGGTAGGAAAAGTGCCAGACTGGTCATTGTCAGATGTTCTCGTAGTGCCTGTCTCTAAATTGCCAGATCCAATAAAGAAGTTATTAGGTGGTGTGATTGCTTTTAGTTCAGTTCTAGGCAGTTTGTTTTTCTTATATAGAAGAGAAAAGCTTAAAGAGAAGGATAAACGATTAGCTAAAATTAGCGGAAAGCATACAAACTATGACAGAGAGAAGTTAAATAGTTTCTACGAGGAACATTTTAGGGAACTATTAAATAAAATCAAAATAACTGAGCTAGAACTTAAAGCAAATGGTTGGTTTGCTTGGCCGTTTATAAGAATAGAGCTTAGTGTCTTAGATACTGAACTGAAGGAATTACGTCATAAACACATAGTAGATAGAGTAGAACTAGAAACTAGTCAACCTACAAAGACAGCGAAAGTCTAGCAAGGGTGTTGTGATAGTATTGAGTAAATACAAGCTTAATATTCTTGGTTAGGGATTTTCAATTAACAAAAAGAAAGCTAAATTTTTGCAATTCAAAACTAAATTTGAATTATTAAAAATAGTTATCAAAAAGATAAAAGAGAAGACAGATATAGTGGGGAGCCTAGTAGTACTATTTCCATAAATCTTTAGTGACAAAAGACCTCAAATAAAGCTTGTTCTTTGAAATAATTTTTCAAGAGTATTTAAAATAAGATTACTGAAGAGCCAGTTCAAATCATAACATGTAGAGAAGGTATGAGGAGAAACGGAGATTCTTTTGTTGTAAACAACCAATTTAAATTTCTTGATTAGAATATTTCATTTACAAGTCATTTAACAAAAAAATTAAGGGTTCAATTTTAAATTGAAATTAACTAAAATAGTGTGATTTTGAATTAAAACAAATGTTTTTGCTAAAACATGAGAGGAAGGGATGATTAAAAATTTACTAAATTGTTCGGTAAAGCAAGGATATTTTCCTAGTACAAATCAATCAATTTCTGAAATATCTAAAGCTGACTCATTAATAAAAAAAATTATAAAGATTGTTAAATTTATTATTTTAATTCCTGGGCTTGTCATTTATGACTTGTCTCACCATTTAAGTAATCTATTTAAAAGGGATGTGAAGAAAGTCTCGCTTTTGGATAGATTTTTTTCTTCGTTTACAGAGTCTAAAGTTACGATCATAAAAACTGTATTAGCTGGGACATCTTTATTTGGAATAATTCATTATGCTCTAAAAAAGTTACCTAATCAACAAGATCCCAGACCACTATTAAGTAATAAATCTTGGGTTTTATTGGCAACAACTATACTTGGAGCTGTTTTTTGTAAAAAAGGTGTCGAAGATGCTAGAAAAAAATTTGAATCATATAATGATAAAACAAATACAACGCCAGAAGATTTAAAAATTATAAGAAAGTTGAATGCTATTTCTTCTGCTAAGAGTGTAGTAGATGTAAGTAACGAAGAAAAGCGAAATGATAATTTGCAGTTAATGTCTAAAGCTCAAGATGCAATTGACTCTTTAAAGGACTCTTTAAAGAATGGAGATTTCGAAGAATACTCTTTTATGGAAATGTTTTTTGCAATAATTGCTCTGAATTTAGATAAAAATCAAATTGGAAAAATTTCAGCAAAAATAAAAGAAAACACTTAGATAGAATAACTATGAGCTTACTTAATATTTCAACTCAAACGACAAGTTTTCCTCATATTCGAAGGGAAACTTCTGAGATATCAAGAACCAATTCTTTAATTAAAAAAATCATATTAGTAGCTAAATTAGTTATTATTTTACCCCTGCTTGTTGTTAAAGACTCTGCATACTACTTGAGAAAAAACTTCAAAAGGAAAGTGGAGAAATACTCACTATTTGATAAAGTTTTTTTAGCTAGTTATTCAAAAATAAAAAATCGCCCTTTAATCGCAAAAACAGCTTTAGTTGGGTCTTTTCTTTTAGGTGCTTTTTATTCATATCCGCATATTCAGAAATTGCTTAGCGGTAATCTGACTAGTGATAATAAATATCTCATGCCACAATCTGTAACACTATCTGCAGTAGGCGTTGGTATTTTGCTTTTGCTCTTCTTAAAAGGACGAAAGTCTAAGGAGTATCTTCTTACACAAAAAATATCGCGAGTAGAATTTTTCAACGTGAGTAATGTTCGAGATTTGGAACATAAGTATGAAATGGCTCTTAAATGTATAGAGGAAGCTAGAAAGTTAAGATTTTATCAGGAAGGAAAACCTAAAGAGGTAAAATATTATTTACATTGGCTGGAAAGTAGAAAAAAATACCTTGGATATGAATACGAACTTGCAAGATTGAAGATAAGGATAGAAAAAAAAGAAAGAGATTTCTCCTTAATAATCAACGAATTTAGAGATAAGCTTAAAAAAATAATAGAGGAACTAACTTCAGGTAGAAATGAGAAAGTAAAAAATAAATTTCCAAAAGAAGGTATCAGAATTATTGATTCTAATATTTTAGGTTTTAAAAAATACGAGAAGTGGCTTGGTAGTATAGCTAAGAGAGCTGCTTCCCATTCTAATAATGCTTAGATGTTTTATTAAGTAAAAAAGACAACAATCTAGTTAAAAAAAAATTCGACCAGTTCTTTGTTGATATTTTTTTTGAAAAAAATCAGTTTCATTTAAACTTTCGCGTTAAGAGTATTTATAGAAAAAATATTTTGTAAAGCTTTAATTTTAAAAATTGGTTTGTCAAACCTTTTAATGTATAATAAAAATATAATAAATTAATTTTTTCCCAAAATAACGAGGGAGTATAATTTAATGCTTAAATTAACGTTTAAAAGTGTAAATAACCAACCTTATTTTCCTAGTGTTAGAAATTCATTTTTAGAAATACATGAAGCTAGTGCTGTTAAAAAGATTAAAAAAATAGTCCAGTTAATTATTTTCCTGCCATGGCTAATAATTAAAGACTGTTCGCGTTTACTTTATAGAAAAAAGGCAAAGCAAGTTTCGATTGTAGGTGAACTTTACTCTGCAGTAAATTTAACGAGATCAAAAATGTTACGAGCTTTTGATAAGTCAAAGAATTTCGTATCTAAGCATAAATCTGAAATTATAAAAGCTACTTTAGTAGGAGGAGCTTTTCTAGTAGCGGGTAGGCAATTAATAGGAAAACAGTCTAATCAAACTCATCTTTTGGATAGATTTTCTAATCAAGCTGTGGGAGCTGTTGGGTTTATTTTGGGAGGTGTAAGCTTTGCCCTTTTAAAAAAGAGTCACGAACTATTAGAGATGAGGACGCTTAAGAATGAGCCTGTATATAAAACGTTAACGGACGCTGAAGGTCTAGTAGTAAAAAAAATATTGTCTTTTAAAAATCAAATATCTAAGCAAGATAAAGTTAATAGAAAATTGAATAAGCCAACTTTACCAATTTTTGATAAGTCTTATTATACGTTTATTCAAGATAAACCTTCCTTAATGAAGTCATATTTTAAAGATTTAGAGTATATAGAAAAAGCGATACAGGGAGTTGATCAGCTTTTAGGTGCTTTTGAATTGTCAAATTCTACAAAAGGACACTTATTTGGCAGAAGAGAAGAATTTGTACGTGTGAAGGGTATTTTGATGCGAGATTATAGCTTGTCGCTCAGCAGGTTCCCAGGGTAGAATTTATTCCAATTTATATTATTTTTTAATTAATTTAAACAAATTAATTTTTAATAGTATTAAATTATATAATTAATTATAATTGAATTTAATTAAATAAAGGCTAACTAAATGATAGAGAAGTTGTTTAATTTTTCAATTAATCAAAGGTATTTACCTAATATACAAGATTCATTTTCAAATGAGTTGAAGGCTGGTTCTACAATTAGAAAGATTGCGGGTATAGTTAAGGTAGTGCTTTTGTTGCCATGGCTTATTGTTAAAGATGCGGCTTATAATCTAAATAGGCTTTTAGGAAGGGTTTCAAAAAAAGAATCTATTTTTAGCGGTTTTTACTCCACTAGCTTAACTAAGTTAAAGTATCTTAGTTCTTTACAGATATCAGGCTTTCAAATTTTAGATAAAACTTTAAAGTTGGCATTAGTTGGAGCTGCTGTTTTAGGGGTGGCATATCCTCATTTATCATTTCGATCTGCTGCTAAGACTTCTGATTTAAGCACTTTAATATCTATTACAACCCTTTCAGCTTTAGTGGGGGCTAGCTCAGTCTTGCTGAAATTGAAAAAAATTGCAGATAGTGAATTGAGGAATAATCAGCAGTTTATAAAAGCAGCGGAACTCAAAGATGATTTAATGAAGATCGACTATAGTAAGGCAAATAGTTTAGAAGATCTCGCATCAATTCATAAAAAAGCAATTGGAGATCTTAAAATAATTAAAGGTGTTTTAGAGCTAAAGGATAAGGCAAGTTTTTATATTAAAAGTGTGATAGATAGAGAATTTGGTTTTATGAAAAATTATGACAAGCTATTATCTGCGCGCTATAACAAATATAATCAAGAAATCCAATTAAAGCAGTCAGATGCTTTGAATAGACTACAAAGTAATGCTTTATATGAGGAAATAGCAAAGGTTAAGGCTGATTTAAAAGCTGTTGATTTAAGAGGAAAAGCGGATAGCGCTGAGGTATTTAATAAGCAGAAAAGCATGAAAGATGACATTTTACCTAGAATTAAAAATGCAAAAGAAAAGATTGAAGAGTTACTTCAAGGTGATGGGCTGGATGAACAAGATAAAGTCTTGGTTTTGAGTAGTTTGGAAGAGGATAAAGCTTTTTTAACTAATTGGGAAAAGCATTTAACTAATACCCCAGTTTTTATACCTTTTAGGAGCTATAAATAATTTGGCTTTTATAAAGGAAATGTAATTTGGATGTGCTTTAAAGTTAACTTTTTATGTTTTTCTTGTATTTACTATAAAAAGTAGAGTTTTTTATTAAGTTGCAAAAAAAATATAATAAGTTATAATTAATTAATTTTTTATAAATAATAGGAAAAATCAAAATGATTAAAAATTTAGTTAACAGTCAACAAGGCTATACGTTTAAAATTAAAGAATCATTTTTAGAAATATCAGCCGCTAGCTCAACTTCTGATAAGATTGTAGCTTTGGTTAAATTTATTTTTTTAATACCTATTAATTTATTTTATGATGCCAAACATCTTTTAAACAAATTATTTGGAAGAAACTTAAATCAAGTTCATATTATGAACGTGGATAACTTACATGCAGCTTCTAGCTCGGTAAAAGACAAGATACTGAATGTTTTAAAAAGATCTAAAGATTTTGGTAAGAAGCATCAAACTAAACTTATAGCTACCAGTTTAATCGGACTGGCTGTTTTAGGAATTTACACATACCCAAATATTCAACGATTTTTTTCTCCTCAAAAACCTCAAGAAGGTTATTTACCTCACATTTTAGAAGCTGCAACAGGGCTTATAATTGGGGGGCTTATAATTGGAGGCCAGACTTTAGCTAACAGACGCATAAAACCAGTAGGCGCTGAAAAGAAGCCAGTAGACATTGAAAATGGACCTGTTAAAAAGACAGCAACTAAAACAACCGCTTTTACATCGAAAAGTCCATTTGTTGCTGAGCTGAGCTCAAGTACAGGAGTTAATACAAGACACCTTGCTGTTTTGGGGCTAGGGGACAGTCTAGTTGATTCTATCACTGATACACACGATAGTGACTCAGATGAAGTTTCTATTTGCGAAGAGCCTACGCCTGAAGAGCCAACGTCTACAGGTAGTGGCATGTTTGAGGCTTTGGCTCATGTATATGCTACCCCTAAAGATGGATCATCATCTAATATTGATGGTGATAATGCTCCCGTGCAAGATTCTGATGGTAGAATGTATGCTAGTTTAGCTAGCGTTTATAGCCCGTCTGCAGTAGGGGCTGGTCAAAATGATGAACAGGCAGATTTTAATAAATTACTTGAAAGATATAGTGCATTAAATTCTTAACTCATTAAAAATTAGTCTTTTCTAATCTTAGTTTTCAATTTTTCGCTTCTAAGAGCTTTTTGTGGGGTTTGACAATTAATTTTTTAGATTGTTTATTAAATTATTATTGTTTATAATAATTATTTATTAAATAAAAAGAAAAAATGATAAAAAGTGTATTTAATCTCTCATTAGCTCAAAGACACTCATATAAAATAAATGACTCATTTTCAGCAATATCAAGAGCAAATTCAATTGCTAGTAAGATTATTGCATTGATTAAGTTTATTATTTTAGCTCCAGTAAATGCACTTTATGACTCAGCATATCTTTTGAAAAAGTTACTTAGAAGAGATATTAAGAAAGTCTCTATCTTAGACAAATTTTTTGATGTATTTGAGTTGGCTAGATTAAAAATATCTAAAAATTTTGATATCAAACATCAACCTACAGTAGTGAAAGCTGCTCTAGCAAGTACGGCTATTTTAGGGTTGTTTTATCTATACCCAAGAGCTCTACAATTTTTTGGCATAGGTAAATCACCAGGACAAATTAGTAGAGTAAAAATAGCTTTAGCTCTTTTATCAACCTCTATAACTATTGGGGGCTTCGAATACCTGAGGAAAGGATTAGAATTTTATAATCTAAAAAATAGCGATGAGTACAAAGAAATATCAAGAGTAAAAGCTGAGGCTGAATCTAAATATGACGAGATAGACTCAATTGCAGAACTTAGAAGTAAGCACCGTACTTTAATTAATAATATTGATAAAGCAATAGAAAGTATTGATATGGTGCTTGGTGCAAAAGCTAATTCTTTCGTTAGAAGGAAGCTAGAAAAAGATAGAAAACTCTTAGTTATAAAAAAAATAACATTAGAAACAAGCTATAAGGTAAGAACTTGGGACATAAAAAATGACTTCCCACCTTTAGTTGAAAATAAGTCATATCTGGCTTTAATTGAAAGTGAAAGAGATCTTGAAAATGAATTTGAAACTCTATACAGCAAAGACTCATCAGAATCAATTGAAACTTTTAGAGAAAGGTGCTGTAGAATTATTGAAGAAATAGATAACAATCTACTAGAAATTTATGAGTTACAAGATATTTACTCATCTAAAGAAGAGCTAAAGTTTCTTGATGAAAAATTAAGAAGGCACAGATTAAAATTTCAGGACGAGCGGAATAGAGCTGAGGACTTTATTAGAGAAACTAACTCGTTGCCTACCCATAGCATGGCTGATAATAATCCGCAAATTTTGCCCATTCCTAGCTTAGATTTTGAAATCCCTAATTCAGTAGACAAAATAGATAAGGACGAAGAAGAATCTAAAACTAGAGACTCTGATTCTTTCATGGATGATCCAGCTTATCTCCTTATGTATTCATAAATCATAATCTCTCAATTGATTTTAAGTTAAGTTACTAGTATCTTAGTTTGATAAATCAGGAGAGAGCATGAATATCGAAACACAAGAAAGATTCAATCAAATTCAAGTTAAATTAGACGACATGTGGAGGTATCTTTGACCTCGCTTCAAAAGAAGAAGAAGTAAAAAAACTTGAAAACCAAATGGAAGCTCCAGATTTTTGGGATGACAATGAGTCTGCTCAAAAAATCATTGATGATTGCAATCAATTAAAAAAATGGACGATTCCTTACCGAGAAGTGCAATCCCGCTTCCTTAATCTTAAAGATCTTTTGCCTGAGGCTGAAAATGCAAATGATGATGCATTTGTCGAAGAGTTAATGGCAGAGCTTAGCAGCATTGAAGCTACTGTTTCAGATATGGAAATCAAACGCATGCTTTCTAGCGAGCTTGATTCGAAAGATTGCTTTTTAACAATCAATGCAGGTGCCGGCGGAACAGAGTCATGTGACTGGGCTATTATGCTATCGAGGATGTACCAAAGGTGGGCAAGCAAAAAGGGATGGAAGACTGAGATAATCGACCGTGTTGAAGGCGATGTGGCTGGGATTAAAAGCATTACATTTCGCTTTAGCGGAGATTTTGCTTATGGCTATAGTAAGTCTGAGAAAGGAGTTCATAGGTTGGTCAGGATCTCTCCATTCGACTCAAATGCTAAAAGGCACACAAGCTTTGCCTCAGTAGACGTATCTCCTATTATTGACGATAAGATTGAAATTGAGCTAAAGCCAGAAGATCTTCGCATTGATACTTATAGAGCGTCAGGCGCTGGAGGTCAGCACGTAAATAAAACTGATTCAGCCGTAAGAATCACACATGTTCCAACTAATATAATTGTATCTTGTCAAAAAGAGCGCTCTCAGCTTCAAAATAAAGAATTTTGCTTAAAGATGCTAAAGTCAAAACTCTATGAAAAGGAAGTGACTGATAGAGAAAATGCCTTGAAGCAAATTTCAGGAGAGAAAAAAGAAATAGCGTGGGGGTCACAGATAAGGAATTATGTATTTCATCCTTACACTTTAGTTAAAGATACAAGGACAAAAATTGAAGTAGGTAATATCCAAGCTGTGATGGACGGTGAGATAGATGAATTTGTAAATGGTTTTTTAAGAGAGTTTGGAGCTTCATGAAAAAAACAATTGATCATGATATAAGGTATTCAGATCTATCTGATGAAGAATTCTTGCTTAAGTGGATGTCAGATGAAGAAATAAATAAATGGTTCGTAGTTAAAACAGAAAGTGAAATTAAACCTTTTGTAAGCAATTGGATTGGTTTTTCTAAATTTAAGGCATCGCTTACTGCAACAATCAGTGGCGTCCCGTGTGGAATTGGGACTCTTTTTTTGATGCCTTATAAAAAGATAGCCCATCAGTGCTTTTTTCAAGTTGTTGTTGATAGAAAACACCAGAACAAAGGCATTGGTAAATCGCTTATTAAAAATTTAATCAATCTTTCTAAAAATTATTTTAAGCATGAGTTGATCTATGCTGACATTTTTTCTAAATGCTTAATTGAAAAGATTCTAATTGATCTTGGGTTTGAAAAGTTTGCTCAACAAGAAGGTTATGTTTTTGAGAACAATGTTTACAAAGATCGTATTTGCTATGGATTGATTTTCTAAAGGTACTAATGTCAAAAATTGAGATAAAAAAAGCAGTTCAAGAAGATATAAAATATATCAGAGAATGGCTAAAAGATCCTGGTACTCTGCAGTGGTACCCAATGAGTAATGATAGGGAAATAGAAGATGCTGCATTGTTTTGGATTAGCTTTGTAAAAGTCGGAGCAGTTTTAACTGCTTATTATGATAATGAGGTAGCTGGGATTATTAATTTATATATCCAACCATACCAAAAGCTCTCTCATCAATGTTTAATGGCCATTATTGTAAAAAGTGAGCTTAGAGGAAAGGGTATAGGAGCTAAGTTGATCCAAGAGATTGGAAAGCTGGCCAAAGAAAAGTTTAATATTAAATTTTTGCACCTAGAAGTGTATGAGAATAATCCGGCGATTAGACTGTACGAAAGGCAAGGTTTTGTAAGATATGGCGAGCATAAGCATTTTATTAAGAACCCAGATGGTAGCTATTTATCTAAAATTTTCATGCAAAAAGAATTATAAAAAATGCTTCAGACGCTTTCGGATAACTTAAGAGAAAAAACTAAAAAAACAGTTAAAATAAAAATAAATGACAATAAATCGCATTATTTTGTCTTAAAAGATCATCAAAATTTAATATCGATTTCTTTGCATAGGCATTTTTTAGAAGCTCCTTTATCTGTTTTAGACTCACTAGTTACTTATATTATAAGCAAAAAAAAAGAAGATTTTTTACCGATCAAACAATTTATTTATTCAATTCAAAAAATATTGGATTTTTCTGACCTAGTTGATCAAGAAGATATGACATACAAAGGCGAGTATTTTGATCTTTTAGAAGAGTATAATTTTGTTAATGAGCATTATTTTAATGGTAGTTTGGAGCTCAAAATTACTTGGTTTAAACCGGTTTACAAAACATTTAGACACATTACATTTGGAAGTTACGATCGCCAGTATAAACTAATCCGGGTTAATAAATTGTTAGACCACAAAAATGTGATAGACCAGTATATAAAGTATTTAATTTTTCACGAGATGTTGCACGAGGTATATCCATCTGAAATGTTAAAAAGCGGCAGATATCAGATGCATGGGAAAGCATTTAAAGAGCATGAGAAAAAATTTCCAAATTTTACTCAAATGAAAAAATTTGAAAAGTATTTTATGAAAAATATTTGGAGGAAAAATGGCAGGGCATAGTAAATGGGCCAATATTAAGCATAAAAAGGAACGGGCTGACAAGAAGAAAGGAAAAGTTTTTTCCAAGCTTACCAAAGAGATTATTAATGCAGCAAAACAAGGCGGGGCAGACCCTGAGAAGAATGTAAAATTAAAAGCTGTTATTCAAAAAGCTAAAGCTGCCAATTTGCCAAATGACACAATTGAAAGAAATATTAAAAAAGCAACATCGGCGGACCAAAGCAACTATGATGATGTTGTCTATGAGCTATATGGTCATTCAGGAGTTGGTATTATTGTGGAGGCTATGACTGACAACAAAAATAGAACTGCGTCCGATATTCGAATTGCAGTCAATAAATGTGGCGGAAATATTGCATCTACTGGCGCTGTAATGTACAACTTTGAAAAGAAAGGTTTTCTTCAAATTGATGCTGAGCAAATCAAAGAAGATGACATGTTTATGTTAGCTACAGATGCTGGGGCTGACGATTTTGAACTAATTGAAAACAGTTATCTTATTACAACCCCACACGACATGCTATATGCAGTTAAAGAACGGATTGAAGCCCAAAATATCAAAGTCCAAGATGCGTTTTTAGACATGATTCCTAAAGTGAGAGTTAAATGCTCTCAGGAAGAAAAGGAAAAAAATGAAAAGCTAGTAGATTGGTTGGACAACTTAGATGATGTTGATGCAGTTTATCACAATATGGAAGAGTCTTGAAAAGGAAGCTTTCTTTTGAAAACTGCACCTTATATGATCTTTTAAAAATATGTTCTTTTTTTTCCAAAGAGCATGGAACATGTTTTTTGCATTCAGGGGGAGAATTTGCAACAGCTGAAAAATCATATTTGTTTTTGTTTCCCTTTGACTCGTTTGCCATTGCTGAGCCTCGGCAGAAAGAAGAGCTTAAAAACTTCGCAAAAGTTATCTATAGTGAAAATCCTTGGGAGTTATTAGATCAAAAAATAACAGACGATCTTTGGGTAGGCTTTTTAAGCTATGAAATGGGAGCGTATAGCGATAAAGGACTAAAAACGCCTAATGAAAAAGCTCAAATTCCCTTAACATATTTTCAGAGGTGCTTAGTCATAATAGAATATGATCATAAATCTTCTCAGATTAAAATGGTCATAGAGGATCTTCATAAGGCAGAAGACCAAAAGCACTTAGAGCATGTCAAACAGCTTGTCGATTTGAAAAGGTTTTTGAAAGATATTCCAGAAATCAAAAAAGAGGATTTAGGGGAATCAACTTGTATAGGTAAGGAAGATAAAGCTACATATCTCAATAAAATCCAAAATATACATGAGTCGATATGTGCTGGAGATGTATATCAATTAAATCTATCTCATGAAATTAAGTTTAAAAGCACGATTTTGCCTTTTGATATATTTCATAGTTTAATCACAAACAATCCAACACCATTTTCAGCTTATTTATATTTAAAAGGTATGACAATAGTCAGTAATTCACCTGAAAGACTTTTGAAAAAGAAGCATTTAGATTTAGAGACAAGGCCTATTAAAGGAACTATAAAAAGAGGTAACTCAAAAAAGCAAGAGGCTATAAGTATTAAAAAGCTTAAGTCGTGCCCAAAGGAAAGGGCGGAACTTGCAATGATTACAGATCTATTAAGAAACGATCTTTCTAAAATATGTCAGCTGGGTAGCGTCCAATCAAAGTTATTTAATTTGGAAAAATATGAAAATATTATTCATATGCTGTCTATTATTAAGGCGACAGCTGACCCAAAATTCTCGAATGTTGAAATATTAAGAGAAATATTTCCAGGTGGATCTATTACGGGGTGTCCTAAGTTAGAGGCGAAGAAACTGATCTATAATCTAGAGAAAAGAGCTAGAAATATTTATACCGGTTCTATCGGGTATTTTAAGGGAAGTGATTTTGATTTTAATATTTGTATAAGGACATTGCTTTTTATTGATAATGAAATATCTGCGCAATTAGGCGGCGCTATAGTCTTTGATTCAGATCCTGAGAAAGAGTATCAAGAAACCTTAATCAAGGGGAAATCTATCTTTAATGCCATGAATGTTAAATGAGTATAGCTTATTATAATAGTGACTTTATTTTGCTTGACAAAGCCTATAAAGTTGAGTCAGACAGAGGAGTCTTTACAACTATTTTAATAGAGGACTCGAGGGCTTATTTTTTAGAAAAGCACCTAGATCGTCTCAACTCACATGCCAAAGCTCTTGGTCTACCGAGCAAAAAAATTTGTTATAAAGTGTTATTTCAGTTAATTAAAAAAAATAGAGCAGAAAGTGGACTGTGGCGTCTGAGAATTATTATTACTAATAAGTTATTTTTAATAACTTTGCAGAAAGAAGTCCCAAGTGTTGATAAAATATCACTTAATCTAATGCAAGAGCCTTTCAGTTTTTCAAATACAAAGCTCAAAACTCTAGCTAACTTTAAACGTTTAGATTTGCTTGATAATTCACGTAAAAAAGGTTTTAGTGACTGTATTATCTTTGATGAAGAAAAAAATATTTTAGAGACGTCAATTGCTAATATTTTTTGGGTTAAGGACGGAGCTTTTTATTATCCAGACCCAAGCTTGTCTTATCTTTGTGGTATTACTTTATTGTGTGCACTCGAAATTGCTAGAGAAATGAACCTGAATATTTCTAAAGGTAGTTATAAATTGAGACATTTAGAAAATGCGAGTGTATTTTATTGCAATTCGATAAAAAGAATTTTGCTGGTAGAAAAGATAGAAGGTGTCAAAAAAATGAAAGTTGAAAGCGCTCAATGGGAATTTATTCATCGCTTTCATGAGAAGATGAGAGATTATTCAACTTGTCTTGCTTTATAAACTCAATAATCCTGACAACTGCAGTTATTAGCATCAAACTTGAAAATATATATCCAAGCAGTTGAAATGCTTTTGGAAAAATAATCATGCTAATAAAAAAGATGAAAGCTTCGCCTCTTTCACATATCCCAGGACTGTAGTGAAAGCTTTTCTCTGAAGTATTATTGCTTAGCATACTGACAACAAAAAATGAAGTGAGGCACATCACTACACCAACTAAAAGCAGCATGCTGACTAAAGACCTTTGCTCGGGGCTGATTAAAAAAAGAGCAAAAATTACACTACACTCAATCAAACGATCAAAAACAATGTCAATAGAGCATCCAGCAAGAGTTTTTTTTTGAAAAACTCTTGCAACTGTACCATCAAGAATATCTGCTACTCCTGAAGCTAAAAGAAATAAAGCGGCTAAATACTTAATCTGATAGTAGATTAAAACAGCTGATGTTATACCTAAAATGCAGCCAAGCACGGAAATTGTATTGGGATGAGTTGAGCTAAGAAATGAGCGATAGACTATGTTATCAATGTGTTTTTGGATTTTAGGGCGCAGTACACTATCTAGCATCTGTTTTCTTTTTGCGGATTTTTTTATAAATGACTGGTATTAACACAAGGGCTGCAATTCCAATTAAAGTAATCCTTAATTTCCAATTAAAAATAGCTGCAAGGTTTACTTTTCCTCCCATAGCAAGTATTTCACCCAGGCCTGATCCTGCTGATGCATACACAAATGTTCCTGGGATGATGCCAATAAAGCATGTCAATACATAATTTAATAGCGAAACGTTTAAAAAAGCTAAAGAGATGTTAAGGGCCCAGAATGGAAATAAAGGTACCAGTCGTAAAAATAACAGATAACTTATCGAGTTTTCTTGAAAACCTTTTTGTAGTTTTTCAATAAAGCCGCCAGCTTTTTTTCTGAAAAAACTACTTAAGGCATGCCTAGCTGCTAAAAATATTATAGAGGCTCCAATAGTAGCTCCTATTACCACGTATAAGGTCCCTAAAATAGGAGAGAATAAATACCCTCCCAACATTGTTACAAAAGATCCAATAGGCATCGACAGCGCTATGATGACTATATAAGCTAAAATAAATAAGATCGGAGACAAAATTTTATGCTTTAAGACTAGTTCTCTGATGATAGCATGCTGCTTTTTGATTATTTCTAGATCAATAATATCAAGCGTTGCAAGCAGATAAATTATCCCCATAAATACCAGGATGATTCCGATAGGGATAAATTGTTTGAGGGACCTTTTGGGAGTTTGGTTATTCATTTTCTCTTAAAAAATACAGGCAACAGTGTTTGCTTGAGCCAAAGATCAGCCGCTTGTCTTAGGCCAAGCGAAAAAGTTGGATATGGATGAATTATATTACTGAGTTTTCTTAGTGAAATGTTTTTGTGAATAGCTAAGATAAGCTCACTTAGAAGTTCACCTGCCCTAGGGCCAACAATTGTTGCTCCAATAATTTTGCTAGACCATTTTTTTGTGATAATTTGAATAAATCCTTCGGTTTCTCCTTGGCAAATAGCTCTATCTATTTCACTAAATGAAACTTCATAAATAGCCAGGGTTTTTTCTGAATATTTTTCTATGGCATTATCCTTAGTAAGTCCAATGCTTGCAATTTCTGGATCTGTGTAGGTTACTCTAGGGATAAATGTTTTTTGTTTAATTTTCGCTTTAAAAGGCCAAGGTAACAACAAGTTTGATAAAGCAATTCTAGCTTGATTTTCCGCTAAGTGGGTAAAAAAAGGAGGCCCAGATATGTCGCCAATTGCATAGATATGTTTTTGACTTGTCCTACAGTGTTTATCGGTTACGATGCCTTTTTGTGTCAGCTCTATGTCAGCTCTTTCCAGATGGAGAGCTGCTATGTTGGCTACTCTTCCACTTGCAATTAAAGCTGTTTCAGCTTGTAGTTTCTTATGGACTTTAGAGTTGTCAATCTCTATTTCAAATGTATTATTTGAATGCGAAATCCGATCTATCTGAAAGTCGCTGTAAATTTCAATGCCTTCTTTTTCAAAAATGGTTCTGATTAATTCAGAGGCTTTTTTTTCTTCTCGCTTAAGAAGGTGTTTATGCTTATGAATAATTGTAACTTTAGTTCCCAATCTGCTAAATGCCTGAGCAAGCTCACAACCAATAGGTCCTCCGCCAATTACGAGCATGCTATTAGGTATTTTTTTTAAGGAGAATATCGTTTCATTAGTTAGATAAGGAGTCTCATTTATTCCATTAATTGGTGGTATAAAAGGAGACGACCCTGCAGCTATTACTATTTTTTCTCCCTTAACGGAGAGCTCTTCATTTGTATCGTTTAAAGTGACTTTTAGTGTGTGCTTATCGATAAATTGCGCCTCGCCAGTAAGCGTATCTATGCCTTCTTTTTCTAAGGCTTCTTTATCCTCATGTTTTTTTACACTAGAAATAATTGTTTGTACGCGAGATAAAACATCATCAGATTTGAAATTATCATCATTTAGGCTAATGCCTAATTTTCGAGCATTTTTTATTTCATGTGCTACTTTGGCTGAGGCTATTAATGATTTACTTGGGATACAGCCAAAATTAGTGCAGTCTCCTCCATAAGTTCCTCTTTCAATTATAAGCACTTTTTTATGAGCTTTAGAGAAGCCCTTAGCAACTACTAAACCCGCCGCACCGGCACCAATAACAATTAAGGGATAACTTTTTTCCATGTTTTGTAGTTCACATAAAGAAGGACAAATGTCAATTAAAAAAATGATTTTCTTTATCTATTAAATACATAATATGAAAAAAGAGTAGCAGGTAAGCGATGATGGATAAGGAAAGTAGAAGGCTAGACGAGGCAAAAGCAAAAAAAAAGCATTGGCGAAGGTGGGGGCCTTATCTTAGCAACCGTCAGTGGGGAACTGTTAGAGAAGACTATAGTGAAACCGGGGATGCTTGGAATTATTTTAGTTTTAAAGATTCTCATTATAGATGTTATCGATGGGGTGAAGATGGAATCGGGGGAATTTCAGACAATCACCAAAGAGTATGTTTGGCTTTTAGCTTTTGGAATGAAAAAGATCATATTTTAAAAGAAAAGCTATTTGGTTTAACCGGTAAAGAAGGTAACCATGGGGAAGATGTAAAAGAATGCTTTTTTTATTTGGACAATACTCCAACACATTCTTTCATGAAGTTCTTATATAAATATCCTCAAGAAGAGTTCCCTTATCAAAAGCTAATAGAAGAGAATGCATCAAGATCTTTAATGGAAGGAGAGTATGAGCTTTTAGATACTAAGATATTTGAAGAGGGGAATTACTTTGACATTTATGTAGAATATGCAAAAAAGGATTATGAGGATATCTTTATTAAGTGTTCTATTAACAACCGTTCTAAGGAAGCAAGAAAAATACATGTTTTACCGACTGTCTGGCTTCGCAATACCTGGTCTTGGTTTAATAAAGCTCCAGATAGCTACATAAAACAAGAAGATAGTCAATTTGTAATTTATCATCCCGATTTAAAAGAGCGTTATCTTTACTTTGATGGAGGGGAGACTCTTTTTACAAATAACGAAACAAACTTTAAAAAGCTGTTTAATGAAGAGAACAAAAATCCATTTACAAAAGATGCCTTTCATGAATATGTCATTCACAACAACAACTCAGCTGTTAATAGTGAAAAAAAAGGAACAAAGGCATCTATTCATTATAAAATAGAAGTCCCTCCAAATGAAGCTAGAACAATCTATCTAAGATTAACAGATCAAAAGGATTTAAAAAGACCATTCGTAAGATTTGAAGATATTTTTATAAAAAGAGAAAAAGAAGCAGATAAATTTTTCCATAACCTAGCCCCTAAAAAACTAGGTGGAGAACTGCTCGATATCCAAAGACAGGCATTTGCGTCGCTTCTTTGGACAAAGCAATTTTATCACTACGTTGTTGAAGAGTGGCTGGAAGGTGATTATATCAATAAAGTATCTGAAACAAGAAAAAAAACTGCCCGTAATAAAAACTGGACTCATGTATATATTGACGATATTTTAGCTGTCCCGGACAAATGGGAATATCCCTGGTTTGCTACTTGGGATACGGCGTTTCATTGTGTTGCTTATTCTTTGATTGACACCGAGTTTGCTAAAAAGCAGATCAGGAGACTTACAAGGGAATGGTATATGCATCCTAATGGGCATGTGCCATCGTATGAGTGGGACTTTAATGATTTAAATCCTCCTGTATTGGCTTGGAGTGCTTGGCGTGTTTATAAAATTGATAAGAAGAATAATAAAAAAGGTGACATTGAGTTTTTAAACAGTGTTTACCAAAAACTCTTGCTTTCTTTTACATGGTGGGTGAACCGTAAAGACAAAGAAGGAAAAAATGTTTTTCAAGGAGGTTTTCTAGGTTTAGATAACATAAGCCTTTTTAATCGCTCTGAAGAGCTCCCTCATGGTGGTACTTTAACCCAATCTGATGCTACTAGCTGGATGGGGATGTTTTGTTTGAATATGTGGACTATTGCGACAGAACTTGCAAAAATTGATAAAAGCTATGAAGACATGGCCAGCAAGTTTTTTGAGCATTTTTTGTATATAGCGGATGCTATTAACTATAAAAAAGGTGAAAAACCGCCACTTTGGTGTGAAGACGATGGTTTTTATCACGATGTGATTCATTATCCTGATGGCAATCATCAATCTTTAAAAGTGCGCTCAATGGTAGGCCTTATCCCAATGTTTGCTGTTGCAACAATTGAAAATGAGCACTTAAACCAGCTTAAAGGGTTTAAAAAGCGATTTGATTGGTTTTTGTTTAACCGAAAAGATCTTTGTGGCGAAATTGCTTCTATCAAAGAGCATGGAGTTCATGATAGGCATATTTTAGCGATCCTCAACAAGGAAAGATTAACTCGTATCTTAGACAAGATGCTAGATGAAAAAGAGTTCTTAAGTCCTTATGGGATAAGATCGTTATCTAAATTTCATGAGAAAAATCCATATAAATTCGATTATAATGGCACAACAATGTCAGTTGGATATGAGCCTGGTGAATCCCATTCTCATTTATTCGGAGGAAATTCCAACTGGAGAGGTCCTATTTGGTTTCCGCTTAATTTTCTGATCATTGAATCTCTTCAAAAGTTTTATCATTTTTATGGTGATGATTTTAAAGTTGAATGTCCGAAAGGATCTGGTAAATACCTTACTTTATGGGAAGTTGCAGGAGAAATATCCAGGAGGTTAATCAATATTTTTCAAAAAGATGAAAATGGAAATAGAGCTGTTTATCAAAATGAAGAGCTATTCCAAAAGAACCCTTATTTTAAGGATAATATTTTATTTTTTGAGTACTTTAATGGTGACAATGGTAAAGGAATCGGAGCTTCGCACCAGACTGGTTGGACTGCGCTTGTAGCTAAACTAATCCAACAAAGGGGAGAGTACTATTTGGATTGAACCTTGAGTGATTTTTTCTAGCGATTAAATAATGTATTAGGTAGCCTTTTTTACCTTGAAAAGTGGTGTTAAAGATGAATTTACTTATTTCTAATCAGACTGCTGATAAGTTAAAAAGATATGCTCCAGCTACGGAGAAACTTTTTTTTGAAGGTTCAACTATAGCATGTATTACTAAGGTAGCTTTAACTGTAATAGCTCTCGGTATTCCAGCTATAGTTGCCTTAACATATGATGTTATACGTGCAGTTGTGCGTTTAATAATACCTGTTTCTGAAAAGACAAATCCCTTAAAAGAATCAGATAACCCAGATAAAGCAAAATATTATGTTGAAAAGTGCCTTAGCTCTGTTAAATCTATAGCTGGATGGGGATGGAGCAAAACTCCTGAGCGTTATAAATTGATAGGAGAGATAGCATTATCAATTATTATCTTAAATAGAACAATAGGGGCAGAAAATGTCACCAATTGGATAATTAAGCCAACCCTAGAGACAATGGGGTCTTTACTTGGAAACATAACTTTTGGGGTATTTAATGGTCTTCTATCTTCAGCAGGAGATGCAGCTCCTTTTATAGGCTTTACATTGATCAAGTGGGCTCCTAGCTTATCTTGGTGGACTGCAAAAAATTTAACTACTTCAGTTTATAATAATTTAGGGGCGGTTGGTAGCATTTCAGGGACAATTGTCGGAGTATCTGCTTTAGGAATTGGCGTTTTAGCAAGTTTTAGCGCTTTTAAGCCAGTGTTTAGGTACTATGTTGTTGGAAATATTCCAAGACCTCTAAAATGGGCTTATAATAACTTTAATTACACAAACATTTCTACTTCAGCCGAAAACTTTGGAAGACGCGTTTTTATTCCAACAGGAGATGGAGGAGATGCCGCAGGAGCTTGACAGTTAAGATGGTCAAAATGACAATCCTTGTTAGACCAGAAATGATGACTGGATCTATAAGTCTTTATTCTTGAGCTAGATAGCGCTAAAATTCTATTAATTCTCCTGAGCTTCTGATACTTAGCAATTTAATTTCTAAGTTAACGAGGATTTCAGGAGAAGGTTAAATTATACGTAAGTAACTAAAGCTCATATTCATAATCTTAAGTTAATTCAAAAGTAATTGACTTAAGTAAAATATTTTTTTTAAAATTTTAATTTAACTGGATTTTAAAATATAAATTCATTATAATTTTTGTATATTAATAAGAAAAGGTAACTAAAATGTCATCTAATTATATGTTAATTTCAAATCAGACAGCTCAGAAGCTAAGCGAGTCAGCACCTGCGACTTTCAGTCTTTTCTTTAAGGGCTCTACTGCATGGTGTGTTACTAAAGTAGCTTTAACAGCGCTAACTTTGTTTGCTCCATTAGCTCTTGCATTAACATATGATATTGCTCGTGGCATATTTCGCTCAATAGTGCCTATTTCTAAAAAGACTAATAATCCTGTTAAAAAAGAAGGTGCGCCGAAACCTAAGCCGGAGCCTAAAAAACCTACAGAGTCAGAAGATGACTTTGCGACGAAGGCAAAGGAATATGTAAAAAAGACTGCAAGTGAGTGGTTTGAAAAAGCTCCTATGCGCTATAAGGTCGGAGCTGGGGCAGTAGTTAGTTCTATTATTTTATCTAATACTATAGGATTCGAAAGAACGATTAATTGGACAGTTAAACCGATTTTAGAAATCTCAGGTTCTATAATTGGGAGTCTTGGGGTTGGAATACTAAATGGTATATTCTCTACAGTCGGCGATGCAACGCCTGCTGTAGCTGGTACAATAATTACCTGGATTCCTAGTACATCTATTTGGTTAATAAGAAACAGCACTTGGTTAGTTTATAATAATTTAGGGTCATTTGGTAAAATTGCTGGTACAATTGCTGGCGTAGGTCTTCTGGGTGCATCTCTGATAGCTAGTTTTAATGTGGCTAGGCCAGCATGGAATTATCATGTAGCTACGAAAACTCCAATGGATTTAGTTAATAACATAAGACAAGGATCATGTTTTACAAAATCTTGGTCTCTTTTTGCACTCCCAGGGCTTGCAGCTCAAAAAACTTTCGGATGGTTTTATAATCAATTTAGTCTTGAAAATATTCATAACTTGGTTGTAGAGAAGCCTGAAGCAGCAGCAAGAAAGTTTTTTAAAGTGCCAGATAGTTTTGATAGACCTTTACATAGTGCAAGAATGAAAGTGACTTCATATAGTGATAGTTCAGACGAAGATAATGGAGTTTTTAGTGCTGAACCAGAAACAACAGTTTCAGGTGGTAGAAGAAGGAGAACTACTAGAACTAGAACTAGACAATTTTCAAATAGTTCACAACAACATGCATTTGCAGGATCAAAATCAAGAATGGCAGCTGCTCCATCAGGATTTACTAGACAGCACCCAAAGGTAAGACTTTTGGATGAAGAAGAAGATAATTCTGTAAGAGATTAATCCTAATGAAGTTGTTTTTGATTTGCTTATAAGAGCATCTAGAGCATCTCTAGTAGCAGATTTTAGTGTGGCCAAGGCAATATGAGCAAACTCCAAAGGATTTTTAATAATATAAGAAGCTGGTCATATTCTACAAAAACGTGGTATTTTTTTACCCCCAAGCTTGTAGCATAAAAAAATTTATGAATTAGTAAGCCTTGCAAGGAAATAATTTAGGTGTGTCAGAAAATTCTGAAAGAGCTAAACCAGCTACAAGTGACTAGCAAGTAATCATGGAATCTATAACAAAGTTTTCCTCCAGCTATACCTGTTTTAGATCATTTGTCATAACCATTATTTTGAATTAACTACCGGTGTAATTTCTACATATTCTCCTGAACTTCCAATGCTTTGAAGTGATTTTCTCTCATAGGTAAAGAAATTTTCAGGAGAAGTTCCATTTATTAGAACAGCTAAACGCTTTGTATTAGCTTTGGAAAGTGTTTGAATACAATATTCTTGGAAGTTATCAAAGCTGATTTCCTGAAGACCTTTAATTCTTTTATCAATCCAATCCAAGTCTTGATATTCAAAAGCTAGCTTGTCAAAAGTAGCAGATTTTATTGATAAGTTTTTCATTGAGGATTTTAATTTATCAATTTGATTTTGCTTGATGGTGTTAAATCTATCTTCAGATATTTCATCAGAAAACGAACTCACAAAGTCTTCCAAAAATAACTCAAATCGATATAAAAGATCTAAAGGTTCATGAGTTGAAGACTGAACAGCAAAGTTCATAAATAGCCTTTTTTCAAGTTCAAATGGCCAAGCTTTGGCAATGTAGGCAGTCTTTTGTTTAGTTCTTAGCGTATCAAAAAAAGCCTCATGAATAATTTGACCTAAAATTTCTTGAGAAGCTCTTCTTTGAAAGGAAAAAGAACCTTGATCTATAGTTAAAATTATTCCATGCCCCGATACATTTGTAGATGACTCAACCAGATGTGGTTTTTGACATTGGGCAAGAGAGAATACTCTTCTGTTTAGATGTTCTGATTTGGGGTATGGGTTAAGTGATAGAAAATGTCTTATATCAGAGTATATACCTTCAGCGTCTTTTAAAGTAAGATTGCCGGCGAAAAAACCTTCTAAGTAAGTCTTTTTGAAAAGCTTATTTTGAAATGCCAGATAGTCCTCATAGCTGATTTCTTGGAGGCTTTTTAGCATTTCCTCTTTAGAAGTTATATCAGAGGCCAAAATGCTTTTCATATTTACAATTGCTTGAATAACCGGCAGCTCTTTTGAAAAATTCTCGTAGGCTTTCTTAAGTTGGTCTTTTATAGTTATAAATTCTTGTTTTGTAGGGTATGAGCTGGTGAGTTCTTTGAATATCTCTTCTACAAATAGCGGGATTTTTTCGCTAAAGCCTTCAATAACAAAATTGATCCTATGTCTGCTTACCCCTGATATAGCTGCGATATTTGCATCAGCTGCACAGTTAAAAACCGGATTTAACTTGTAATTGAAATGTTGAATAAATAGCTCAGCTAAGACATTTGATCTAGCACTCCCATTAAGTTCTTCGGACAAAATATGAAGATGTAAGGACACCTCCGGCACTTGAAACTCATTATCTTTTAAGTAAAAAACTTTGCCAAAGTCATCATCTGCAATTATCTGTTGGGCTGTATTGATACTTTCTGACTTTAAGAGTTTTAAATTTGAGGGAACAAAAGGATTAGGTGGCGGAATTCTAATAGGGGAGTTTGGATTTTCTTGAGAGTATTTTTCAGCCTCCGCCGTTGTAATAGGGCAAAAGCCATACTCACATCCCATCCATTTTTCCTTATGGTCTAATAAAACGCCTGTTTTTTTTGGTTCTGCTATCACATAGATGTGTGCATTGCCGATTGTTAAAAAGCTAAGCAGTCTTTGCATTTTTTTATGATTATAATTAGTAGCTAAGACAGTGTTTTGTGGGTATGTTTCTAGCGATTCGTCAATAAGTTTATGTGCATGCATCTTAACGAAATCAAATGCATCAGCTCTTTCCTGATATTGATAGTTAAGTTTTGCAACAGATTGTTTTTCCTTAAATAAATAAGAGGGAACCTTAGCAGATCTTACAGAGTTAAAGGCATCAAAGCAGTGTTTAATAACGCTTTCTTTATTTTGAATTCCTTTTTCTGTCAGCTCAATTGAAATTTGGAAGATAGCGTGGTGTTTCCCGATTTTTTCTACACTTACAGATACTAGTTCAATTAAATCTTTAGATCTTAGAACTTCTTCAAGGCTATATTTTTGCCCTCTACTTAGCGTATATGCCAATAATTCTGCTGTTTTTGTTTTATCACTTGCAAAAGATTTTGGAAGTTCCCATTCAATATAGAGTTGTTGAGTATTTTTGATTGGTTTTACATATACAAGGGTATTCTTTTGCTTTTGAGATCCTAACCTTTGATTTGTTCTAAAAGGATCCTTATTATTGTTTTTTACTAGAGAAAATTGGTCATCTACGAGTTTCTTTAACTCGTCTATTGGTTTGTTTGAATAAATTACTAGCTGCATCAAATGAGAACTATAATTATCTTTAAACCACCTCTTCAATGCACTGTTAGGGATTTTTGAAAGAGTTTCTGAATTTCCGGTAGAAAATTGCGCATTTGGGTGACTCTGATTACCAATTTCTTTAGAGATCATATAAAGACGCCAGTCGTCATTTTCTAGGTTTTTAGAATGCTCTTGATCTACTACAAGAAGTTCACTGTTTACTTCTTTTGGATTAAAAAGTGGGTCTATAAAAAAGTGAGAAAAACGGTCAAGTGCACCTTCAAAGCCATTATGCGTAACAGAGAACATATATACAGTGCGATCTGGCATTGTATAAGCATTTAGTTTCCCTGCATGATCTGAAATATATTTAGAGAAATCATTCTCAGAGGGGTATGGTTTTGTTCCCATAAAAAGCATGTGTTCTAAAAAATGGGCCATTCCCGGATATTCGCTCGGATCTTGCCAAGAACCTGCCTGAACTGCCAGGGCAGCAGCTGATTGGTCTGTTTGAGGGTCGGAGATTAAATATACATTCATTCCATTAGCAAGCCGTATTTTTGCAGTCTTACGGTTTTTCAAAGAAGGAGTTAGAACTGTTAACTCCGATTGATCTTCTATTTCAATATACTTAGCTGATATACTGAGTGTTGCTAAGAGAAATAAAATAATATATCTCATAAAGACTCCGGCTTTGGCAATTTTTCATAGTTAACTTGTACGAGATTCCAAATATATTCTGCACGGCTTTTTCGTCTTTCATCTTTATTTTTTATTTGAGCGATATCATCTTTTTCCATATCAATGCATTCTCCAAAGTGAAGTTGAGCTGGGCTGTGTCTTGCTACCCTTGTTTCACCTAGCTCTACTTGAATTGACTTAGGTGGAGGTAGAATTTCATAAGTAAAAAGCGAAAGGGGATAAAAGTTCGTTTTTACCTTGGCCTTTTTAGAAATAAGATAAAACAATTCAATGCTTTGAGGATCAAATTTGGCCACATTCAGCTTGTCATTTTCATCTTTTCGATCTCTGCCTCCGCTCGGGGCAACGTAAATAATTTTACCACCTTCTTTTAAGAGCTCTGCCATCTTTTGCATTGTTTTGTGGTTATGCATTTGTTTTTTTTCTTTTAGCTCTATAGGCGTTTCAATATATCGCTTTGAATAGATGCAAAGTAAGTTTCTTCCCATGCTAAATGGGATTGCCAGAGGGTCAGTTACTACTCTATCTCCTGCAACAAATATTATTTCTTTTGCGATCTTTGGAAAATCGTTTTGCAAAAGCAGCGAAATAATCTGAGGATCTACTTCAGTTTGATGGTTTGCAAATAAAATTACATTTTCTCCTTGAGATAGCTCTTTATTCATCGAATTAAGGTTTTCTATGCCAAAGACATTAGAGTTACTTAAGTCAACTAAAGGCTTTATAAAATCAAGCCCAAATTTGTAATAGTCGAAAGGTTTTTGAATCATTTGATGAAAATTTTGAAACACAAATGGCTCTTTTATTTGCGCTTCTACTAGCTGTAAGAAAGTAAAGAAAATATCTTCATGTTCAGTGTTGTCTTTTTCTGCACTTTTGTAACACTGATAAAAGTCTAAAATAATTTGGTAGTATTTATTGGGGATTCTATTTTCTTTTAGAGCTTTTTCAAGCTCTACTAGAAAAGAATCTTTAAAATTCGAGTTGTTCATTATTTAAAGTGGAGTGAAATAAATATTCATTTAAATGAAGCCTGTCATCTTTGGCAAATTCCAGGCGAGCATTGTTTTTATTAGCTAAGTTTACTAAATGCTCTTTATCGTCAATTTTTAAAAAGCTATCTAATTGAGGATGTGTGGTGAGCTTTAGCGCATACTGATTCGAATGTAAAATCAGCTTTTTCAAAGATCTCTCAATTTCAATCGAGACGCTCTCTAAATTTTTAATCATTCCAGTGCCATCACAATAAGGACACTGCGTAAACATGGTCTGGGTTAGCGATTCTCTGGACCTTTGCCTTGTCATCTCAATCAATCCGAATTCACTCATCCCTAAGATTGTGCACTTGGCCGGGTCATCTTTCATTGACTCTTTTAGTTTATCCAAAACTCTTCTTTGATTTTTGCGATAGCGCATGTCAATAAAATCACAGACAATAAGTCCTCCGACATTTCTCAAACGTAGTTGTCTTGCGATCTCTTCAGCCGCTTCCAAGTTAATCCTAACTAAAGTCTCTTCAACGTTAGAAATGACTGGAGTTTGAGATCTACCTGAGTTTACATCGATCGTGTACATGGCCTCTGTCCTATCAAAGAATAGGTAACCACCTGAAGGGAGCCAAACCTTTCTCTTTAGAGCTCTATCTATTTCCCTTTCGACATTGAAGCGCTCAAACATTGGGACTTTGTCTCGATAAAACTCAATTTTTAAAGGATGCTCTTTCTCATATCTCTGGTAAATTTTTTTGCACTTTTGGTATACGGCATAATCATCAATAAGGATTCGATCCACTTGCTTGTCTACAGCTGTCACTAGTGCTTTTTTTATAATGTCTGATTCCTCATAAAGACAAACAGGAGAAGAGGCCTTGTTAAATTTCCCCATAATCTGTTCCCAAGTTTGCAAGAGCTCTTTTGCCTCTTCAATTAGCATGTCTTGCGTAGCACTAGCACTCGCTGTCCTACAAATCAACCCCATGTTTTGAGGCATCTCAAATGCCCTGATTAATTTTTTTAGATTCTCTCGCATGGAGCGGTCTTCTATTTTCCTGGAAACCCCTCGATGAGGATTGTTCGGTAGCAAAACTAAGTACCTACCAGCAATGGACAAGTTTGATGTAAGCCTAGCTCCTTTAGTACCAATCGGCTCTTTTACAACTTGCACTAAAACAGGTTGGTCAATTTTTAAAAGTTGTGAGATATCTTTGGATGACTCTTTTTGTTCTTCTATAGAAGTTATGTCATAGTCTAGGTCAAAATCCATATCAAACAATTCTTCGAATTTTTTTGTGTTCTCAAGAATATCACTGATATGGATAAATCCGTTTTCTCCTTCACTAATATCTATGAAAGCAGACTGGATGTTGTGCAAGATATTTGTGACCTTGCCCCTGTAAATATTGCCAGTAATTTGACGAGAGCGTTTTCTTTCAATCAGAAAATGATGGAGCTTCCCATATTTTAAGTGAGCGTAACGAATTTCTTTGGATTCTACATTTAGTAGGATTTCTTGCATGATTGTTCTCCATAAAGTTATGAGCGGAGGAATTATTTTGCATGGTATTAGCATTCAAGTTGTTGAAGATGTAAGTATAGTGTAATTTTTGTTGTTTTTAAAGAAAAAAAGAAACTTTTATAAGTAAAAAATTTATTTCTCGGATCTTTTTTGGTAGACCGCATCCTTTATTCCATTTATAAAAGATATCGGTGAAGAATAACCGTGGCATTTGACCACAAGCCCTTTGATGCCGACTAGTACTGCCCCAGGGTATTTAGCATAGTGTAAATGTGATTGAAGATCTTTTAAATATGGGGCTCCCATTAAAGCTATCTCTTTGGGAAGCTTATCTTTCAAAATATCTAAAATAAATGAAGCTACACCTTCGGAGGTTTTTAAAAAAATATTCCCTGTGAACCCGTCTGTGATCAGAATATCTATATTCCCTTGAAAAACATCTTTTCCTTCAATATTTCCATCAAATTGGAAGTCCCAACTTTTTTGTAAATCCGTTAGTTCCTTATAGGTTTCCTGCAAAAGGGTTGTCCCTTTTAGCTTTTCAGATCCAATATTTAAAAGTCCAACCCTAGGGTTTGAAATATTTTTTGATTTGTAAACTTCAATTCCAAGTTTTGCAAATTGAATCAAATGAACTGGTTTTACATTTACATTTGCACCAACATCTAAGATTGCAAAAGGTTTTTTCTTGGTAGGTATCCAAGCCATTAAAGCAGGTCTCAAAATTCCTTCTTGCATTCCAATAATTGTTTTTGCGGAAGATACCAATGCTCCAGTATTGCCGCTGGATACAAAAGCATCAATTTTGTTTTGCTGAAGGTATTTCATTCCGATGCAAATTGAAGAGTCCTTTTTTCTTCTTATTGCGAGCAAAGGATTTTCATCCATGCTAATTTCTTGCCCAACACTTATAAAGTAAACATTTGATAGGTGTGGATGTTTTTTAAAGTAAGATTCTGCTGTTTTAGTGCCAAAGAGATAAAAAGATACACTTTTTTCGACTAAAGCATACTTGAAAGTTGCTTCGAGTAAAGCTGAGGGGGCGCTTTCGCTCCCCATTAAATCTACACCAATACTAAGAGGTTTTTGTCTCATAAATTACACGATTCCCATAAATGCCACAGTGAGGGCAGATGCGGTGAGGTATTCTGCTTTTCCCGCAGTTTTTGCACTCTGATGGATTTTTTGGGCTTTTTGCATCATGTGCTCTTCTAGAGTTTTTTCTAGCATTGGAGACTCTTGATCTAGGTACTGCCATTTTGTTACTCCTAATTTATAATTCTATGTCCTGAAAAGGAAAATATTTTTCTTTATCTTTATCTTTTTTTAAATATTGATTTAGCTCAGTCCTCTGCGAGCAATTTCCTGAATTGCATTCAATAAACTGCGGAAGCTGTAGTAAAATTTCATCTCTTAATATCAAAGAAAAGTCAAACACGGCGCCTTTTATTGAGCTAATCGGGATTGCTTTTATAAAGTGCTCGATAGTTAAAAAACTTTCTGTCAGCTTACTGCAAATAGTGCACGGCATATTATAGTACGCTTTTGCGTTTAGATCTATTATCAAATCATTTTGGGCCAAATAGGCCTTTCCTTTGACTTCTATTTGCTTGCTAAATATTAGTTCATTTTCATTGACCATTAAAAAAGATGGTTCGGCCTTAGTCTCAAACTCTTCTAAGTTCTTAGTCTTTAATCGGTCAATATATATTTTAAAATCGTCATCCATAATCACTAATATTAAAACAAATGTATTTAACTTTCCAGCAAAGCAATATTTTAGCGATCTTTGCTTAAAAAAGACAGGATCTTCTTTGAAATTTCTTCTTTTGGCTTTTTTTTGTTAAATAATAATTTTAACTGTCTGCAAGCGCTAAGTGTTTCTTCCTTGTATTTTGAGTCTTTTATAAGTCTTTTCGACCAATAGAGTAATTTACTTAAAGTTAAATTTGGGCCAAAGAGCTCAGGGAATGTGGGCTTTTGTGTGATAATATTAACAATACAAAAAAAGGGGAGGTCAATTTTCAAAATTTTTTGGGCTATAACTAGATCTACTAACTGAATTCCAAATGTTATCACACTGGGCAGCTCATGAAAGGCGAGCTCAAGGGCGACTGTTCCAGAGGTAGCAATAGCCATATTAGCAGATTTCATCAGGTTATAAGAATCTATATTTGGGACAAGGATAACTTCTTCTTTTTGCTCTTGTGAAATTTTTTCAATTATTTTTTTTGCCCCCTCATTTGAAATAGATATTGCAACTTTTAAAGTTTTCTCTTCTTTTTGAAGTCTTAATGCTGTTTGTAACTGGATTGGTAAATTACGTTTGATCTCTTTTGTCCTAGATCCTGGAAAAATAGCAATCAGGGTACTTTCATCAGAAATTTTATATCTTTTTCGAAATTTCAAATCATAATTATAATTTTGAATCGCCTCAAAAAGTGGATGCCCTACATAACTGACTTTAAAGGGGGGATTTTTAAAAAAAGATTTCTCAAATGGAAAAATACAGAAAAGCTCATCGATGCCTTTTTCCATAATAGATATTCTTTTTTTAGCCCATGCCCAGACAGAGGGACTTACGTGGTGAAAAATCTTTCCTTTAAATTGCGCTCTTTTTATGGATCTCTCAAGCCTTAAATTAAATTCAGGATAGTCAATGAATAAAATTGCTTTTGGGCGAGTTTTTAGTAACATTCTTTTTAACAAGAAATAGCGATATAAAATCTTAGGTAGGGCAAGCAAAACATCAAAAAAGCCCATGACTTGCAGTTTTTCCATAGGAAACAAGCAGGGGATGTTTAATGCCCTTAGGTTAGGGCCTAGAACCCCGCCTATCTTTAGATCGGGATTTAGTTCTAGGAGCTTTTTAACGATTTCAATTCCATGACGATCAGCGCTAGTCTCAGCTGCTACAATGAACAGGTCTAGATCTTTAAAAAGCATTCGAGTAACCAATTGGCTCCACTTTCAAAAATATTTAAAGGAGTTCCATGTCCCATATGTCCGATTGATGGGCTAATAATCATTTCTATTTGTGGAGATCTCATTTTTTTCTGGAAAGCCTTTTGGCTTAAATCTTCTACAAAATCAAATGCACTTCTTGTAGATACTCTTTGATCATGGTTTCCAATATAAACGCGAGTATGTCTTTCGCATATTTTTTCGCTGATTCTAGATAAGCTTAATGACTCGATAATTGGATGGTTTTTAAGATCTTTAAATTCTTTTGTAAGCTTTAAATTTGTAAGTGGAGCAAACATTAAGAGAAATTTTATATTTTCATTGATTGCTGCCAGGTGCGCTGTGACGAACCCGCCTCTAGAAAGGCCTGCTGAAGCTATCTTTTCAGGTAAAGCTAAATTTTCTTTGACTGTGAAATCGACAGCAACGCTTGCCATTTCACAAAAATCCTGGATTACATTAGTTCCCTTTGAAATATCTTCAGCCCAGAGATTGATAGCATTTTGTGGTGGTAAGTTTGCTTCATGACCTGGAAGTGTAAGCGAAAAAACTCGTACATCATGACCGGATAAAAACTGGACGGGTTGATTAAAAGGATCAAGACATAAACTGTCTTCGCCTGATAAAGCAAAGTAAAATACAGTAGGCATTGGACCCTTATCGAGGCTTGGGCCTGTATGATAAAGATCAATATCATTATTTACTTTGATCAAAGAACATGTGATTGGTTTAGGCTCAAGCATTAGGCTTTTCACTCTTTTTTTCTAAAATTAGCTCATTCCACTCAGTATAACTTTTTAGAAGCTTAGGATCAATAGCTGCCCTTATCTTAAAAAATTTAAACGAGTTTAAAAAGTAAGGATCTTTTGAAACTCTTTTGCGTCTTGATGATCTTTTGTTGAGGGGAGTGAATCGATATTGAGCTGTCAAAGTTGAGATTATTTTGATTTTGATTTTTTTAGGGATTAGAAAAAAAGGTCTAAAAACATCATTGATAAGTTGGTTTGAGATGCTAGCAACAATTCCTAGATGGGGAATTTTTTGCACTTCATGAATGTATTTTTGAATAGCTTCCTCTAGCTGTGGAAATAATATACAAGAAAGCAATATTGACCTGTCAATTCTTGCGTTTAAATCCTTCCATAAAATTTTGTCTATTTCAGACAAAAATTCATAAATACGTTGTCCAGAGCTTTTATTTAAAAACTTTGAGAAAACCGGTGTTAATAAATTCAAAAGACCATATTCGTGTAAATATTTAAAAAAAGACTCCGATGCTCCAGATTCGAGCATTTTAAAAAGTTCTTCCAATATTCTGGCCTGAGAGCTTTTCAGAATCTCTTCTTTTGACTTAAATAAAGCATCTAGTGCCAAAGGATCAACTGAAAAGTCAAAACGGGCCTTAAATTTAAGTAGCCTAATCATCCGAACTGGGTCTTGTCTAAACCTAGTTTCTGGAACCCCTATTGTCTTTAGAATTTTTTCTTTGGCGTCTTTAACGCCTCCAACATAATCAATAATAGTCTCGTCTTCAGGATCGTAAAATAGGCCGTTGATAGTAAAATCACGCCTCATTACGTCTTCCTCAGGATTGCCCCATACATTATCTCTGACAATTAAATCTTCAGATTCAGGGTCTCCAGCTCTGAAAGTGGAAACTTCAATAATTTTTTTCCCAAACCTAACGTGGGCCAGGCGGAATCTTTTCCCTATCAATAAGCAGCTTCGAAATATTTTTCTGATTTCTTCTGGTTTGGCAGAGGTTGAAATGTCAAAGTCTTTTGGCTTGCGATCTAAGAGCAGATCGCGGACTGATCCTCCAACAAGATATGCTATAAACCCGTGTTGCCTTAGCTTATGGATAACATAAAAAGCATGCTTGTCGATCTTTTTAGGATTGATCTTATGTTGTTCAAATGAGTAAATTTTTGGTTGCACTTAGTATATTGCGTAAGATATTTGCTAAAAAATCGTATGTAAAAGTGTAGTAAAATGTCAAGTTGAGAGCGTTGTTTTAAAACTAACTCAACTGATATTATTATGACAAACAATTTAAAATGGAATTTTATGAAGATAAAGATACCACCAGTTTTAGGCGGTACGCTGATTGTTATTGGAACTTCAATCGGAGCTGGGATGCTAGGTCTCCCAGTGGTTACTGGAGAGGGTGGATTTGTTCCCGCGATATTTATTTATGTTGCATCATGGCTATTTATGATGTCTACAGGGCTTTTGCTTTTAGAAATTTCTCTTAGAATGCCAAAAGATTCAAACTTAATTTCAATGTCTGATAAATATCTAGGGAAATTTGGTAAGGGCTTTAGCTGGGCACTATATTTATTTTTATTTTATTCTTTGTCAGTAGCTTACATATCTGGTGGAGGAGACTTAATAAGAGACGTAATTCCCATTTCAAGAGCTGGCTCGTATGTGCTTTTCATAATGATATTAAGTCCTTTTGTTTATTTTGGAGCTAAAACAGTCGACAGTATTAATCGCTTTCTTATGGTGGGCTTGATAGCTTCTTTTTTACTCTTTGTTATTTTTGGAATGCCTTCAATAGAGTTGAGTTATTTAGAACATGCTAACTGGCCAAAAGCTCTAGGGGCCCTTCCAGTCATTTTTGCTTCATTTGCATACCAAGGAGTAGTCCCATCTCTTACATATTACTTAAAAAAAGATGCAAAAAAACTTCGTTACACAATTGTTCTTGGGACCAGCTTAACATTTATTATTTACATGATATGGGAGTTTTTAATTTTAGGGACTGTCCCGAGCCATGGTCCAAACAGCCTTAAAGAAGCAGCTGATTTAGGTTTTTCAGCAATTCAGCCCTTGCAGTATCATAGTGGAGTTAAAACTGTAGTTACTTTAGGACGTTTCTTTGGGTTTTTTACAATCACTACGTCTTTTCTAGGAGTTTCTTTAGGAGTCTTTGACTTTCTATCTGATGGTCTGAAGATTGCAAAAAAGGGCTATCAAAAAATTGGGTTGGCTTCTTTAACTTTCTTGCCTCCACTTATTATTGCTTTATTGTTCCCGGGAATTTTCCTTATAGCTTTGCATTATGCAGGTGGAGTAGGGTGTGCTGTTTTATTAGGATTATTTCCTGTTATGATGGTCTTTTCCGCCCGTTACATAAAAAAAGAAGAGATTCCTAAGGCTGAGCAAATTAAAGGAGGAAAGCCTTTTTTGATCTTATTAGCTTTGTTTATTGTTTTTGAGCTCTTAGTAGAGGGATTTAAAAGTTATCTTTAAACTTTATTGTTGACCCCATAGAAAGTCTTTATTATTTATTGGATATGGGATCAAAGAATATACATCAAAAGCTTGTCATAGTAACTGTTGTCTTTATTTCAATGGTAGTTATTGCAAGCATGTCGTATTTGGGAGGGAAAAAGCAAAAGCCGACTGTAATTGACATTGAAAAAAATCCAACGATAGGTCTTTCCAATGCACCAGTTCATATGGTTTTGTTTGAAGATTTGCTTTGTTATAATTGTCGTTTGTTCTCACATAACGTTTTGCCCGAAATTAAGAAAAATTATATTGATACTGGAAAGGTTAAATGCACAATTATTCTGCTCGCCTTCATGAAGGGCTCTCAATTTCCTGCCAATGCAGCTCTATGCGTCAATAAAACCAATCCCGGTAAATTCTATGATTACATGCAAAAACTTCATGAGTTTCAAGCAGAAGGTGAAAAAGATTGGGAATCTAGATCAAATTTGATACAGATTGCCTCTGATATTGGCGATATTGATCTTTTACAGCTAAGGCTTTGTATCAGGCAAAAGTCTTGCTATGATGAACTACAAAGAAATATGGAAATTGCTAAAACAACAATGGGGAAAAATTTTGGGACCCCGGCTGTTTATATCAATGGTAGCCCGATAAGCTCTTTATCATATGATGCAATCGAAAAAGAAATTGAAAAGGCTCAAGCACTATGAGACAGTTTTTTTTATATTTTTCTTGGGTTATCTCTCTAACAGCAACACTTAGTGCAATCTATTTTGGCGAAGTATGCAAAATTGAGCCTTGTTCTATGTGCTGGTATCAAAGAATCTGTATGTTCCCTTTAGCAATTATTCTAGGTATAGCAACGTATAAGCAAGATTGGCAGATAAGGAAGTATGTTTTTCCGCTTATCATTATTGGGTTTTTGCTGGGCCTCTGGCAATTTCTAGAGAAAAATATACCAGCACTAACGCAACCCGCATTGTGTAGTTGGGAAGGAGAATGTACAAGTCATAGATACGAAATTCTTGGAATTTCTATTCCTTTGCTAAGTGCAATTGCTTTTTTTGCTATTTTCTTCTTTCTTTGTTTTAAGCCAAAAGATAGATAGGAAATTAAGATGCAAAATCTGATATTTCCTTGACCTTCTTAAAGATGAAAGATTTATTTAAAATAATTACATTTATTTAAATAGTTAGTTTATTTTTTGAGTATTTTTATTAAAAACATTTATTAAAAAACAAAGAAACATATAAAATAAATTTTAGAAGAGGCCTCCAAATAAAACAGTTTCTTAAAGGGGGGTTAATTCAAGTTTTTTATAATTAAAGGCTTGTGAATAAAGGGAGAAGTGAAAAAATGTTCAATATTAAAAGTTTTGCCCTATCTCTTGGCTGCATTTGGGGACTTGCACAGTTAATAGTGGGGTGGTTTGGCGCTGCAGGCTGGGGAAATGATTACATCGATGTAATGTCTTCATTATACTTAGGCTATAACTCAACTTTCTTTGGCGGAATAGTTGGTGGAATCTGGGGGTTTGTAATTGGTGTTATTTTTGGTGCTGTTTTTGCATATCTATATGACCTATTTTCTGGTAAAATTAAGACTACAGCAACTCGAACCCGTACTACTAGAACTAGAAAAAAGTAAAGTAAAAGGCCTCGCTTAAATAGCGAAGCCTTTTTTTAACACCTGAAGCATAGAAACCGGGATTTTTGTAGAGGCTCATCATCATCTGAATCAGAAGGAGCTTTATTTTCAACTGGTTTTGGATTAGTTTTAATTGGATCTGGTTCAGCTTTTGGTACTGGAGTCTCTACGATTTCAACTTGAGGGGGATTGTTATTTTCAACAAATACAAACTCATCTTCAGATTCGTTATCAGAACTATTGACAACATGTACATTTTTTGAACCTAAAGGTTGAACTGGATTAGGCATATTTAACCTCTTTAAATTTTTTTTTATATTAAGGAGGTGTAAATTTTAGTTAAATAAATTTTTATCAAAAAAAGCTTTTTTAAAAGCATAGTTTTCTAAAAGATCTTTAGAGTCTCTTTTTAGGGCTCTGTAAGCTATGAATAAAGCCTCTATTGAAGCGAGGCCTAAATCAGGAAAAGGGCATAATGTTTGCTTTCTTGGGTACCCGGTTATGCATTTAGGAAGGCTGCGCTTTTGGATATTATCAAGGTGCTTTATTTGTGACTGCATTTTTGCTGCATATTTCCAGGTTCCGTCAATAAGGATTAATCCAGAGTTTACATCTTTTAAAGAAAGCTCTGGGCCATCAAAACTTAATAAGACATAGTTTGTTAGATCTGGAAGATCTTTTTTTAAAGGATATGAAAAAAAAATCATATCTTCCCTTTTTTCTAGACCTCTAAGAGAGCATTTCTTTAAATTTTCTTTTCTATGTCGAATAATAATTGTAGGCGGAAATAAGTGCATTTTTTTATAAAAAAATAATAAGAGGTTAATTTTAGTTTATGAAATCAATTATATCATCTGTTTTTTTTATATTAATGATCTTTAAGGCCCAAGCTAATGAAGAAGTCCATTGGTTTAAAGATTTAGAAAAAGCTAAGCAAGTTAGCATTAGAAATAAAAATTTAATTCTAGTTCTTTCGAGCGATAACAGTTTTTGGAGTCAAAAGCTAAAGAGACTTATAACTGAATTTGCAGCTCTTGAAAAAAATGGATCAACATATACTTTTTGTACGCTTTCAAAGGCGCATATAAAAGGCCCAGGGATCTTATTAATGCATCCTAAATATGGGCTTATTGCTGAGATAGGGTATATTCCAGTTGATGCCGTCGGCTTTAACAATCATATAAAAAAATTGGTCGATGATTTTGAGAAGGTTAAAGGGATTGCTTTGAATGCAAAAAACTTTGATAGCAAAGAGCTTGAAAAAGCTTTTTTGTTATCAAAACAGATGGGGAGCTCTGTTTTTCAAGAAGAGTTGTTAGAAGAGGGGCTCAAGCGTTTAGATACTGCGTTCTTTGCTTTTGAAAAATATGAAACACTGATAAATAGATTCCCTTATTATGATGAAAGAATCAATGACGTAAAAGAGGAGATAAGGACAAAAGATCCTAAGAATATACAAAAATACCATCTGAAATTAGCTATGTTGGACTTTTTGACACTTGCAAAATCAGGCTACAAAAGCGAAGAAGTGATTAAACCTTTGATTGATTATATCAACTTATATGGAGAAAAAGATAAGAAAAATCTCTGGAAGGTATACATGACAGCTTCTCAGTTTTTTTTGGGAAAGAAAAATTATAACGAATCACTTAACTATGCTAGAGAGGCTAATAAAAAAGCACCTAGGTCAGTAAAGAAACATATTCAATCTTTGATCAAATATTTAAGAAGAAAGATTAACACTCGCAATAAATAACCATGTTATTTGAGCTATTTTTTGTTTTCAAATCATGCAAGTTTGATAGTGTTGTTTGAGCTATGGTTCGCATTGCTTTGTCGGTAAAAAATCCCATGTGAGATGTTACTATTACATTTGGCATCATCAAAAGTCTTGCAAGTAAATCATCTAGCAGAATCCTGTCTGACTTATCTTCAAAAAAAAGATTAGCTTCTTCTTCATAGACATCTAATCCTAAATAGCCGATTTTTTCATTTTTCAATCCATCAATCACAGCTTCAGTATCAATAAGCCCACCTCTGCCTGTATTGATAATCATTACATGATCTTTCATCATTTTAATGGTATTTTCATTTATAAGGTGATATGTCTTCGGTGTGAGGGGACAATGCAGACTGATAATGTCAGCTTCTTTAAATAACTCTTCTAAGGTAGTATAGCTCACATTTAGGCTCTGATCAGGGTATGGATCATAACATAAGATTTTACATCCAAAACCTAAGAGGATTTTAACCAAGACTTTGCCAATGCTGCCAGTTCCAATAATCCCAACTATTTTTTCATTCATGTCAAATCCAAGCAATGAATCCAAAGAAAAATTTCCTTCTTTAGATCTGATGTAGGCTTTGGGGATTTTGCGGTTCAAAGAAAGCATTAAAGCTACTGCATGCTCTGCAACAGCGTTAGGGGAATAGTGCGGAACATTGACAACTTTAAAATCCATCTCAAGGGCAGTTTTTAGGTCTAAATTATTAAAACCTGTACATCTTAGTGCGATGTTTTGAATATTTAATTTTTTGAGTTCTTTTAGCGTTGATTTACATAAGTCATCATTTACAAAAGCACAAACTGCAAAACTTCCCTCTGCGAGATGGGCAGTATCTTCCGCTAAAGGCTCTTTAAAAAATTTTAAATCGAATGAAAAATCTTTATTAGCCTTTTCGAAAAAAGTTACGTCATAGGGCTTTGTGCTAAAAAATGTTATTTTCATATTTTTTTTCATAAGATGAAAACAATAATTAAACAAGTACTTTATGAGATTTGACTGTAAGAAGGTTTTTTGGGATTTCAAACAAAAATCTAGATGGGGTGGTCTTAATAAGCTTTCCCATTTTTTTTCGAGATCTTGCCATACTTAAAAAAAGATGTTGTTGGCACCTTGTGATTGCAACATAGAATAACCTTCTTTCTTCTTCGACACTAGTATCAATAATACTTTTTTCATGAGGGACTATGTGGTCTTCAAGGCCAACTAAAAAGCAAACAGGAAATTCCAGCCCTTTCGAACTGTGAAAGGTCATCAGTTGGACTGAGTTCTCTTTTGCTTTTTTCTTTTTCCCATAGATGTTTTGCCTAGCTAGTGTAGAACTGGAAATAAAATCACTTAAAGTTGGATCTTCAGTGTCGCTTTCATAGGCCTTTAGCGCATGCACACACTCTTGGATATTTTCTATTTTGAACTGACGCATTTTCTCGCTTTTAACATCTTCAAAAACTGCAGCTTTAAGATCCGCCTTTTCAATAAAATCTTTCAAAGCGGTATGTAGCTCTTTTGAGCTAAAGTCGACTTTAGATTCTTCAATTAAACTAACAAAATTTTTTATACCTTTTAATGCTTTCGATGATAATGGAGCATCAAAAAATAATGGATTCACACTTAGTTTTGTTAAAAGTTCCCAAAGGGGTATGTTTTTTCTGCGGTTGTAATCAGTAAGGTTTGCTATACACTGATCAGATATGCCTCTTCTAGGAACGTTTATTATTCGCAAAAGAGCTTCTTCATCTTTTGGATTTACAATAACTCTAAGATAGGCAAAAAGATCTTTAATCTCAGATCTTTCAGCAAATTCAACTCCGCCAAATATCGAATAGGGAATTCCTCTGACCCAATTATCTTTTGATTTCCAACTAGCATTCATAAGCTCAAGTTCAAAGGCTCGAGAAAGTAGGTTAGATCGGTAAAGTATAGCTATGTCCTTGAATTCAAATCCTTTTTTCTTAAATTCAATAATCCTATCGACTACAGATTTTGCCTCTTCAGCATCTGATGGGGCGTGAAAAACCTCAATGGGAGTGCCATTGGTTTTTTTTGACCAGAGTTTTTTCTGGTGGCGCTCTTTATTGTTTTCTATAACACTGTTCGCAGCTTCTAAAATATTTTGATATGACCTGTAATTTTCCTGAAGCTTAACAATGTAATCCGATTTAAAATTTAGTATATTTTCAACTTGGGCCCCTCTCCAGCCATAAATAGATTGATCATCATCTCCAACAACGCATAAGTTTTGATGTTTTTTAGTCAGTATTTCGGCTAATTCAAATTGAACTGGATTAGTATCTTGATACTCATCAATCATAATATAGCGGAATCGATCTTGGTATTTTTCTAAAACAGTAGGATGCTTTTTAAAAAGCTCAATCGTAACGGTTAGAAGGCTGTCAAAATCTAAGGCATTAAAAGCTTTTAGCGATGTTTGAAGTCTCTTTGAAACCTCTAAGATGTCATCGTCTTCACATGACTTTGCTAAATTCCTGCTCTGTGAAATAGTTTCATAGATAGGGCCAACAGCTGGGATATTTTCAGTTAGAAGAAAATCTTTGAGAATTTGCTTTATAAGCCTTTTTACATCTTTTTCGTCATAAATGCTAAAGTGCTTGGTAAACCCCAAAAGGTTAATATCTCTCCTTAAAACATATAAACAGAAGCTATGAAAGGTGGTTAGCATTACTTTTTTGGCCATAGCATGGCCAATTGAAAGGGCTACCCTCTCTTTCATTTCCTCAGAAGCCTTATTTGTAAAGGTCAGGCCCAATATGTTGTCAGGATTTACGCCGTGATATTTAATTAAATGACAAATTCTTTCGGTTATTACCCTAGTTTTTCCGCTCCCAGCACCGGCAAGAACCAATACACGGCCTTTTACCTGCTCGACAGCTTTTTTTTGATCAGGATTTAATTGAAATGTCATTTTCTATTTGCACTATTTAAAAGAAACAGCATTTCTTTTTGAATGTCTTGCATCTTAGCTTTTTTAGCCTCAAAAGTTGGACGTACAACAAATGAAATAAAATGCGGAAGCTCTTTTCTAGTCAGCCTGTACGCTTCTTTTGTGATGCGCTTAAAACGATTTCTCTCATGGGCCTTCCCGAACTTTTTTGATGCGGCAATACCCATCCTCGAAGGCGCTTGTGATTCAAAAATATAATCTATAATAATATATTTTGACTTTAAGCGCTTTCGACTGCGAGAAATTTTTTTAAATTCCTTACTTTTTAAGAGTCTAAACTCTTTTGGGAACTTGTAATTTATACTGCAAGCTTCTTGCGCCCATGACGGCGTCTGCGGTTGATTACCTTGCGTCCTGCTGCTGTTTTCATCCTTACACGGAATCCATGCGCCTTTTGTCGGCGTCTTTTGCTTGGTTGATAGGTCCTTTTCATTAAAAATTTCCTTTGCTTTCATAGTTTTTGTCATATAAAATAACTAACTTTGCATTGAATTGCAATAGAGATTGAAAAGAAACTCTGAATAAGTTATAAATTCATGCTATTAGCAATAAAGTTATAGGAATTTTTTATGAAAGTCCGAGCATCAATTAAAGCAGATCCTTCAAAAGGTGATAAAATTGTTCGAAGAAAGGGTAGACTATATGTTATCAATAAAAAAAACCCTAAACGTAAACAAAGTCAAAAAAGGTCTGTAAGGGCCAGATAAGGAATAGGTAGTATATTTATGGCAAGAAAAGCAATGATCGCTAAAGAGAAAAGACGACAAAGGTCAGTTAACATCAGATGGGAAAAAAGACAGGAACTGAAAAAAATTGTATCTGATCCTAGGGTGTCTGATGAAGAGAGAATGAATGCTGTTCGCAAGCTTAATTCAATGCCTAAAAACTCGTCTCCAGTTCGTCTTAGAAATAGATGCGCGATGACTGGTAGAGCTAGAGGTTACTTACGCAAGTTTAAACTTTCAAGATTATGCTTTCGTGAGCTTGCATCTAGCGGGTTTATTCCAGGCGTTGTCAAAGCTAGCTGGTAATTTACCTGAAAAATTTAAAGTCGGAAGTCTCGCTTAGAGGCTTCCAATCTGGCATCTCTTCATTCCAAACAAAAGTATTTTCTTTTATTTTTTTATCACTCCATTCATTAATCAAAGCTTGCAAGGTCATGGGGCCAATTTGTTTACCGTTTTCATCTAAGTAATACCATAATCTATTATCAGCATCACTAGGAAGTTTTTCCTGATCCTCTTCAATAGTTTCTAGTTCTTGAATTTCTTTTAAGTCTTCAACCAACTCTGAATTGTTTTCTTTTCTCTCATCTAAAGGTGGCAAAATAAGAAGAACTATCAAAGCTATGAACGAAAAAAATAAACCAGCCCAAAACCAGATATAAGGACTGCGAGAC
This sequence comes from Parachlamydiales bacterium, assembly GCA_050302075.1. GTDB lineage: Bacteria > Chlamydiota > Chlamydiia > Chlamydiales > SM23-39 > JBNLAH01. The sequence continues at coordinate 109,897 of JBNLAH010000006.1, read as the reverse complement.
CTTTTGTATGCCACAAAAGAAGAAATGAGCGCAAAGCTTATTTGTACAAATAGCCAAATATATGGACTTGTCATTTTTTATCCTCTTTTTTTTAATATCAAAAAAAATGAGTTATATACAAGCTCTCATTTGCCATTTAAAGATCAATGTTTACAATGTAGTCAAAAAAAAAGGAGATGCTAATGTATGAGAAGTTAAAACAAATAGATAAAAAAGAGCTTGAGTTGCCAGACACAACATATATCAGAGATATTGAAAGTAGAGTTTTTCAAGCAATTACTTTGCAATGTCTATCCAAAATAGAGGGCATTTGTTTGATTGAGGGCAGCTTTTTTGATAGTTTGCTCGGACGAGAGGTTGAAAAGATTAAGGGAATTTATGTAGAGCAAGACCAGAAAAGACACTCAGTGAATATCCGAGTTGAGTTAAATATATTTTATGGGCTTTGCATACCCGAGAAAGCAGAAGAAATTCAAACTAAAGTTGTAGAAGATATAAGTAAGTTAACTGGACTGCATGTTGCCTCAGTTCATGTCATTTTTAAAAACCTTTTAGTAAAGGCGGATGATGCGAAGCCACTAGAAAATGAAAGTGAACCTAGGCTTATCGATGATGAATACACTGAAGAGTTTTAGATGAGATTGCCAGAGCAGCTTATTTCTTTTATTAATTTTAATATTGCTCTTTGTTGTGTTCTGATCGGAATTTTTCTAATTTTGTCGAACGTGTCTTTACCACTTTATGAGTTTATTTTCTTATATTTAAAAACTTCATTGAAAAATGTTGGCTTAGTTTTCTTCTCTTTAGGTTTTTTATTGTTTATAGGTCTTAGATTTCAAGAAGGAAAGAAAACTATACGCATGAAGTCAAAAAATGGACTTTATGATGTGGATAAAAAAATCATACAAGATAAAGTGAAACACTACTTCCAATCGGATAAAAAGCTTTCTTATCTAACACCAATAGTAAAAATAAATAAAGATCAAATCATAGAAATTAACATTCAAAGTTCTAGTGCACTAGAAAATAGTGACTTCGATTTATGGGAGCAAGATCTTAAAAAAATATTTGCAGATATGGGTTATAAAAGCTCTTTTTATATTAACTATACCCAGCCTGTTTAGACTTCTGCTTTATGTCCAATGCCTTGGTAAGTATCCTTTATTTTTCTGATTTTAAAACTCTGAGGCTTGAGAATTTTTATTTTCTTTTATGACCTCACGGATGTTTTGGATGTCTTTTTGTGTGATCCCTTTAACAGCTTTAAGCTCTTCATCAGTGGCTTGTAACACCTTTTTTAAACTCTTAAATTCTTGCAGTAGTCTCTTTCTTTTGATCTCTCCAATTCCAGGAATTGTCTGTAGAGATGTTTTGATGGTTCTTTTAGAGCGAACCTTTCTGTGATAGTTTATAGCTACTCTATGCGCCTCATCTCTGATTCTTTGCAAAAGTGCTAAAATAGGAGACCTAGGGTTGATTAGAATAGGATCTTTTTGATGGGGGATAAAGACTTTTTCTTCTGTCATTCCTTTGGTGTGTTTAGCATCTTGTTTTGAGACTCCAATTACATCGACCGATGCTATATTAAGCTCATCAAAGACTTTTAATGCGATATTAAGCTGACCTTTTCCGCCGTCAATAATAAGCAAATCGCAAAAGTCATTTAGATCTTTTTGTTTTACATAATGCCTTTTAATAACTTCATATAAAGCTGAATAATCATCAGAGCTTTCGGAGGATTTGATTTTAAATAGTTTTGTTTTCTTTTTATATTTTTCGCCATTTACAAAGGTGACCATTGAAGCTACAGCATCTTTGCCTGATATATTTGAAGTGTCAAAACATTCAATTCTTCTCGGGAATCTTTGAAGTTGCAAAATCTCTTGCAAGTCTAAAAGCATTCTTTCTTTTAAAGACTTTAAATCTTTTTCTCGTTTGAAAATCGCCTCAGCATTTTTTAGGGCCATCTGAATGAGCTCTAACTTATGTCCTTTTGATGGAGTTGATATATTAACTTTTTGACCACTGTGATCTGAAATTAACTCTTTTAAAATGTCTTGGTCGGAGATATCGATCGGCAGTAAAATTTCGCTTGGAGCTCTATTTTCTTGATAATGCTGTAATATAAATTGGCCAATTGCTTTTTCATCTTCATCTAGTATTTGATAAAAGCTAAAATGCTCAGAGCCTACTAGCCGTCCTTCTCTAAATAGTAATAAAACAATAACTAGGTGATCGCTTTCACGACATATTCCAATCGCATCAGTATCTTTAGCAGCCGGGTTTTGTACGTGTTGCACTTCTAATACATGCTCAATTTGCTTAATACTTTGATAGATCTCATCGGCCTTTTCAAACTCAAGGGCATCTGAGGCTTCTTTCATTTCTTTTCTAAGTTTTTTTAAGAGTTCTTTGTCCTTTCCAAGTAACAGTTTTTTAGTGCCATACGCGAGCTCTTGATATTCTTCAACAGTGCATTTGTTAACACAGGGAGCTAAGCATTTTTTTATATCATACAAAAGACAAGGCCTTGTTCTAGAAGCTAGCTCATTGTCTGTACATTGTCTAAGGGGGAAAAGTTTCAATACTAAATCAAGCGTTTGCCTTGCCGCTTTGGCATTCGTATAGGGGCCAAAATACTTACCTTTAGTCTTTGGCTTTCCTTTATATCTAATAAGGCGGAGCATTGGCCACTTATGATTTGTCAGCACTAAAGATACAAAAGTCTTATCGTCTTTTAGCATGACATTGTATTTTGGTTTATGTTGCTTTATGAGGTTGTTCTCAAGTAAAAGAGCTTCTTTTTCAGATAAGACAACTATTGTATCAATTACTTTTACTTTTGCTATTAGGTAGGGGATCATTTCGCGAGTGTCAGCAGTTTTCACAAAATATTGGCGTAAACGATTTTTTATATTTTTTGCCTTTCCAATATATAAAATCTGTCCCCGCTCATCTTTCATTAAATAGACGCCGGGATCAGTTGGATATTTTTCTAATAGATTGACATCAAAGCTCATATGCTTTTTCTTGCATCTTTAGCAATTTTTTAAAAGCTTCAATTGGAGTCAGTTGGTTAATGTCAATTGACTTGATCTCTTCGATAATAGGATTTTTAGGGGCTTTTTCTTGGAAAAGACTTAACTGTTTTTCTGGTGATTTCTTTTTTTGTGGAGCTTTTTCTAGTCTCTCCAGCATTTTTTTAGCTGTCCTAATAGCACTAGCAGGTAAACCTGCAAGTTTTGCAACATGGATTCCGTAACTTTTATCAGCTTTGCCCTCTATAATGCGATGCAAGAAAACTACAGATTCATTATTTTCTTTTACTGCAACTTGGTAATTTTTCACTGTAAGATATTTTTCCTCTAACTCTGTAAGCTCCAGGTAATGTGTAGCAAACAAAGTTTTAGCTTTTTTATTTTCAGTTGTTAAAAGATATTCACAAACAGCATAGGCGATTGATATCCCGTCATAAGTAGATGTGCCTCTGCCAATTTCATCTAGGATCACTAGCGACTTATTAGTTGCATTATTCAAAATATTTGCAGTCTCACTCATTTCCACCATGAATGTCGACTGACCTTTTGCTAGATCATCACTAGCACCTATTCTGGTAAATAGTTTGTCGACAATGCCAATCTTTGCTTTTCTAGCCGGAATAAAAGACCCCATTTGCGCCATGATAATGAGCATTGCAACTTGCCTAATATAAGTAGATTTTCCGGCCATATTTGGCCCTGTGATAAGATATAGCTGTTTGGAGGAGTCAAAGTAAGTATCATTAGGAATGAAGCTAGAGTCTCCTATATTCTTTTCAACAATTGGGTGCCGTCCTTGTTCAATAATTAAGTCATTAGATTCATCAATAACCGGCATGACATAGTCATTTTCTATTGCAATTGCTGCAAAAGAGTTTAAAACATCAATAATTGCTACCGCTTTAGCAGCGCTTAGGATTTTCTCATAATAATTTAATAACTTAGCTTTAAGTTTTTCATACAACTCAAGTTCTACGGCTTTTGTCTTTTCCTCTGCAGAGAAAACCTTTACTTCATAGTCTTTAAGATCATCAGTTATAAACCTTTCAGAGTTTACAAGGGTTTGTCTTCTTTGGAAAAAGTCAGGAACTTTGTCTTTTTGACCCTTGCTAACATCTATGTAATATCCAAATACTTTTGTAAATCCTACTTTTAAATTTTTTATTTTAGTCTCTTCTCTTAGACGATTTTGATAATTTGCAATCCACGCTTTGCTATTTGTGGAAAGGGAACGATATTCATCTAATTTTTTATCATATCCTTCTTTGAAGAGATTTCCATCACTTACTCTTAGAGGTGGGTTTTCATTGATCGCATTAATTATAAGCTCACAGATTTCTTTAAAATCGTAAAGATCTAGACACTGTTTTTTTAAATATGGAACGTCAAAGTCTTTTAAAAGATCTTTCAAATCATTGACATGCCTTAAAGATAAGATGAGATGGTATAATTCTCTTGGGGTCTCATAACCACCTTTAACCTTATTAACAAGTCTTTCAACATCTTTAATTTTAGATAGAATCTTGTCTATTTCAATCACATCTGAGAAAAGTGCTTTGACTGATTCCTGACGGCTTTTTATTTCTTCTAAGTCAAGTAAAGGATGTTGGATCCATTTTTTTAATAATCTAGCTCCCATTGAAGTTGAGCTTTTATCAAGTAATGAGAAAAGAGATGTTTTATTATCTATTTTGTCACTACTTATAAGCTGCAAATGGCTCATTGTAGATCTGTCGATTGACATGTGGTCTGTTGCATTATCTAATTGGATTGTTTGTATATGATCTAACTTAAAAGATAGTTCATCTTGTAAGTAAGCTATTAAAGCTCCACCTGCATTAATAGCGGCTATCATTGCTCTCATCCCAAAACCATCTAAAGATAGAACATTAAAGTGGGAAGTTAGCTTTTGAAGAGCTAGCTGATGATCAAAAAGCCAGATATCTTTCACAGTGAGGGTGAAAGACTGCAGTTCTTGAAGTTCTTTCAAAAGAGCTTCATGAGATTTTTTAAATTTATCATCTATCAAAACTTCTTTTGGTTGAATTCGGTAAAGTTCATTCAAAAGACTGTTTAGTTCCTTGACTTCTAAAACATAAAAGTCAGAAGTTGTCAGATCGATATATGCAATCCCAAAGTGATCTCTGATTTGATGGATGGCTGCAAAATAGTTATTAGATTTATCGTTTAGTAAAGTAGAGCTAATAACTGTTGCAGGTGATACAAAACGAACAATTTCTCTTTTAACAATTCCTTTAACGACCTTTGGGTCTTCAGTCTGTTCAGCTATTGCTAACTTAAATCCTAGGGCAACTAATTTATCAATGTAGTTGTCGCTTGCATGAAATGGCACCCCACACATTGGAATCTCTTGTCTTTTTGTAAGAGTGAGGTTTAGATTTTTAGCGATTATTTCAGCGTCTTTATAAAATGCTTCATAAAAATCTCCAAGACGAAAAAAAAGTAGCGCGTCGCCTGCTTTTTTTTTCAAGTCATGCCACTGTTTCATCATAGGAGTTTTTGATTTTTCTTGTATCATATGCTATGCTTTTGGAAATATTTTAAAAAGTTACCATCTTTTTTAACATGCCTTTTCTTTTTTTTAAAAAAAAATGCCCTCGTAGCATTACCTTTGCAACAACCTGCTATGAAAAAGACTGGAAAAGCTTACTGCTAGATCAAAATATATTGAATGAGATGATTTCAAATCATCTTTATCCTTTCATAGAAAAAATGCTTGTTGTTAACAATGTTAAACTATTAAGCGAGGTTCTAACAGCTGCAGAGAGTTTAAAAAAAAGAAATATACTTTCAGATATTGTCATCGCAAAAGAACTTGAAAATGATATTCTTAAATTCTTCAAATTGAATAAAAGCGACTTTAAAACAACAAAAGATGCTGAAAGCTATGAAGGGGTAGATAATGATTGGATTTATTATAATGCACTAGCTCCTCTTGCCGCAATTTTTGCATGCCGGACGGATTATCTTTTGTATACAACAGGGGATGTGAGAGTCATAAAGCCTGTAAAATGGATCGAGAAGGCAATTCAACATTTAGAAAAATATCCTAATTGTAAAGTTGCTAATTTAATTTGGAATAATAAAAAAAATGAAGTAAATGCTCAGTCCTATAAAAAAGACAGAAATTTTTTCTTTGCAAAAGAAGGATTTTCAGATCAGATGTTTTTAATAAGGACAAAAGATTTTCAACAGCCTATCTATCAAGAAATTAGAGCCGATGCTGGCCATTTTCCAAGAGGGGATGTTTTTGAAAAACGAGTTTTTAGCTATCTCAAAAATCACGGATTCGAAAGAATTACATTTAGAAAAGGGTTTTATGTACACGAAGATACACCATGTCGTCATTTAGCAAAGCATCCTTAGAAGAACTTAGACAAAAAATAAACTTAGTTGAAGTTTTGTCTCCCCATGTAAACTTGAAGTCTCAAGGCGCTTTTTACAAAGGGCTTTGTCCTTTCCATGAAGAGAAGACACCTTCTTTTGTGATTCATAAGGGGGAAAATCATTATCATTGCTATGGCTGCGGAGCTCACGGTGATGCAATTTCTTTTTTAATGAACTATCTAAAGATGAGCTTTTTAGATGCAGTTGAGCATCTAGCAGATAATTTTCATGTGCATTTAGAAAAATCAGAAACATTTGCAGTATCACAGTCAGATAAATCTCATCTGAAAAGTGCTATGGAAAAGGCATGTAATTTTTTTCAGTTTTGCCTTTTATACTCCGAAGAAGGGAGGCTAGCTTTGGCTTACTTATATGAAAGGGGAATGGATTTAAACTTTATTCAGGCTTTCAGAATAGGCTTTGCTCCAAATCGACGCGCGCTTTTTCAAAAATACATGGAAAAAAATAAAGTTAATGATCAAACACTTAAAGATTGCGGACTTTTAACTGAAAAAAAATACCCTTTTTTCTATGACAGGATCACAATCCCAATTTTGGATGCGATGGGGTCTGTCATAGCCTTTAGTGCAAGAAAATATAAATCAAATACATTTGGCGGTAAGTATATCAACAGCCCTGAAACTGCGTTGTTTAAAAAATCCAAAACGCTTTTTGGTCTGAGCTTTGCAAGAAAAAAAATAGTTAAAGATAAATGGGCTTTAATTGTGGAGGGTCAGTTTGACGCTCTTCGTTTAATTTATGCGGGCTTTACAGCCACAATTGCATCTCAAGGGACTGCTTTTGGAAAGGATCATGTTGATCTCTTGCTCCATCTCGGAATACAAAATGTCTATATCGCATTTGACTCAGATAAAGCTGGAGTGGAAGCTGCAATAAAAACAGGCGACCTTTTCCAAAAAGAAGGAATTGAAGTTAAGGTGCTTTCTTTGGAAGATAATCTAGATCCTGATAACTTTATTTTAGAAAAAGGAGCGAAAGAATTTGAATCAAAAATTGAAAAGGCAGTTGATTACTTGAGTTTTTTGGTTCAGGTAAAGTCAAAAGAAATAAATTTACAGTCACCAGCTCATAAGACTAGGCTAATTGAGAGCATAGCAGAGCAAATTAGAAATTGGGATCATCCACTTATGGTTCATGAAAGCTTGAGGAAACTTTCAAGGCTTACGCAGACACCACTTGAGCTTATGAGTACTAGTTCTACAACTACGGAAGTTCTTTTAAAGAAAAAAGCAAGTGTCTCCCATACCGATATCGATGCCGATTTAATTCTAGAAGCTGATTTGTTAAGGTGGCTTTATTTACTCGGTGATACTTATCCTGATTTTATTGAGCTGGCTAAGTTGAATCTTACTAAAGATCATTTCAAAGTTAATGTCTGTAAAAACCTTTTCCAAACGTACATAGACGCCTGTGAGTCAAAAAAACCAAAAGACTTGCTCTCTTTAACCATAGCTTTGAAAGGTGCAGAAGAGCAGTTATTTTTAGCTCAGATGCTTCAAAAAAGAATTGACGAATCTAAAGCTGAGAAATTTTTCATTGATACAGTTCAAAAATTACTAGATCGCCACTGGATGTCCCAAAGAGAGACAATTAAAGAAAAGATCTTGAGCGGAAAACTAAATGATGAAGAAGCAATGGAACTTGCAAAACAATTTGATAGTATAAAAAAACAAAGGCCAGTCGTTAAATTTTTAAAACAAGATGACACATCAATTTAAGCACTTAATATTTTTTGATAGTAGTTGCCCTCTATGTAGAGCATCCATAAAAAAAATTATTAAAATAGATAGGAGTAAATTATTTTGCTTTGCGCCCTTAATGGGTGAGACAGCCCGCTCAGTTTTAAAAAGTAAGCATTCAAAGCTATTAAGTATTAATTCACTTATTTTGATGGAAAACTTTGCTAAGAAAAACAAAAAATGCTGGTTAAGGGCAAAAGGATTTTTCCGGACACTATGGCTGTTAGGAGGGGTATATAAAATGCCTGGAGCATTTTTTATACTACCATCTTTTTTAATAGATTGGATTTATAAAATAATAGCAAACCATAGGCACAAGATATTAAAAAAACAAAATAATATCTTATTTACCCCTAAAGAGAAAAAACGCTTTCTCCCTTAGTTATTGATTATCTTGTCTATGAAAAATGCAACTAGCTTGTCCTTTGACATCCTTACTTGTTCCATGGAATCTCTTTCTCTAATCGTTACCGTACTATCTTCTAAAGAGTCATAATCAACAGTTATACAGTAAGGGGTTCCTAGCTCATCTTGTCTTCTATAACGTTTCCCAATGGCTCCAGACTCATCGTACTCACAGTAAAAATGGTCTAAGAGCATATTGAAAATCTCTTTTGCAAGCTTTGCTAGCTCAGGCTTTTTCATCAGCGGAAAAACAGCAAGCTTTATAGGGGCAATCTTGGGTGATAATCTTAAAAGAGTGCGCATTTCATTATTCTCAAGCTTCTCTTCTTCATAAGCATCACATAAGACTGCTAAAATAGTGCGGTCTAGCCCAAATGTTGGCTCAATCACATGAGGGGTAAATTTTACCTTGTTTTCAAGGTCGTGCCAGATTAATGGGTGTTTGCTTACTTTGGAATGACTGGATAAGTCAAAATCAGAACGATAAGCTAACCCATACAACTCATGAGTTCCAAATGGAAAGTCGTACACAATATCTACAGTTCTTTTAGAGTAGTGGGAAAGTTTTTCTTTAGCATGCTCTGAGATGTTCAGATTTTCCCGCTTAAGTCCAATTAAATCACACCATTTTTGCATAGAGATAAGCCATTCATCGAAAGACTGTTGCCAGCCGTTTTCCTCGATAAAATATTCTATTTCCATTTGTTCGAATTCTATGACTCGAAAAATGAAGTTGCCAGGTGTTATTTCATTTCTAAAAGCTTTTCCGATTTGAGCAATCCCAAAGGGAAGTTTTTGCCTAGTTGAATCCACAACATTTTTATAATCTAAGAAAATTGATTGGGCTGTTTCAGGTCTGAGATAAGCTATGTCATCATCAGCGTTTGATGTTTTGCTCATTTTAGTTGAAAACATCAAGTTAAAGTGTCTTACATCAGTAAAATCAGATGATGAGCAATTAGGACATTTAAGTTTATTTTCAAAGATAATTTTTGAAAGCTCGCTTTCACTTTTTCCTTCTACATCAATCGATAAAGCATTTTCAATTAAATGATCTGCTCTGTATCTCATTTTACATTTTTTGCAGTCGACTAGAGCATCACTGAAACCTTCCAAGTGTCCGGATGCTTCCCAAGTTTTCGGATGAAGTAAGATTGGCCCGTCAATTCCGACAATATCAGTTCTTTTATGGACGAAAGTTTTCCACCACAAGTTGGAAATATTTTTCTTTAGCTCAGACCCATAAGGGCCGTAGGAATAAGTGTTGGCAAAACCACCGTAAATCTCAGATCCAGGGTAAATAAAACCGCGTCTTTTGCATAAGGCGACCAACGGCTTTAATGATAATAAATTTTCTTTTGACATACTGCTTGAATTCATTTTTAAATATGGTACATGTAAACTTACTTGGAAACAATAATATTATTATGAATTCACCTTTCCTTTCAATTATCATCTTAGTAAGAGACATGCCTCAGCTCTTTTCCCTTACAATGGATAGTATTTTAAAACAATCTTTCAAAGATTTTGAAGTTATTGTGATAGATCAAGTTAACAAAGAAGAGATTTTCGACCCTTATATTGATCAAATAGAACATATCGAAGTTATTTTAGAAGGAGGTCTTGGGACTTTGATGCAGTCAGGATTTGAAAAAGCCAAGGGAAAATATACTCAATTTTTGTTAACAGGTGATAACTTTTTAGGAGAAAATGCTCTAAGGGATCTGTTCGTAGATTCAAAGCAGGATCCTGATTTAATATTTTGTAGCTATGTTAAAAGAGATATCGATACCCTGCCTTATGTGGAAAGGTTTCCTTTTAATAGAAAGTTTTTGTCAAAGGGGATGCTACCATCAAAATTTGAGAGCATTTTAGTAAAAACAGCCGTCATTCATCAAATTAAAGGAATTGATATTCGATATAACTATAGGCCTAATCTGAATCTGCTCTCAAAGTTGTTTTTAAAAAAAATTAAATATGTAGAAGTAAATAGAGTGATAGTAGACTGCGAGATGCGAAAAAAACCTACAACTGATTTACTTCGTAGGTTCATTGAGACATACCTTGTAATCGAGGAAAATTTTGGGAGATGCGCTTCTTTAAAATGGCTGTTATCTCAAAACTATATTTCTCTTTTATCAAGTATATATATCAAAACCAAAAAAGCCTTCTACGGGAGATAGCTCATCTATCATAATAATAGAGTTAAGTAGGCTATGTTATTTCTTTAAAATTTGATCTAAGGAAAATTTTCCAGGTCCAAAGATAAAAACAACTAAAGATGTGTAAAGAAACGAAAAGGGGGTCTCTTTAGCAAATAACACAGGGTTTGTAATAAAAGAAAAAATTGTAAGGTTTGTTGAGTGAGCTGTTGAATAGGCCACTATCATAATTATGATCAGTAAGGCAGACATAAATCTAGCTCCTAATCCAAAAAAAAGTGAAGCTCCTCCCAATATTTCAAACGTAGCTACTAAAAATACGGATAGTTTTGGTATAGGTATGTTGAGATTCTCAAAAAAACTTGCAACTTGTGATAAATTTGTAAGTTTTCCTAAGCCTGCTATAAAAAATTGATATCCCCATATTAGCCTAATTAAGAGAAGAAATGGACTTTTTAAGGATTTCCCTATTACTTCAAAAAAATTATAGAATTTGCGGCATTTTTCCATATTTTACCTTTTTCTTGCAGCTTTGATATAAAAAAAATATTTTAGAGTCAAATTAAAGTTTGTATAGCTTGCAATTTTCACCTTTTTAATATATAATTTTTTACAAAAATTAATGGGTTTTTTTCAATGATTGAAAATGTTTGTAAATATTCACAAAGTCTTGTCAATTATGCATTTAATCGAATGGCTGAAGAAAATATCTTGGTAGAGCTTTTAGCTAAAGCCACTTCGAGAGCTTTTGCTGATGCTAAGACCATGATAAATACCTTTGCAAATAAGGGTTTAGACCAAGGCCATGCAATTAAAAATGCAATAGAAGACTTAAGAAAGCATAATGCGCAAGAGACCATTGATTCAAGGAAGCTAAAAATTAGAGCGCATGAAATTATGAAACAATTTTTAGTTCATATGTCCTTGAACCCTAATTCACAAAATGCAAGCTATTTACTATAGCAAAAAAGCTTGAAGCTGTAGCTTTGAACTTTTAATTTCTTGATTAAATCTAGCTGTTTTTTTAGGCTTTTTTATAAAAAAATGAGAAGGTAACGATGAGTGTTGCTCATTTATTTACTCTTTTGCGTATTCTCATAATTCCGCTGTTTCCTATTTTTTACCTGTATTACAGTAGCTTGGGAATAAGCTTTTTTTGGGTTCCTGTCATTTTGATTATCTTGCTTAGCATATGCGAGTTTTCAGATTTGTTTGATGGATTTTTAGCTAGAAAGAAAAACCAAGTAACAGATCTTGGAAAAGTTTTCGATCCGATGGCAGATAGCATTACGAGAATTACAGTTTTTTTCACATTTACTCAAGGCGTTATAGCTTTGCCTATTTTATTAGTGTTAGTTTTTCTCTATCGAGAATTTGTGATTAATACTTTTCGCACGCTTTGTGCATTGAGAGGTTATGCTTTAGCAGCTAGGATGAGTGGAAAGATCAAAGCGATTTTGCAGGCAGTTGCAGCTTTTTTAATTTTGGTTTTAATGATTTTTTATAATGTTAGATGGATAAGTTTAACTACACTCAGGGTGAGTTCTTTAATTACAGTAAGCTTAGTTGCAGCTTATGCAGTCTTGTCAATGATTGATTATTTTGTATCAAATTGGCAATTTGTAAAAAAAGCGGTTAAGAAAATTTAATCAAGATTGATAAAGAGTCAGATATTTTTTCGCAGAGACTTCCCAGCTAAAATCCATTTGCATTATTTTCTTTATCAAATCTTTTGTCTCTGGCTTTTGGTAAAGTTTGAAAGCTCTGTCTATTGCTTTTATAAACTCGGTTTGGTTGAACTTCTCAAATACAATACCATTTTTAAGGCCAGGCTTTTCTATGTCATTTACTGAATCATTGAGGCCGCCCGTTTGTCTTACAACTGGGATGGCGCCATATCGCATGGCAATTAGTTGAACAAGTCCGCACGGCTCAAAGAGAGACGGAACTAAAACAAAATCTGAAGAGCTATACATTTTTCTTGTTAAACTTTCATTATAATCAAAGTGAAAGTGAGCTTGTTGAGAACTTTCATATTTTTCTTTTAGCTCCTCAAAGTGTTTTTGAATTAAAGGGTCGACAGCAGATCCACATAATATAAAGGTGCCTTCTTTGCTCAGAATGTATTTTATTATAGGTTCTAGAAGTTCGACTCCTTTTTGCTTTACAAGTCTGCCTATAAAAATGAACAAAGGTTTATTAAAGCCCTGCAGGTTCAGCTCATGAAGCAAGGATTGTTTATTTTTGCCCCTTTTATTGGCAATTTCGGAGGTGTCTTGAGTTTTTGAAAAGTTACAGCTGAGGGCCTTGTCAGTTGAGGGATCCCACTGGTTGATGTCTATTCCATTTAAGATTCCAATCAGTTTGTTTTTAGCTTCTTTTATTGTTTTTTCTAAACCATAAGTATGCATATTCTCTAAGAGCTCTTCTGCATATGTCTTTGAGACAGTTGTAACAGCATTGGAGTAGTTAATTCCTCCTTGGAGTAAATTTAGACTGTTTGGATACTTTTTGTTAGAATCTTGTAGAAGGTCCGGTTTTAAATAGCTGTTTCCATTCAGCCCAATATTGTCTAAATCTATTGGGGCGCATTTTCCCTGGTAGTGAAAATTGTGAACAGTTAAGACTGTTTTTTTTACTTTTAACCCATGTTTTTTTAAAATATCTTCAACCATTACAGAACAAATACTGACATGCCAATCATGCAAGTGAAGAGTGTCGATTTCCTGCTTTTCATTTAATAAAAACTCCAGTGCAGCCCTAGAGAAATAAATAAATCTAGGGATATCATTTTCATAGCCGTAAATATTTTTTTGACTAAAATATTTTTCTGGGTGATGCATTTCGATGAAAATTACCTCAACATCATCAATTTTTTTTCTAAAAACTTGATTGTTATGCCAAGAATTTTTTTCACTAACTACAAATTTTTCATTTGAATCTATCAAACCAAGATTTTTTTTATCCAAGAAACCATACAGAGGGACTATCACTTGTACTGAATGTTTTTGCCTAGCTAACTCAGCGCTAAGGCCATGGACAACATCTGCAAGTCCTCCTACCTTGATTATAGGTGCGAGCTCTAGTGCAACATGAACGATTTTCATAAAAAATCCTTGTATATTCCAACTGATAACATAGATCTTATTTTTGAAGTTAAAGGCTTCTTGCAAATAATTCCATTACTTCGATATTATTGTTCCTTGAATTCATTAATTGAATGACTGTTGGGGTGTAGCCAAGCGGTAAGGCAGCGGTTTTTGGTATCGCCATTCGGAGGTTCGAATCCTTCCACCCCAGATATTAACTTCCAGACTGAAAAATGACAGGTTGCGATCCGTATTTCATATTTAGTGGCTCTTCTCATCCGCAATTAACGGAAGAAATAGCTGCTACTTTAGGAAGTACAATAGGGAAGATGGATATTCAACTGTTCCCTGATAACGAAATAGGGGTTGAAATTCAGAGCAATGTTAGAGGTAAGGATGTATTTGTTCTTCAGAGTATTGCAAGAAGACCAAATCATTTTTTAGTGGAGCTTTTGATTATTATTGATGCTCTTAAAAGGGCGTCAGCAAGGTCTGTGTCTGCAGTTATTCCTTATTATGGTTACGCACGCCAAGACCGTAAAGATGGGGCTAGAGCTCCAATTACAGCTAAGCTTGTCGCTAACCTTCTGGAAAAATCAGGTGCTACAAGAGTGCTGACGATGGATTTGCATACTCCGCAAATTCAAGGGTTTTTTGATATACCTGTCGATGACCTTTACGCCAGACCTCTTTTGATTGAAGCGGTGAAAAAACTCAACTTAGAAAAACTTGTAGTTGTATCACCTGATGTTGGCAGTAGTAAAATGGCAAGGGCTTTTGCAGCAGATTTAAACTCTGATATGGCAATCATTGATAAAAAAAGGGTAAGCTCGTCTAAAGTTACTTCAAAAGCTTTGATTGGTCATGTTGAAGGAAAGGAAGTACTTATTGTTGATGATATATGCTCTACTGCTGGAACGATTAAGTTAGCTGAGAAAATTTGTAGGGAAGCTGGCGCTACAAAAATTTATGTAGCAGTTACGCATTATTTAGGAGATGAAACTGTATTTGAAAATTGCAATATTGAAAAAATATTTATTACAAATACAGTCCCATGTTTTTTTGAAAGCACCAAAATAGAGGTAGTATCGACTGCAAGGCACTTTAGTAAAGCAATTAAGTGCGTTTTAAATGCGGAATCGATATCATCCTTATATCAATAAATAAAAAAGGAAAAAAAATGAAACTTTCAGCTTATAAGCGACAAGGAAAAACTAAAGGTGAAAAGAACAAGATTCTTAGAGAAGGCGATATCCCTGCGGTACTTTATGGGCCTAAGTTTTCTAATGAGAATATTTTTTTGAAAGGACCTGAAATCAACGCGATCTTAAGAAATATTACTCCAGGGACATTAGGGTCTACTGTTTTTTCTTTAGATCTAGAAGGTAAGGCACATCAAGTTATTGTAAAAGATATCCAATATAAAATAACAACATACGATCCTATCCACTTTGACTTTGAGGTTGTTGAAAAAGATATCCCTGTTAATGTTAACGTTCCAATTAAACTTATCAATGGGGTTGACTGCCAAGGAGTTAAGTTAGGAGGCGTGTTGAGGGCTGTTATCAGGCATTTAAAAGTAAGATGTTTACCTGCTAACATACCTAACAAGTTTGAGCTTGATGTTAAGAATTTGGTGATTGGACAGTCTTTGAGATTGTCAGATATTTCGCTTCCTGAAAACGTAACTCCGATAGCTCAAATGGAAGAAGTTGCAGTAGTTGTAGCGAAAAGGTAAAGTTTAAGTGTCAAAGTCTTACTTAATTGTGGGATTAGGAAATCCAGGAAAGCAATATGTTGAGACTAGGCACAATATTGGATTTGAAATATTAGATGATCTTGCAAGAAAGTACGGACTTAACTTGCAAGAAAAACGAAAGGTTAATGGATTAATTGCCACAACCGAGATAGATCATAATAGGGTAGTTTTATTAAAACCGAAAACCTATATGAATTTGAGTGGCAAGGCAGTTAAGGGATGCATCAATTATTATAAAATAGACGTAGAAAACGTTTTTGTAATTGTTGATGATATTGATACTCCGTTAGGTGAACTTAGACTAAAGCCCTTTGGTGGGGCCGGGACACATAACGGACTTAAAAGTATCGAACATGAGTTAAATTCTAAGTCTTATGCTAGACTTAAGATAGGAATAGGAACTGATAAAATAATAAATTTAGAGGAATTTGTATTAAAAAAATTCTCATCTTCAGAGGCTGCGATTATCAAAAATGTTAAGCAAAAAGCGCTTGATACGATTGAAATCCTGTTTAAAGAAGGGGTGGAAAAAGCCATGAATTTTGCAAATACCCGAATAAAGAAACATTTAGGTGAAAGTTAATGAAAAAGTTAAGAAAACATCTTTATGAAGGCATGTATATTCTTAATGCGACATTAAGTGATGAGTCGCGAAAAAAGGCCTTGGATAAAATTTTGAGTGGAATCACTGAAAAAGGTGGTGAAATTCATAAAATCCATGATCAAGGAAGATCTAAATTAGCATATGAAATTCACGGGAAAAGAGAAGGTTACTATTTTCTAGTTTATTTTTCTTGCCCATCACTTGCTATGGAAGAAATTTGGAAAGAATACCATCTTCATGAAGACTTGATTCGTTTTATGACAATGAGAACGAACCACGTTAAGGAAACCCTTGAATTTAAACCATTAAAACAAGTTTGAGGAAATCAGTATGAGAAGAAATGATTCAGGATTGATGTTTGCAAAAAAGAAAAAAAACTG
The DNA here is from genome assembly GCA_050302075.1 of Parachlamydiales bacterium. Taxonomy (GTDB): domain Bacteria; phylum Chlamydiota; class Chlamydiia; order Chlamydiales; family SM23-39; genus JBNLAH01. The sequence continues at coordinate 93,292 of JBNLAH010000006.1, read as the reverse complement.
TCCTTTTAAAACGTCAGGCTTTACTGACATAGACTATAAAGATATTGAGACGCTTAAGTTGTTTATTACTGAAAAAGGTAAGATCCTCCCACGTAGGATTACTGGTGTCTCTTATTATTTTCAAAGGAAACTTAAAAAAGCAATTAAGCGAGCAAGATATGTTGCATTATTGCCGTTTGTTGCCCAAGAGTAATTTTAAATAAAGAGTGCGAAAATGAAACAACAATTACTGTTATTGGAAGATGTAGAAGATTTAGGTAAAGCTGGAGATTTGGTAACTGTTAAATCAGGTTTTGCCAGGAATTTTCTACTTCCTAAGAGAATGGGGATCGTAGCTGATAAAAATACTTTAAAAAGGCAAGAAAAGCTACAAGAAGAGCGTAAAAAAAGAGCTTTGGTTGATAAAAAGCAGTCAGAAGAGATTGCTGAAAAGTTAAAAAATATTACTCTAAAAACTGAAGTTAAAGTTGATCCTGAAGGGAAAATGTATGGCTCAGTTAGCTCGGGTGATATTGCTGTGCTTTTAAAAGAAGAAGGCTTTGAAATTGAAAAGAAGCAAATCAAGCTGTCTAAACCAATTAAAGATACAGGTATTCACAGTATCTTAGTTTTACTAAAAGAAGATGTAGAAGCTGCAGTTTCTTTAACTATCAAGCCTGAAGGTGTCATTGAAGCTCAGGTTGATGAGGTTGTTGTAAAGCCTAATAGTTCAGAAGAAGCTGTGTCATCTGAAGATTTAGAGCCAGTAAAATCTGAAGATGAGTGGACTCATAAGGAAAAACAAGAAGCAAATGAAGCTTCAAAAAAAGCCTAGTTTTACACTCTTATCACCTGCAAAAATCAATTGTTTTTTTCTTATTATAGGTAAAAGAAGCGATAACTTTCATGAGATCGCTTCTTTATTTCAAGCTATAGATCTTTTTGATCAAATCACTTTCGAAATTGCTGAATTTGATCAATTTACTTGCAATACCAAAAGTTTGGAAGACACTTCTAATAGTGTAATAAAAGCCCTCAAGCTATTTCGGAAAGAGTTCCAAATAGACTGTAAAATTAAAATTCATCTTGAAAAAAAAATTCCAACTCAAGCAGGGCTTGGTGGTGGTAGTTCAAATGCTGCAACTACCTTGTGGGCATTAAATAAGTTGTTTAGAGATGGAAAAGATGAAAACGAATTGATAAAACTTGCAGCTGAACTAGGTTCAGATGTTCCTTTTTTCTTCTCAAATGGCTCGGCTATATGTAAGGGAAGAGGTGAAATAGTTGAAAACGTGGACATACCTTTAATTCAAGGTTGGATTTTGCAGCCAAACTTTGGAATGTGTACCAAGAGCGTCTATGCAAACATACAAGGTATTCAACAAAAATATGAGTACATAACTTTATTAAAAGAGTTTCAAAAGGGAAACTTTTATTTCGTAAATGATCTATTTATACATGCAGCAGAAGCTCAACCCAAAATAAAAGATGTGAAGCAACAATATCCATCAGCGCAGATGACTGGAAGTGGCAGTTGCTTTTTTAGTTTAGAAAAACCAAAAAAAAATTCCCTTCTTAAAAAGATCTATCCTTTCAATGGGATTTTAAGGAAACCTTTGAGTTGGTATTCAATTAATCTGTAAATTGGTACACTTTTCAAAAAAAGAAAGGTGTCAATATGAAACAGGATAAAATTTTTACCGATCAATATATTGTTATAACAGGAGCTGCCGGATTTATTGGGTCAGCTGTTGTAGGTTATTTAAATGAGCAAAACCTATCCAATCTTATCCTTGTTGATGACTTTCAGGAAGAAGGTAAGTGGAAAAATCTTAGAAATAAAAAATTCGCAGAAATTATTTCTAAACATGAGCTATTTGACTGGTTAGATGGAAGAGAGTCTGAGATTGAGGCTTTTATTCATTTAGGTGCATGCTCCTCAACTATAGAGTCTGATACAGACTTTCTAATCGATAATAACTACAAATATTCAATTATGTTAGCTGAATATGCAATTCAAAATGAACATCGCTTTATTTATGCCTCTTCTGCAGCAACGTACGGAAGTGGCGAGGTGGGATTTAGTGATGATCATGACATATTAGATGAGCTTACACCTTTAAACCCTTATGGATTTTCTAAACATCTATTTGATCTTTGGCTTTACCGTAATAAGTTGCTAAATAAGGTGATTGGTTTGAAATATTTCAATGTTTTTGGACCTAATGAATATCACAAGAAGACTATGGCCTCAATGGTATACCATATGTTTAACAAAATCCAAAAAGATGGCTTTGTCTCACTGTTTAAGTCAAATGAACCCGATAAATATAAGGACGGAGAACAACTTAGGGATTTTATTTACGTAAAAGACGCAGTTAAGATCACTTGCGACATGTTATTAAAAGCCTTCAAAGATGTATCAGGGATTTTCAATGTAGGTAGGGGGAAAGCTGTCACTTGGAATGATTTAGCAAAAGCCACTTTTGAAGCAATGGGGAAAAAAGAAGATATTCGATATATCGATATGCCGCAAGAATTAACAGGGCAATATCAAAACTATACCCAAGCTGAGATGCAAAAGTATGAAGAGCTTTTGAAAAAACAAGGCAAGACATTTGAATATACCGATGTTTTTCAAGCTGTTAAAGAGTATGTAAATGATTATCTAACACCGGGTAGATTACTGTGAAGCTAGCTGGGACCTTTAGTAAGCTAAAACCTTTTAATGTTCTTGTGGTAGGCGATTTTATGTTGGATAAATATACTGCAGGAACAGTTAATCGAATCTCACCTGAGGCCCCTGTATCAGTTTTGAAGGTAACTAATGAAGAATACCTTCCTGGAGGAGCCGGAAATGTTGCTTTGAATTTAGCGTATCTTGGTGCTAGCGTTTATTCGCTAGGAAGAATAGGAGACGATGAAACCGGAGAAATTCTAAGATACAAACTACAGAAAGAAAAAATTAATGTAGAAAATATCTTTATACAAGATAGCTATAAAACCCCATTAAAAAATCGACTCTTAGCAGCGGGGCAGCAGCTTTTAAGGGTGGATGTTGAGACAACCAAGCCACTTCCAAGTAATCTGCTAGATTGTATTTTTAACTCCTTAGAAAATGTATTAGATAAAATAGATGTGATAGCTGTCTCTGACTACAATAAGGGCTTTTTAACCAATGACTTTTTAACTTGCCTAATAGGTAAAGCTAAAGAAAAGCAAATACCAATTATCGTTGACCCTAAAGGTGACAATTACTCAAAGTATAGGGGAGTCGATATAATTAAGCCAAACCTGAAAGAAGCATACGAAGCTGCAAAAGCCACATCGAATGCTTCTCTTAAAGATATTGCAACTAGTTTGATAGAACTAACAGATGTAAAGCACTTGTTAATCACCATGTCTGAAAATGGAATTGCTCTGTTTGACAGATCACTAGATCAGAAAAATTTTCCAGTTCAAGTAAAAGAAGTAAAAGACGTGACAGGCGCAGGCGATACAGTCTTGTCAATACTTTGTGCGGCAATAGCAAATAAAATAGATATTGATCATGCTATCCAGTTTGCAAATATTGCTGCAGGTATTGCTATTGAAAAGTTGGGATGTGCAAAAGTTGGTTTATCTGAGCTTGCTAAAAGATTACTGGAACAAGATATGAAAAATAAAATCTTTGATTCAGCCCATCTATCAGTATTAAGAGGTATTTTAGACACTTCAGACTTTGCAGTTCTTACCGTTGATAAGTTAAAGACAATTACATCACATTTTTTTAAAACAGTTAGAGACTTGTCAAAAAAGTACAATAAATTGATTGTGTATATTCAAGAAGACAAGCCAAATAATGATGCTATTGATTTTTTAAGCTCTTTGCATGAGGTTGATTATATCATTTTAAAAACTGAGTCTATGAAAGATAATATCAAGAAAACAATTAAAACAGAGAATCATCATACTTGGGATTCCTTGAAAAATCAATTAAACTCTGAAATTACTATCTAGGTGAGCTACACAGCAACTTTCAATTGTTAGTATTACCCTTTCAACCTTTTTAATACCTGGTCAATGGCTGTATAAATTAAAAATGAAGGAATAAAACTCTTCATTGATTTTTGTGCGCTTTTTACGAAATCTGCATTAGATTCAGCTTCAACTTCGAGAGTATCAGAAGTTTGATTTAAGATAGTTGATAGGGCTGTGCAATTTATCAACTCTAAATTAGGTATTTCTGAAGAAAGTGGGGAATTTTCAATTTGGCAGACTTCTCTTGAATCAAATCCTCCATTTTCTAGAACAATATTGCCTATAAAGTCTGCTACTGGGAACATTAAAAAGAATTTTAGAAGCTTTGAAGCTTTGGGAATGTATGATTTTGATTTTGGGTTATTAATATTAGAACTGGACATTCCTGAAGAAACATTTGAAGATGAAAGAGTCATATTAACCATATATTTAATATATTAAGACGAAAGATTATAGTTAGTTGCTCTTGTTGTTTTCAATTTAAATAAATTATATTAATTGTTAACTAATTTAAGGTTTTCTATAGAAATAGCTGCTGTTAAAATGAAAATTAAACTAAAACACTTAGTTTTAATAAAATTGATGAAAAGTAATTGTTTGTGGTTGTCTATTTAAGATATAAAGTAATTATGGTTGGTTTGAAGTTTATGGCTTATATTAAGAATTTTGATTCTAGAAGTTTTAATAGATCTACATTACAGTCAACTATACTTGTTTAAGTTAGAAAATAGAGTCAATCTAATCCGTAAGTTGAAGGATTTTTAGTTCTTAGGCGAGATAACTCCACCACCTATACAGTCTGAACCATTGTAGAAAACAACTGATTGACCTGCTGTTATAGCTCTTTGAGGCTGGTCAAATGAGACGTGAACATTACCATTTTCGAGCTTTTCAATTGTGCACTTTTGGTCTGACTGTCGATAACGAACTTTAGCTGTGCACTCAAATGGCAACTCAGTTGGTTTAATAAACCAGTTTAAATTACTAGCAGTAAGAGAGCTTTGATATAGCAAAGGATGGTCTTTGCCTTGGGCTATTACTAGTTTGTTTGTAGGGAGATCTTTTTTTATAACGAACCAAGCATCTCCAGGTCCTCCTAGTTTGATTCCTTTTCGTTGTCCTAAGGTAAAGTATGCTAAGCCATTATGAGTTCCCAATTTGTTGTTATTCTCATCGACTATATCACCTTTTGAGAAGCCGATGTACTGGCTTAAAAAGTTAGTAAAATTCCTTTTTCCAATAAAGCAAATACCAGTGCTATCTTTCTTGTCATGGTTAACTAAATTATGTTCCTTGGCAATTTTTCTAACTTCCACTTTTTCTAGGTGCCCAATTGGAAATAAAACTTCTTTTAACACATCTGGGTTAACTCCATAAAGAAAATAAGACTGATCTTTGTTAGGGTCTAGCCCTTTAGCTAGTACTTTTTGATCTCTAACTTGGCAATAATGTCCTGTTGCTAAAAAGTCAGCTCCAAGTTGTTTGGCTTTTTTGTAGAAGTGGTGAAATTTTACTTTACTATTGCATAAGATGTCTGGATTGGGGGTAAGTCCTTTTTTACAATCTGATAAGAACTCATCAAAAACATCTTTTTTATACTCTTTTGTAAAGTTGACTGTGTAAAATGGAATTTTAATTTGCTCAGCTATTTGAGCTACATCTTCCAAATCTTTACTAGCAGGGCAATTACCATCGCTGTCTTCCCAGCACTTCATAAAAAGTCCAATTACGTTGAACCCCTGCCTTTTTAGCAAAAGGGCTGATACGCTGGAGTCAACTCCGCCAGAAAGACCTACGACAACTGTTTTTTTTGACATGACAATTTAGTTTAATTTTTGCTAATCATTTTAACTTTTATAGGTCAAATGCTACCAGTTAAAAAAATAATTACATTTGTTGCAACCTTTCAATCCTAACTTCCAATGGAGGGTGAGTGGCAAAAAGATGAATAAGCTTTTTTTTAGGAGGCGATGAAATTTTAAATGCCTGGATCGATGGAGGACTAGCTTTAGGGTCTTTGATTTCTTGCATAACCTTTAAAGATCTTAGAGCGCCAATCATCTCTTCTTTTGAAGAGAGCTCTGCTCCACCTCTGTCTGCTCTAAACTCGCGGTATCTGGAGTAAGTGGCTGTTACCATTGAACCTAGTATCATAAAAGCAACTTCAAATAAATATACAAACATATAGTAGCTAAAATAATTTGACCGAGACGAGTTCTTAGAACGGTTTAAACCGGAAACAGCATATGCGACAACTCTTGCTAGAAACATAACAAAAGCATTTACAACACCCTGCATTAAGGTCATAGTGACCATATCACCATTTGCTATATGAGTTACTTCATGCGCTAAAATAGCCTCAATCTCACTTGTTTTTAGCTTATTCAGAAGGCCTGTTGATACGGCAACTAAGGATCTGTTTTGCGTAGGGCCTGTAGCAAAGGCATTGACTTCATTTGATTGATATATCCCAACTTCTGGAATAGCTTTTAGGTGAGCTTTTTGGGCAAGTCTTTCAACCATTTGATATACTTTGTAATGCTCTGCTTCCGATTTAATTGGGTCGATTATTTGAACTCTCATCAAATTTTTAGCCATAACTCTGGATAGTCCAAGTGATATGAATGATCCAGCAAATCCCCATATCAAGCAAAAAATTAAAAGCGACTTTAAATCTATCCCATAACTAGTTAAAAAAGGCTGCACATTTAATAACTGCAAAATGATGGATATCATTAAAATTACAAGAAAATTGATAGCCAAAAATAAAAAAATTCTTTTTGCGATAGCCATATTACCCTCACATATTTTGCATACATTTTCTTAAAGCAATATTTTTCATGTCAAGAAACTTAAGACAAAAGGTTTGCATAATATTTGCAATTGTGTCATTTATCTGGGATATTCTTTCATGCTTAAAACATATTCAAAAGGCGATTTTTAAATTTTATGGCGAAACTTTTTCTAAAAAATATCGATGATTCTAAAGAAAAAAAATATTCTTTAGAGGAAATCAAAAAAATATTAAGTGAAAGACATGCTTGTTATGTACTGGTCACTTGCTCTGAACCATCTAAAGAGGGAAATATGGAAGTGGAGATGTCATATGATGGTGACGAAGCACTAGCATCTTATTTATTGCAAAGTGCTCAAAACATTTTTGATGAAAAAATCGATGAAGCTGCTAATTCGCTTCAGGATTGAAAAATGCTCTATAATCAACTTAAGGACTGGTTTAAAAAACACTCTGATGAAAACATGGAAACTTTTTTTGATTTTTTAAGGTTTCCCTCTATTAGCACAGATTCGTCTCATAAAAACGATGTACTTAGATGTGCTGACTGGCTAGTGAATTTTTGTAAGAGTTTTAAGTTAGAATCAAAGTTAATAGATACTCCATTTTATCCGATCGTATTTGCAGAAAAGCATATTTCAGATGAATGCCCAACACTTTTGATTTATGGTCATTATGATGTTCAGCCTGTGGATCCGTTAGAGCTTTGGAACTCAGATCCTTTCGAACCAAAGTTAGATGGAAATAATATTTTTGCAAGAGGCGCTCTCGATAATAAAGGGCAAATTTTTTATGTACTTTTACTTTTAAAAGCATTGCATGATCTAGATGTTTCCCTGCCAGTTAATATTAAATTATGCATTGAGGGTGAAGAAGAGTCATCAAGTAAAGGGTTGTCAGAAATTCTAACAGATAAAAAGAAGCTATCTGATTTAAGCTGTGACTATTTGCTTGTGGTCGATGTTGATATTCCAGGTAAAGATAAACCTGCTATCACACTAGGAGCTAGAGGAATTGTTCCAATGGATATTGAGTTGATTGCCTCTGATATCGATCTTCATTCCGGACACCATGGTGGAATTGTTTATAGCCCTATTAGAGCTTTAGTTGAAGTACTGTCTAAAATATGGGACAAAAATGGAGCTATAGCAATCGATGGGTTTTACGATGATGTTAAGGAGTATTCCAAAGAAGACTTAAATGGATTAGATCTATCATTTGATAAAAAAGAGTATATTAAGAGTTTTGGGATAAGAGCATTGGCTTTTGAAAAAGGTCGAGATATTTTAGAGTCAAATTGGCTTAGACCTTCCATTGAAATCAATGGGATTTACGGTGGATATACAAAACCTGGTTTTAAAACGGTAATTCCATCTCATGCTACTGCAAAAGTTTCATGTAGGCTTGTTCCAAACCAGTCACCAAAAGAAGTTGGTGAAAGAATCAGTAAGTTCCTGTCAGATAATATACCGGAAGGCATGGAGATTAAAGTTAATGTGATGCATGGAGGCATGCCAATTAGTGCTGATCCAAATTCTGTTATTGCAAAATGTGCAGAGAATGCCTACACAAAGGTTTTTAATAAGCCCTGCAAAAAAATAATGACAGGGGGATCGATCCCTGTGATTGCAGAGCTTAAGAATGCTTTAAGATGTGATGTTGTTCTAATGGGGATGGGGCTTGCTGATGACAACATTCATGCCCCAAATGAGCATTTTTCTTGGGATCGAATGGAGCGGGGATTTTATGTAATTGGAATGATTATTGAAAATTTAAAAAATTGAGTTAGCTCTGCGTTAATATCTCATATCCATTTTCAGTAATTAAAATTGTATGCTCCCACTGGGCACTTAACTTATGGTCAACTGTCCTTGCTACCCAACCATTTTCCTCTTCAATGTATCCTCTTTGGGATCCAAGGTTGATCATAGGCTCGATTGTAATTGTCATCCCAGGGATTAATGGAATTTTCATATTATTTCTAGTGAAAAGGACTTGAGGTGGTTCATGGAATTTAACTCCAACACCATGCCCAACAAATTGATTAACTACACTGCAGTTATTTTTATGCGCATGCTCTTCAATTGCATCTCCAATTTCACATAAAAGTGCGCCTGGCTTGCATCTTTCAATTGCATTCATCATACATATATAAGAAGTTTCAACAACCCGCTTAGCATCTTCGCTTACTTGTCCTACACATACCATCCTAGAGGTATCTCCAAAGTAGCCATCTAAAATAGATGTGACATCAATATTTATAATATCACCATTCTTCAATGGAACATCGTTTGGAATCCCATGGCAGATAACATCATTTATAGATGTACAGATTGTCCCAGGAAATGGCGGAGTCCCATAGTGATATGGAGCTGGGATGGCATTAGCCTTTTTGTGGAGTTCGGCCGACATTACGTCCAACTGCTTTGTTGTTACACCTTCTTTGGCTGTTTCACATAGAGTTTTACAAATAGATGCAGCTAGTTTACAAGCTTTTCTAATCTTTTCAATTTGACTTGGGCTTTTGAGAATAATTCCATATTTTTTCAAATAACTTTCTGAAATAGAGGAAAAATCATCAGGGGCAGTTTGTGGATAGTGACACTTTTTCCATTTTTTTTCACTTCCGCACCAGCAAGGATCATTTCGAGAAATCATAAAAGCTCCATTTATGAATATTCTACGCTATCCAAAAATAAGCCATGAGCTGGAGCTGTAGGTCCCGCTTGCTTGCGATCTTTGGAAGCTAAAATATTTTTTATATCATCTGTTTTAAATTTATCTAATCCTACATATAATAATGTTCCGACTATATTTCTGACCATCTTATATAAGAAGGAAACTCCATATATTTGAACGATGATTAGGGAGTTTTTATAGGTCAGTTGAATATCCAAAATTTCTCTTGTGTTGTTTTCTTCCACACGGTTTGTGAAGGCCTGAAAATCTTTTTCTCCAATGAAGTGCTTAGCACTAACCTTCATAGCTTCAATGTTCAAATCTTTAAAAATATGCCAGCTGACTTTATTAAGATGAGGTGAACATACTTTTTGTGTGTTGATATAATATATGTAAGTTTTTGCTTTTGCATTCAAAGTTGGGTGAAATGAAGTTGGCATTTTTTTTGCATCAAGCACTCTGATATCTTTTTGCAAGCATTGATTTAAACGAAAAATAAGGTTGTCAAGCTCAATGGCCTTGCTAGAAAAAAAATTGATAACCTGTCCATTGGCATGAACTCCTTTGTCTGTTCGAGATGCCGCTTGCAAGGTAATTTTTTCTTGTAGAATCTTTTCAAGTGCAGCCCTAAGAGAGCTTTCGACTGTCTCACCTGTCTGGTTATCCTGATAGCCTAGATAATTGCTACCATCGTATGCAATTATTAGTTTGATGTTGTTTTTATTAGACATTCGTGAACTATAAATCCTGAAATACCTTCTGAAAGCATTTGAATAGCAAGCATGACTAAGATTAGGCCCATTAGTCTTTCTAGGGCCATGATTCCTTTTTGCTTCAAAAAGCGGGCAATTAAGGGTGAAAAAATTAGAATTGAGAGGCTAACTGACCAAGCTATGATAATTGCAGCAATAATTTCTAAGTTGCTCTCTGTCTGTCCAGCATAAACCATTACAGCCGCAAGTATTGAAGGGCCTGCAACTAGCGGAATGGCTAATGGGACTATAAAGGGCTCTTCCTCAGTTGGAGTGTCTGTCGGTTTTAAACTAGGCGGGAAAATTAATTTCAAAGCAATTAAAAATAGAATAATTCCTCCAGTGATTTTAATGGTGTCTTGGGTGATTTTTAGAAAACTAAAAAGACCGTCACCAAGGAAATTAAAAGCTACTATTACTCCAAGTGCGATCAACATTTCCCTTAGAATCACCACTCTCTGCCTTTTTGGCGGCAAGTTTTTAAGAGAGGAGATGTACAGGGGAATATTCCCTATAGGGTCCATCATCAAGAAGAAAGTAAAAGCAATTTTAAATATTTCGTACATTTTAAACTCAAGAAAAGCTATAAAATAAACAATTTTGAGGATTCTATCAAGGATCAGTTAGATTCTGATATTACCTTGTTCCATAATTCTTCCATAAATTTTTTTTGAGTTCCATTCAATTGCATTATTAGAAAGCAGTCATGGTTTTTGTAAAAAGCTGCCTTAGTTAAGTTTGCTGAACCTGTTACGAGAGTTTTATCATCAATTAAAATAAATTTATGATGTAAAAGTTGAGAGCCTTGTGAAACTAAAACATTTATTTTTTCATTTTTTAGCAACTTAATAACTTTTGAACTTACGCCAAGACTTGCCCCAAAATCAATTGTAACATCAATTTTGACACCTCTTTTTTTTGCTAATGCCAATTCTTGTACTATGCCTGGGTGGGTAAAAGTGAAAATAGCTACTTTGATGCTTTTTTTAGCTTTTCTTAACTCTTTCAAAATAGCATTAAGTCCATTACCTCTTGGATCTGGTAACAGCCAAAATTCAAGTTTTTTCCCTGCATGCAAAGTATTCAAATAACCATTTTGACTTGGGCTCTTCTCCAAAATAAACTTCGCAATTTTGGGACTGTAAAACCCAATAATTAAATTATCATGCATGTTCAAAGAAGATGTAGTGAAATTAGCAGATCCAATAAAGACCATTTTCTTATCAATGACCATGATTTTTTGGTGCATAAAAGCACTTTTCTCGACCGGAAATGCCCTGATATTAGGTATCATCTTCTTTATAGCTAAGGAATTTTTTGCATCATAGTAAACCGTTACGGGGATTGTTTCGGCTTTTTTTGCCAAAATATGTAGTATCGATGACTCTGTCATCCCAAACATAACAATATCTATTGATTCTTTAGCTTCTTTAATAGACTTATAAAAAAGCCACCGCAAATCATCTCTTTGTTGGTTTGAATAAATTACAGTTGGATTAGAAGGGGTTGGAAATGTGGGGTTAAACGACTTATAAAAAACCCACCCAAAAAATAAATAAAAAATACAAGATATTGTAGCTAATATTAAAAATTTTGGGAGGGCTTTCAAAAAAATAATTCCAGAGAAGTCTTTAACTTCAATTAAATATTTGATCCATTTTTTCTCATTTCTCTGACTACAGCAGAAAGACCTTTTTTATTTATCGTACGAAGAGCTGCAATAGATAATTTTAACTTAATAAATCTATTCTCCTCCTCTAACCATAATCTTTTGGTTATTAAGTTAGGTAGAAAGCGCCTTTTGGTCTTTCCTGTGATTTTCAGACCTATACCTTTTTTCTTCTTGGCGATACCACGAATTGTATATTTGTTTCCTACTTTCGGTTTTTTTCCGGTGACGGCACATTTTCTGGACATGTTTATCTCCTAAAATTCAAGGACAAATCATATAAAATACTTAGAAAAAAGGCAACTTAAGATTCTATTTGGTGACTTAAATATTTTTTTTATATAACTTTTTGGATTTTTAAAGGAGTTTTTATGGGTATTGTTAGTTCGATTTCTAGCTTGGTTAAGAGTAATAGTATAGATGCTGAAATTCAAGACAAGACCACCTTAGTGAAAGTTATCAATAATGCTGAGTTGTTTTATAAAGAATCTAGAAGGCAAATCTATGAGTGTGAAATTGCCAAAGTAAAGTTTGTGGGTACTTCTATTTTAGTAAGGATGGAAGGGTATACACCTGGATGCATTTTAAAAGATTTTCACAGTGATACAGTTGCACTGAAAAAGCTTATACCAAAACTTTCTGGAGAAAATAAGAGAAAGGTAAAAGAGATTGTTAAATATAACTTAAAAGCGCTTCAGCATTGCAGCTATATAAAAAAATCTTGGTTGAGCAGGATTAAAAACATTTTCATGTTTTTTGCTAAATGAATAAAGGGGCCGAATATAGGCCCCTTTATTTTAGCTGTTTGTTTCAAAAGCAAGTTCGTTATGCTCATCTTGTTTAATATTAACAACATTGTTTGGTTTAATTTTTTCTTCTAATATTCCTTTCGATAGTAAGTTGACGATCTTAGTTTGGATAAACCGTTTAAGTGGTCTAGCTCCAAATGTCGGATCGTATGCTTTTTTCGCAATGTCAAACAGAATGTCTTTTTCCCATGTCAACTTGATGTATTTCTCATTTAGCCTCTTTTCAATTTGTTTAAGCTGAAGCTCTACGATTTGCTCTATATCTTTTTGTTTAAGAGGCATGAATGGTAAAATTTCATCAATACGGTTTAAAAGTTCAGGCTTAAAATATTGATTCAAAAGAGGGGAGATAGCAGTAAGAATTTCCTCTTTTTTTAGATTGCTATTTTCTTTTAGCTCTTCAAGAAGTTGAGCTGAGCCAATATTTGATGTCATTATGAAAATAGCATTCTTACAGTTAACAGTTCTGCCTTTGCTATCCGTTAGTCTTCCGTCATCAAAGATTTGCAACAAAATATTGAAAACATCAGGATGGGCTTTTTCAATTTCATCTAACAAAACAATGCTGTAAGGTTTTCTTTTAAGGCTTTCGGTTAGTTGCCCTCCTTCATCATGTCCAACATACCCTGGAGGAGAACCGATAAGTTTTGCTATGCTATGTTTTTCCATATATTCGGACATGTCTAAGCGAATTATCATATCCTCGTGATCGAAAAGGTTTTCAGCGAGAGACTTGACAAGTTCGGTTTTACCAACGCCAGTAGGTCCTACAAATAGAAAAACACCAACTGGTTTTGTAGGATCATTCAGACCTGCTCTAGATCGCCTGATTGCATCAGACACAGCTTGAATTGCTATATCTTGTCCAATCACTCTTTTAGATAAGTTTTCTTCTAGCTTAAGCAGCTTGCTTGCTTCCTTTGATAAAATTTTATCTACAGGTATTTTTGTCCATTTTGCAATTACATGTGCAATTAACTTTTCATCAACCTCTTCTTGTAAAAGTCTATTTTCTAGTTGATTAAGCTTAGCTTGCGCCTCTTTAATCTCTTCATTCTTCTTAGGTATTGTATTGTATCTTAGTTCAGCTACTTTGTTAAAATCAGCAATTCTTTCAGCTTCTTCTTCTGAAAATTTAAGATTTTCCAGTTCATTCTTCTTTTCCTTAAGTGAGTCTAATAGTTTTTTTTCTAAATCCCAACGACTTTTAAGTGCGGATAGCTCTTCCTTGGCTGTCTCTATGTTTTTCTTAAGCTCAGCGCTAGATGCCGGGTTGTCTTTTTTAGTTCCTTGTAGTTGAATCATTAAGCTATTTAATTCTCGTTCTTTTTTGTCTATTGGAAGTGGCATAGATCCAAGCTGCATACGAATCAAACTGGCTGCCTCGTCAATTAGATCAATCGCCTTGTCCGGTAGTTTGCGATCAGTTATATATCTCTGAGACAATACGCTCGCAGCTTGTAGGGCGTCATCTTTAATCCTAACCCCATGAAAGATTTCATACTTTTCTTTAAGGCCTCTTAAGATAGCGACTGTATCAAGGACGCTGGGCTCATCGACTATCACAGTTTGGAATCTTCTTTCTAAAGCTGCATCCTTTTCTATATATTTTTTGTATTCATTGAATGTGGTAGCTCCTATACAGTGGAGAGATCCTCTTGCCAGAGCTGGTTTTAATAAATTTGCAGCGTCCATGGCGCCTTCTGCTCCACCAGCACCTACTAGGGTGTGAACCTCATCAATAAATAAAATAATATTCCCTTCGTTTGTCTCGATTTGATTTAATACAGATTTTAAGCGCTCCTCAAATTCGCCTCTGTACTTAGCTCCTGCAATTAAAGATCCCATATCTAAGACAAATAATTTTTTATCTTTTAGAGAGTCAGGTACGTCCTGGTTGATGATCCTAATTGCCAATCCCTCAGCTATGGCAGTTTTTCCGACACCAGGCTCACCTATTAACATTGGGTTATTTTTTGTCCTTCTTGACAAGACCTGTATTGTCCTTCTTATTTCCTCTTCTCTTCCTATTACCGGGTCCAGCTTGCCTTGTTTTGCAAGCTCAGTTAAGTCTTTGCAGTATTTCTTCAGTGCTTGAATATTGTTCTCTGAAGTTGGACTGCTCATTTTTTCGGTTCCTCTGACTTTTTTTATAGCGTCTTCAATATCTTTCTGTGTCAAATTTCCCTTAAGATTAAACAGTGCGGTGTCCTTATCAAGGATAAGTGCTATAAAGAAATGATCAGAACCTATGAATTCATCAGACCATTTTTTGGCAATTTCAGCAGCTTTTTGGATTATGCTTTGTAAAGAGGTGGCTAACTTCGGCTCTGCAGGACTTTGAAGCTTGGGTAAGGCATTTAGCTTTTTATTAACTTCTTGAGAAAGTAAATCAACTGAGATTTTGAAATTCTCACAAATAGAGCTAAAATACCCCTCTTTATTAGCTAAAAATCCTGATAATAAATGACTTGAGTGGATCTCTGAGTGAGATCTTCTTTTAGCTTCTTCGTATGCACTTTGAAGAGCTGTAGTTACAGCTTCGTTGAAGTTTGGGTTCATAGTAAACCTCCTTTTAATCTATTTAGCAGTTTAGTGTGTTGAGTGCTAATTTGTCAAGTTTAGCCTAGAAATTAAGTGATTTACAATTGATTTGTTTTGTTCTATATCTTTAGGAGTAGCCAGAATATGAATATGTTAAGATTTTTTTTAGTAGTTTGTTTTTCATTAGTTGGTTTGAAAGCAGAAGACACTTGCTTCACAATTTTTTCCTTTAACGATACTTACTCAATCTTTCAGAGGAAACAATTTTCAGACTTACCGCAGATTATGACCTTATTGGAGAAGGAAAAACAAAAAGTACAACAGACTATAACTTTAATGAACGGTGAAATTGAGCCATGTGATGACATTGCAAACTCTCTGATGGATGTTATCAGTCAAATGGGAGTTGATTATATTTGTGTTTCTCAAGGGTTTCTTAAAAATCATAAGGCTTCGGAAAAATCTAAATTGCAATACTTAGCAGCTAATTGTATCGGAAAAGATAACCTTCCTATAGCTAAAGCAAAACAAAGCCAAGTATTTATAGTAAATGGCATAAAAATAGGTTTATTTGGGCTAATAGACACAGTAGATGAAAAAGAAGGCGATATCTTATGTGTATCTCCTTTTTTTACAGCGAAACAAAAAGTAGCAGAGCTTAAAAAACAAGGGGTTGATGTTATTGTTGTAGTGACACAGTTAAAAAATGGACAAGACCGAAATTTAGCTCAAAACATTCCTGAAATAGATGTTATTATTGGTTGCAGTGAAAACGACCCTATAAGTTGGTTTGAGGGTAAAACATTTATTCATCAGACTAGTTTAAAAGAGCCTCACATCACTAGAATTGATATTCATATTCAGAAAAAAAACTCTCCTTGGAGAGCTGATATTGAAGTGCTGCCGACTTGGAGGTTAATTGTAAATGAACAAGTTGATCCTGATATAAATATTTCAAAAATTATTGAGGAATTAAATCAAAAACTATTCTTAACGCAGTAAGGGCTCATTTCTCAAGACATAAAACATCATATAATAATGTTCAGTCCGACTCCTTTCGTTTTAAAAAACTCAAATATGTCTTTAAAATAGCTTGTAGGGCCGTTGGGTATATGTGTGATTTTTCTAGCCCTTATCGTCGATTCTGTGACTGTATTAGTTAATGTATAAGGGTAGTCTCCTTCTCCTAAATATTCAACTTTAACAGGAGAGGGGGTCAACCATCCTGATGAAATAGGTGTATCCTCCGGGAAAATTTGCCAATTTGTCCCATCATCTAATTTTACAAAAATCCCATCACTTGAAACACCTGATATAGAAGGTAGTTGCTTGTAACTTGTAGTTATTCTTGAGTTTGTCTGGCTTTCTTTTGGACTATAATTTTCTGATATCCAGTTTTTAAGTTCATTTTTTTCTGAAGGACTAAGTTTGTATGCACCGGTCCTCCTAAGATCTTTTTCATTCATTTCAATAGAGGAGTCACTATCAGATTGAGCAAAAATTACATACTTGAATGTAAAAGCAACTATTAATGCAGCTAGTAAAATTTGGATAAAATTCTTAACTTTCATTGGATCTTCCCTTGTAAGAATATTTAATAAAATAATTTGTTAACTACAAGGGTTTTTCTTCAGGTCTAGGACATAACTGCAGTAAAGCGAGTTTTAATTCTTTTAATGCTCTGGGGAAGTGATTGTGAGACTTTAGAATTTTTTCTGTCCTGTCATAATACTTCCAGGCATTAATAAAATCATGGCGTTGAGCGCAGATTACTGATAGGTAATAATTAACAGTAGGCTCATGTTTATCGAGTTTTTCATACGTTGTTAATACCTTTTTTGCTTCTTTCTCCCGGCCTAATTGTAACCAAGTTCCAGCTAGTTGAAAAATGCCTGCTCTAAACTTAGGGTGTTTTTTTAAAACTTCTATAATCTCATCTTTTTTTTGAATGATAGACTCCCTTCTCTGGTCAACTGGCAGGAAAACCTTTTTAATCCCTTCTATGTCAATTTTCTTATTTAAATAATCTTCAATAATAGTGTCTTTTGAAATGGAAAATTCATTTGTTATGTCTTTGATATCTCTTAGAAGAGATTCTCCTTTTTCTACCTCTCCAATAAATAAATAATTCATCCCCAGAAATTGTTTTAATAAAGGATCCTGAGGTAGATATTTAATTGCATTTTCATAAAGACTGACTGCTGTTTTATAATCGCTTCTGCTCCAGCTAACAGATGCTTGGTTAATAAATGCAAGTCCTGTTACTTCTTTTAAATTGCGCTTTTGAAGTGCTTTTGTTTCAATCCCTAAGTACATTTCTGTGGGTGGGTCAATGCCTCTTGCTGTTGTTTCAATGTTAATTACTTCTCGCTCACTTTTACGGTATCTAACATAGATATGGCCCGGCGGAGTGATAATTTCTAAAGGAAGGTTCAGTCTTTGTGCTAAGCAAAGGTATAAGATTGATACACCCAGGCATACTCCTTGACGGTTGTCGATGACAGAAGGTAAAAAGGTGTAAACATCAATATCTTTCGCCCAAAGAGAGTGCGGAGGAAAGCGGAAATGCATTTCGTAGAAGATAAAATCATTAATCGCGTGAATCTTATCAATGTCCGAAGCATTTTTTTTGAGCTTAGCAAGAATTTGTAAAGCCATTAGATCAACAGTAGCCTCATAATTTTGTAGCTGCTCTAATGTAGCGGTTTTTTGAGCTAAAAAAAGAGATTTAAGAACATCGACCTCATTTGGGTTTAAATTTAAGACATCTTCCTCAGACTTTGCTAGATAGCCTTTTAACTTTCGATTATGCAAATGTTTTGCTAAGCTCTGGATGAACTTTATTTGTTTTTTAGAAAGCTTGGGGGTCTCATAACTTTCTTTATTCACCAGGGCTATAATCGGCTTAAAGTCAATTTTAGGTAGAGTGATATCTAAATCAACTTCTTTATTTTGATTAAGTAGCTGCCATGCTCTTTTGAAAGCTTTTTTTCCTTCAGAAGTCTCAGGATATAGTTCATAAAAAGCAAAGTTTTGAGATACTGAATAAGGATCTAAACTAGAAAACAAAGCTCTAAGTTCACTAGAAGTTTTTGAAAAGACGCTTAAACTAAAAAGTAAAAAAAAACATATTAACCGCATGTTTTTTAATATAGCTTATTTTATTCAGTAGATCAACAACTGGCTTGTAAGATCAATTTTGAAGCTGTTAAAGCTACTGGCGCTGCTCTAGTCTAAGTAATTATTTCCAACCTTAAAAATTAAGTCTGTTAGTTAGGAAATCGAGGATATTTAACTCGTTATTAAATCCTAGACTGCTAGGAGTATCCCGAACATTGGGAATAGCAGTAGAGTTAAAACGAAGATTAAGAGTCACTGGCCTTTTTAAGCGAGCTTTTATAGCCTCTGGTAGTACTGTAATTTGATTTTCAGAAAGGTCGAGCACCTCTAGATTTATTAAGCGACCTATAGACTCTGGTAATATTGTCAGTTGGTTTTTAATGATGCTGAGTTCTCCCAAACTTATTAATCCACCAATATCATCAGGTAAAGCAGTTAGTTGGTTGTAAGAAAGGACGAGTAACACTAGATTTGTTAATTTACCAATATCATTGGGTAATGCTGTTAGTTGGTTTTCCTCAAGGTTGAGATATCTTAGATTTGTTAATTTACCAATATTACCAGGTAATACTGTTAGTTGGTTGTAAGAAAGATCGAGCCGTTCTATATTCGGAAACTCCCCAATACATGGAGATAATGCCTTTAGATTTTTGCTACTAAAATTTAGCGATTCTACTCTATTTCTTACATCGGCATTTGCTTTTAAATAGCAAGTAATCTCCTCGTTAATTTTATTGGCTTTCCCGATCGGATCCTGGTTGCTCTCTTTAATAACACCAATTGATTCTTTTAGTTCATTTAAGGTTTCATTACCTGGAAATTGTCTTTCTAATTCAGCAATTAGCATATCAGCAAACTCGATTTGAGCCTGTGCAATAAGAGTCTTTCTAGACAATTCAACAAAAGAGATAATACTACTAGCGCTTTCTATATTAAAATCCAATTTAAGAACTTGCTCATTTGAAAGTTCATTAGTATGTGGCAGCATTTTCTTCAGTTTGGTATTGCTTAATACTAGCGAATCTAGAGCCTTTTTCAAATAATCTTTAGAGTTTAGGCGAAAAATAATAGCTGCATTAATTGCATTGGCTTGTTCAGTTTGTGTCATTTTTAAGGCTTTGATAGCATTAATAGACGTTTTTAGTATATTTAAGGTTACATCACCTGGAAATTGGTTCTCTAATTCTGCAACCAATTTATCCGCAAATTCAATCTGAGCAAATCCTACTCTATGGATTCTCACTTCACTTCGAAGGTGAGATTTTATTGAATCTAACTTTGTAACAGATGATAAAGATCTAGAGCTTAAAATTTGGGCAAAAAGCTCGCTGCATTCTCTTGAATTTGCAATTTTACATAGTTCATCT
>JBNLAH010000006.1:0-73467 GCA_050302075.1 Parachlamydiales bacterium | reverse complement strand
CTGCTACATTGTTTCTTCTTATAGCTTCTTTTCTGTTTAGTCCTGCAGCTACATTAAAGCTTCCTGCGCTTCTCTCGTCTAAATATTTATTGCTAGAATAAAAAACTAAATCTGCTGGTAACACAGGAAACCTTAGTTTTTCAATAAGAGTAGCTCTATCTGCTATACATCTTCTATGTATATCCCTACCCCTGGATGTTACATTTTCAAGAATTATATTTTCAGTTCTACCTAAAAAAGATATAATTATATCTGTAATCTTGCCAGGTTCACTAGGATGCTCTTGAGATGATGATTGAAGCGAGTTACTTGATGCATTTGCTACAGCTATAGCAGCAGATGGAGATCCATCGATATTTTCTCTACCTAAAAAAGATATAATTATATCTGTAATCTTGCCAGGTTCACTAGGATGCTCTTGAGATGACGTTTGAAGCGAGTTACTTGATGAGTTGGCTACAGCTATAACAGCAGATGGAGATCCTTGTAGATGATTAATTGACATAAAAAACTCACTGGTTAACTTAGAAAGAGGAAAATTTTAATTAGATTTAGAACAGAACTCAATGAAAAATATAAAACAAAAGAATAAAAACTCTTAAAGCTTATTTCCAATATATGGAAAGCAACTTTTAGATCTTTTTTAATTTCTGTACTTTTTGGCATGACCTCTCTATAGTTTTTTAAAAAATTGGCTTTCGAAAATTCAGAAATTAAACAAAAAGATGTTATAGCCAACGACTTTAAATAATTCATAAGAGATATGATAACCTTTCAAAATATTAGTAAGAAAATTGGATCTAGAATTCTATTTGATGATGTTAGCT
The DNA here is from genome assembly GCA_050302075.1 of Parachlamydiales bacterium. Taxonomy (GTDB): domain Bacteria; phylum Chlamydiota; class Chlamydiia; order Chlamydiales; family SM23-39; genus JBNLAH01. Next base: position 72,640 of record JBNLAH010000006.1, on the reverse strand, counting down.
TACAGTTAAATCCAAAATCTGTTTATGGAGTGGTTGGCGCCAATGGATGCGGCAAGTCCACTCTTTTGAAAATCATTAATGGTGAGGAAGAGCCAACACTTGGTAATGTCAGCATTCAAAAAAATACAACTTTAGGCTGGTTGAAACAAGATCAGTTTTTATTCGAAAATGAACCAATTTTGAATGTAGTTTTAAGAGGTAGAGCTACTTTATGGGAAGTAATGCAAAAAAAAGAAGCTCTCTTAAAAAAAGAAGACTGGAAAGAAGAAGATGCTCAAATATTAGACGATTTGGAAGAACTTTTTCAAAATGAGAATGGCTATGAAGCAGAGTCCATGGCCCATTACTTGCTCACAGGGCTTGGGATAGAAGAGTTAAAGCATTCAATGAAACTGAATGCGCTATCTGGTGGATACAAACTTAGAGTGTTGCTTGCCAGAGCATTATATAATAAACCTGATGTATTGCTTTTAGATGAACCCACAAATTACCTGGATATCGTTTCAATAAGTTGGTTAGAAAATTATTTGAAAAATGACTTTAAAAAGCTGGCAGTAGTTGTGTCTCATGATCAGGATTTTTTGAACAATATCTCTTCACATATTCTTGATATTGATTATGGAGATATCCGCCTATATACAGGAAACTACGATGCTTTCTTGAATAAGAAAAAAGAAGTAATAGAACAAAAATTACATGAAAAGAAAAATTTAGAGAAAAAGGCTGAAAAACTAAGGACATTTGTTGAGCGTTTCAAAGCTAAGCCTAGTAAAGCAAAGCAGGCAATGTCAAAACAAAAGCAATTAGAAAAAATACAATGGCCAGATATAGAAAAAACTAATAGAAGAATTCCAAACTTTCATTTTAGGCAGAAAAAAGCATCAGGAAAAGTAGTTCTAAAAGTAAATGATCTCTCAAAATCATTTGGAGAATTGAATATTTTGAAGAATTTTAATGTCCAGGTGAATAGGGGAGAAAAAATAGCTATTTTGGGGAAAAATGGGGCAGGGAAGACTACTTTAGTTAAAATTATAACCAAAGATCTCCTGCCGGATAGTGGTGAAGTCTCATGGAGTGATACTGTTTCAATTGGTTATTTTTCTCAAAATTTAAAAGAATTACTATTTCAAAAGGTTAGCATACTAGAGTGGATACAATCTCAAACAGATAATGATTTTGAAAAAGTTAGAAAAGTTCTCGGTAATGTTTTATTTACTCAAGATGATGTAAATAAGAAAGTTCCCAATTTGAGCGGGGGAGAGATGACTAGGCTATTGATAGCCTCTATTATTTTGAAAAATAATAATGTATTAATTTTAGATGAGCCAACCAACCATTTGGATTTAGAAGCTAGAGATGCCTTAGCTAATGCTCTAAAAAAGTTTGACGGAACAGTTATTACAGTGAGCCATGACAGGCATTTTTTTACAAAATTTGCAAATAGATATTTGTTCTTCACAAAAGACGGGATTAAAGAAGCTACAAACTTTTCAGAGATTTCAGAAGAGTTGTTTTGGAAGTAAGTCAAAAATAACGCTATTTCCTGGTTAGCTTTTTTATTGTAGATTTTAACTTTTTATGAGAAATAATTTCTTCCACTTTGGGTCGGAAGCGATATGTCCAATTGAAAGGGGAGGATGTCCCTGGTATGTTAATTCTTTCGTCTTTAGGGTCTTCCCAAATCAACTCTTGAAAAAAAGCTAAATATTCCTGTAGCGGATTGATGTGGAAAATAGAAGATGAATGATGTGAGTCTTGTAAAATCTTGAAGCGAGACTTATTACTAAGTGGAGTTTTATACTTCACTTTAAGCTGTTTTGCATATAAGGCGGCATCAATTGGATATTTTTCCCACCATTCAGTAAGCGTCTCAGAGTCATGAGTTGCAACCGATGTAAGGCTTATCGGTTGATAATCTTTGACTTTTATAAAGCTAGCATCTTCGTCCCATTTTCTTTCCCACCGCATAATTTTTGTGCCAGGTATTCCCAGTTCTTTTAAGATTTGAGGAACATATTTTGGAATAGTCCCCAAATCTTCAGCAATTGGCAACATAGTAGATGATTTGATCAGCATTTTTAAAAGCTTTTTTCCTAAATGTGGCCATTTGTAATAGTTTTTTGGTTTGAAGAATCCGTCTATGGCATTTTTATTAGGAGGAATTACCCAGATCCTAAAAAATCCAACCACATGGTCAATTCGGTATATGTGATAAATATGTGAAGCTACATATAGTCGCTCTTTCCACCATGAATAATTAGCTTTTTCGAGTTTATCCCAATTATATGTTGGAAAGCCCCAGTCTTGACCTTTTGCACTGTATGCGTCAGGTGGAGCCCCAGCTCTTAAAGAGCAGTCAAAAAATTCTCTGTGACTCCAGACATCTGCACTATCAGAGCTTAGTAAAATTGGGATATCTCCTTTCAAAAAAACAGAGTGCTTTGAAGCATACTCTTTGACATAAGTCATTTGCTCAAAGCAGAGAAATTGTAAGAAAATATAAAATTGGATCTCTGTCTTATATTTTTTCATTAGATTGTTAAAACTAGAAGGAGATTTTAATTCATCTGGCCAACCCATCCATGTTTTTTCACTTTTCTCTCTTAATAGTTTATACAAAGCGTAAATGCCAACCCAGGTATTTTGAATTTGGAAGTTATTGAATTTGTCGTCTTTTTCAAACCTGTTGATAACTTTCTTAAAATAGTCTCTTAAAAAATCTATTTTGTGGTTTTTAACTTTAGCGTATTGAATCCTTTGAGAACTTGAAAGAGATCTTAGTAGCTCAATTTTTTTTACAAGGTCTTTGTAATCATTTACATAAGGTAAGGCATGCAAGCTTATATGAATAGGATTTAGAGCTTTCGCAGATATTGCATTATAAGGACTGGGATCGTTGCCTGTGTCATTTAAGGGAAGCAACTGAATAACATCCATGCCAACTTCAGGTAGCCATTTGATAAGTGGTAGCAAATCATAGAACTCACCAATACCCGCACTGTTATTTGAAAGGAGTGAAAATATTGGAACTACTATTCCATGGTGATGGTAAATGCCTATTTGTGACCAATGTATTTTAGTAGGAGACTGGCTTAAATAATTGTTTAAAAATGTTTGTATCTTCAAGGCTTTAAACCAAAAGGCTTCAAAGAGCTATTTTTTCTTTTAGTGGGGAGATCGTCAGGCGCAGAGCTTCCACTCTCTAGCGCTTTCTTCCACTTTTCTGCAATGTAAATTATTTCTGTTAGAAAATTCAATATCTCTTCTTTTGGAGTTTCAGTCGATATAAATTTATGAAAGGTTAATTGGTTATCTTCTTTATAATAGCTAAATGTTCCAATCCTTGTGGGGAAGTCATTTGCAAGTAGGGTAGATGTGAAAACATCTTCTCGAAACCGGCCAGGTGCAATCTCAGTAATAAAGGCTATAAAAAGGAATTCCTTTTTATAGTCATCTACTTCAATTTGTACTGTTAAATAGTTATCTACCAGAATGCTAACTGTTTGTTTATTATCTGGGATTAATTCAATATGAAGCTCTTCGCTTAAATATTTGATTAGCTCATCAAAAATCATTATTCTTCCTCTTCTTCTTCAGCTTCTTCTTCTAAATCTTCGAGCGCTTCTAGTATTGCTTCTAATGCTTCACGTCTATGCCTGTCATCTCTGTATAACCTGGGGGAGACCCCACGTATAGCATCTCTCATCTGAGTAAAAATAATAATCTGAGCCAATACCTCATGAGAGATACCTAATTTTTTCGCCAGCTTTTTTACTTGGTCTGATGAAATATATCTTTCTCTAATCAATTGCATAAAATTTTCAGCTAGAATCTCAAAGGTAAGTGCGTCAGGATAGTCTAAATCTAAGTTTGAAAACTGCGAATAAATAAGCTTCATTCGCTCTTTGAAGAACAAGAAAACACCTAATATTGCTTGAAGAGATCTAGTATCCTCAACAAGTCTGGTAAGTTCTGCCCTGGAAATTGAAGGACCTTTTGATTTCAAATCTGCTCCTAAAGAATGAAATAAGAAGTTTGAGGCAACTTTCATCTTATCATAGTCGAACAATTTAGTTAATTCTTCAAAAAGATCATGGACCTGCCTTGGGTTGCCTGTAATATCTCTATACATATCCCTTAGTGCAGTAGGTGATCCAAGTCCTGCTTCTGAGAATTCCCTCGCTTGTTCAGCAATATTTTTACCAGCTACAATCTCGCGATGGAATCTTGCATTTAGCTCGTCCTTCGCTTGCCTTACTGCTTCATGTAAAGTTCCCTTAGTGGTTTCTAGCAAATAGTCTAAGGCTTCATCGGCAAGCGTATAGTCAGGATAAAGATCTAATACCTTTTGCAGTATGTCTTCATATGTATCCGTCTCTTTTAATAATCCTCTTAGTATTAAAAGAGTTTGAGAGTTCATCTCAGGATTTCTTCGGTTGAAAAAATCAGCTGTGTCTTTCATTTCTTTGTTCACAGCATTTTTCATGCGCTCTCTCTGATCTCTTGCCATCTGAGCTGAGGTCCTTTCTCGTCTTTCAGCCTTCCTGTGCTCTAAAGACTTCATTACTTTTTTCGCCCCGGCAGGAATATGTGCTTTTTGAGTGAGTAAAGCTCGTTTAGTAGCTTCTTGCTGAAGATTTCTCCCTCTCATGGCTCTTCTAGCATATACTTGCTGATTACCACGAATTTGGGACATGACAGAAGATCTGATACCGTGAACTTTATATTCTGACATTTTTTATGTTATGTTAATTGGATTCGCCCTAATGGTTGTATACGAATTTCCGGAACTACTTCTTGGTATGAGATGACTGCCAGTTCTGGAAACTCTGTTTCTATTAATTTCTTTACATACCTTCTAACGTCTAACGTTGTCAACAAAACAGGTGGTTGACCACCTGGTGGAGTTGGAACAACAGTACTTCTCACTGCATTTAAAATCATCTGGACAGAGTCAGGATCCAAAGCCAGGTATGAACCAGCAGATGTTTGTTTAATAGATCCTCTGACCATATCTTCTATCTCAGGATCCATCTGATATGCCGACAATGTAGATTTTCCTTGAGAATATTTATAGCTGATATAGCGTTTCAAAGATGATCTGACGTATTCTGTTAAAAGAACTGTTTCTTTTTCCGTCTGTGACCACTCACTTAAAGATTCCAAGATTGTGCGTAGGTCCTTGATTGAGATCTGTTCTTGAACTAGCCTTCTAAATATGTCTGTAAGCTTCTGTAATGGAACCAACCTAGTTACTTCTTTAACGAGGTCGGGGAAAGATTTTTCAACAAACTCTAAAATTGCCCTTACTTCTTGGATTCCTAAAAATTCATGAGCATATTGTCTATAAAATTTTGATAGATGGAGGATCATTACTTGTAAAGATGACCAAAATTTTATTTGAGCTCTTTCTAGTATTTCCTTGTATTTTTCATCTACCCACAAAGCTGGCATTCCAACTGCATTTTTTGAAATAACAAAAGGAACATTATATCTTTGCAAAGTTTCTTCAGTTTCATTTGTCAAAAGATAGTGCAGCATGATCTTTCCACGAACTATCGGGACTTCGTTTAGATAAATGCTGTATTCATCTCCAGCTAATGTAGGCGAGTCAGTCCTAACGTGCACTCCTGGAAACCTTACCCCCAGGTCCTGATACAGTGAATGCCTCATTTTGGGGATCATTTGATCAATAAAAGTTAGACCTTGCTTATCTTTTTTTATCAATTTTGATAGGTCTTTACCTAACTCTAGAACAACAGGCATGGTAAGTGCATATTCATCAGTACCGCCTGATATTATGGCGTGACCTTCAATTCCAGTCTCTACAGCTGCAATTCCAGCGACTTTTTTAGCTTCTTGCTGCTTGACTGAATTATGGATGGAATAGCCAATAGCTCCCATGGCAATAGATAATAATAAAAATGGAGTTCTTGGGAACCCAGGAACCCATGCCATTAAAACTAGTACACCAGCTGCAATCATTAGAGCTTTTGGCTGTTTTAATATTTGTTCAGATATTTCTCTTCCCAAGTTTGCATCTTTACGCTCAGAAGAAACTCTTGTTGTGACAATACCCGCTGTGATAGCAATCATAATAGCCGGTATCTGGGATACAAGACCGTCACCAATTGACAACAGGGCAAAAGTCTTGGCTGCTTGGCCAAGCGTCATGCCCATCATCATATTTCCAATGATAAGACCACCAACAATGTTAATCAGTGTGATGACAATCCCAGCTATAGCATCTCCTTTAACAAACTTCATAGCACCATCCATGGCACCGTATAGCTGTGACTCTTTCTGTAAATCTAGACGAAGCTGCCTAGCCTGAGAACTATCGATAACACCGGATCTTAAGTCAGCATCAATACTCATTTGCTTACCTGGCATCGCATCCAATGTGAAACGAGCTGCGACCTCTGCGACCCTTTCTGAACCTTTAGTAATTACAATGAATTGGACAATTGTAATAATTAAAAATATAACCCCCCCGACAACGTAGTTGCCCCCAACTACGAAATCTCCGAAAGCGAAGATTATTTTACCGGCATTGGCCTTCAAAAGAATTTGTCTCGTTGATGAAATATTCACGCCTAATCGATAAAGCGTTGTAATCAACAGAAGCGATGGGAAAATCGATAAATTAACTGCCTTTTGAATATATAGCGCTACAAATAGTAAGGTAACAGATACTGTTAGGTTGATCGAAATTAAAACGTCTATTACATGAGGGGAGACTGGAAAGATCAACATCATCAAGATGCAAATGACGATGAAAGCTAGGATTAGATCACTGGATCCTGTAATAGTATTTAATGCTCGTTTGCCACCCAAAAATCTTGAGAGAGTATTTAAAATCTTGTTCATTAAGTGAATAGCTCCTTATTTATATCTGGGTTTTCTTCTAGTGAAGTGATCCATTTTAATATTTCAGCAACAGCTTCATAAGTATCTTCTGGAATGTACTCTGCTATCTTACCACTTTTAAAAAGAGTTTGAGCAAGTGTTGGATTTCTCATAATTGGTATATGATTTCTCTGTGCGATTTTAATAATTTGGTCAGCGATTGTTCCTTGCCCCATTGTTAAAATTAAAGGTGCAGGATCTTCTTCTTCATTATAATCTATTGCAACAGCTATGTGAATAGGATTTGTAATAATTGCTCTAGCTCTTCCTGCAGCAGAGGGGCCTTCTTGGTAGGCAATTTCTCTGGACACCTCTCTCCTCTTTCCCTTAATTTGAGGGTCTCCCTCTGTGTCTTTTAATTCCTGCTTTACCTCAAATTTCTCCATCATCATTTGCTTAGCAAAATCTTTTTTCTGAAAAGCCAAATCAAAAACGGCAACAGCTAGAAAAAAGATTCCCACTCGAATAGCAATAGTTCTTAAATAGTCATCTAAAAAAAGAGCGCTCCCAATAGGAGGTGTTTGAACCAATGCTATAATTTTGGGCAAACTATTTTTAATAACAATATAAATGATAATGGCTGCACCAGTGATTTTCAATATGGATTTAATCAGCTCTACTAAAACTTTTAGCTTGAACTTTTGCTTTAATCCTTCAATAGGGTTTAATTTTTTCCATTGAAATTTCATTGCCTCAAATGAAAAAAGCGGCCCTATTATTAAGAAATTAGTTATAACACCAATAGCAGCTACGGCTACCATTATAGGGATGCTAGTTGTAAAGATAATAAGTATGGCTTCATATAAAAACCCACCAGCTCTATTTGGAAGGTCAATGTTTGTTGTAATGCTGCGAAACATCGTAACAACATAGCTTCCAAGCTTATTAAAGATATAACCTGTTGCAAAAAGCGTAGAAAATATTGCCGTTACAAATGTTAAAGCTGAGGGGAAATCCTGTGATTTAGCTACTTGACCTTTCTTACGTGCATCTTTTAGCTTCTTAGGAGTTGCTTTTTCTGTTTTTTGTGCCATCCAACTAAACCTTATGCATGAAGGATTTAACTGTGGTGAAATAAGATGACATCGCCATCTTGCACAATATAGTCCCTTCCTTCCATTCTAGCTTTACCAGCTTCTTTTGCTTTGACCCTAGATCCATATTCAATCATATCTTCATAGGATATTACTTCTGCTCGGATAAATCCCTTTTCAATGTCGGTATGAATTTCACCTGCAGCAGAGGCCGCATTGGTTCCTTTTTTTATGGTCCAAGCTCTTGTCTCTATCTCGCCAGTTGTTATGAATGTGATAAGATCCAATAACTCAAAAGCTGCCCTTGTGAGCCTTTGTAAGCCAGGTTCTTGCAGACCAATACTATTTAAAAAGTCATAGGCTTCTTCTTTTGTAAGCTGAGATATTTCCTCTTCTAATTTAGCGCAGATTGGGACTACTTTGGTACCTTCTTTTTCAGCGTATTCTCTCAACCTTTTTACATAAGCATTTTCCATAGAAGGCAAATCATTTTCGGATACATTTGCAACATAAAGTATTTTTTTCTTAGTTAAGAAATTGTGAGTTTTAAAAAAGGTTTCTTCCTCTTCTGTTAGTTCTAAGCTCCTCAGAGGAAGGTTTTGGTTTAAATGTTTGATACATTTTTCAGAAACAGCTAAGAAAAGATCTTCTTCTTTTTTTCCCTTTTTTTGCTTGGATAGTCTAGCATGTATCTTTTCCATTGTCTGTAGATCTGATAAGATAAGCTCCAGGTTTATCACTTCTACGTCGTCTAAAGGATCTATTTTACCTGATACGTGTACAACATTATCATCTTCAAAACATCTTACTACCTGAACAATTGCATCTGACTCCCTAATATTTGCTAAGAATTGGTTGCCCAGTCCTTCGCCAACAGAAGCACCTTTTACAAGTCCGGCAATGTCGACAAAAGATACAGGTGCAAATATAATTTGTTTGCTCTTAGATGCTTTAGATAAATCAACAAGTCTTTTATCTTCTAGTAATACAACACCTATGTTTGGGTCTATGGTACAAAAAGGGTAATTTTCAGATGAAACTCCCTTTTGCGTCAGCGCATTAAATAAAGTAGATTTGCCGACATTAGGAAGACCTACAATTCCCCAAGTAAGTTCTGACATCTATTTTACTCCTTTTAACAAAGTAAAATACCATGCATCATAGTTTTAAGCAATTTATCAAAAAAAGACTTATAAAAACACAAGCTTTAATTATTAGCTCTTACTAATGAAACTAGATGCAATAAATTCTTTTTTCATAATTAATTAGAATTTGCATTCTGCATGACATTGTTAATTTCTTGAAAAATTAGAAGTTCTTTTTTTAACTCATCTAAGGTCAATGTGCGAATATTTTTACCTGACTCAGATGCAGCTATAGCTGAAGCAATAGCAGGGTAAAATACTTTTTCTAGTAGACTTGAAAAACTTTGTGAATGAAAATCATTTTCAAATATCATTAACGAAGCGTATATGGAAGTCCAAAAAGCGGACACAGGATTAGGGGAGACTCTATAACCGTTTGTTTCTCTATCTATGATTTCTTCACAAAATTTCTTACAAGAATTAGTGTAATAACTAAATTGAGGGCTATCTTGCAATTTTTTTTCAGCATAGTCTTTAATTAAACTTGCAATACCCACAAAAATATCAACATGAGGATTAATAACTTCCAAAGGAATGTGATAGTTTAAATCGTGGGTTAATACCCCTAGCTCTGACCCTCTTTCACAATCGTGCACGAGAGGTAATTTAAACAAAGTAGTAGATGGGATAGAGATCGGTCTTATCATGTTGAAAAGAGGTTTAGCATCCTTATTGAACCCAAACATAAAATGATGTGCATCAGCTGGCATTGAAGGAATACTAGAGGCCCAACGATACAGTTCTATCGCAAAGTGGGGAGCTGCTAAAACAACAGTAATGTTTTCTGACTTATCTACCTTTTTAAATCCTACATCACAACCTACAACATAGTGTATTAACATTTCAATTGTGAAGTGTTCTATATAATTAATACTGGAATTTTTTAATGTATATTCTATAAAAGTTCTTTCTACTATTGATCTTTTACTATATTTTTGGAGAAAATCTTCTAAATTATCTTGTATTTCTTCAGGGCTTATGCGGTTGTAAGTTGCAATAATATAGTTTCGTGTATTTGCAGCAAAAGGAGGAAATCCAGATTCTTTGAGGTATTCTATAATTTCATCAGTATTTAAAACTTTAAGATCAATCTTTTCTAAGGTTGATTCGGGAGTTGAAATTTCATGAAAAGCTGATGATACCATGTTTATAACAAATAACTCTTCTTTATTGATTCTACCATCATGGAATGCTATTAATGAAAGAAGAGCCAATTTTTCAGGAGTCCTACTGTAAGCTTCAAACCAGTTTTTATGGTTAAGGCTTGATAGAAAATCTTGATATTCTTGTGTAAAAAAAGGTGAGTTGAGGAACAAATATAGTTTTATAAATACAGCTTTTTTTTCTTTTGTATCCTTAAATAAAGGATCTTGAAAGAATTCATTAGGGTGAACAATTATTCCCGAACTTAATTTTAATTGAGGATCTATCTTATTTATAAAAGCATCAGCAATTTGATCTGATCTTGTAATTATTTCAATAAATTTGTCTTGGTCAATATCATGATTAAAAAAAGCTATTATTGATATGTCTACTATTTTATCTGAGGAAAATCTAATATTGTTTAGTTCTGATAAAAATTCTTTATATTCATTAGAAAATGCAAATAAAGAATTTTTAGATGATAAAGATCTATGCAATGAATATGAATTATTATGAATTATGTTCCTTTTATGATTACATATACGAGGTGATTCGGGAAGTTTTAAAGAGGTGTTTTGTCTTAAAAGAAATTTTGACAGTGAAGTTTGAGAATGAAAATCGCTTAGACCTTCCTTGATAACATATTGGTTTTTGCATGGTTTGTAATCACTAGATCTTGATATTATATCAGGGAAACTCACTTGGCTATCTAAAGAGTTGGGTTCATTATTATTTCTATCTGGAAACGTGTTAGAATTTTGACAAAAATCAACAGCATTAGTGCTCATAAGTTACTCCTAAATAAAAAATAGTAAATATCTTTAAAACTATATCTAAAAAAAATCTTGTCGGGAGCTCTTAGTTGGGCTTTTTCAAAAAACCCGGTTGCAATATCAGGTATATTGGATATCTTAGGATCTTTCCCTCTCTAACTCCCTTTTTTTCTTAATGCTTATGACATTTTCTTTAAAAGCCTCAAGGGAAATGCAAGTAATATTATGCTTAGAAAGTACTCTTTTGATAACAGGGTATAAATCTTCTTCCAGGAGTTCTGAAAGAAATTCATCTGTTGACTTTACGCTCATATATTTTAGTACTCTAAAAGTCATAAAACTCCAAAAAGCATTTCCATAGAAGAACGTATCTTCAGGTTCTTGATTTTCATTTCTATATTTATGTACTTCTCTATCTATAATCAAATCATAAATCTCTTTGCACAAAGTATTTTTATCGTTTTCATTTAGATATTTCTGTTCTGCATGGGCTTTGAACTCGCTTGCCAAATCAACATAAAGTTTGATGTAACGATTGATAACTTCTAATGGCATATGAAGGTTTAAATCATGAGTTGTTACCCCAAGATCTGGTCCAGCTAGATAGTTATGAACTAATGGTAATTTAAAAAGGGCTGAGGCGATAGATATTGGCCTTATTCCTTCATAAAGAGGCCCTGGGTCTTCGTTAAACCCAAACATGAAATGGTGTTGAGGTATAGGATCAAAAACGACAGAGGAAGCTGCATAGTAAAGGCTAATTATAAGTTCAGGAGGAGCTAGGACAACAGTTCCTTGTTCTCCCTCAACTACATTTTTATATCCGACTCGACTTTTTGTGGAATAGTATATTCCAACTTCAATTGGTATGGAAGACCTATTGTTGATGTGAAAATCTTTTAGCGTATATTCTATAAAGGTCTTTTCTATTCTGCGTCTTTTACTATACTCAGAAAGAAATTCTGTAGTTGCTTTTTCTAGTTCAGCTCCTTGCTTGCGGTTATGATATGAAATAAAATGCTCTACTGTATTTGGAGCAAAAGGAGGGAACCCTGCATCTTCAAGATATGCTGCAATTTCGTCATCTTCTACAACTCTAAAGTTAACTTCCTTTATAGGGGAATCAGGAGAGAGGATTTCTTTAAGTGCAGATGAGGCCATATTCAAAGTGAAGAGCTCATCTCTATTAATTATATTATCATAAAAGGCCAAGATTGAAAAAAGAGCTAGTTCTTCAGGTTTTTCACTATATACCTTATGCCAGTCACCTTTATCTAAACTTGATAAAAAAGCTTTATATTCGTCTGAAAAATTTGGAGAGTTAATTAGAAAAAATAGCCTTATGAATACAACATTTTTTTCTTCAGCATCTTTAAATAAGGAGTCCTCAAGGAAATCGTCATGAGTTACGATAGTTTTGGCTTTAAAATGTAATTCTGGAGCGAACTTTTTAATAAAAGTTTCAGCTATCAAATTTGATTTTGTATTTATTTCAATTAACCTGTTTAGGTCGATGTCACCATTGAAAAAAGCTACAATTGATAAATCTACTATTTCATTAGGATCTAGATTTAGTTTATCAATGTCCATTGATAAAAAATATTTATAGTTGCCTGAATGTGACAAAGGGTCGGATATTGAAGCTAAGTAGTTAAATATCTCATCTTTTTTTGCGAAATTTTTAATAAACAAAGGCGCTTGGGAAAGATCTTCTTTAGAAAAACCGTTTTCTCTATTAAAAGTTATGTTTCTTTGGTTGAGTGGTAAACCTTGCTGCAATGAAAGATGATGACTTGACCCTTCAATAATATGCCTTACTTTTTCAGCAGAAGGAAGCTCATTTTCAGGACTAACCGGGTTGCTTGTTTGGCTTTGGACATTGCTAGTTAAGGTTACGCTACTCATGCTGACTCCTAAATAAAGAGGGGGACTTTAAAAGAGGTAATTAATTAAAATCAAGTTCATAGGTATTTTTCAGCTGCTTTTTTTTCTGATCAAGTTCTATGGTTAGTGCTGAATCTTTCAAACGATTGATCTTTTTAAGCTATTTACTCTTTGTAATTTTGAATAGCTCCTTTAGCTTGTTCTAAAGTTGGAATGTAAATATTTTTATCTGATTTTGATACAACTTCAAGGATGATGGGGTAAATCACATCTTCAAATAATTTTAAAAAAGTAGGATCTTGAAAATGATTTTTAAACTTCTTTAGCGTAAAGGTTATAAAAGACCAAAAGGCCAATCTTTGATCATTTTCATATCTGTAGCTGACGGCTTCTCTATCTATAAAAAAATCTTCAAAAGCTTTACATGTTTTAAAGTCTATGCTAGCTCTATGTAATTTTTCTGCATGAGTTTTAATTCGGCGTGCAATTTCCGTAAAAATATCAATATGAGAATTAATACAGTCAATAGGCACATGATAGTCTAAGTCGTGTTTTGTAGTTCCAAGTGGCAACCCAGTTGGAAATTCATGAACAAGTTGTAAGCCGAAAAGAAAAGAGGCTAAGGAAATTGGCCTGACTCCTGCGTCTAGAGCGTCTAGAGCATCTGAGTCGGGACTAAATCCAAACATAAAAGCTTGTGCTGAAGCCGGAGGAGTGCTAATAGATGAGGCTGAGCGGTATAGCTCTATTATAAACTCAGGAGGTCCTAAAATAACAGTCCCAGTTTCGTTATCAACCACATTTTCAAATCCAATTCTAGTATTGGTTTGATAGTATATTGACATTTCAATTGTGCCTATTTTTTCATTGCTATGATGAAAATTTTTTAATGTATATTTTACAAAGGTTTTTTCTACATTGCTTCTTTCACTGTATTTAGAAACAATTGTTTCTATTTCTTTTTCTAGTTCAGCTCCTTGCTTGCGGTGGTTATTTGAAATAATATGCTCTTGTGTATTTGCTGCAAAAGGGGGGTATCCTGATTTTTCAAGGAATTCTGCAATTCTATCAGCTTCAACAAACTCACATTCGGCTCTTGTCACTAGATAGCTTTCTGATTTTACAGCATCAAATGCAGCTGAGGCTAAATGCATAATAAATAGCTCTTCTCTTTTAATCTTCCCATCTAAAAATGCGACAAGCGATAGAAGGGCTAATTCTTCAGGTTTTGAAGTGTAGGGTTCAAACCAGTTTTTATTATTTAAATTCGAAAAAAAATTGTCATATTTTTCTGGAAATGACGGTAAGTTGATTAAGAGGAAAAGTTTTACGAATGCAAATTTTATGTCTCTTGGATATACATTCCTAAACAATGGATCTGTAAGAAAATAATTTAAAGATATGACCTTTCCGGATGGAAGCTGTAATTGCAATCCTAATTTATCAATAAAAATACCAGCATATTTTTCTGTGAATGTATTGATTTCAATTAACTTTTCTAGGGTTATGTCATTTCGCAAAAATGCTATAATTGAATATTCAACTTTTTCTTCAACATTTGATCTAAATTTCCAATCTCTGGAAAGGTATCTTTTATAAACTCTTTCAAATGACTCTAATTGGGTTGTTCTAGATAAGTTAGCGAAGAGTTTTTCTATATTTTCAGGATCTTTTGTAAACAAATAAAGATCATTTTTATAAAAAAACACTCTAAGTAGTTTTTCGAAGTTTGGCGGAAGAATTGGAGTTTGCGCTGGTTTATCTAGAAAATGAGCTAAGTGCGGATTCGGCATTTGGCTATGATCTGCTCTATTAAAAGTTATGTTTCTTTGAACAAGATCTTGACTTTGTTGAAGTGAAGATGGTTGGTTTAGGTTTTCAATAAGATGTCTTACTCCTTCAGCTGAAGGAGGCTCATTATCTAGATTAACCGGGGTGTTTGTTGGGCTATTGTTGACACTGCTAGTTGAGGTTACGCTACTCATGATGACTCCTTGATAATAAAGCGAAGCATTTTAAAGAAGTTGTTAAATAAAAACAACTCGTTAGATATCTGTCAGGAGGATTTTTGAAACCTAAATTTAGATTATAATGTGCAGATGAACTTCTCAAGTGGTAGGTCTCTTAGGTCTTCTTGGTCTATACAATGATCTAAGCTATATGGGCCGATACGAAGCCTTGTTAAAGAGCTTAAGTGAGCATATGTATTTAACATTTCACCTAGATCATTTGCAATCGAGCGAATGTAAGTTCCTTTAGAACACTTAACTTGGATTGTCAACGTAGGGTAGTCATATGAAATAAGTGTTGTTTTGACAGTGACTATTTGTGGTTTTCTCTCAACTGTAATTCCTTTTCTAGCTAACTCGTATAGTTTTTTGCCATTAACTTTTTTAGCTGAAAACATTGGTGGAATTTGACTGATCTCATTTTGAAAATGATCTACCACATTTTCTATCTCAGCTATTTTGGGGATATAGTCAGATGAGTTAGTTATGCTCCCTTCTGTATCATAAGTATCTGTTGCTTTTCCAAGTGTAATTGTGGCGAGGTATTCTTTATCTAGCGCAACTAATTCACTTGCTTTTGTTGTATAATTTTTACCAATTAACAAAAGCATAACACCACTAGCAAAAGGATCAAGTGTGCCTGCATGACCAATTTTTGATACATTAGTGATTTTTCTTAAGATTTTAACAAGAGAAAAGGAAGTTGCTCCAATTGATTTGTTAATTGGAAGTAATCCACTGATCGGATTAGTCGGTTTTTTTAATATCATTTAAAATTTTTTCGATTTTCATTTGGTGTTCAACTGTATTGTCTATTTTAAAAGTTAGCTTGGGAAAATAACGCATGACTACTTTTTTAGAAGCACTGACTCCAATAAAGCCAGCAGCTGACTCTAAAGCTTGTAGTGTTTTTTGCTTTTCTATGTCATCACCAATAACACTTATAAATACTTTAGCTATAGATAAGTCATCTGCGATCTCAACTTTTGTTACAGTAACTAAAGGGGAGATATTAGGATTCCTTACTTCTTTTACTATTACTTCTGAAATTACTTCTTTGAGTAAGGAGTTTAATCTTTGAGTTCGTCTTTTTGTCATATTTTATAAAGTTTGCTTATGGTAAATAATTTCATATGACTGGATTGTATCGCCCTCTTTAATATCTTTCATGCCATCTAGGACAATACCGCACTCAACGCCTTTTTGAACTTCCCTTACATCTTCTTGAACTCTTTTAAGAGAGGCTATTTTACCTTTCCAAATAACTTCTTTGTCACGAATCAATTTGATTAAGTGGTTTCTGTGAATTGATCCTTCAGTTACTTGGCAACCTGCAATAATTCCAAGTTGAGAAGATTTGAAAGTTGCTTTGACCTCAGCCATTCCAATGTCTTTTTCTTCTTCAATTTTGTCTAACAATTCAGTCATTTGTGACTTGATATCTTCAATAGCATGATAAATGACATCGTGTAAATGAAGAGGGATTTTCATTTGCTTGATCAAAGAATCTGCTTTGTTTTCAACTCTTGTATGAAAGCCAATAATTGTAGCATTTGAAGCTGCAGCTAATTTTACATCGTATTCAGAGATTTCACCAATAGCTTCATGCACAATCTCACAGCGTGCTTTTTTGGACTTTATCTTAGCGATGGAATTTTTTAAAGCTTCTAAAGAGCCTTGCACATCTGCCTTTAGTATTAGAGGTAGAACTTTTTGTTGAGCTTCCGATTCTTTTTCAAGTAGAGACTCCATACTGACTTTCTTAGTCTTGGCAAGGCCTAGTTTGTGTCCTTTCTCTCTACCTGCAGCTAATTTTTTAGCTTCTTTCTCAGACTCCACAACTATGAATTCACACCCAGCATCTGGAAGCCCAGACAACCCTGTTACTTTTACTGGTGTAGATGGGGGAGCCTCTTCTAGAGATTTTCCAAACTCGTCTTGCATAGTTTTTATACGTCCCGAATAGTTTCCAAAAACCATCGGATCGCCTTTTTTTAAGGTGCCATTTAAGACAAGTAAAGTTGCAACGGCCCCTAAACCTTTATGCATCTCAGACTCTAAAACAATTCCTCTGGCTCTTGTGCTAGAGTTAGCTCTTAGTTCTAAGACCTCAGACTGCAGTTGAACCATTTCTAATAGCTCTTGAATACCTGCTCCAGTTGTAGCAGATGTATTTACTGTAATCACTGTTCCTCCCCATGACTCAGGAAGAAGATCATTGTCAGCTAGTTGTCGATATATTTTTTGCTCATCAAAATTAGGTTTGTCAGATTTATTAATTGCTACAACAATTGGAACTTTGGCCTCTCTAGCCTGATTTAAGGCCTCAATTGTTTGCTCTTTTATTCCTTCGTCACCAGCAACCACAAGAACGACAATGTCAGTTACATTTGCGCCTCGCTCTCTCATCTCGGTAAAGGCTTCGTGACCTGGGGTGTCTAGGATGGTTATTAACCCTAATTCTGTTTTAGATCTAAAAGCTCCTATGTGCTGAGTGATAGCCCCAGCTTCTGAGGAAGTGATATTTGATTTTCTAATAGCATCAATAAGGCTGGTTTTTCCATGGTCAACGTGACCCATAAAAGCAATAATAGGTGGTCTTAAAGTTAGATCCTTCTTGCTTGATGATGTAATCTCTTCTTGAATAGTTTTGCTAGTGATCTGTAGTCTGTCTGCTTCAGAGGTGTCGATTTTAATCTCACAGCCGAATTCATGACCAAGTAATTGTACTAAAGTTTCATCGTCTAAGTAGTCGTTTAAAGTTAAGGTAATTCCCTGCATGAATAATTTTGAAATAAGCTGTGATGCTTTAAGCTTCATTTCTTGAGCTAGATCTTTAACTGAAATAGGGAGGCGGACAGAAAGCTCTTTAGGTCTTATTATTTCTTCTTCAGACACTTTCTTCTTGGATGGCTTATATCTTTTTTTTCTCCAGACCTCTTCTTGGTCTCTAAGTCCCATTCTGTCTCTAGAATCAAACTTAGGAGTCATCTTGCGACGCATTGTCGGCGAGAACTCTTGAAAATCTTTAGGTCCGGCTTCTTTAGGTTTCTTCGCTGGAAATGCTTTTGCTTGCGTTGGCTTTTCTTTGGCGGGTTCTTTTTTCTCTTCTGTCTTTTCTTTTTTTTCGACTTTTTCTTCGGGAGGTTTCTTTTCTTCTTGAGCAACTTCGACTACTTCGATTTTTTCTGGTTCTATTTCTTTTTGAACTTTAGCCTCTTCAGGAGCTTTTTTTTCTTCAATTGGTCTCTCTTCAGGAAATGGCTTGCTCAGAATTCTTGCTTTTCTCTTTGGCACTTCTTCTTTAATTGAAGGAGCTGTTTTCTTAGGCGTTTTTTTTTCCTGTTTGGCCTTGGGCGATGCAGAAGCTAACTTTTGCTTTGTCATTTTAAGAGCTTCAGCAAGTTGAGTATTTTTAATATCTAACTTTAAGTTTTTTTTCACAGAATGTTAATCTCTTTTGTTGTGAATTTGTTCTAAAATTTTGTCAGCTAAATCATAATAATTTATGCCGGGGACAGCCTTCGTTAGATCAGCAGGAGATGTTTCTGCAATCTTTCTAATTGTATCAAACTCTGAACTAATTAAAGTTTCTAATAGTAAGTTACTGAGGCCCTCAACCTTTAGTGGCATGTCTAGTTCTTCTAGATCTTTGTTATCTGCAAGTTCCATCATTTGAACGGTTACCAGTTTTTGATACTCACTCAATTTTTGAACTTCGATTTCTTTTCCAATTAGCTGGCCGGTTAAGCGGGCATTCATTCCTCTTTTACCAATAACAGCTGGATAGTCTTCATCATTTACAACTATGAAGATTTTCTCATTAGATTTTAGCTTTTGAATCTCAATAGGGGATAGGGTATTTTCTAAAAGTTGGATTTGATCTTCTGAATAAGGAATAATATCAATTTTTTCATTATTAAGTTCTCTAATAATGTTTTTAATTCTAGTTCCTCTAACACCGACACAAGTTCCAACTGGATCTACTTTTAAATCATAAGATTTGACAGCCATTTTAGTTCTGTAACCTGCATCCCTAACAATTCTTTCGATTGTAACTATCCCATCAGATAATTCAGGAACTTCTAAAGTGAATAGTTGCGCGACAAAGTCAGGGTGACTTCTAGATAAAATAACTTCAGCACCTCCATTATCAGTGTCTCTAACCTCGAGTAAAAGAGCTTGGACTTTCTCACCAACATGATAGCGCTCTGTTCTAGGGTAGTGTCTTTCAGGTAGAATAGCTTCAACTTTTCCTAAATCAACAATGATATTCCTTCCTCTGACAAAACGTTTGATTGTTCCTGATATTATCTCACCGCTTCTATGTCTGTATTCTTCATATATAACATCTCTTTCAGCGCTTCGTAACTTTTGAGAAATTACTTGTCTAGCTGCTTGTGCTGCTATCCTGCCAAAGTCGGTAGGTGTAACTACAATTTCTAGCCATTGCCCAATTTCAGAACTTGGCTCTAATTCTCTTGCTTCTTCTATTGAAATTTCTTCTTCTGGATATTCAACCTTTTCAACAATTTCTTTCTGGGTTAAAACTTCGATATCGCCTGTTTTTGCATTAATTTGAACAGTTACCTCACCCACATTTTTTACACTCTTTCTAGCAGCCGTTTGAAGAGAATCTTCAATAGCATGGATTACAACATCCCTTTTTATTCCTTTTTCTCTTTCTAAATACTCAAATATTGCAACTAAGTCTTTATTCATTATTTTAACCTTAATTCAAAGGATTTAAAAAAAACCGAAGGAGGCCTTCGGTTTATTAATTTTTATGCCCCAAAATATCTTAAAAAAATTCAGGACTAGCTTTCTTTAGAGTGCTTCTCTTCAGATTCGTTCTCATCGGATGAGCTTTTTGATTTCTTTTTAGAAACAACAATATCATCTCTGTTCATCTGATTTTTTTCGATCAAGTAATCTTTAATAGAAAGCGAAACTTTTTTGTTTTCTGGATCTAGTTTAATTACTTTTGCAGTAACATCATCTCCAACAGAGATAACATCTTCAACTTTTCCAAAAGGTTGATCTGAAAGCTCTGTTACGTGGATTAAAGCTTCGATGCCATTTTCCAGTTGGACAAAAGCTCCAAAGGCAGTTGTTTTTGTGACAACACCGCTTACTAGTGTTCCAATTGGCATTGTCTTCTCTGTGCTTTCCCATGGGTTAGAGCCTAGTTGTTTTACGCCAAGTGTAATTTTTTTACTTTCTTTATCAACAGAAAGTACAACAGCTTCAACTTTATCGCCTTTTTTCAGAACCTCTGAAGGGTGTGAAACTTTTTTAATCCAGCTTAAATCTGAAATATGGATCAATCCATCTATTCCAGGTTCCAGCTCAACAAAAGCCCCATAGTTAGTCAAATTTCTGATTTCAGCTGTAACTGTTGATCCTACTTGGTATTTAGCTTCAACTTCTTCCCAAGGATTTTTCTCAAGCTGCTTCATTCCTAGAGAAATTTTACCATCTTCTTTTTGAACGGCTAGTACAATAGCTTCAACTTCATCTCCAATATTAACCATTTCGCTTGGATCTGTAATGTTCTTTGTCCAAGACATTTCAGAGACGTGAATCAGCCCTTCTATTCCGTCTTCAATCTCTATGAATGCACCATATGAAACTAAATTAACAATTTTTCCTTTAACTTTAGTATATGGAGGAAATCTTTTCTCTACTTCAATCCAAGGATTTTCTTCTTTTTGCTTTAATCCAAGAGCAACTCTTCCTTTATCTTTGTCAATTCCAAGAATCATAACTTCTAGTTCGTCTCCTAGGTCGATCATCTCAGATGGGTGCTTGATTCTTTTCCATGTCATGTCTGTAATGTGAAGTAGTCCATCTATTCCGTCTAAATCAAGGAAAACACCAAAGTCAGTAATATTTTTTACAACACCTTTTCTAAGGTCACCAATTTGGATGTTATCTAATAACTCTGCTTTTTTAGAAATTCTCTCTTCTTCTAAAATTTCTCTTCTTGATACAACAATATTTTTGCGTTCAATGTTGATTTTTAAAATTTTAAAATCAAAGTGTTTTCCAATAAACTCATCTAGGTTCTTTATTCTTTTATTGTCAATTTGAGATCCCGGTAAGAATGCTTCCATACCAATGTCAACCATTAAGCCGCCTTTGACTTTTCGTATGATTTGACCTTGAACAATAGAACCTTCTTTGCAGTTGTTAATAATGTGTTCCCATTGTCTTTGCCTTCTTGCTTTTTCCTTAGATAAAACAATTTGGCCATCATCACCTTCTGGTTTGTCTAGCAATACTTCAATTTCTTCTTCAAGTGATAAATCTTTAGGTTCTCTGAACTCTGAGATAGGGACTAATCCTTCTGATTTTAAACCTACATCAACTATAACGTAGTCTTTTGTTATTTCTACAACTTTTCCTTTAAGTATCTCTCCGGCATTCATCAGAGAAATAGAACCTTCTTTTCCAGTGGCCTCTTTTCGATCGAGAAGCTCTCTGAACTCTTTTGCTTCGTCTTCTTTGAATTCAACGTCGTCTACAACATTAGTGTCGTTCCAATCGTATGAGGTTTGATTAGTCATTTAAGGGTTTCTCCTATTACTTGTTAAAGCAAAAATATTATCAAATTAAATTCAATAAAATCAATAGCAAAAGCTTACCTTGGTATTAATCAAATTTTTTAACACAACTTTTTTTTAATTAATTTATTGCTGTAAGCTGACTTTTTTTGATTTTTTCCAAAACAAATTGAAAAATCAATGGGGCTACAATTGTTGCATCGGACTCTATTATAAAACTTGGAGTTTCCTCTGACAGTTTCCCCCAAGTAATTTTTTCACTAGGAGTAGCTCCACTATAAGAGCCATATGATGTAGTTGAATCACTGATTTGACAAAAATAATCCCAAAGAGGGACGTCTTCTTTTAAATCTTGTCTTAATAGGGGGACTACACAGATTGGAAAGTCACCGGCAATTCCGCCGCCTATTTGAAAAAACCCTACTCTTTCTGGACAGGTAGCATACCAATTTGATAGTTCTTCTAATTGTTCAAATCCATTTTTTACAACAGAGTAGCTTTTAATAGACTTCAAAATTTTTTTTGCAACAAAGATATTTCCTAATGAAGAATCTTCCCACCCAGGGACAAAGATAGGTAGGTTTTTCTTGCTGGCTGCATATACCCAAGAATCTTCAATATTTCCTTGATATTGGCTTTCTAAAGATTTATTTCTAAGTAATTGATAAAAGTATTCATGAGGAAAATATCGTTTGTTCTCAAGCTCAGCTTTTTGCCAAAGCTTTAACATCTGTTTTCCTATTAATTGAATTGCAGAAGATTCAGGTATGCAGGTGTCAGTTACTCGGTTATATCCTCTATTATAAAGGTTTGTTTCCTCTTTTTTTGTTAGGCTTCGATAGTTGGGAACTCTAAAATAATCATTTTTTGCCAAAAGTAGGAAAATATCCTCTTCAAGGTTTGCGCCTGTACAGCATATAGCGTGGACAAGGTCATTGTTGATAAGCTCAGACAGGGTAATGCCGATTTCAGCTGTACTCATGGCTCCTGCTATAGTTAAGAACATTTTCCCACCTTTTTCAAGGTGTTTAACCCATGCATTAGCGGCGTCTACGCAGGTTGCTGCATTAAAGTGTCTGAAATTTTTCTCAATAAATTCACTAATCATTTTCTATTCCTAAAAATATAACTTAATAGTTTGTAAACAGCTTTTGCTGCTGTGAACTCTGGAGATACGATTCCTTTAATAGGCATAAGTTCTACGACATCAAAACCAATAACTTTTTTAATATGTGTCAGCTTTTTTAAAAGTTGAAATACCTGATGCCAGAACAATCCTCCAGGTTCGGGGGTTCCAGTTGATGGTATTAAAGATGGATCAAAGACATCAATATCTAACGTGACATAAACTAAGTCACCTAAGCTTTCAATTACCGGTTCGATCCAATTATCAGATTCATGAATTTCATGTGAGTAAACTGTCAGTTGATCGCTCATATAATTTTTTTCAATAGATGACATAGATCTAATTCCAACTGCAGCTAGACCGTCTACGTTTTTTAATTCTTTAACTCTAGCAATTACTGAACCGTGGCTGAGGGGGTTTCCATTTAAAGCTGGGTGAAGGTCAGCGTGTGCATCTAGTTGTAGAACACTTATTTTTCCATAATGATCTGCATGAGCTTGAATGCAAGGAAATGAAATAGAATGTTCTCCTCCTAAAGTTACAACAAACTTACCTTGAGTTAAAAGTGATGAAGTGTTTTCTCTTAGTCCAAAGAGCATGTCTTTTGAGGTGTCAAATTGAAGGGGTTCGCTTGTGAATATTTTTTTTTCGCTACATACTTCTGTTTGAGTCTCAATATCGAATAACTCAAGATACTGGGATGCCTCTATTATTGCGCTAGGGCCTTGTTTGGTTCCCTTTTGATAGCTTGCAGTCAGCTCGAATGGAACTGACTGAATTACGATGTCAGAGTTTTCTAAACTTATGTTGCTTTTGCCCAATCCTAAAAATGTTTTGCTGAAAATGCTCTTTAAATTTGTGCTCATAGTTTAAACCATTAAATAAGTATAGCTGTTAAGAGCTTGATTAAATCGTTCTTTTAAGTGAGAGCTTTCTTCTAAAGTTAGTTTTCCTCTTTTAATTGACTCTGCGATGTTTTCTGAAAAACTTTTATTAAGTTCTCTGGAAGAGTATTCAAAGTAACTTAAAACATCTTTAACTAAATCGCCTCGAATATGTTCTTTTATTTTCCAATTTTCATTCTTGTCCAATGAAATGTGAACTAAATTAGTGTCTCCAAATAAATTATGGAGAGCCCCGAGAGCTTCTTGATAGGCGCCAACTAAAAAAATTCCAATAAAATAAGGGTCGTTATTTTTTTTATGCAAAGGTATGTGGTTGGTTGGGTTTTTCGGTGAAATGAATTTGTGTAACTTGCCATCACTGTCACAACTTAAATCAACTATTATTGCTCTTCTTGTGGGTTTTTCTTCAAGTCTGTGAATTGGCATGACAGGAAACAGCTGCTTAATTGCCCAAAAATCAGGTAAGGACTGAAAAATAGAAAAATTACAAAAATATAAATCAATGTATTGATTTTTCAATTTTTCTACTTCCTCAGGGACATTTGAGGAGGAGGCGCAAAAAGAATGAATCTTGTCCATGATTTTGCTTAAAATCTGCTCACCTAAAGCTCTCTCTCTTAGGGATAATTTTCCATGCATGAACAGATCTATTAAATGTTCCTTAAAGTAGTGAGCTGAATGAATTGATTGGAGTTTATTCTCTTCATTTATGTTTTCATATAGATGTAAAAGATCGCTAAGTGGCTTTTGTGTATATAAGCTAGTGTCGATGTTTATATTTTTATAAGCTGGAGAGACATCAATTACCTCAGTTACCAAGACAGATGACTGGGCGATAATTGCCCTGCCTGACTCGCTTATGATCTTAGGATCTTTTATATTTGCATCTTTGCAGGTAGAGCCGATAATACTTACAATGTCTTTTGCATACTCTTCTATAGAGTAGTTAATTGAGCAGTCTGACTTAGACTTAGATCCGATGTAATCGATTCCAAGGCCACCACCGACATCAAAATAAGATAATTGTGGGCAGTGCTTTGCTATTTCAACATAAACTCTAGCTGCCTCTTTTAGAATCTTTTTGAAAGGTAATATTGATGTGAATT
This sequence comes from Parachlamydiales bacterium, assembly GCA_050302075.1. Taxonomy (GTDB): domain Bacteria; phylum Chlamydiota; class Chlamydiia; order Chlamydiales; family SM23-39; genus JBNLAH01. Next base: position 48,040 of record JBNLAH010000006.1, on the reverse strand, counting down.
GACTGCCAACATGGAAGTGAAGCAGTTTTAGCCAAGTTTCTTTTTTTTCTTTTTCTAGCACACTAATTACTGAGTTTATTTGCGAAATATCTAATCCAAATTTAGCATATTCGCCAGAAGATTCAGCCCATTTGCTGCTAGCTTTAAAAGAAGGCTTCATCCTAACTCCGATATTAGCTTCGATGTTCATCTTGCTAGCAATAGACAACACCAATTCAAGTTCATATAATTGCTCAATTATAATAATTGTATTTTTCCCAGTTTTTTGAGCAATTAAAGCAAGTTCAATATATTCAGCATCCTTGTAGCCGTTGCAAAGAAGTAGATTGTTTTTTGAGTGATTGATTCCAAGTACCGCTAATATTTCAGGCTTGCTGCCAACTTCTAATCCTAGATCATATGGGAGCTCATTTGAGCTTATAAAAGATACTATTGATTTTTGATGGTTTACTTTGATTGGGTAAGCTAGTTGGTAGGAATTATTATAGTTAGAGGAATTAATAGCACTTCGGAATGCTTGATTTAGTCTTGAAATCCTATCTTTTATGATTTCTTCAAACCGAAATAAAATTGGAGCCTCTACTCCCTTTGTAATGAGTTTTTTTGTCAGTTCATAGAGATTAATGCTATTTTTTTTGTTGGGGGTTTGAACAACAACACACCCATCATCTAAGACGAAATAACCATCGCCCCACTCGTTGATCCAGTAAAGATCATTATTGTCAGACAAATTCCACTCGCTCATCAATACCCATATAAAAAACAAGTAAACAATTTTCCCATTATGCATGATGCCTTTGTTCTATTCCATTTTTTTTATAAAAAGACCAAAAATTTTAATTAAGTTCATTTTAATTGATTTTTTTTTTTAAAATACTGGCCAAAAAAAATCAAAAATGAGATTACAAGATCTTTGAGAGTAAAGTTATTTTTTTAAATCAATGAGAAAAAGTGTTGTACTAAAGTTTGGTGGTGCGAGTGTCGCAACTCCTGAAAATTTTCTATTTATCTCTGACATAGTATTAAAAAGAGCTCAATTTTTTGAGAATGTAATAGTAGTGGTTAGTGCAATGGGAAACACTACGAATGATTTAATTGAGCTTGCCAAAAAAGTTCACCCAAATCCACCTGATAGAGAGCTTGATATGCTAGTTTCTATTGGTGAAAGAACAAGTATTTCTTTACTTGCAATGGCGCTAGAGCTTAAAGGTAGAAAGGCTATTAGCTTTACAGGATCTCAGTCAGGCATAATAACATGTGAAAAACATACAGATGCAAAAATTATTGATGTAAAGCCTTCTCGTATTTTAGACAGTTTGAAACTTGGTAACATTGTAATTGTAGCAGGGTTTCAAGGTGTTTCTAGAAACAAGGAAATAACAACCCTTGGAAGAGGGGGATCTGATACAAGTGCTGTGGCCTTAGCGATTAGCGTGGGGGCGAAAGTTGTAGAGTTTTACAAAGATGTTGATGGAGTTTATACAAAAGATCCGAAGTTAGACTCAAGTGCAAGGCTTTTGTCTAAAATGAGTTATGAAGATGCTATTAAAATGTGCGATGCTGGAGCTAAAATTTTGCATTCGAGATGCATAAAGTTAGCTAAAAAAAACGGATGTCTGTTGAGGGTTTTGTCTTATAAAGAAGCTCTAAAAGCATCTGATATAGATGAACTAGGGACAACTATTGGCTCTAGGGGGATAAAATCAATCGCAAATATTTCATACGAGGACTACCAGAAGGTATTTTAATTTTTGAGAAGGGGAAGATAGTTAATGATTATTGTTGTTGAAAATCCGCGAGTCAGTTCAGCTGTGGGTTCATCTTACAACGATTCTGTAAGTTCATTTTACAGAGAAAACGTTAAAATATTATTAAAAAAGATACTTCCTGAAAAGTTATTTTTTGCTGAAAGTTCTCCTAACTTGCTACAAAAACAATTAAATTACTTAAATGATTCACTGCCAATTTTGAATTGGAGTTTCCCTGAAAAAGATATTGGGTACGTGTCAGTTATTTTGGTGTGTAGACATCGTTTAAATGCCTGTAGTTTTTTTTATGATATGATAAATCGGTGGTCAGTCCCGGACAAAAGACTTAATATAGATCTTTTTTTTGCAGCGGACTTTCGCCTGCCAGAACTTACAAATTTTCCATTTAATCTGGCTCAGGTTAGTTTTTCTATTTGTTCTAAAGCTGAGATGGATCAACTAAAACAAAATTTAACCTCAATTGAAACAGAGATCAGGTTGGGGGTAGTTTCTAGTTATCATGCAAATAGAATATTGGAATATAAAGGCTTATCTCAAGATGGGAAAACAGCAATGATTCAAGAAAAAATAGGGTCATTGATTCAATCTCGCTCAGAAGATTACGATAAAAGTATTTTTAAGCAAATGCAGCATTTTTTGATTAATTGCCAAGAAGAGTTTAAAAATATCAGAGACTATCACCACATCAGCAGAATTATTTCCATACTGCATACTATAAGGAAAGTCTTAAAGCAAAAAATAGAGGCTTTTCCATCCCAAAGGCATTTGATGGTTAAATTGTTAAAGACCAAATTAAAACATCCAGAAAAGGAAAGCTTTGCTCTAGGAATAATGGTTGGTTTAAATTTTTTAAAAAAAAGAGAAGTCTTTGAAAAAGGTCATCTTTTAAGAGCTATTAAGGATCATATAGGGGATGTAGAGCCTGTTGACAGTTCATTTTTTTTAGATAAAAACCGTGAAAATTCGATTCAAACTGTTTATTTGGAAATCGAAAAAAAAGATAAAACTGATTTTTCTTTAGAAGAAATTAAAACCCTGAGAATGCTTCTTCCTGAACATTTAAAAAGTTATATTGAACATTTGATGAATCCAGTTTTTATGCCAAGAAATGAGGAAGAGATACTAAAAAATATTATGGTTTTATCAAAGCAACTTAGATATGTAAACGACATACCACAGGTAATTGTAAATTTCGAAGAACAGAAAGAAGACGAATTGGTATTTAATGTAATTATGCTGAGGATTTTGAATGCAAAAAGCAGACCTATTGAAGATATGCTGCCTGAGGATAACGAGAAGGCTCAATTTATAATAGAAAGAATAAAGAAGGTAGGGGTGATTAGAAAAAAATATTATAAGGAAGCTTCAGTTTTCAAAGTTTTGCTAGATAAGTCGAGTTATTATAGAAAGAATCTGTCTGTTGATCTCCAGCGAGCTAGGCAAGAGGTAATTTGTAGGTTAGAAATATTGTTTAAAGACATTCGGGACTATAATGGTGGAATGATAAATAAACAAAGTGAGCTGCTCCAGTCACTAAAGCAATCTGTTGGAAAGCAGAGTCTCCAAAATGATTTAATTTTAGAGAAATTTTTCTTTTCAATATATCCGGTAGAGTTTCGCAGCACCTTGTTGCTAGATTCATTAAAGACGTTTTATTCAATGCTTTTAAGTTCAATTAAAAAGTGGAAGCAATATAAAAGTTATGATTTAAGTTTTAAAGTAGATCTATTGGCCTTATACGCTATGGTTTCATTAAAGGATGCTGTTTCGGTTAAGCGCCTGAAGGCGATAATAGATAAGCAAAAGATACCTTCGCATGAACTGGTTTATTGCCAGTTTGAAACTAATGAAATTCAGTTGATTGGATTTATATATTTCACACCTGATGCAAAAGATAAGCAGCATTTTCTGGAAATAATACAAGCAGAGCTTGACATTTGAATTTTTCATTCCCACAATAGATTAAAAAAACTTAAGACATTTTATGAAGAGCGATTTATTAATTGCGCCATCTATTTTATCTGCAGACTTTGGAAGTCTATCTGAAGAGGCAAAGAGGTTGGAAGATGCTGGAGCCGATATGATACATATTGATATTATGGATGGGCATTTTGTGCCTAATTTGACAATGGGCCCAAAGGCTGTAAAAGCAATAAACCGATCAACAGACCTTTTTTTAGATGTGCACTTGATGATTTATAATCCTTATGAATATATTGAAAGATTTGTTGAATCAGGGGCGGATCGGATAACCTTTCATTTTGAAGCTATTGAAAATATAGAAGAGACAATTGACTATATTCATAAATGTGGCTGTGAAGTTGGTATTGCATTTAAACCTGATACAACTTATGAATTCATTCCTAAGTTCTTAGGGAAATGTGATTTGATCCTTCTAATGACAGTTCAACCAGGGTTTGGTGGGCAGAAGTTTATGGATAGCGTGTTAGAAAAAGTTCGATTTACCAAAGCTTTAAAAGACAAAGCAAGGGTAAAGAAAAAATTTTCGAAACTACATAAAGATGATCTAATAGATATCCAGGTTGACGGTGGTATTAACTTTGAGACAGGAAAGTTATCTGTTGATGCGGGTGCGAATATTCTAGTATCTGGAACATTTCTTTTTGAACAAAATGACATGCGCTCAGCAATTAAAGAATTAAGGCACCTCAAAAAGTAAGTTATGAAAAAAATTGTAGTTATTGGTGGTGGGACAGGAAATTTTGTAGTCCTAAGAGGTTTAAAAAAGTACGATGTCGATCTGACTGCAGTTGTTTCTATGGCAGATGATGGTGGAAGTACAGGTATCTTACGAGACGATTTAGGAGTGTTACCACCAGGAGATGTAAGACAATGTCTTGTGGCGCTTTCTGATTCCTCAAGGTTAATGCGAAGTTTGATGAATTATCGTTTTGAAAATGGTAATTTAGGTGGTCATAGCTTTGGTAACTTATTGCTCTCTGCTCTAGAAAAAGTGACTGGAAGTTTTGAAAAGGCAGTAGAAGAGGCAGCTAGAATTCTTTACATTAAGGGGAAAGTAATTCCAGTTACAGTTCATCAGACTCGTCTTAAGATGATTTTAAACAATCGAAAAGTCTTAGAAGGAGAAAGAGAGATATATTTATCTAAAGAGATAGATAAAGGATATAAAAGTATTTATCTTGAACCTTATCCCAAAGTTAATCCAAGAGTAATAACTGAAATTCTTAACTGCGACCTTGTAGTGGTGGGGCCAGGTGGGCTTCATACATCGCTCATTCCAAACTTGCTTGTTCAAGGGGTAAGCGATGCGATATCAAAGACGCAGGCAAAAAAAGCATTTATTGTGAACTTGATGAACCGTAAAGGTCAGACTACAGGGTATAAAGTAAGCGATTATATTAAAGAGCTAAGTCAGTTCTTTGAAAAAGATGTCTTTGATTTTATTATTTTAAATACTAAAAAACCTCAAGACAATCTTATTAAAATGTATTCAGATGAAGGGGATCTTGTAGAAAATGACTTAGATGATTCCCGTGTGATTTACGCTGATGTTTTAGGAGAGCCTATTAAGCAACCTAAAGGAGATCTTTCGATTAAAAGAAATTTAATTCGCCACGATTCAACGGAACTTGCAAAAGTAATTATGGGGATTGTTTATAACCATTGTTTATAATCTTTGATCTTGATGACACTCTAATTGACACAAGCGGCTCGATCACACCTTTTCAAATGAGAAGAGTCTTAAAGGATATTTTTTCGACTAAATGGTTCGACTGTAGTTTTGAAAAAACTTTTAATTCTTTGCTTGAGTTAGATAAAGCTTGCAATAGCTCTAGAGAGACTTTTAAGAATTTTTTTGAGATGTACGGTATTGATAAAGATCTTTATCCAGGAGCTATTAAAAAAATTTATGGAGAGATTCCCGACAACTGTAAAATTTTTACTGTACCTCAAGCCATTGAAACAATAGAATTACTATCAAAAACACATACACTTGCAATCGTAACAGCTGGAGATCCAAAAATTCAACTTTATAAATTGGAAAAAGCTGGCATGGATAGGTCTTTTTTTTGTAAAATAGATGTTTCATCTACTCGTGATAAAAAAAAATATTTTGAATCGATGATTCAAGAATTTTCTTTGAAGGGTAGAGATGTTTTGGTTTGTGGAGATAAAGTCGATATTGACTTGGTGCCAGCAAAAGAGCTCGGTTGCACAACTGTTTTAATGCAATGGGGAAGGGGAAAAAATCAACTAATTGATCGGGTGGTAGATTTTAAAATTTCTTCCTTGCCAGAACTACATAAAATTTTAGAGGAATTATGACAACCAATAAATCTAAAACTCTAACTACTACACAGCTAACACCTGGGATGACAATCGATGTTGATGGTCAAATTTTTAGAGTAGACTCTAGTGTTAAAGTATCATCACCTAAAGGCCCAGCTTTTATGAAAGCAAAGTTAAGGGATTTAATATCTGATGAGGTGACTGAAAAAAATTTTAAGTTAAATCAACCGCTTAATGAAGTTCATCTTCAGGAGCATGATTTAGAATTTTTGTATCCAGAGAAGGAAGGTTATCTTTTTTTGGATATTATTAATTTAGAGCAAATTATTGTCCCACATGAAATTCTAGGTGGGAAAATTAATTTTTTAAAAGAAGGGATTGCAGTTAAGGCTGTTTTATACAAGGACCAGATTTTCTCTGTTGAGTTACCCCAGTTTTTAGAGCTTATGATAATTAAGACTGAATCAACTGATGAGGCTATTGCTATGTCTAGCTCAACAAAAAAAGCAACGTTGGAGACCGGTGCTGTATTGGATGTCCCTTTGTTTATTGAAACAGGTGATGTTATTAAAGTAGACACTCAAAGCAATGAATATATTCAAAGAGTTTAATAATATTGGGAGGAACTTAAAGTGAATTTAGATGATATAAAAAAAATTATGGAAGCGCTTCAAAAAAGTGAGCTAAAAAAAATGATCATCAAACAAGATGATTTTGAGCTTCACTTAGAAAAGGAAAGCGCTAAGCCTGTTGCAACTGTTGTAGCGGAGCCTCAAGTAGCTGTCCCTGCCGTTTCTAATATTACTGTTAAAGCAGAAAGCGAGCAAAAGACTTCTCAAACCGAAAGCAGCCTTTCAATTGACTCCCCAATGGTTGGGACATTTTATTCGTCACCTGCTCCAGATCAACCTTCATTTGTTAAAGTTGGAGATAAGGTTAGTAAAGATACTGTTGTTTGCATTATTGAAGCAATGAAAGTTATGAATGAGGTCAAAGCGGGAGTTAGTGGAACTGTCGCAGAGGTCTTAATTGAAAACGGCCAGCCGGTTGAATTTGGAACATCTTTATTTCGAATAGCGTAAATAATATGAAGAAAGTATTAATTGCAAATAGAGGCGAAATTGCCGTTAGAATTATTCGAGCTTGTCATGATTTAGGGTTGCAGACAGTTGCAGTTTATTCTGAAGCTGATGCTGAATCACTTCACGTTCTTTTAGCTGATGAGGCAATTTGCATCGGAAAACCTCAGGCAGCTCATTCATATCTGAAAATACCTAATATTATTTCAGCTTGTGAAATAACTGGAGCTGACGCTGTTCATCCAGGCTATGGTTTCTTAAGTGAGAATTCAAATTTTGCATCAATTTGTAAAAGTTGTAATTTGGAATTTATAGGTCCCTCAGACAAAACAATATCATTGCTTGGTGACAAATCGAAAGCAAAAAATATAGCAAAAAGTGTTAAGTGTCCTGTGATTCCAGGGTCTGATGGAATAGTGCCAGATGTAAATACAGGACTTAAGGAAGCTGTAAAGATTGGTTTCCCAATTTTTATCAAGGCATCGGCTGGAGGCGGGGGTAAAGGTATCCGCATTGCATATAATGAAGAAGACTTTGTAAAGAAATTTATAGCAGCAAGAACTGAAGCAGAGGCAAGCTTTGGGAATCCAGATGTATATTTAGAGAAAATGATTGTGAACCCGCGCCATATTGAGATCCAGCTAATTGGAGACAAATATGGTAACTATGTTCATTTGGGAGAAAGGGATTGCACTATACAAAGAAGAAGGCAGAAGCTAATTGAGGAGAGTCCAAGTCCTTATATAACTCCTCAGCTTAGAAAAAAGATGGGACAAGCCGCTGTTAATATTGCAAAAGCTGCAAAATATTATTCAGTTGGAACGGTAGAATTTCTTGTAGATGAAAAAAAGAATTTTTATTTCATGGAAGTCAACACTCGTATCCAAGTCGAGCATACTGTAACAGAAGAATGGACAGGAGTTGATTTAGTTCGAGAGCAAATTCGAATTGCAATGGGAGAAAAGCTTCCCTTTAGACAGAAAGACATTCAATTTAATGGACATGTTATTCAATGTCGAATTAATGCTGAAAACCCATCAAATAACTTTGCTCCATCTCCAGGGAGGTTAGAGCATTATATAGCTCCTGGTGGACCTAGTGTTAGAGTTGATTCGGCTTGCTATCATGGATATTTGGTGTCTCCTTATTATGACTCAATGATTGCAAAATTAATTAATAAGGGAAAAGACAGAAAAGATGCAATTGCTAAATCTAAGCGATCTTTGAAGGAATTTCACATTACAGGTGTGCATTCCACAATTCCGTTTCACCTTTATATGTTGCAAAACAAAAAGTTTTTAAAGGGAAGTTACTCGTTAGATTTTGTAGATTCTTTGGTTGAAGCAGGTTGCGACTTTAAGATAGATGACGAATAAATTTGAAAAATACATTCAAAGCTCTGAAATTCAGCAAAAAATTAAATTACTGGCTGATGATCTAAACCAAGAGTATTATGGAAAGCACGCTGTAATAATTGGAGTTTTAAAGGGCTCTATCTGTTTCTTATCTGATTTAATACGTGAGCTCAACTTCTCATTTTCTGTTGAGTTTGTTAGAGCTCAAAGTTATGGTATGCATGGCAAAGAAGCTAAAGATACCAAACTATCTGATTTTGACTTTGATGTTTCAAATCAAAACCTTATTCTTGTTGATGATATTTTTGACAGGGGTGTTACTCTAGATAAAATTTGCCAAAATCTTATGAAGGGTGATCCAAAGTCATTAAAAACCGCAGTACTGCTCAAGAAAAGAAAAAAACATGAGTCTGCACTTAAGCCAGATTACTTCCTTTTTGAGATTGATGACAGGTTTGTGGTTGGTTACGGCTTGGATTATAAAGAAGAGTACCGAGGACTAAAAGACATTTGTTTTGTTAAGTGAAGAGCGCTTCTTTTTCTTGCGAAGAAGTAGTTTGTCTCTTTGGCCATGCGCAATTTCATGTAAATTTTCAATAGCCATAAATGCCTTTGGATCCTGTCTTAAAACTATCTCCTTGAGTTCAGCTAAATCAAGTCTTTCGACTATGACTAATAAGATATCTCTATCTTCTCCGGTAAACCCGCCTTTGCTTTTTATAATTGTTAAGCCTAGGCCAAGTTCTCTCATTATGATTCTTTTTAACTTGTCCGGCTTATTGGATATAATCATTACTGACTTCATTTCATCGAGTCCGGATATGACAAAATCCATCATTTTAAAAGCTACAAAATATGTCATTAAAGATTGAAGTGCTATATGCCAGTTCCTAAAGATTAACCCATAAGCACCAAAGATGAAGAAGTTGATGAAAAGCACTATTTGCCCAACTGTATATCCTTTTCTCCTATTAACTAGTATAGCTAAGATTTCAGTTCCATCAGTACAACCGCCATTTTTTATTATTAGGCCGACTCCAACTCCTAGTATGGCTCCGCCAAATACAATTACCTCTAAAATATCAGCGTCAAAAGAGGGGATTTTCTCTAGTAGTGCAAGAAATATAGCAAATAAGATAACTGCAAAAAGCATTTGAATAACAAATGACTTTCTAATAAAGCGATAGGCTAAATAAATAAAAGGGATGTTAAAAATTACCAAGTAAACTGGTAAATAAATGCTATTTGTGATCTGAGCGAAAATCAGCGATATTCCAATAACTCCGCCGTCAATAAGCTTGTTTGGGTATAAAAAAACCTGAATCGAAAGAGCTGCTAAAAAAGCACCAATTGCTATCCATATTGTATTTTTCATGTATTGTTGCTTTGATTTAGCTGAAGAACTTACCATAATAGTTATCTGTATTTGTGAATAATCGCGGGAGACGAGACTCGAACTCGCAACTTCCGGCGTGACAGGCCGGTGCTCTAACCAATTGAACTACTCCCGCAATAGAGTAATTCTATGGGCGCAACAGGACTCGAACCTATGACCGCCTGTGTGTAAGACAGGAGCTCTACCAGCTGAGCTATACGCCCTAAAAGATACATAAATTTAACTTGTTCGGTGATTTTATCACAAGTAATTTGCGCAAGAATTTAAAATTTATTAAAATTTGTCGAATGAGATGTATTATATTTTTGATAATTATGCTTACAGCATGCCAGCCAACTACTCCTGAGGATTTTGCATCTGAGGGGAAAGAATGGATGCGCTCAATGATCAAAGAACTTGAGGCTATTCATAACAAGGAAGATTTAAAAAAAAGCATTCCTTCAATTACGAAAAAATATAAACAGCTTGCCCTTCTTATTAAAAGAATTGAAGAACAAAATGCAGTTAGTTGGGTAGTTGAAGAAAGTGAGAATGAAGATTCTATAATTTTAAAAAAACAATTGGACAGGATCTTTTTGCTCCCTAAAGCTAAGGAGCTTTTTGAAGCTGCCCAAATAGATGCGCTTGAAATTTTAAATACTATCAATAGTAGGCAAGTCAATAAAGAATGAGTCAAATTTTTCTTTATGTTCTTTGAACAAGCCATGGTGAGTTAGCTCTTCAACATATATAGGAACAGCGGTGATAAAGCCATCTTGCAGTAAAGTAACATCGCTGTCAGGAATCTCCTCAAATTCATGCCATTTACCGCCTAACCAGTAATAAAAATGACTTCCTGTTGGATGTTGTCTTTGATCAGGGTTTTCTGCCCAGTAACCCTTGCCTTGTCTAGCTAGTTTAATTCCCTTTATATCTTCCAACTTGCCGGCTGGGAAATTCACATTGATTAATGAACCATTTGGAATTAAATTTTCTCTGAAATATTGAAAAATTTGAGGGATATAGCTTGCTGCAACATCATAATTTGGGTTTTCATAATCATAGCAAGAAAAAGCGATGCCAGGGACTTGCTTGTTTACACCTTCTATAACGCCACCAACGGTACCGCTATATAATATATTCCTTCCTGCATTTGATCCTCTATTAATTCCGGAAAGGATGATGTCAGGTCTATCGTTTTTTAAGATCACATTGAACCCAAGTTTCATGCAGTCTGCCGGCGTTCCATTTATGGCCCAAGCTTCAGTATCTTTTTCCCATTCAACCTCATGGATCTTAAGAGGCTTATTTAAAGATTGTCCCATTCCAGTGCCAGATTTTTCTGAAGTAGGGGCAATAATAGTTGTCTTTCCTAAGTCTTTAACAGCATTCCAAAGGGATTTTAAGCCCTTGGCATGAATGCCGTCGTCGTTAGTAATAAGAATGTGTGGTTTTTTGCTCATAAACTCCTTTTATGTTTTGACTCTATTAATTTTCAAGTATTAAGGTTTCGTTTTTTTTCTTCGTAAGCTTTGATACTAACAATATCATAGTACTGCTTAACAAAAATCCTATGACCATAGTTGGTATTTCTATGTTTAAATATTTTGAAAAAGAAGGTGTCAGTGCTGAGATCAGCCCTCCGGTAATTATGCCTGATATTGCTCCATACTTGTTAATATTTTTATTATAAAGGGATATTAATACAAGTGGACCAAAGGAAGTTCCTAATCCTGTCCAAGCAAATAAAACTAAATTGTAAATTGTGCTGATCTTAAAATAAGCAATAAGAAAAGCAATCAAAGATATAGCAACAACGCTTACTCTGGAGCATAATAGTAACTCTCTTGAAGTGGCTGTTTTCCTAAAAAGCCTTTTATAAAAGTCTTCTGTGATACTAGATGCAACAACTAATATCTGAGCTGCCATTACATTTGTAGTGGCAGCTATAATAGCACATAAAACTAAGGCTGAGAAAAGTGGGTGTAAAGATAGCTTAACAGTCTCCAGCGCAATCAACTCAGAGTTTTTGATACCAACTGGAAAAAGAGCTATTCCAACTAGGCCGATTAATGTAGCTCCACCTAAGGCAAGTATTTGCCATGAAATTCCCAAGTACTTTGATTTTTTAATATCAGTGACATTTTTTATACCCATGAATTTGGTAATAATATGTGGCTGTCCTAGGTATCCTAGCCCCCAACCCGCAGATAAAACAATTGCCTTGTAAAGTGTCGCAGTAGAAAAGTCTGGAAGCAAACTTAAAGAAATATTTCTTAAATTTGCAACATTCACAATATCCAAAAATCCTCCCATTTTAACTAACAGAATAATTGGGATAAGAATAATTATAGCTAACAAGAAAAACCCTTGAAACAGATCAATCCAAGCAACTGTGGTATATCCACCTAAAAAGACATAAAGCATAACTAAAAAAAGACCGAATGATATACCAACTACATAGGGTAGGGAAAATAAGGACTCGACTAAATAACCCATAGAAACTAATCCAGAGCAAATATAAATTGTAAAGAAAAACAACGTCATTATCCCAGATACAACTCTTAAGAAATGAGTCTTATCGGCAAATCTATTTTCAAAGTAGGCATTCAAAGTCAGACTATTAGACTGTTCTGTAGCTATACGTATTTTGGGTGCTATAAATTGCCAGTTGATAAACATAAAAACTGTAAGGCCAACCCCAGCCCAAGCGCTAAAAGCACCTGATAAAAATATTTGAGCTGGATAGGCTAAAAATAACCATGCACTCATATCCGATGCATGGGCTGATAGCGCAGTTAACCAAAAGTTTAGCTTTCGATCTCCTATTATAAAATCAGTGTTTGATTGTTTTTTTTTGTAAGATAAAAAAACAATTAGAAAAATTACAAAGTAATAAACAATGAAAGTTGATATCTGAATAAGTTGCATATGATAACTCGAATGTTAGCAAAGTGTTATAAGTTAAGGTTTTTCTGCTTTATTTGACCCATATACTAAGCCTGCCTGAAAGAGGTTTTTTCGAATGTTTGGAAACTGCATTTCTAAATCTCTTAATATTAATTCAGTTTTCTTTCTAACTGAATTTTGTCCAATAGGGCACTGGCAAGTTATTTTTAAGAATTTGTGCATGTCAGCAAAACTTAAAATATCTTTTTCTGACACATAAATCAAAGGACGAATGATTTTAATTTTGTAATCTATCATTTTTATTTTTGCTAGGTTTGCCGCAAATTCTCCTTTATGAAATAGGTTCATTAATAAAGTTTGGATGCTGTCATCTCTGTGATGTCCAAAAGCTACAGTGCAAGCTCCGATTTCTTTTGCGGCATCAAATAAAATTTTCCTACGTTCTCTGGAACATTTATAGCAGTTTAGTTTTTCTTTTTCTTGAGTTGTTTTTTTTATGATTAGGGGAATGTCAAGTTTTTTACAAATGGCCCTAAGAAAATTTTGATCAACTCCTGCTCCGCAGCTATATTCTCCAGCTACATGGGCTGCGTGCAATTTTATTTTTGAAAATCCAAGCCCATTTATAGCGTTTAGCATGTAAAGTAAGGTCAAACTGTCTTTGCCTCCACTTAGAGCAACAACTAAATTTTTTACATCTCTTAGCATGTCAAAGTCATACAATGCTTTTCTACAGGCGCTTTCAATTGACTTTCCCAGTTTTGTAAAAGGAGGTTTTGCAATAGGTATATGAATTGTCATTTTAAAATTTACATTTTAGATGAATTTAATCTGGTGGATAGAAACATTCTAGACTTAAACAAGATCAGTTGCTAGTATTTTTTCCAAAAAAAGATAGATTTTTATGAATAAAAAAATTGGAAGAAATGATCCGTGCCCCTGTGGTTCTGGAAAAAAATTTAAAAAATGCTGTGAAAATAAAATGATCGGCAAGAAATATTTAGCTCATAAAGTTGAATCGGTTGATCAAACTTCTACAAAAATATCATCATTATCTTCAGTTATCCCTTCTTCAATTTCTGATCCAGTTGAAAGACTTGCTGAAAAGCAGAGGAAGTTGGATTTAGAAAAAAAAGAGATTACTATAGAAAAAGGAAACGAAGATTCAGACAAAACTGAAAAGACACCTAAAAAAGCAACAAAGACACCTAAAAAAGCAACAAAGACTCCGAACAAAAGAGCTACAAAAAAAACAAAAACCGAAAATAGTTGAGTCTAAACAAATAGTTTGTTATCTTACTTCTTTCTATTAAGCTGGAGTAGCTCAATTGGTAGAGCGCCCGACTTGTAATCGGATGGTTGAGGGTTCGATTCCTTTCTCCAGCATCCTTATTTAGGGAGTGTGGCTGAGTGGCCAATAGCAACAGACTGTAAATCTGTCGTCTTCGGACTACGGGGGTTCGAATCCCTCCGCTCCCATTTAAGTCTGATTTCAATAAGGTAAAATACAACAAGTCTGTTATCGTCGAACTTCAACTTTCCTTAAAAAAGAGAGAAATGGTTTTAAGGGAAACAACACTCTTCAGAGTTTATTAATATATATCAGAAACTGAATAACCACGAAACTCACTAACCTTTTTGGTCAAAATGAGATATAGAAAAAAGCAACTGTTCGGAATTTTCGAAGAGTTCAAAAAGAAAAAAATTGTGAGCTCTCAAGAAATATTGAGTTTTATAATCTTGATGTCATCATCTCAAAAGGCTTTCGAATAAATTCAACTCGAGCAGCCCAATTCAGAAAATGAGCTATAAATATCTTATAAGACTTTGCTATTCAAGCCCTTATCAATGGATTATAACTTTGCTGTCACAATCGCCAAATCATTTTTTAATTTAACAAACTAAGATTGAACACTATAGGTTCAAAATTTAAAAAAAATAAAGTGGTGCGAAATAATTATTTTAAAGGTGATAATTATTATAATTGTAAAAAATATATATAAAACATTATTATTAATGCGATTTAACTTCGAATTGGAAATAAAATTATTATGTTAATAAGTTCAGAAAACTGGTTAATTAACCGGTTTTACAATTATGAAACTAACAATTGTGAACAAAAGTCAATAGCTAAAAGAATAGCATTAGCTGTAATAAATTTATTTCTTATACCATTTAGAATTGCACAAACCGCTTATAATAAATTAATAAAATCAGATTCTAAAATAAAGACTGTCAACAAAAAAAGTTTGCCGATTGAAGGAAAGGAAAGCACTAAGGAAAATAATTTAACGCCACAATGGATTGCAATGAAGTTAACTGCGTCTGTTGCTATTGGTTGTTTTATGCCTTTGCTGTTTTTAGTTGGTGAAAAAACTTCTGATTTTACAGGCACTTGCCCCTCTTCATTACTCCCTAAAGGGACTACTAGGTTTTTTTCTAGGAATCTTCATTATCCTAATATTTTATGCACAAATTCAAAAATAGGATGTGATTATTCTTGGCAGATTGTTAAGGGGCCAATGTTTGAAGAGATAGTCGATCGAGTTTTATTACAAGAGTTGCTATTTAAGCGAATGCCTAAATCAATCTTCATGCAATTTAGCCCAAAGCTTGCATCAATTGTTGATCACGTAGCCATTAAAGCTATTCGGATTTTTTCTTCATCAGTTTACTTTGCTTTACATCATTCGTGGGGACATACTTGTAGAGAAGGTGACATGTATCCCTATATTTTTTGTGGGATTGTTTTGGGTATGCTCCAAGAAGCTTCAGGACATCCCATTTATAATGCAATTTCTCATATTTCATCTAATTGGGCTTCCGATTATTGGAAAACCTTATTTTAGGAGCTCCTTTTAAATTATTTTGAAGCAGCAGCTGATCTGCCGGCAATCCATCCAGTTGTCCAGGCATTTTGAAAATTAAAACCGCCAGTAACTCCATCGATGTCTAGTATTTCACCGCAAAAGAACAGATTTTCGCAAAGTTTACTTTCCATAGTTTTAAAATCAACTTCAGACAATTCAATTCCACCGCAGGTTACGAACTCTTCTTTATTGGTTGTTTTGCCTCGAACTTCATAAATATCTTGCTTTAGAACTTTACAAAGCCTTGTAATATCTTTTTTACTTATGGATCTTAAAAGGCGATCGCTTTGCAAATTAGCGCGTTGATAGAGTTCTTTTAAAAGGCTTTTAGGTAGTGGTATTTGTAAGTTCTTTAAGTGTTTTTTAGGATGAGCTGCACAAGCTAACTCTAATTTATTTTGTAATTCATTTAGAGGTAAGTCTAAAAGCCAGTCAATAATTAACGTGGAGTTGTAATTATTTTCAGCTAAAAACCTAGCCCCAAAAGCAGATAGTTTTAGTGCTGCAGGGCCGCTAAATCCCCAGTGAGTAATAAGTAAAGGCCCAGCTTGCTCTAATTTGCTACCTTTTAAACTAACTCTTGCCCGGTCAACAGAAACTCCGGCAAGTGACGATAATTGAAAAGAAGGTACATTAAAAGTAAAAAGAGACGCTATAGGTGTTTGTATCTTATGTCCAAAACTTTTTGCTATCTCCCAGCCAGCAGGTGAACTGCCAGTTGCTAAAATTATACAATCTGCAAAAATAGTTGAATTATCTTTGATTAACAGCTGGAATTGACTTTTCTTTTTTTTAATTGAGATTAACTTTGTTTGGGTCTGGATATCGATTTTTAATTTCTTTGCTTCTTTTAAAAAACAGTTGATGATCGTATCCGAAGAGTTTGTGCTTGGAAACATACGTCCATCTTTTTCTGTTTTAAGCTTAATTCCTCTAGCTTGAAACCACTCTATAGTGTCTTTAGGTTGAAATCTATTAAAAGGTCCTAGTAGTTCTTTCTTGCCGCGTGGATAGTTTTGAACTAATAGCTTTGGATCAAAGCAGGCATGGGTAACATTACACCTGCCTCCGCCAGATATTCTTACTTTACTTAGCAGTTTTAAACTTCGTTCAATAAGAAGAACTTCAGCATTAGGATTAAATCTTTTAGCTGCAAGCGCTGAAAAAAAGCCGGAGGCGCCTCCTCCTATAACTACAATTTTCATGATTACATCCAACAAAATTTAAAGAAAAATATATTTCTATGATACAGTTTGAGTTTCTTTCGTTTCTGATAGGGCAGTTTCTTCACCTTGTTCTTTAATTGCAGCAGATTCTATTGTGTAGTTTTGGAATTGCTTTCCAAGAGAAAACACAGATGATGCCCATATTAATGTTATAATTAAAAAAATTATAGCTATGTAGGCGATGCTGGCAGTAAGCGATCCAAATAATAGCAACATAACTTGAAAGATAAAAGCTCCCCCACTTTTACCTATCCTAGATCCGACGCCATCTATAGCAGCCTTGCCTTTCATTTTGCTCTCTTCGCTTAATGGCACGAATGCAAGTTCTTTTGTTGCATCAAAAAAGGTATATTTTGTTGACCGACACAAACAATTATGAAGCGATCCAAAAAATACACACATATTTAATGGATTGCTATGGAAAAAGGTCGCAATAGGAAGAAGGTAAGAATTTTTAATTAGTAGCAATAAGAAAAAGCCAGCCCCTGTTATAAACATAATTAAAGTTGGTACCATTGCACTGGCAGTCCAACCAAGTTTTCTGAGGGCATTACCTGAAATAAAAACAGCTATAAATGTGGCAACAACTCCAACACTTGTAATTACTTGTCCCATATATCCAGCGTACTCTTGAGGATTTGGATACAGTTCTTTAAGTTGATTTTTCCAGAGGACCTCAACGATGTTTATAGTTATATTGTAAGTTAAAACCAAAAGTGCGATACGAATTAAGTATTTAGACTGGAATAAATAATAAAAACTGTCTCGAAGAGACATTTTTATCTTAGATTTTTTTCTAATTGAGTGGGATATAACCTCATCTAATGAAATTACGCTTTTGTTATACCACCGAAATAATAAAACAGAAATAAGCCCTATTGATACAATGACTAAACATAGATATGCTACAGACTGGTCCCATGCACTGCTGCCAATTGGAAAAGCAGGGTTATAAAGATTGCTGGTTATCTTGACTGCTGCTTGCCCTGAAAAAACTCCTGATATGTTAGCGCCAATTGCAAAAAGTGAATAAAATCTTTTAGCTTCATGTATAGAAGTTACATAATTTGTAAATCCCCAGAACATCATAGTCAGAATAATTACTCCCCAAAGTTCACTCATTACATAAAATAAGGTAAGTGGCCAGATACGCATAATAGCGATCAAGCCTCTAAATCCAGTGGGAAGGTAATTCTGTAAAAAATCTGCAGTTTTGTCTGGTTGAAGAGCACTGCTTATTGGGTATAAAAAAAGACCAAAAATCAAAAAGAAAGTTAAGAAAATCCCCATCATGAAATAGAAAACTTTTTCTCTTGAGAATCGGTTAGAGAGCCTTGTAAATAAAAACGTCATAAAAAGAGCCATAGGGAGTATAGCCCATGTTTTGATGAAAGGAATAGTTTCAGCTCCACAGCTGCTTGCTGTTACCACAAAACTGTCCTTTACAGCCCTTAATAAATTATAGTTGAAGGAAATTAAAAAAAATAAAATTAAAATGGGGATAAATTTTTTATGTTCTGACCTGTGAATTGGCCATATTAAAGTTTGTAGCCTACCAAGTTTGGTTGTCTTGCTTTGAGTCATAAAAAGTTTTTTTGGATTTTTTAGTTAGCGACATAAAATTTTTTATTCTTATTATGTGATCTTCTAATCTAACTTAATTCGTATTATTTATCAAAAAAATACCAAAATTAAGTTTTGTAAAATTTTTAAAGGAGTTGCAAATTAGAAGCATAAGTAGTTTTTTTAAGATTTAGACCGATATAAAACATGTAAAGAAATGGGATGTCCTTTAGGGACATTTGGATGTAAAAAATCATCATTTTTATCATAGGTCATCCCAAGTTTTTCCATAACTCTTATAGATCTAAAGTTGCTTTTAGATGTGAAGGAAACTACTTCTTTTATTTTTAAAACATTATGAGCGTAATTTAGCACATGTTTAGCCCCTTCTGTTGCATAACCTTTTCCCCAAAAAGGGAAATGCAGCCTCCATCCTATCTCTATGCATGGTGTGAAGTGGGCCTTAAAGTCTTGATAATGCAATCCTATGAAGCCGATAAAGCTTGCCCCTTCTTTTAATTCAACTGCCCACAATCCGTAAGGTTTTTCTCTTAGCTCTTTCTGAATTCTAAGGGCTAGTTGGTCACTTTGATCTTTTGTTAAAGTATTTGGAAAGTATTCCATAGTTTTTTGACTGCTATTTAATTCATAAAATAGCGGTAAATCTGAATCTTTCCATTGTCTGAGGATCAAACGATCTGTTTCTAAATTTTTAGCTGGCATAATTTATTTGGAGGATAAAAGCGTTCGATGCTATAAGATATTAAAATTTAAATCAACGTTATGGAACATAAAATACAGATATATTCAGCTATGCATCTTGTGGGTATAAGTGCAGATACCTCTTACAAAGATTCTCTCGAAGACATCCCAAAGCTTTGGGAGGAATTTAATAAAGAAGGTTTTGCAGACTCCATTTTAGATAAGAAATCTGAAGATGTTTATGCTGTATATCATGATTATGAAAGCGATTTTAAAGGTTCGTATCAGTTTTTTATCGGATACATAGTTGATAAAAATAAAAATGTTGATTTACCACTCAAAAAGCTTGATATTCCAGAGCAAAAATATGCAGTTTTCCCAGTGAAAGGGGATTTTCCGAAGTGCTTAATTGACACATGGGAGGCTATTTGGGAATCTGATATTGAGCGCAAATATACATTTGACTTTGAAAAATATACTGAAAGTAGTAGTTTAGATGAGTCTAATTCAGAATTAGATGTTTACATTTCTATAAAGTAATCATTTTTTAAGAGATTAATTAAATTGTCTAAGTATTTTTCTATTTTTTTATTATTAATAGTGGCTTTTATCGACTATTTTGGCATTGGTCTTGTATATCCATTGTTTAGTTCGATGCTATTCAATCATGACCTTCCTTTTTTTTCTGCAGAAACATCAAATGTAGTTAGGGGAGTTTACCTTGGAGTTTTATTGGGTGTCCAACCTCTATTTAGCTTTTTTAGCGCTCCAATACTTGGTACTTTTTCAGATCAATTGGGTAGAAAAAGAGTTTTAGTAGTCTCTTTGATAATTGCAATGTTTGGATATTCAATTGGTTGGTATGCAACGTCGACATATAGCATTTTTGGTTTGATTCTTTTTCGAATAGTTGTTGGGATTAGCGCCGGTAGTACTTCAATAGTCCAAGCATCTCTTGCAGATATTAGCACTAAAGAGAATAAAACAAAAAATTTTGGATTGTACAATATGGCTCTGGGTACTGGTTTTACAATAGGACCTTATTTAGGTGGAAAATTATCAGATCCAGAATTTTTGTCTGCAGCATCGTATAGCCTTCCTTTTTTCTTTACTGTTATTGTAATTATTATAAGCCTGTTTTTTGTTATTTTCTTCTATAAGGAGACTTTAAAAGAAAAGTCTGTGGGGAAAGTTAGCTTGCTAACGGGGATAAGAGGCTTCAAGAAAGCTTTTCACATGAAAGGAATTAGGGTATTGTTTGCTTTAACTTTCATATTTGTTTTTGGCTGGTCATTGTTCTTTGAGTTTATTCCGGTTTATTTAATAGATAGATTCTCTTTTCAAACAAAAGACATTGGAAATCTATATGGTGTTTCCGGGGCAATGTTTGCAGTAAGCAGTGGTATTTTAATTAGACCACTTATAAATCGCTTCAGTCCGTATAAATTATTTTTGGGTAATATTTTTGCTGTAGGCGGTATAATACTAATCTTAATTGCATCAAATTCAATGTGGCAGATTTATACCTCTGCTATAATTTTAAATTTTTTTAGTGCTAGTATTTTTCCTAGTATTACAACTTTAGTCTCAAATAAAGCAGAAGAAAACGTTCAAGGAGAGATTCTTGGGCTGCTAAGTTCTACATATGGACTGGCCTTGGCTATTAGTCCCATAGTTTCAGGGGTAGTTGTGGGACTTAATTCCTCTCTTCCAATGTTTCTCGGGGCAGTTTGCATGTTCATTGTTGGATTTTTATTGCTAAAGCGAAATATAAAAATCTCGCTTTCGATGTCAAATCAATAAGATAGACTTTTTAGCCTTTTTAAACTTCTAAGTTTCATTAATAAATTGAATAATATAGGAGCTAAAAGTAAAAAAACCGCACTAATAAAAGGATGAATACCAACTTCCCAAAGACCCAAAAAATCGTGTCCAGCAGCATTGCTTTTTATAGCTGAACTTGCGTAAAGTGCATCAGCTGAAAGTCCAAAGATTGCAGTTGTAGTCAAATAAGCATATAGTTGAGATGACTGCTTCTTTTTTCTAGAAAAAAATAAAAGCAGAAGTGAAAACAGTAAGGTTATAAAACAGCCAGCTCCTGCAATAATTGCATTCGCTATTTTTTCTCCAAAGAAAGAACCTAAAATACTTAATTTGTCTGTTATATAAGAAGTTTCCCCACCAGAAAATGGAAAAATAGTGATAAAAGGAGATGGATTAACATACATTCCATATGCTGCTAATGCATGTCCCATTTCATGTAGTAAAGTAATTAACAATGAATTAACTAAAAAAGCAAACTGGGCAGCCATAAGAAAATTGATAATAATTACCATGGCATTCTTAAATGGAAGCGAGCTTCTTTTAAAGGACATCGAAATGATCCTCAAAAAGAAATTCTTACCTAAAATTAAAAGCGCTAAAGGTATAACTGGCATTATTGACTTAGTGAAAAAAGATGCAGCTAAAACCATAGTCAGGACTATAATAGCTTCAATAATAGAGTTCTTAAATAGCTCTAAGAAAAATCCCTTAGCTCTGTTAAATGAAGAACTTAGCACTGTGAATGGGGTTCTAAAAAATATAGAAGAAAGCTTATTCATAGAAAAAATTAATAATTAGCAATATTAATATTATAAACTTTTATTTAAATTAAATAAACTATTATTATGTTCAAAAGAAAGTTGTTTAACTCTTTATTAGATAGATATGGGCTTTCATTTGTTGCCCTTGAGCTATCTAAGTATTTAACATCAAATCGAATAGAGAGAATTGATAAGGTTTTATCTGGTAGGATAAAGTCGATTGAAGTAGCCTTTGAATCTCCATGTGATATTCATAATGCTATGGCAGCCTTTAGGACAGCTGAAGCCATAGGATTGATGAAAACACATGTAATTAATGCTCAATTTAAAAGGAGTAAAGGTAAGAAGACAACTCAAGGAGCCCATAGGTGGCTCAATATCAATTACTTTAATGAGCTAAGTTCATTTTTAAAGACAAATAATACTTTATTAGTTGGGGCTATGCCAGATGCAACGGCTGAAATAAAAGATATTCCTTTAGATAAAAATATTTGCCTTGTTTTTGGCAACGAGATGGCTGGGCTGTCACTTAATGCGATTAAAAACTGCGATATGTTATATAAGATTCCAATTCATGGGATGAGCAAATCTTATAACTTATCAGTCTCATGCGCTATAAGCCTGCATGAAGTGGTTCAAAGAAAAAGACAAATTCTTGGATCTAGTGGAGATCTTAGCAGTTCTGAGCTAGAGCTTGAAAAGGCTTGGTACTATTTTTTATCTCTAGGTATGAGTCTTTCAGAAAGAATCTTGAATCGAAGCGCAAATTTAAGCTGAAATTTTTTTTCTTTTTTTTAAACTTTTGGAAAGAGCATTAAAAAGTTCATTGGACTTTGTATTTTTTGGTTTTTTCCCTTTTGGTACAAGTTTTTTCCCTTTTGCCTTTTTTTGAATTAAATCTTTTAAGTCTTCTATATAGGAATCTTTATATTTTTCAGGGTTAAACTTCTTAGATAATTCTTCAACTAACTTAACTGCAATGTTGTGTTCCTTTGCTGATTTAACAGGTGTTTTTATTGTAATTTTAGCTTGCTTGATCTCATTTAAGAATCTTAGTTGATGCAAGACCATCATTTTATCCTTTATGATAATGGCACCTAAATATTCATGATTCTTTAAGACAAATCTAGCTATTGCAGCTACATTTTTTTGTTCCATTGCATCAGATAAAAGGTAATAAGCTTTTTGAGCTGTTTTTTCTGGCGCCAGATAATAAGGTTTTTCATAAAAAGCCGGATCTATTTCATCGATCTTTGCAAAAGATTCAATTTCAATAGTGTTAGTCTTATGAACATTTGCCTTCTCAAAATCGCTATCATCTAAAAAAACATATTTATCCTTTGATATTTTAAAGCCCTTTACGATTTCATTTAAATTAACTTCTTTTTGCTCTTTTTCACATATTTTTAAATACCTAATTGGGCTTTTGTCTTTAGAGTGAAATAAGTGAAATTTTAACTCTCGATCTACACAAGCGCTAAATAATTTGATACCAATATTAACAAGCCCAAAGCTTAGTGATCCCTTCCAAATAGGTCGCATTTTTATGCCGTTCAATTTGGCTTGTTTATTGCAGAATATATTTTTTTGTGAAAGAATTTTTGAAAAGAGCTCAAAAGGTTTTATTAGTAAGTTCTAACTCGATAGGTTTGATTGCCATAAATTAATTTGTCAATTAGTGCATCTAAAGCAGACCTTACAATTTGATCAACAACACTAACTATAGCAGCCCCAGCTGATGTAACCATTGCCTTATGTATTTCTTTTTGAAATTGTTTTGGATTATCAGCGTTTTTTATCCCACATAAAACCACACTTAGGAAAGTATAAATTCCAATAATTGCAATAAAAATACCCATTACTTTGGTAGCAGTGCAGGCTGCGGTTGCTAAAAAGGCGCCTGTTAATGAAAGGGTAATTGTAACTCCTCCATAAAGGAACGCTTTTTCGAAAGTAGTCGTCTGTCTATGATGTTGTGATGGTATATAAAAATTTATTGAACTTGACATGGCTATCTCCATGAGAGTATTAAAAACAGAAATTATATAACGATAGAAGAAAAAATGAAAGAAAGTACTTTCTAATTTAGTTTGATCAGTTAAAGATAATTTTATCTAGCATCACTATTCCACTTGAATTTATACATATATTTTTTATTGTTTTTTGTGCAAATATTTGAAAATTCCATTGAAATAAAGGAAATATTGGGAATTCTTCCATTAATAAATGATCAGAGTCTTCAAAAAAACTTTCAGTAGTAAAGCCTGTATGATTTTTGTAGTGATTGTTTATCTTGAGTCTTTCAAAAATATTTTGATATTCAGGATAGTCAGCAAACCAAGAAACCAAGCTGATATCATATTCCTTTTTATAAAGCTTCTGCCACAGAGCTGGAAGTTCCATCTTTCTTAATTTAATTTTAATTTTAAGCTTGGAGTAAATCTCTTTTTGAATATGTTGTGCAATTAGATGATTATTTTCATCATTTGCATAAATTAAAGTTATATTTTTCTTAGCATCTTTTAAATTGAGTGTAGCTTTCTCGTTTAGTAGAGAATTGCATAGAGATTTATTAGCTATCTTTTCTGATTGTTGAGTTATGTTTTTTACGATATCTTCTCTGTTAATAGCGCATGAGAAGGCCTTTCTCATCTCTTTGTCCTTAAAAGCACCTTTGCAGTTAAAACTTAATAACTTTATTCCAAGTACATCTTTTTTGTATGAACGATATTGTTTGCTTATAAGTTTTTTATAAGAAGATGGCACAGAAGAGTATGGATAGCCAATAATATCTAATTCACCGTTTAGGAACATTTGGGTACATAGATTGCTATCATTAATAAAGTTGAATTTGATTACTTGAGGTGTAAAGCTGCTTTGAGAGTTGTATTTAGGATTCTTTTTGACTGTTAAAAAATTAGTTGGGTGGTGCTTGTAGATACAGTAAGGTCCATTATATGTATCATTTCGATAAGGGGAAAAAATTAAGGGGGTTAATAGTTTTGCTATATTTTTACTTTGCTTTTCAAGCTCGATTATCAAGGTATTTTCTGACTTAGCTTGTATTTTTACTTCGTCTTCATAAATTTCGCCCAGTTTGTATTTTTTTGCATTTTTTATAATATATAAAGGGGATACATCAGTTGAGATAAAGCTAGGTGATAGAGCTTCTTTAATATTTTTTTCAAAGTCATATGCGGTTATTTTATCTCCATTTGACCATAGAGCATCTTTCAACTTAACAATAATTGTCTTGTTTCTAACGACAGAGTAAGACTTGACCAAATCAAAAATAATATTTCCACTCTTATCTTCTTTGAAAAGTCCACGGTATAGAAGTGATTGAACTTGCATAGAAAACAAGTCATTGGCTTTCCTAGGATCAAGGCTTGTAGGGCTGCTTTCAAGAGCAACATTTAGCTGATTTAGTTGGTTTGAAGAAGGAGAACATCCTTGTAAAAAAAGTAAGCAGAAAATAAAAGAACTATAAACTAATCTAAAAAACATGGAATACGCAACATTTGGGGCTGG
This sequence comes from Parachlamydiales bacterium, assembly GCA_050302075.1. Taxonomy (GTDB): domain Bacteria; phylum Chlamydiota; class Chlamydiia; order Chlamydiales; family SM23-39; genus JBNLAH01. Next base: position 22,803 of record JBNLAH010000006.1, on the reverse strand, counting down.
GTGTTTTTGGGGAGTGGAAAGAGCTTTCCAAAAAATTCATGGCGTAGCATCTACTAAAGTGGGTTATACCGGTGGCCATAAAGAAAATCCTACTTACCGTGAAGTATGCCAAGGGAAAACTAACCACGTTGAAGCCGTACAAGTTAAATTTGATCCAAGAAAAGTTTCTTATGAGAAGCTTTTGGAAGTTTTTTGGGAAATTCATAATCCTACATTAATTGATAAACAAGGCTTTGATGTTGGTAGTCAATATCGCTCAGCAATATTTTATCACAACGAAATGCAAAAAAATATTGCCGAGAGATCCATGCAACTCGAACAAAAAAAATATGATGAAAAAATTGTTACAAAAATAGAACCTTTAAAAAAGTTTTATTTAGCTGAAGAGTATCATCAGCGGTACTTCGATAAAAAAGGTCTTTAGTTCTTAAATTCAGAAACTAATTCTTGTAGCGTTTTTTTAGCATCTCCAAAAATCATTGTTGAGTTGTCTTTATAAAATAGCGGGTTTACTATTCCAGCAAAACCAGACCCCATTGATCTTTTAAGTATAAAAACATTTTTAGCATGGTGTGCTTCAATAATTGGCATTCCATAAATTACGCTGTCTTTATCTTCTATTGCAGCCGGATTAACTACATCATTCGCACCTATAACCAGGCATACATCTACAGAGTTCATTATTGGATTAACATCATCTGTTTCAGCTAAAAGATCATAGGATACACCAGCTTCAGCTAAAAGCACATTCATATGTCCTGGCATTCTGCCTGCAACAGAATGAATTGCATACTTTACTTCAGCCCCATTTTTTTGTAAAAGTTCACTAAATTCCTTAACGATATGTTGAGCCTGAGCTACAGCTAGGCCATACCCTGGTACAATTACAATAGATTTTGCAGCCTCTAAAACATGATAAGCATCTTGGGAAGTCATTGACTTAACTTCTCCAAGTTCCTGTGAACTTCCCTTGCTGGTCTTTGCAGATCCAAAGCCACTGAATAAGACATTTTTAAGAGATCTATTCATAGCTTTACACATAATTGAAGTTAGGATGATGCCACTAGCACCAACTAGAGCTCCTGATACAATTAGGATGTTATTCTTAATTACAAAACCGGCAGCACAAGCAGCTAGACCTGAGTAGCTATTTAGTAAAGATATAACAACAGGCATATCTGCTCCACCAATTGGTATTACAAGTAATATCCCAAGCAATAATGAACCTGCTATTGTAGCGTAAAGGTAGCTAGCATTTACCTCAAAAATAGTAAAAAATACTCCACATGCTATAAGTGATACAACCAATGCAAAATTTATGATCTTTTGAAAAGAAAATATAAGAGGTCTTCCCGGTAGTTTTTCACTCAGTTTTGCCCAAGCTATAATTGATCCTGTAAAAGTTATCCCTCCAATTAAAATTGAAAGGAAAATAGTAGAGTTTGAAAGGTAGGAAAAGGGCTCGGTGATATTTGCCGCCCATCCAACGAGTAAACTAGATAACCCTCCAAAACCATTAAGCAAGGCTACCATCTCAGGCATTTTGGTCATTTCAACTTTTCTAGCGCTATATACGCCAATAAAAGAGCCGATTAACAGCCCAGCAGCTATTACCTTATAGTCAATTATTCCTTGATAAAGCAAAGTTACCGTTACTGCTAAAAGCATTCCGATTGCTGAGATAAAATTTCCTCGTCTTGCAGTTTTAGGACTACTTAATAGTTTTAGTCCAAAAATGAAAAGGCATGAAGCAATTAAGTAAGAGAAGTTAATTAAGTTGTCTATCATTTTTATTTCTCCTCTTTTTTCTTAAACATTTCAAGCATTCTATTTGTAACAACATATCCACCAACTACGTTAACAGTCGCAAATACGATGGCAAAAAAACCAAGAATAGTACTGATATGGGAAAATCCACTGCCAGCTGAAATTAAAGCACCTACAAGTGTTATTCCTGATATCGCATTAGACCCAGACATAAGAGGAGTATGCAGCGTTGATGGGACTTTTGAAATAAGTTCGAAGCCTAAAAATATAGATAGGATCAAAACAAAGGCTAGAAGTAATAATACTTGTGTTTCCATTTTAGTTATCCTTAGTGAAAAATTCTTTAATCATCTTATTTTGAATTTGGTTTTTGTGGGTGATCACGCAACCTTTAAGTAGATCATTTTCTAAGTCTAGCAAGAAGATCTTCTTTTCTTGATCCCAGAAATGGTGAATCAAGTTGTATAAATTAGAGGAAATCATTTGGGAGGCATTATAAGCTACTTTACCAGGTAGGTTAAGTTGACCCACTATTTTAACACCATTTATCTCGATGGTCTTATCTGCTTGCGATCCTTCAACATTGCCGCCGCTCTCTACTGCCATATCGACAATGATACTTCCATTTTTCATGCTTTGGATCATTTCTTTTGTTACGATAATAGGAGCCTTTCTTCCAAATAACTGAGCTGTAGTAATTACAATATCTGACTCTGAACAAACTTTTTTCATAGCTTCTCTTTGAATTTTGATTTGCTCATCAGTCAAAGCTTTTGCATATCCATCTTTTGTTTGTCCTGTATCTCCTAAGTCAACCTTAACGAACTTAGCTCCAAGTGATTTAACTTGTTCTTCAACGACAGGCCTAGTATCAAATGCCTCCACTCTAGCCCCTAATCGCTTAGCGGTTGCTATAGCTTGCAAACCTGCAACACCAGCCCCAATCACGAATACCTTAACGGGAGAAATAGTCCCAGCTGGAGTAGTCATCATTGGAAGAACTTTCTGTGATAGCGAAGCTGCTGTTATAACTGCAACATAACCGGCTAAATTTGCTTGAGAGCTTAAAGCATCCATCTTTTGAGCAATAGTGCTTCTAGGAAGCATTTCTAGACTAAGAGTAGTTACGCCAGAGTTGACTAGGGTGTTAACTAGGGATTTTTCCCTGAAAGGATCCAGAAAACTAATGTGGATTGCTCCTTTTTTTAGTAAAGAGACTTCTTCTTCTGGTGATTTATTGACCCTTAAAACAATATCTGCGCTAGATATCAGAGATTTGCGGTCTGGCTCAATTATGGCACCAGCATCTAAATATTCTTGGTCTTTAATATTCAGTAAGTTGCCATAGTTTTTTTCAACTAAGACCGTAGCGCCCAGTTTCTTATATTTTTCAACTGTTTGAGGTATAAGCGCTAATCTAGATTCCTTAGTGTTAAGTTCCTTAGGGAAAGCTATTTTCATGAGATCTCCAAAGACTGATAAAAAACTTAAATTATCAGGGCTTTTTAATTTTAGGGCAAGAATTTAAGAGGAAGACTGTTTGAATGCTTTAATTTTAGCTAAAATTAGCTTAATTAAGGTTAATTTAAAGATAATTGTAGTTGTGAAAATTTTAATTGATATTTAATTAAATTTTTATTATAATTATTGTTAATAATAATTATAGGAAAACTAATGGCAGCACCAATTAATAATAATTTTTTATCAATTTCTAGCCATAGAAGCCATAGAATTGACTTAAAAGAGTCTAAAGTAGCCCTCAAAACTGCTTTGAATGCTTTAGAAACTACTAGAGCTACGTTATTTTCAGAAATAACTAATTTAGAAAAAAAATATAGCTTAAATGACTCTCAGTCTACATTAAAACTAATGTCGGATGCAATTTCAAAAAAAGAAGAAATTGCTAGTTTAAAAAAGACTGTTTCTTTCGATGAAATAGAATTAAATGATTTTTTAGCTGGATTAGATGAAATAACAGAAAAAAAGAATGTAATAGATAAATATATACTGAAGTTTAACCAAATTAAAGATAGCAGTTTTGATTTTAGCGAGTTGCTTTTTGAAGATTCATCAAAAATAGAAAAAATAAAACGTGAATTGCCTAAGGAATATCATGCCCAGACTTTGGAAGAAATTGATAGCATTTTATCTGAAGACTTAGATAGTGTCCTTGAGGTAATAGCTGATTTAAAATCAAAATGCAATGATTTGAAAAGAGGTATATCTGAAAATAAGCAAAGAATAAATATCTTAGAAAAGTCAATATCTGAAGATTATGAATCTGGGAGTTTAGCTGATTTGAAGGAAAGAAAGAGAAAACTTGAGCGTAAGTTAAAGTTTTCATCATTGAGGAACGAAATAAATGCTCAAGCTGATCAAAAATTAAGAAAGTTAAAATTGGATTTGTTTGGTACTGATTGTGAAATAAGGGAAAAGAGGGATGAATTGAACAAGATCGATAGAGAATTAAGGGATCTGAAGCATTTGCAACATTTAAGAGTGGAAGAGCCCCTAAATGTTAACTCTAGTGATAAAATTGCAGACATAGACGATCTAAGTATTAATGAAAGTGATGAAGTGAATTCGAATGTAGAAAATAAGAGCTTAACAAAATGGGAGCTTTTCAAGGACTTTATACTAGGTTTTATTAATGCAATCAGGAACTTGTTTAGAAGTCCATATTCAGCCTAACAGTAAGGCCGTGAAGACCTAAAACACTATCATTTATACGCGTCTCTTTAGCCAAAGAGGCGCTTTGTTGTGTAGACCTAAAAACTTCAACTAAATTAAACCAAGTATTTAGCTCATATCCAGCAAATATCTCAAATCTAAAACATCTGAAAGATCTTTGATATGAGGGCCCTAAGTAAAATTGGGGATGGAATACGAGTCTTGTATCTTTAAAAGTAGTTTCTTTGAATGGGATGTCTATATTATCTGAACCAGAGATATTTGCGCCGCTATTTATGTCTGAAAAATTTTTATATCTTCCGACCAAACTAGCAAAAGTAACTAGACCTGTAACATAGAAGTCACTTCCCCAAAACCAGTCAAAGGAAACGCCGATTCTAAAACCAGCACCGTTGAACTTCCATTCATTCATAATGGTTTCTATATTAAGATTGTCTAAATATCTTACTCGCCATTTTTGATCAAAGAAACCACCAGTTAGTCCACCATAAACCCGCATTCTAAGATGTGGGTTCGGTAAGAACATTCGGTCGATTAGTATATCAGCAACATGGTAGTGCAGCTGGTTTTTAGTTTCAGCTCTGGTTAGATTTCCAGTTAGATATTGAGTAAATGTACCATTCAAAAATAAAGGAGACCCTGGAGCATCAATGCTATTTTCTCCTTTAGCATAAAGCTGTGTATATTGGCCTCTTATTTCCCAATACCTTGGAGCATTAAAATAGCCAACAGAGAATCTAAATCCAGGTTCCCAGTCAAATGATGCTTTTTCATAAGTTCCTGTAGCTTGCAGTCCTGCTGTAGCATTTCTTGGAGCTTTTGTCATGCTTATAGCATAGTCATCTGCGCCTTCTTCCACCTTCCAGTACAAAAATTCAGCATTTACAAAGATGACTTTCTCGCATTTTCTAAATAGATCAGAATCATCAATTGATGAGTCGTAGCATTGGCATTTTTTTGGAAGCGGGCATTCCCATTTTGCTAAAAGAGGAATCGAAAATATACAAAAAGCTGCTAACCATCTCATGTGACACCCAAAGGAAGCTTTCATTTTTTTTCTTATTACAGGTTTATTAAAAAACTTTAAATAAATTTTTTAAATGGTTAGCTTTTTTGTTTACTTTTTTGAGGTACTAGATGAGAGCACTTTTACTTTTAATGTTCACCATGCATTTTTATGCGCATGCTTTTTTCCCAGTTGTGGAAACCAAATCAGACATAAAGAGTTTTTTCCCAACGTCAAAAAAGGAAATTTTCAAACTCAAAGAAGATGTAATTTCATCATTTTCAAAATCAATTGATGAAATTCTATATGAATATGATTCAAAATATCCTGGAAAAAATATTATTCAAAAGTGGGACAAGACCTTAGGAGAGGTTATGATATATTCTAAGTTATTGTCATCGCTTAGTATAGTTTTACCTTCAAAGAGCCTCAGACAGGCCTGTCAAAGTGCAGCTAATGAAATTGAGCAGAAAGTTCATGAGAAAATTATGAAGTCTCCAGAGCTTTATGAAACTATTAAGAAAGCTGAGCTAGATGAAAGCTTAAACGAGGAAGATCGAAGATTTTTATTTGATATCCTAGATTCTTTTAAAGCAATGGGAATTCACTTGAAGGATGAAGTTAGAAGTAATTTAATTGATATCTCATCTTCTTTGACAGAGTTATGTGCAGCATTTCAAATGAATATCTCTGAAGATAACAGTTATATTTTGGCGTCAGATTCAGATTTAGAGGGCTTAAGTGATTTTTTTAAAATGTCTTTAAAGAAAAATAACGAAGGTTATTACATACTAACTTGCGATTATCCGACAGTATTCCCTGTTTTAGCTCAATGCAGGTCAGCTAAGGTCAGAAAAGCCCTTTTAAATGCTTTTTTTAATCGCGCATATCCTGAAAATATAACAATTTTAGAGGAAATCATATCCAAAAGAGATGAAAAAGCAAAAATATTGGGATTTGAAAGCTTTGCAGACTTTCAGCTAAATCAAATGCTAATTAAATCACCTGAAAAAGCCCAGGAGTTTTTAATTGACCTGTTAGAGAGGATCTCATCAAAAGCCAAAATAGAATTCACAAATTTAAAGATGGTGGCTGATAGTGATTTTGCGTTTTCTGAAAAAGGGCGTATTTTTCCATACGATACTTACTTTCTATGGAACAAATATCGTCAAAAAAACCGTCTGTTAGACAGCGAAATGATATCTGAATATTTTCCACTTGATAACCTCTTAGAAAATATGTGTATGTTTTTAGAAGAGCTTTATGGAATTACAATTAATTTATTCAAAACAGATGACCTGTGGGTAGAGGGCATTATTGTTTTACAGATCCAGAAAAAAGAAAATGTTTTGGGGCACATTATTTTGGATGTTTTTCCAAGAGAGGGTAAGTTCTCACATGCAGGCATGAGTCCAATTATACCGGCTTGCGTCAGAAGTGACGGCACTTCTTTTCCAGCTCTAAATATGGTTATTACTAATTGCCCCAAGTCCAAAGAGGGGCTTCCAGCTTTAATGACAATGAAAGATGTAGAAACACTCTACCATGAATTAGGCCACGCTTTTCATGATATAATTGGAAGAACCAACTACATGTTAACATCGGGTACAAATGTTCCCCAAGACTTTGTGGAGATGCCATCTCAATTAATGGAAGAATGGCTTTATGAAAAAGGCCATTTAAAAAGCATAAGCTGTCACTACAAAAAAAACGAGCCATTATCAGATGATATGATCGACAATATAATTAACTCTCGCAAAGATGATATAGCTACTTCTCTGCAAAAACAGATATTCTTTTCGCTTCTTTCGCTAGAGTATTTTAAAGAAGGCTCTCAAAAAGACACATCGTCAATATATGATGAGCTATATTTGTTTTGTCACCCAAATTATGAATTAATCCCAGGTCATCATTTTCAGGCATCCTTTGGGCATTTAGATGGCTATGGAGCAACTTATTATGGATATTTGTGGTCAAAAGTTACTGCATTAGATATTTTTGAAAGCTTCAAAAAAGATAATGTATCTTTAGTTGAAAGATTTCAGGAATATGTAGACCAAGTTTTATCCAAAGGAAACGGTACTGATTTGATTTCTGCTGTTGAGTTTTATCTTGGTAGGAAAATAAAAATAGATTCTTTCTTGAAAAGACTTTCAATCAATGCTATGGAATAAATTATGATTGTATATTGAATTTTTATTATATAATTGCAAACTTTTAGAATTAAGTGACTAATATGAAAAAATACTTTCTTTTAGTTTTTATAACACCTTTCTTGTTAGCTGCATCTCCTAAATTGGGAGTGAAGACCTTTCGCGTATACGACAAAGATCGTAATCGCTTAGTCACCATGGAGGTTTGGTATCCAGCTGATGCGAAAGCTAAGGTTATCAAAACAACCCATACTGCTTGGGAGGCTATTTCAGAGGCAAGAAATGCCAAATTAATCGATGATGAAGCTAAGTACCCTTTAATTCTAATGTCACATGGGAATGGGGGAGACAGAAGGAGCATTTCCTGGATTGTAGAGAGCTTTATCAAAAATAATTATATTGTAGTTTCTATGGATCACTTTGGTGATACATTTGATTATTTAACACCAGACCTTTTCTTAAGAGCTTGGAATAGGCCTATAGATGTTTCTTTTTCAATTGATTATATAACAAAAGAATCTTCTTTTAAGGATAACATTGATTTAGAGAAAATTGGATTTGTTGGATATTCTTTGGGGGGGATGACCGGAATATGGTTAGCAGGAGGTATCGCTTGTGACTTTGAAAAGCTTTTGAAAAGATATCAGTTTTTTACAAGACAATTTCCTGATGATATTATTGAATCACTTGAATATGAAAAATCTAACTTTTCCTATCGAGATCCTAGAATAAAGGCCTTTTTTTTAATGGCACCATCTACCTGGGGCTTTAATTATGAGAGCTTAAGTGGTATTGATACTCATATGTTTGTAGTTGGTGCAGAATGCGATGATCTTTTGCCAGCATCGACACATGCTAGATTTTTAGCAAGCTGCGTTAAGAATGCAGAATACGAATTAATTGGGAAAAAAGCAGGGCACTATGTTTTTTTGAACTGCATTTCAGATTATGGTAGAGCTACAATGGATCAAAGATATTATGCTGATCCTCCTACACTCAACCGTAAAGATGTACACCGTTATGTTTCAAAAATAGCTAATAAATTTTTTAACAAACATTTAACTAGGTAAGAGACTCGTCCAAAGAATGTTCTACATAGTTTGTTTGCGAAGCTTCCTTTTCTTCGAGGTCTTTAGCAACAATTGCTGTAATACATGAATCGGACCAGACATTGATCGCTGTCTCTAACATATCTAGAAATGCATAAACCGGCAAGATTATCCCCATTAAATGTAGGGGAGCTCCTATGCCAGATAAAAAAGCTGTAGCTAAAAAATAACACCCCATTGGGACTCCGGCATTTCCAATAGCTGCTATACTAGCTAAAAGAGTCCAGCCCAGCTTTGAATAAAAAGAAAATGCTATTCCTGATTCAGATCCAACGAATAAGACTGTTATCAATATAAACGATGCACAAGCATTCATGTTGATCACAGAACAAAGGGGAAAGGTAAAGTTGCTGATTTTTCTGGGGATTTTAAACTTTTCTTCGGCACACCTGATTGTAACCGGCAACGCTGCATTTGAAGATTTGCTAAAGAATGCAATAACAAGAGCTTCAGACATAGCCTTGAAAAGTGCAATAGGTGAGATCTTTTTTCTTTTTAAAATAATAGGTAGGACGATAATACCTTGAATTAGGTTTGCTAGAACTACACAAATAATGTAAGAAGAAATCGCCTTTATATTAAAATTTCCTTTGAATATTTCTAATACAAATAGCGTTGTAAAAGACCAAATAGCTATAGGTATTATTTTTATGATAAATCCCGTAATTCTTAAGAAAGTAGTGAAAAAAGCAGAAAAGAATGAGTGGACAGTCTCTTGTTGATTTTTAGGAAGACCAATTGCAGCTATACCTAGGATGAAAGCTAAAAATGCAATTCCTATTACATTGTTTTCAGAGAATGCTTTAAAAATATTATCAGGAATAATCTGTTTTACAGCATCAAAATATGATAAATTACTTTGAATAGCTTCAGTGCCAGAAATGCCAGCCGTAGAAGGTTGGATTAACTCAAATAGAAAAAGACCTATAGATGCAGCAATCAGAGTAGTAAATAGTGTGTACTTGAATGTTTTAAGGCCAAAAAGCTTCATCTCCTTAATATTTTTCATTCCTGAAATAGTTGAAATGATCGATAAAAATATAATAGGAGTACAAATTAGCTTTAAAAAGCGAATGAAAATTTCTGAGGTCTCTTCAGCTATATTGTGCAATAAAGTAGAAGGTAAAAATGCACTAATTATTCCAAATACTAATCCAAATAAAATATAAATGAAATTTTTATTCATGGCTCTATTTTAATTATGATATTAATTGTAATTAATATTTTTATTAAAATAAACGTTTAAAATAATTTTTTTTTCGCTGTTCAATCATTAATTGAAGGTGGTTTTCGCAAGGATTTTTTTTCAGAGAGCTTTTTTTTCTGCTCTAATACTTTTTCTTGTGCCCTTTTTGAACGTTTTCTTTTCTGACGCTTAATTTTTTCAATTTTTTGAATTCTCTCACTTTTTTTTCTATCAATAATCTCAGATATTTTTTCGCAAAGCTCTTTTCTAGCAAAATAGCGGTTGTCTTCTCGAAACCTTGTCTTTTGGCATTTTATTTCAATATCTAAAGGAGAATATTTTAAATAGACACAGGAATGGGTTTTTTGGATTTTTTGACCACCTTTCCCGGAACCTAAAATAAATTTTTCGACTAAGTCTTCTTCTTTGATATTTAATGAGTTCATCTTAGCTAACAGAGAATCCCATTTTTCTTTTGAAACAACCATCTTCCTTATGTTTTTTTGAAGTTCAATGCAGCAGAATTGATGCAGTATCTCTGATTGGCTGGAGGTGGACCATCATTAAAAACATGGCCAAGATGAGCTTTACAGTTTTTGCAGACCACCTCAGTTCTAGTGGTATTCAGGCTTCTATCTTCTCTCTCTAAAAGAGCTTCATTATTTACTGGCTTTGTAAATGAAGGCCAGCCGGTCTTAGAATCATACTTGTCCTCAGATAAAAATAGATCGTTTTCGCAGCATATACATTGGTATACTCCGTGCTCTTTATGATCCCAATATTTATTATTAAAAGGCGGTTCTGTTCCTTTTTCACAACATATGTGATAAGATTCTTGTGACAACTTTCTTTTTAAATGTTCATCTTCCATGTTTTCTCCTCATTAATCAAAGCATATAGGTTTTTTTGATTTTTCAAAGGAAATTCCGTTGGAGGAGAATTGAAAAAAGTTTTTCTTTTGCCGGTGGCAGGGTCAATAAAAGAAAGGTAAGTTGCATGAAGTGCTATTCTTTTGTGGAAAGGTTGTGCTGAATTATATCTAGCATCACCTAATATAGGATGATCTGCCTTAGAGCAATGAACCCTTAATTGATGTTTTCTTCCAGTTTTTAAATTAAGCAAGAGTGTTGTAAAATTTTTGCTTTCTTCAATTACTGAATAATAAGTAATAGCTTCTTTACCTTTTGGGTCTTCGACAACTTTGAGACTTTTAAGTTCAGTCAAAGGTGTATTGAATACTCCTTTTTTTTCAGAAAATGAGTTCTCTACTAACGCTATATAATATTTTTGAACTTCTCTTCTTTCTAAAATTTTCTTGAAATAAAGCTGGGACTGCTTATTCTTAGCAAATAAAATCAATCCAGAGACTTCTCTGTCTAATCTATGAACTGGCAAAATTTGGCATTTTGGGTAACTTCTTTTCAAGATATCAAAAACATTTTTTTCAATTTTATTATCAAGAGGGACAGCCAATAAATTAGCAGGTTTTGATAAAACTAAATAATCAGAGGATTCAAAAATTACTTCTAGGCCAGGGTAAAGCTGTATGCTTGGTGGCTCTAAAGATAACACAGATCCTTTTTCTACAATTTTATGAGGCTTTAAAACGATTGTATCATCTATCTTGACCCTACGGTTTAAAATCCAATTTTTGAGAGTTCTGTTAGAACTATCAGAAAATGAACTCTTTAAAAAATCGAGTAAAGATTGTTTTTTATCGGATGTAATTTTCATGTAAGCTATTTTAAGCCAAATGTGAAATTAACTAATAATAATTTCTCATTTGAATTTATTAAGATGTGAAATAATTTTTTCCTCAGCTTTGTAAAATGAGGCGGAAAAATTAATCAGATGAGTTCCTTTCTCTATGAAAAAGCACTCAGAGTTCTTTACCTTTTTTAGAAGGTGTTCGGCGTGGTCTAAAGGAACATCCTTGTCTGCTTTACCATGAATTATTAAAGTAGGGCATTTAATTTTTTCATAATCAAAGTCATGAAAATTTTTTAACTCTTCCATGTCATTAAAAAAACCCTTACGTCTTAAGCTCATTGGTGCAAAGGATTGAAAAAGATTTAAAAAAAATTCTCTTTTTTGATTACTTTCCATTATTTGCTCTACTAATTCATCCAAGTCATCATTCTTTAATTTAGATTCAAAAGAAAGAAATTTTTTAATAGTGCTTCTTGGTTTTAAATAAAGTAACCAGTGATATAACCAAAGTCCAAAATCACTGAAGACTAAGTTAAAAAGCCCTCTGTTCATATAGAAAAACTCTGGTTTGTATTCTTTTGTGACTGCAGCTTCCATAATAAGTGAATTTACCCTATCTGGATAGCGCGCGGCAAAGTGCATAGCAATAGGACCTCCTGCAGATATTGCAAGTAAAGCTACTTTGTCAATTAATAAATGATCTAAAAGAGAAGCCAAAAGATCTGCTTGCTTTTCAAATGTTTTGCCTGATGATAAAGGGGTCCTTAAATAGCCCGGTCTAGAAAAACCGATTATTTCAAATCCTTTTTTAGCTAGAGATTCCGAAAGACAAATGGTCTGGTCATATCCACCTGGAGCCCCGTGAATTCCGACTACTATAGGTCCGTGACCACATATTGCATACTCTACTTGTCCCTTGTCAGTTTGAAGGATCTGGGAGTTTCTTTTTAAGATCGCTTTGAGCCTTTTCTTCCAAATAAACAATGTCTATCCTTTTTTTTCTTTTTTTGAAGATAGAAGATCTTCAGCCAAGTCCAGTTGCATTTGCTGTATTTCTAATAACCTTGACCAGTGCTTTTTCATTAATTGGTCGACTTTAGCATTTAGTTGTCTTACTTCCAGTTCTGCTTTAAGGTTTGTTGTATATTCATAATCTGCTTTTATTCTATCCCTTTCAGTTTGTCTGTTTTGGCTCATCATTATAATAGGGGCTTGAATAGCTGCTAAGCAAGATAGTACAAGATTTAAAAGAATATAAGGATATGGATCAAAAGGATCTTTTATAAAAAATAAGGTGTTGAAAATCATCCAAATTACAATTGTTGAAATAAAAAAAATGATAAACTTCCAACTTCCCCCAAACTTGGCTATTTTATCAGATAGTTTTTCTCCAAATGTTAATGACCTTTGCAATTTAGTATTCAAGTTTTCAGCTAAGATTTCATGATCTTCGAAACTTTTTAAAACTTCTTCTTCTAATTTAGATATTTCACCTTTATCTTCCAGTATTAATTCTTCTATCCGATCATTTCGGGCAATGCTTAAGTCATGATAGCAAACCATCCCATCCAAGGACAGTTCTGGATTGATATTTTTTAGTTTCTCAATTAATGAATCCCTAATGAGTGTGATTGGAAACAAGTCCTTTTCTGGGAAATCCTTGTTGCAGACTTCGCATCTTTTGTAGTTGTTAGCTTTTATAATAAATACCTTCTTACACTTTAATCAACTCATACCAGATTAACTTTTTATAGGAAATAGCGGTTGAAATTTCTAATCCATGAATTCAAAGCAAAGTTTCATATATTTTTTTTGTTCAAAATATTATTGATCAAATAATGATAAGTGATTAAATCTATTTAATAAACTTATAATTATATATTTCGAAAAATTAGACAACTTTAAACAAAAGATGATTTGTCTCATTCGATAAACTGATCTAGAATTAATGCTTTTTGGCTATGAAATTGGATATTAATATTATAAAGGTTTGAGAAATGAATAATAAAACTATAGCTCAACCCTGGTGGGAGCAAATTATTCCGGGGACATACGGATGGATCATTGAAGTATTCATCATTATTTTTCTATCGCTTTTAGTAAGTTATATATTTGGAAGGTTATATAAAAAATTTCTACCTAGATTGAGAAAATCTCATCTTATTTGGGATGAAGCACTTTTAAGGGCTTTATTTTCTCCACTGAAAGCTTTTATATGGTTCATCGGATTAATCTTAGCTTTGCATCTTATTACTTGGCATGCAGAAGATAAAAGCTATCTTGAACTAATCTCAAGTGCTAGAGAAGTTGGAATTGTTATTATTTTGGTTTGGTTTTTAATTCGCTTCATTAAAGAAGTTGAAGCTGGAATGGCAAAACCAAAGCCTGGAAAAAGACGCCTGGATGAAACAACTATGAGGGCTATTGGTCAGTTGCTCAGGTTGTCTGTTATGATTACAGCAGGTCTTACCCTTATGCAAACATTTGGAATTCCAGTATCTGGGGTGATAGCTTTTGGAGGTGCGGGTGGTTTTGCTGTCGGTTTTGCCTCCAAAGATCTTCTAGCTAACTTTTTTGGAGCTTTAATGATTTTTTTAGATCGACCCTTTGCTATAGGTGATTGGATACGTTCTCCAGATAAAGAAATTGAGGGTACCGTTGAACATATCAGTTGGCGCTCTACTAGAATTCGAACATTTGACAAAAGACCTTTGTATGTTCCGAATTCGGTGTTTTTGAATATATCTATTGAAAACCCTTCTAGAATGCAAAATAGGCGGATAAAAACAAATATTGGACTTAGATATAAGGACTCTAAAAAAGTTTCAGTTATTTTGTCTGATATTGAGAAAATGCTAAGAGCTCACCCAGAAGTGGATACCTCAAAAACTCTTTTCGTACACCTAGTTAGTTTTGGGATATCTTCATTGGAGTTCCAGTTGTATATGTTTACCAAAACAACTAATTGGGTTAATTTTCAAGCCATTCAGCAAGATATTTTTCTAAAAATTATAGATATTATACATGATCATGGGGCAGAGGTAGCTATTCCTGAAAGTGTTGTCAAATTAAAAGAGGGGAGAGTCGATTGAACAAAATTTCTCGAAACCTAATTTCTGTAATTTTATTTATGGAAGCACTAGATGCTACAATGCTATATATTGCTCTTCCTAAAATAACTATGGGATTTGGTGGGGAGTTACTTCAAGGTGATTGGATAATTATTGGTTTTCTGTTAGCTGTGGCCCTTTCGATGTTTGCATCATCCTGGATAGCATCTTTTGCTGGAGTGAAAAGGACTTTTCTTCTAGCTCAAATTATATATATTGCTAGTTCGTTTGCTTGTAGTTTTTCCAATAACTTAGATCAGTTAATAGTTTTTAGAATTCTACAAGGTGTCTTTGCTGGGATAATTATTCCGATTGGTGTTGATTATTGGGTTAAAATCAAAAAGCAATATGATCCTTATTTTGTTGGCAACAAGCTTTATTTATACGAGATGTTTTTAGCCTTAATAATAGGCCCGATATATGCTGGTTACGTTGTAGAGTTTATTGGATGGAGGGCCTTATTTCTAATCAAACTACCAATTTCAATCGGGTGTTTTTTTGCAAGTTGGTTTTTACTTAAGAAAATTCAAGTTGAAAAAAGAAATAGCTTCCACTGGAGAGGGTATCTTCTTTTTTCATTGGCGCTTTATTTCCTAATCTTCTCAATCACTGAAATTGGTGATGTAACTATACATTATCTCGCAAGTATAGCTGCGTTTTTGTTTGCGATTTTTTTAATTATAGGGTTTATAAGATATGAGCTTGTTCACAAAAACCCTATTATGAATTTTCATCTATTTAAAGATTTAAATGTAACTCTGGGTTTTGCTCTGCAGTCAATTGTCATGATGGTATTCATGGGCGCAGTTTTTATTTTATCTATTTTTTTAATAGGAGCTTTAAAATTTACGATCATTGAAACCGCTTGGATAATTTCATCTTTAGGAATAGGTGTTTGGAGTGCTGTATTTTTAATGAAGGTGATAGAAAAGAAAGTACCTGAAATGCTTGTGATTATCGCTTCATTGTTAATCTTGGCAATAAGCATGTATTTATTAATAGGAGTAACAAGGGAAGCTCCTAAGCTTAAAATTGCTTTTATAATTTTCCTTGAGGGAATTTCAGCTGGGATGTTTAGGATAGCAAATGCTAATTTTATATTTCATCTACCATCTGTTAAAGAGTTTTTAGGCGATATTAGTCGAATCTTTACTTTCATAAACCAAATAATGATAACTGTAGGGGTTGCAATTACGGTGATGATTGTTGAGTCAAACCTAGCGCTCCACAATATAACGACTCTTTCATGGGCAACACCTGAACTTGCTAAAGCTGCCTATAACCAGGTGTTTTATATTTTAGCAGCATTGCCCCTAGCTGGAATTTTTTTTATAGGACTTGCAAAGCTGAAATTAAGTTTCACTAAAGTAGAAAAAAAATGAAAAAAAAATTCATTTTGTTGGTTTTTGTCATTTTTTTCATTAATGCAAATGAAGATAGACCCCTGAAAATGCTGATTGAAGGAAACTTGCAGTTTTTAAAAACTACAACACTACAAAGTTCAAGAGAAAAGGGTCTTGAAGGTCAAAGTCCTTTTGCCGTGATTTTAGCTTGTGCAGATTCAAGAGTGTCGCCCGAACTTATTTTTGACACAGCTCTTGGAGAAATTTTTGTCATTAGAAATGCTGGAAATGTAGTTGATGATGTAACGATTGCATCCATTGAATTTGCTGTAGATGTTTTAAAAACGTCACTTATCATTGTTATTGGTCATCAATATTGTAATGCTGTACAGGGAACTCTAGATGTTACTTTTGAAAACTGGAAGGCAGATCCTGAAAGTCTAAATACAATTTTTAGAAAGATCCAACCTAGCTTTAAAGGAGTTGATTCTGTTAGCGAGTTAAAAAAGGCTACTGAAAATAATGCTATATATCAAAAAAATCAATTGATAAAGAAATCATCAATTATTCGATCTAAAGTGAGAGAAGGCAAAGTTAAATGTCTTTCTATGTACTATGATATAAGCTCAGGAAGGGTCAGCGAAATCAAAAAATAGATTTTCCTTAAAAAATTCATAGATATTATTTATAATCGATCTTCTTTGAAAATTTAGGTAAACCGATGGAATTGAAAAATGAGCTTAAAAGATGTATTGAAATGGCTATTTCAAACTCAGAAGCTACTATTTTAGATCCAAGAGAAGATGGAGTGCATTTAGAGGCAGTTGTCGTATCAGATATTTTTGAAAACATGTCTTTAATCCAAAGGCACCGCCTTGTAATGGATTCAATTAAGCAGTATTTCAATAAAGAACTGCACGCATTATCATTAAAAACATTTACTAAAAATCAGTTTGAGGAGTCGATAAATGGATAAAATGCTAGAAAAAATTAAACAAGATATTGATTCTAATAAGATTATTTTATTCATGAAAGGAAATAGATTAATGCCTCAGTGTGGTTTTTCAGCTCGAGTTGTCTATATTTTAGATGAGCTGAAAGTGGATTATGAGACAAGAGATGTTTTATCTGATGAAATCCTAAGAGAAAAAATTAAAGAGTTCTCTAACTGGCCAACTTTGCCACAGCTTTATGTTAATAAAGAATTTATAGGAGGTTGTGACATCGTATCAGAGCTATATCAAACAGGTGAGCTAAAGAAAATTATTGGTTGTTAGCCACTTTTATAATTTCTTTGCACATTCTGCTAAATATTAAATGGTGAAATAAGAACATTGAATACCAATATAAACGACCAAGTACTCCTTTAGGTCTGAAAGTAGCAGTTTGGTGAAGTTCATAATGATCCATGTGAGATACTACTTTAAATTCTAACCATGCCTCCCCAGGAAGTTTCATTTCTGCGAAAAGAAGAAGCCTTCTTTTTTCCTTGTCTGAAAGCAATACTCTCCAAAAATCTAAGGTGTCACCCGGAGCTAGCTCATTTTTGTCTTTTCTTCCTCGCCTCAGGCCTACTCCACCAAATAGTTTGTCGATCAAGCCTCTCAATTTCCATAGATAATTCATAGCATACCATCCATGGCTCCCTCCAATCTTCCAAATTGCTTTTCTTAAATCTTCTGGGTCCTTAAAAAACTTTTCGATTCTGATATCTTTTAAACAACCATGAGTCGGAACTTGAATATGGTCATTTAAACTTTGGGGAAAATTAGAAGATGTAAATGAATCAGACCATTTTGAAATTACTGTATTTTCCTCGATTTTTGAAAAAGCTTTTTTTACCGCCTCTTCAAAAGAAAGGCATCTTTTAGGAAAAATATTCTGAATGCTCTTGTCCTCACAAATAGAGTCAGCCATTAAACTATCTATTAACCATTTAGCTAATGTAAAATTAGTTGAGGTTACAAAATAAAGCCAATAAGACGAAAGCCGAGGGGTTAGAACGGGGACAGTGATAATTTTTCTCTTAAGCTTTCTTACTCTAGCTAAGATTAGTAACATTTCTTTGTAGGTTAAGATCTCTGGTCCTCCAATATCGAAATATTTGTTGTAACACTCTTTTTCCCCAATTATTAAAGTTAAATAGTCAATTGTATCGTAAATACTAATTGGCTGAGATTTTTTTAAAATCCATTTTGGAGCTATCATAATAGGCAGCTTTTCAACTAAATCGCGCATTATTTCAAAAGAGGCGCTGCCTGACCCAATAATAACACTTGCACGAAGAATTGTTGCTGGGATGGTTGAGGAGATTAATATTTTCTCAACATTATGCCTTGAGCTAAGGTGCTTTGAGATATTTTGTTTTGGTATAAGTCCACTTAAGTAGATAACTTGCTTTATATTTGTACCAATCAAGGAACCTAAAAAGTTGTTAGTCATTTTCTCTTCTATCTTCATAAACTTTTCATCAGGAATTCGAAGAGAGTGAACTAGAAAATATGCTATTTCAATTTCTTTAGGAAAGGCCTGCAGAGTTTCCTTTTCTGCAAGGTTTCCTACAATAATCTTAATTTTTCTTTTAAGTTGATGCGGAATATTGAATCGAGCCTTGTCTCTGACAAAAGCGTATACGTCATGACCTTTTTCTATTAATACCGGAATTAAGCGCTTTCCAATATAGCCATTTGCACCTGTTACTAAAATTTTCATATGTAATTTTTTTCAATTATAGCCAATGTAAGCTGTGTTTGAGATATTAGTTTACCACTATCATTAGTAATATTTATTTGCCATATGTGAGTTTTTCTTCCAAGGTGAATTGGAAATGCTTTTGCAAATACAAATCCGTCCTTAGCAGGTCTTATGTGATTTGTGAAAATGGATTGTCCAACACACAGCTTATCATTATCAACACAATAGTTTGCAGCTGCACTTGCGATGGTTTCTGCCAGAGCGCATGAGGCACCTCCGTGCATAATTTTGTTGGGTTGCATAGTGTGATTAGTAACTGGCATTTTTGCCATAACAAAGTCTTTTCCAACTTCAGTAAAGACAATTTCCAGGTGGTCCGACATATATCCTCGGTTTCTTTCATTTAATATCTCTGAGTTAATCTCTTTTTCCCAAATTTTCATTTGCCATTGCCATAGTTAATAAAATATAAAGATACTATGAGGGATGAAAAAAAAACTAATCGTTTATTCATTGGTGCAAGTGTTGTCGCCATATGGCCTGACACGTTTTTAAGCAACGAAATCATCAAAGAAGAAAATCGTCATTTAACGATACTTTTTTTGGGAGGACAAGATCAGAATGCTAAGAACATATTAATGAATTTTCCAAAGCCGAAAAGCACTTTAAGCCCGATCGGTATTTTTTCGAAGTATGTAGGCTTGCCTAAAAGATCCCCACATCTAGTTGCACTGGAGGGGGAAATAATAACTGGAATGAATATTGAAGATTATAGAAACAATATTTCAAGGTGGTCTGAAATGCAAGGAATTGAATTTAAAAAAGCTAAAAGGCCTTTTTACCCCCATCTAACCATTTGTAGAAAACATCCAGATATCTTTAAATGGGAAAGCTCAATAATTAAAATACCTTTTTACATTGATGGAATTAACTTGTATCAAAGTCTTGGGAACTCTGAATATGAGAAGTTGAAAATTTATCCCTTTGTCCCTGCATTTGAACAAATACACCACACAGCTGATATCGCATTTCTCATTCGAGGTGAATCACTACAAAATATATTTATAAATGCTCAAATAGCCTTAGCTTTTTCTTATCCCGATATTTTAGGTTTTTTGGAGACTGATATAGAAATTTCATCACAAGATCAAGTTATAATGGAACTAAACAAAATTATATCAAATATTGATATTAAAATAGGGAGCCCTTTCAAGGCTGTTAGCTTTCATGGGTCTTTTACTCAACAGCTCGGATATACCCAATGGGAGATGATAGTTGATGTATGATCTAAAAGAAGTTGGACCTGCCATTTTTGAGTTGCCAAAATCTGGCAATATGAGAGTCCCAGGTTTGATTGTTGCAACAGAAAAACTAATCAATAATATTGACTTTTCAAAACCTTTAGAACAAGTCAGAAATGTAGCTCACCTTCCAGGTATTGTAAATTATAGCATTGCTATGCCAGATATTCATTGGGGATACGGTTTCCCAATTGGAGGCGTTGCTGCGATGGATTTAGAAGACGGTGTAATAAGTCCGGGCGGTGTTGGTTATGACATCAACTGCGGAGTTAGATTGGCCCTAGCCCCAATTGCTTTGAAAGACCTGGATGAAAGGACTCAAGGCCAACTTATTTACAAGATTTTTGACCTAGTTCCATCTGGAGTAGGTAGAGGACAAAAAAATTCACACCGTTTAAGCGAGAGTGATTATGAAGAAATAGCCCAAAAAGGAGTAAAGTGGGCAATAGAGCAAGGATATGGGCTACAAGATGATATTGATCATATTGAAAGCAACGGATTTATTGACGGGGCAGATATGAACTTTATATCAGAACTTGCAAAAAAAAGAGGTGAAAAACAATTAGGCACAATTGGATCAGGAAATCATTTTTTAGAAATTGGAGAAGTAGAGGAGATCTTTGATAAGGGAATAGCAAGCAAATGGGGGATTGAAAAGGGGCAGTTATATTTATTCATTCATACTGGGTCGAGAGGATTTGGACATCAGGTATGTCAAGATTATTTAGATCAGTATATAGGTAAAGGATTTGCTGAAAACTTACCTGATAAGCAGCTAGTGTCAGCTCCTATTCAAAGCAAGGAGGGTAAGGCATACTTTAGTGCAATGGCAGGAGCCGCAAACTTTGCTTTCAATAATAGGCAAATGGTCTTGCATGCTGTTAGAAAGGCATTTAGTGAGGTCTGCAAAATAGATCATCATTCAATCAAGCTTGTTTATGATGTATGTCATAACATTGCAAAGTTTGAAAAGCATCAAGTCAACGGCAACTTAAAGGAATTATGTGTTCACCGAAAGGGAGCTACCCGCGCTTTTGGTCCAGAATCAGTTGAACTTGCTAAAAATTTTCAAGAAACTGGACAGCCGGTCTTAGTTCCTGGAGACATGCTCAGGGCTAGTTATATTTTAGCAGGTCTTGGAAATCCTATTACATTTGGGAGTTGTTGTCATGGAGCAGGTAGAGCTAAAAGCCGCCATCAGTCAACAAATACATGGAGGGGAACTAATGTTGTTGATCACATGCAAAAAAAGGGAGTTAAAGTCTTGGCGACCTCAAAGAGGACGATTACAGAGGAGATGTATGATGCTTATAAAGATGTTTCCGATGTTGTCGAAGCTGTAGAAAAAGCAAGCCTTGCAAAAAATGTGGCTAAATTAAAACCCCATCTAGTTATTAAAGGATAGATTCCTTTTTTAAAAATAATCATATCCACTCAACTAAAGTGAAAAAAAGCCCAACTTGCATCTTGAAGAAAATTGGGCTTTTTTGAATCTCGATCACTCATCAATATCCGTAATAGCTATATGCGAATCCAACGTATGTTAAATAAGCTCCAATGATAAAAAATATCCAGCCAATCCAAATTAGAGCTGTATTAGATTTGACCATCCACTTATTCCATTCGATGAAATAATCAGGAAAATAGACGCGTAAAAACCCTTGAAGCAGTGTAAACCATCCAATTACTGTTATTAAAGTAGGCCAATTATCTATCCAATAGTTATGACTTACAACAACCAAAAGACCTAACAATATTCCCCAAAATCCTGTAAAATTGACAAAAAAAGGTGTTGAAATAACATCTTTAAAAAGTTTTTTGAAACGTTCTTTAAAAATTAATAGCGCAAAACTTGATAATACAAGGTATAAACCTATAATTTTTGCTAAAAAAACTGAGATTCCCATTCTTTTCCTCCGTTTATCTCGTTAATTTCCTTTTATCAGAACTTTAAAAGAATGCAAGATTTTTTTTGAAACCTTTAGTTTAAACAATAAAATTTGTATAATTGATTTTCTCTTTTTAATTTGAATTAATTATGAAATTAAAAATTAAAATCTTTTTTTTAATACTTTTTTCATCGTTTAGTTGTTTTGCTTCTCATATTACTCTTGATCAACAAAAACTGTTTTCTGAGCTAGACAAGTTAAGCAATGATTTAGAAAACGATGATATTTGGGCGCTGTATATTCGAAAATTCGGGCACGATAAAGTAATGCTTAGGTTTCCAAAATCACCTAAACTTATACTTTTATCTAATAAAAAAGAAAGTTACTGCGTTCAGTGTGAAAATGACGATGCTGATTATCAACTTTTCGTCCAGCCACTAAATGGTAGAAAATCTAATATCTTAAAAAATAGGCTTCAGAAAATTGAAGCAGATTTAAGCTCCAGAAAATTGGAACATTTCACAAAAAAAGAAAGCAAAAACGTTTTAGATATTTCATATGATGAGAAGGATGTACATGTTAGCAAGAGAATAATTGTAACGGATGAAAATGTCTTCACACTGATCTCTAAACACCCAAATTCATTGAACTCATCAGATACATATTTCATTCATTCTTTTAGTATTTTAAATTCTTAACGCAAAAGTGTTGCCGAAAAAGGCACTTATTGTTTAATGTATTGATCGTCTTTTTGTTACAAACAAGAAAGAAGAAACAGGACAAAAGTTCTGAAGTTATTTTGACAGTGGAAGAAGAGTATCGAGAAGTAAGTTTGTGCGGGGGA
>JBNLAH010000005.1:0-209182 GCA_050302075.1 Parachlamydiales bacterium | reverse complement strand
ATTAATAAAAAGCAAAGTTATAGCTCATATTAAATGCATTATCAGCAGATGAACTAAACTTTGCTGCTCTTGGAAAACTTTGCATTAGTATTAGTCATGCATTACTCAATGCTACCTAAGTTGGGCACGGTATAAGACCTTCCATGAAAAACAGGACGGGATAGAGCCCCTCCTGGGGAAGCAGGCACAGAAGCAGCAGAGTGAACAGCCTCTCTAGGAGAAGATTCTACAGAAGCAGGTGTTTGATCCCCATCAGAAAGATTCGGTCGACTTCTAGCGCTTTCTATAAGATTATTTAAAAATTGCGCTAAAGTTTGAGATTCTTCAGAAAATGCTCCTGCTAAAAGTCCTTTAAGCTCTATTAATTTAGTTTCAATTGGTTCCATTTTATCTCTAAAGGCGAAAACTTCATTCAAAATATTTTCCACTTCATTTGAAAACTGATTTAAATCATTGATATCGCTTCTTGAAAGTTTATTTATTAATTTTAAAAGGGCATCTCGATTTTCTCTAATTGATTTTGCTGTATTTTCGGCTTGTTGTAGAGCTACCTCATTAGCACGATTACTTGCTTCTTGGGTAGCAATAGTCACTTCTTTTCTAGCTACTGTATCTTCAAGGGTTTTTACTTGACTTTGAAGACTTTCAAACGTTGCTGAATTAGCACCATTAATTTGATCTTGATTAGCTTGCTCAGCTTTATTTAATTCTATACTACTTTTTATTCTTTTTATTTCTTGTGTCAGAGCCTCAATTTCCTTTTGCTTTCCAACTAAATCTGTACTTTGAAGTTTATTAACTTCCTCTCCTAGCTCGCTTATTCTTTTATTTGCGGCTTCCAATCTTTCGGACAACGCTTTGTTTTTTTTCTTTTCTTCTTCGGTTTCACTTTTAGAAGTTTTTAGTGCTGCTTCACCTTCTTGCAAAAGAACTTTAACTTGTTCTAGCTCATTTTTTGCTTGTTCAACCTCTATATTTAGTTGATTTATTTGACCATCTTTATCATGGCCCTCTTGCGTAAGCTGGTCAATTGTTTTCTGGCTTTCTTCAGATTTCCTTTTAAGAGTGTTACCCCCACTTGCGGGTGGAGAAACTGAAGAACCTAACAAAGACTCCGTAAGGCGACCAACTTCTTCATTTGAATCTCTTAATTCTTCAGTTAACTGCTTTACTTTCTCACTTGACCTTCTTAATTCTTCAGTTAACTGATCTACTTTCTCATTTAACTGACGTACCTTTGTATCATCTGAAGTAGTAGATAACTGATTTTTTAAATCTTGAAGCCGTTTATTCAATTCAATATTCTGAAGTCCCCTCTCTTCAAGTAGGTTACTCAAACTTCTTTTTTGACTTTCACTCGCATCAAGTTGACTATTTTTTTCATCAAGTTGACTATTTTTTTTATTAACCAACCAAAGAAGTCCTCCTACAGTAAATAAAGATGTAATACTAAAAGAAGTAATGATCCATTTTGGAAGACTATCATTTGAACTCCCCCTTGCAATTTTTGTCAAAATTCTTTTTAATTCATCAAATTTACTTGGATCTGGCTTAACTAGCACTTTTTGATAGTAATATCTAAAGGCTATTGCCCCACCTATTAAAGCCACTTTAACAATAGTAGGATGATCTTTAATAACTTTTTTTGTTTTTTTTGTAGCATTTACAATTGTAGTTTCTATCTCTTGCTTAAGCATACTTAAATATAAGTACATGTGATTGCCTCAAATATAATTTATTATTATCAATTTATTTATTATATATTTGTGTGCGAATATACGACTTTTCTTATGTGGAATAGTATTTATGAAAATTTTTGATAGTTGAGATTATATCTATAGAAGTGCATATTCTACCTCTTTTTTATTATGGTTTCTAGCACATTATTATTGATAATATTACTTTTCAATTTAAATAATTTAAAAGTTATTAGAATTATTGACTAGCAGAAATTTTACTTTTTTCTCGAAAAGAAAGTTTTCTAAAGGGTTTTGGCGAAATTGATGGATCAAATTCCCTGACTCTTCCATGATCTTGACAGCTTTTTGAGCAACAGCCAATATTTGATGCAGCACAATCGCTACAAGCTAAAAATAATTCATTACAATCCATATTGGCACAATTATAATAAATAGAACTAATTTTTTTACAAAAACAACAAAAGCTAATGTCTTTATCCTGATCGTCTGAAATAGGGACTGTCAACCTGTCATCAAAAACAAAAACTTTACCTTTCCAATGCTTTGAGCCTACTTGATGCCCATAATTAATAATTCCACCTTCTAATTGATATATGTTATCAAAACCTTCTGATTTTAATAGTGGAGCATAAAATTCACAACGAATACCCCCTGTACAGTAAATCATCAGCTTTGTTTTTTTTGGATCCAGCCTTTCTTTCAATTTTTTCGTATACTCCGGAAACTCTCTGAAAGTAGTACATTTAGGGAGCTCTGCTCCCTCAAAATGACCAACTTCCCATTCGTAATCATTTCTTACATCTATTAAAACAGTATTTTCATCCTTGTCTTCTAGCATTTGCTCCCATTTTTCAGGGCTAACGTGCTCCCCTCTTTCTTTCAAATCCACATCAATGTCTAAAGCAACTAGTTGACGTCTATACTTTATTGTCATTTTACAGAAAGCATGATCAGAAGACGGATCAATTTTAAAAATTATATTTGGGTATTTTTCAGATAAATATTTTATTAGAACGTTATAATAATCTTTATGACAACTAACCTGACCATTGACTCCCTTTTCAGATATATAGATCCTACCTAAAATGTCCTTGTCCTCAAAAAAAAGATGTTGGTCTGCAATTTCTTTTTGAACATTTTCAATGTCAATTAAATAGTAATAAGCAACTACGTAGTAATTTTTCATGTCAGTCATAAAGTTTTATAATTTCCGGATACGTTTATACTTAAAATTAATATTTCAACGCAATATATTTAGGGAAAAATTACAAAAAGATATAAATTTTGATAGTTCTTGTTGAAAATAAGACTCTCGATTTATATTATTTTATCTATTAATTGTTTTACCGGAGACAAAATGGCTCGATATAGAGGACCTAAGAATCGTATCGCTCGTAGATTTGGAGCAAATATTTTTGGCCGCGCACGCAGCCCTTTATTGCATAAGCAAAACCCTCCTGGACAGCACGGCGCTAAAAGAAAAAAGAAATCAGATTACGGTTTACAGTTAGAGGAAAAGCAAAAGCTTAGAGCTGTCTATGGCATGCTCACTCAAAAGCAGCTGATTCGCTATTACAAAAATGCTGTGAAAAGACCAGGTAGTTCTGCTCACAATTTGATGGAAGCATTAGAAACAAGACTGGACAATATTGTGTACAGGCTTCGCTTTGCTTCTACTATTTTTGCAGCTCAACAGCTAGTATCTCATGGACATATCCTTGTAGATGGGAAAAAAGTAGACCGTAGGTCTTTTGCTGTAAAAGCTGGAATGGAAATATCTATTAGAGAAAAATCTCGAAAAATAAAATCTGTTCAAATTTCACAAGAAGCTTCTGCTAGGGATATTCCAGAGTATTTATCTTTATCTGCAGATAAGTGCACAGGAAAATTGGAAATAGCCCCTGAACCTGATCAGATTCCTCTTTCTCTTCCAGTTAATGTTCCACTTGTGTGCGAGTTCTTAGCTCACACAGCTTAAAGTTAATTCCCCCTTCTAAATCTAGAAGGGGATTTTTTTGATACAATTTTAAAGCAAATTAGAAAAGCGCCTTTTTTTAAGAAAAGCACTTATAAGAAAAAGTCCAACAATACTTCCTAAAAATATAAAGCTCATCGAAAAAAACTGAATAGCTTGCTTGGGAAAATAATTAGGATAGGTATAAGCCTCATTCCCAAATAGGATGTAAAATGAAGGATCGTTAAAGAAATTCATTCCAAAAAAGTGAGCAATAAAGCTTGAAAAAATCACTATAGAAGATACTTTAACAAAAGATTTTGGAAAAATTCTTATTTTATAGCTTTTCTTTAAGAAGGCAGATAAAGCCAAAGCATTGAAACAGGCGCTAATTGAAGTTGCTAAGGCCACTGAAAATGACTTCATCTGTAGACCAAAGATAAAAAATCCATTCAACAAAATATTAATCACAACTGTAGCGACTGTAGCAAAAGCTGGTATTTTGTAGTCTTGTTTTGCATAAAAGCAATTTGCAATGATAAGAACGAATGTTTGAGGAATCAAACCAATTGAATAACCGACCAAGCACTGATAGGTATTGCTTATTGAAAGACCTGTAAAGTCTCCCCTTCCATATATTAAATTAATAGCATATCCACCAATTATAAAAATTCCAGCTGTACAAATCAACATAAGGGTAAATGATAGAGAAATCGCTTTTTGTAAATTTTTACTGAAAATATCTAACTGGCCTTTTTGAAGAGTCTTTGACAGGGTTGGCAAAAGAGCCGATGATATTGCAATAGAAAACAGCGCAAATGGCAATTGCTGAAGTCTGATAGCATACCATAAATAAGCAGGACCTGAGGGGTCGGCTATTTTTGCATAAATAGCATCTATAGCTGAATTAATTTGTAAAGCTCCCACGCCAACTATTGAGTAAGTCAGCGGCTTTAGCATCAACTTTACATGCTTTGAGAAAAATTTTGGTAATTCCCATCTTTTCTTATCAACATTTTGATAGTAGATCTTATGAGCCAAAAAATGAGTCATTAAAAACTGAGAAAAATAAGCAACAACTACTGAAAATGAAAGAAGTATCACTTGTTCTTTCAAGCTGTAACTTTGAGCTAAAATAATTGCAGCAATCCAAACTATATTAAAAAAAATCGGGGCTATTGCAGGTAGGAAAAACCTATTATGACAATTTAAAAAAGCTGAGTTTAAAGCATAAAGACAAATAAAAGTAAGGCCCGGCAACATAATCATAATATAGAGCATAGTTGAATCAAAACTCGACGAAATACTTAAAGCTAAAACAAGCTCGATTACTGCCGTAAGAATTAATAAAAACACCACTAAGGAAAAAAGAAGGTCTCGATAAAACTCATAACTTTTTTTGTTGTTAGAGTGCTTTAATGCTTCAAAGTGAGGGACAAAACCAGCATTCATTGTCCCTTCTCCAAATAACCTCCTGAATAAGTTTGACAAGCGGTAGGCCACCATAAAGCTTGCAATTTCAGGAGATGACCCAAAGTAAAAAGCCATGGCAACATCTCTTACCATCCCAAGTATTCTTGAAGCAAAAGTCCCATAAAAAAAACGTTTTGCAAAGTGAAAAAAATTATCTTTACTCATATAGAGGTTTAACTTTAGATTTTTCTGATAGGGCATTGTTCAAATCTAAGCATTAGTATAAAATTGAGATTCTTAAAAGTAATCAAGTTAAAAAAAATGTCTGAAAATGTCTTAGTAGGAGCTCATACATCAATTGCTGGTGGTGTCTTTAATGCCCTCGAGCAAGGTAAAAGATTAGGCGCTAGTGTTATCCAGATTTTTACAGCTAATCAAAAACAATGGAAAGCAAGGCCTATTCCTAAAGCAGACATTGAAAGATGGCACGAATCACTAAAAGATTCTGGTATTTCACACGTGATGAGCCATGATAGTTATCTAATCAACTTAGGCTCACATAAGGAAGAACTTTTAGCTAAGTCCCAAGATGCTTTTAGAGAAGAGATAAGAAGATGCCACTTACTTGATTTAGACTATTTAAACTTTCACCCGGGTGTTGCAACAGATAAGAATACTGATAGGTGTTTGGACACAATTATTGAATCACTACTTTCAATGCAAGACTTAATCAACCAGGGAGTAACTCGCCTGCTTTTAGAAACAACAGCAGGACAGGGAAACTCTGTCGGCCACTCTTTTGAGCAAATTGGCTATATAGTAAAAAATGTTATGAAAAAAATTCCGATCGGAGTTTGTATTGATACTTGTCATATTTTTTCAGCAGGTTATGACATTAAAGACGCTAAAGGGTGGGAAAAAACACTTGAAAACTTTGATTACAACATCGGGCTTAAGCATCTTTTTGCGTTTCACCTTAACGATTCAAAGTACCCACTTGGAGCTAGAAAAGATCGACACGCCAACCTAGGACAAGGAGAAATAGGCATTAAGAGTTTTCAATACTTGATGCAATCTCCAATAACAAAAGATTTACCCAAATATCTTGAAACTCCCAACGGAGAAACCCATTGGGAAGACGAAATTAAACAACTAAAAACCTTCGCAAAAATAAAAGCCCCCCAGACAGTATGAGAACAAAAGTTAAAGAAGTTTTACAAGCAAAAGAACCAAAAAAACTTATCGGCAAAAAAGTAACCGTTTTTGGATGGGTAAGAAGCATCAGAGCACAAAAAACATTTGCATTTGTGGCTTTAAATGATGGCTCTTGCTTTTCTAACTTACAAGTTGTCTTTGACAAAGACATCGAACAGTTTGATCTTTTACTCGATCAAGTTACAACTGGGGCTAGCATTAAGGTCGAAGGAGAAATTGTTGAAAGCCCAGGAAAGAACCAAGCCCTCGAAATTAAAGCTGAAAGAATTTCTGTTTTAGGAACATGTAATCCTGAAAAATATCCACTTCAAAAAAAGCGACATTCCTTCGAATTTTTAAGAACGATTGCTCATTTAAGACCTAGGACCAATACACAAGGTGCTATTGCTAGGGTTAGAAGTAAGCTTGCTTATGCAACACATAAGTTTTTCCAAGAAAGGGGCTTTATATACCTACAGTCTCCTATTATCACTGGATCCGATTGTGAAGGCAGTGGCGAAATGTTCAAAGTTACAACATTAGATGAGAAAAATAAGGATCTAGACTTTTTTCATAAACCAGCCTACTTAACTGTATCTGGGCAATTGGAAGCTGAGATTTTTTCCACCGCCTTATCTGATGTATATACTTTTGGCCCGACATTTAGAGCTGAAAATTCACATACGTCAAGACACTTGGCTGAGTTTTGGATGATAGAACCAGAATTAGCATTTGCTGATTTGACCGACAACATTGAATGCGCTGAAGCATATATTAAAGAAGTTATAGCAACAGTTTTGAATGAATGCGACGAAGACATGCAATTTTTCAACCAATTCATAGAAAAAGGGTTAATCGATAGACTTGAAAAAGTAGTCAAATCAGAGTTTGAAAAAATAACTTATAGCGATGCTATCAAACTTCTATTAGACTCTGGTAAAAAATTTGAATATCCCGTCAAGTGGGGCTTAGACCTACAGTCGGAACATGAAAGATATTTGACTGAAGCTATTTTTAAAAAACCAGTTGTAGTTACAGATTACCCTAAAGAAATTAAGGCTTTTTATATGCGCCAAAACAGCGACAATAAAACCGTTGCAGCCATGGATATCTTAGTCCCAAATATTGGTGAGCTCGTGGGTGGGTCTCAAAGAGAGGAAAGGCTAGATGTTTTAAAAGCAAAAATAAAAGAGCACAATTTAAGCGAAAAAGACTACTGGTGGTATTTAGAATTAAGGGAATACGGCACCGTATTACACTCTGGTTTTGGAGTTGGGTTTGAGAGGTTAATTCAGTTTGTGACCGGAATGGAAAATATCAGAGATGTGATCGCCTTTCCCAGATACCCCGGCCATGTTGAATTTTAAGATGCTTTTTTCTGAAAAATACGGCGATTTCGCTCTTTTTTTTCGAAAATTCCCCTTTGAACTTCTACCTGAGCAGCAATTTCACCTAAGCATTTTTTAATCATGTTGGAATGAGTCTCCTTCTGCCTAGAAAAATAAGTATTGATTTTATGCAAAGGCCAAAAAATCACATTCTCACTTTCAGTTACTTTAGCATCAACAATAGCTGGAGAACTTAAATCAAAAATAAGAACTTTCTTATCAACTATAGTAGATAGAAGTATGCATTTTCTATTTACTTTTGAGGCGCAAATAACAACATCATAATTTGGCCAATTGTTAAGTTCTTCAAATGAGACATCTGAATTGCCTGGAAATCTGGTTGCTATAGTAACTTTGTTTAATTTGTTCTTTAAGAAAAAAGACCTAATCCCTTGATTTATTTGAGAATTGCCCACAAGCAAGATTGACGGAGTTTTATGGAAAGACTTTACCTCATTCAATATAAATGTTGTAAGCTTTGGACAAGTGTTCTGTAGTTGAAAATAAGTTCTTATCTGCTTGCCAATTTTAAGTGCCTTTTGAAATAAAAAATGCAAGCAAAAGGGCAGCTTTTTCTTTGCCGCTTTTAAATAAGCACTCTTTACTTGGCGTTGTATCTCACTCTCCCCTAAAATTGCGCTGTCAAGCCCTGATGTTGTCTTACAAAGATGATAAAAGCAGTCATATGAAAAATAGAGATAAGATTTTTCAAGTATCGATGGGGTTAAATCGCTTCTTAAAAGCTCATAAAAAACTCTATGCAAAAAGCCGCTTTCCGGAGCATTTATGTAAACTTCAAAACGATTGCAAGTAATAAGAGGAACAATGTCAAAATAAGGCAAAAAAGACCTTATCTTAACTATTAAAGATTCGCTTGCAAGTATTTGATCCTGCTCTAAGTTTATCCCAAAAACTGCAACTTGCATTGTTCAATCATCAATTTAAAAAAAATTTATTTATAAATATTTTTAAATTTCTTGCCAATCGATGTTTTCACGAATTAACTGGGCATCAAACCCTTTTCTTAAAAGAGATTGATAAATCTGCCTTTTGTTTTTTTTATTTTTTAACTTGTTATAAAAAAAGATAATGTTTTTTTTCTCTTCCTCTTCCGGAAGAAGTTTCCCTAACATAACTTCTACTATTTGCTTGTTGAAGTGCTTGCTGAGTAATTTTAGTTTAATGTATCTAAGGCCGTATCCACGCGTTTTTTCTTTTTTAATTAGGTATTCAATAAGTTCGCTGTCATTAACATACCCAAGTTTTATACATTCATCTATTTGTTTTTTTGCAATATCTTTTCTAACCCCGATATCTATTAGTTTTTGAAGTAATAAATGCGAGGGATAATTCTTATAACTGAGCAAAAAATAAGCATGCTTTTGAGCGACTTTGGATTCAATTTCTATAAGCCATTCATCTAGCTTATCTTCACTTTCAAACTTCTTTTGATCCTTAAAATATTTACCGAAAAGCTTTTTTGAAACTTTTTTTAAAGTTATACCATCTACTAGAATCTCAAGATCAGATTTTAGATATGTTGAACTAACAAGCATTAATTTGTGGGTGTTATAAAATCATATTCTCAATATACTTAAAAGCAAGATAAAGGTACATATGACAGACATTCCAGACCCATCAAAAATCACTCCTAAAAAAATAACTGAAAGCACTCCAATAAATGATCAAAAGCCTAAAGCGCCTACAAAAAGATTTGGAGCCATGGTAATGACTGAAGAGGAGTATAAAAAGGTTTTAAACGGCATGGCCAAGACGATTCTAGACTATATGAAAAGCAGCGAAAAGAGAATGATAAAAGCTCTAAAAAAGATGAGAGAAGACTCAGAATAGGCCTCTTTTACACAAGTATTTAATACTAAAAACCTTAATCAGTTAAAAAAATCATTATCAATTAGTTGAAATTAAAGTTTATTTAATTTATAATTATAGTGATTAAAATAAATAAAGATTATTATGGTTAATAAGTTACAATCAAATACTTTTCAGCGCAATGAAGGTCTTTTTAACGAAGACAGCTATTTTAAGGTAGCTTTCAAAGTTGCAAAGACTGTTCTTAAGGTTATAACAGTTGTTCCTCTTGTTTTCGAATTAGTGAAACATATTTATAACTCCATGAAGGCTAAAAAGGAGGCTAAAAACCCAGCTCACTCTATTTTACCTAAAATAATATCCCCATTGGCCGGAAAACCAGCAGTGAAATCTCAAACAGAACAAACTCAAAATAGAATCGTAAAATTATTCAAGGAAAATAGAAAAAGCATTTTAGTAGCTTCAACACTTTGCATAGCTGCACTTTCACTAAAATACTTTCACCCAAACATTTCTTTTCCTTCTTTTGAATTTGAAAGTCAAATTTCTAAAAATCCAATTACAGAGTTTATTTTAGACAGGCTCCCTTCTAAAGAGTCAATTTATTATTTAGCATTTGGAGGACTGGCGCTTGGATCAGTTTATACTAGTTTATCTCCAAAAAGATATGTAGGCCGTCTAGATCCAAATAGCAGTAATGAGGATGATATATTTGAAAACATAGATTCAGTTGCCCCTGTACCTGTAGCTCATTTAAAAGAACCAGAAAGCCAAAACCCCGTGGCTGCGGGAGACCTTAGCAATTTAGGTGTGAAGCCAGATCCAACACAAGCATTTAGTAATAGCTCACTTTTTAAAGTTTATCTCTCTGAGTATAATCAAACATCTGAAAATATTGCTGGAGCTTATAAGAATATCCAATCTTGCGCTTCAAATGCCCTAGCTTTTTTAAACTTAGCTTTTAACAATAGAGAAAAATTAAACTCTCTTGATCAAATAGGTTTTGGAGGGTTAATAGAGCGTTCGTTAAGGGATGGATATAGTGAAGATAGTAATCTACGCAGAAAATATCCTGCAAGATATCCGGAAAAGAATTGCGGAGCTTTTATAGAAGATCTAGCAGAGCTTCATAGAGAAAGGACATCTCTTAGTGAACTTGATTTTAATTCTTCTTTCTTTAACCAAGAAATTGGTAGTGACCAAACTCCATCTCTTGTATTAGAAGTCAGCTCAAAAGAGAATATGGATTACTCACCTTTACTTAGTATAAAGCCAAGGCCCGATTATAATGGTGACATTGGGTTTATAATTTTTAAAGGCGGAAAGTCCTTTGCATTATATAAACATGGTGATGATTTTTACTTTTATGACTCTCACGGAACAATTGAAGCTACAGATAATACGGGCGCATATATAGTAAAAAGTAAAGATATCAACAGTCTCTTAAGAAGCTTTGATTATTTTTCTGATCCCAAAGACGGTGAGGCGAAACACGCTATAATGCAATTTTACACAGTTCTACCTAAAAATGCCTAATTCCATATGGATCTGACAAAAGATCTGTGATTTAATGGCATTTTTTAGGGCTATTTAGTAAAGTTAAATAATGGAAACTACTTCAATTGTTATTAGCGCTGAAGAAGAAGAGCGAATTGACAAAGTGCTGGCGAAGCGTTTTTCAGACCACTCTAGAACTTATTTTCAATATTTGATCGATAACGACTTCGTCTTAGTCAACAACAAAAAAATAAAAAAAAGACAGCCATTAAAAAAAGGTGATGAAGTTAGCATCTTTTTCCAGCTGTCACCTGAAATTGAACTAGAGCCAGAGAATATACCTCTAGATATCTTATTTGAAGATGAGCATATAATTGCAATCAACAAACCAAAAGATTTTGTAGTTCATCCTGCGATCGGCAATAGGTCTCATACCTTTGTCAATGCACTTTTATATCATTGTCAAAATTTAGCTCCAGGCTTTGATCCAATCAGACCTGGGATTGTTCATAGGTTAGACAAAGACACAACTGGAGTTTTAATTGCTGCTAAAACAGAAATAGCCCACCGCAAACTAATTGAACAGTTTTCTAAAAGAACTATTGAAAAAAAATATTTAGCAATTTGTGTAGGAAAGCCAAACCGTTTGAACATTGACGAACCGATTAAAAGACATCCAACTAAAAGAAAAGAAATGGCTGTCGCAGAAGACGGCAAAGAATCGATCACTAAGATTGATATCTTAGCCTATAACGAAGAGCTTAGCTTAGTCATGGCAACTCCTAAAACAGGAAGAACCCATCAAATAAGAGTGCATTTAAAACATGTAAAAAGCCCCATACTAGGAGACAGTGTTTATGGAAGCACTTCTCTGAACAAAAAATTTCAAGCAAGCCGCCAACTTTTGCATGCTTTTAAACTAAAACTCATCCACCCAATCACTTCACAGCCTTTTGAAATCACCGCACCTATACCTGAAGACTTAAAAAAATTTATGCAATTTATTGCAAAAAATCAGATCGAAGCGCTAGATTTTTAAATTGTTAATATTTATCTGTGCTTGTAAAATCAAGACATTTAGTAAAGAAACCCCTAACTTGAGGATCGAACTATGAAAGAATTTGTTGAATACATCGTGAAAAATCTCGTTGATCATCCCGATAAAGTCCGAATTGTTGAAGTCGAAGGCACCCACACACTCATTATTGAGCTCAGAGTCGAACAATCTGATATCGGTAAAATTATTGGTAAAGAGGGCAAGACTATCAATGCGATCCGAACTCTCCTGATGTCTGTTGCATCAAGAAACGGCATCCGAGTAAACTTAGAAATTATCGAAGAAAACAAATAATTTTCTAAGCGGGGACTTAAGTCCCCTTAATTTTTTTCTTCTTTTTTTTTATCATTTAGATTATAAGCCCCTAAAACTAAAACTGGGATTATTTTCTGAATGAATAAAAGAGTTACATTATACTTTTCCGTTGTTTTCTTTATCTTTTTCTTAAGCTTTTGCCTGGAAAAAGACGTCTTCAATATCAAAAAACAAAGACTTTCGAAAATAGAAAAACAGCAGCTAGATCAAAAAAATCACTCATTTACTGTTGTAATCCCCTCATATAACTGTTCAGAGCTTGTTGCTAAGATTTTTAAATCACTCAACTCTCAAACATATAGAAACTTCAAGGTGATTTTCATTGATGATGGTTCAAGTGATAACACATTTGAAAAAGCCAAAGAACATGAGCACCTTTTACAAAACATCGACTGCAAAATTATCCGAAACGATAAATACAAAGGCTCCACAGAGTGCTTGTATGAAGCTGCGCAAATGTTAGATGACGATCAAATAATCTTATTTTTTGAAGGAAATTGCTGGCTTACGCACAACAACACACTAGAGATTTTTAATTCTTATTATAAAAAATATGACATATGGCTAGCTTATGCCCAGCATGCTAATTACCGAACAAATGAGCCAGGAAAAGTTAAATATGTTAGCTCAAATAACATATTTTCTAACTCTGCTAGAAGAAAGCCTTGGCATAGAGCAAGACTTAAGTCATTTTATGCCGCATTATTCAAGCAAGTCCCAATATCTAACTTTTTTTTCAGAGGTAAGTTTATTCCTGAAAAATATGACAGTGCCTATATGTTGCCTATGCTCGAAATGGCCAAAAACCGTATTGCATTTTTAAATGATGTTCACTGCAGTTTCATCAAAAAAGAGATGAAAGATGAAGTCAAACCGTCTTTTTCAAAAAAATTTAAATGCCTACAAGAGATACTTAGAAGAAAGCCACTAAAATCACTAAATACCCTATTATTACAAGGTGCTAGAAAAGATTATACATCAGATCTTTTAATTTTCTCATATGATAGGCCGCTCCAGCTATACGCACTATTAGAGTCTGTTCATAAAAGGATTAAAAACTTATCTGACATAGCAGTTCTTTATCGTACATCTAATGATTCTTATGAAAATGGATATACTTTTTTAAAAGAAAGATTTCCCAATGTAATATTTGTAAAACAACCAAGTCGTAAAGCTTCAAAAAATTTTAAAAAGATGACCCTAAAAACTCTAGGAATGCTCAAGTCAGACCATTTGATGTTTGCGGTTGACGACATCATAGTAAAAGATCAGATTGATATTTACGAACCAGTTTTGGAGATGGTACGTACAGATGCTTACTTTTTCTCTCTTCGACTCGGCACACATATAACCTACTGTTATATGGGAGGCTATAATCAATCAATCCCCCGCTATGTAAAAGTCAAAGACAATATGATGGCCTGGCAAATTAATGCATCTAGAGGAGATTGGAAATACTATCCATCAGTGGACATGACAATCTTTAAAAAAGAGCATATAATGAGAATATTCCCTAAAATCTCTTTTCAGCATCCCGTCGAATTAGAGCAAAACTGGCTAAAGTATTTTAGAAAATACCATAAAAGAGAAATGATCAGGCAAATCGGTTTGTCTTATCGCAATTCAAAGATTGTTAATATCCCAATGAATGTTGTTTGCACAGCAAATAATAAAAATCTTGAGCTTTACACCCAAGGCGAGCTTTTAGAGTTGTTTGAAAAAGGATATAAAATTGATATTGATGCTATTAAAGAACTTTCACACAACGCTGTGCATATTGATTATAATCCAACATTTATCCAAAGAGACTAACTGACCAAGGTTGGAAGATAAGGCGATATCATCGCTTTTCTAGAGTTGATTGAACCTGCATTATAATATATAACAGCCATTGGCAAGCCAATATTATTTATAGTCTTTTCTACCTCAAAAAAACTTTCCGCAAAAATTTGTTTTAACTCCTCTCCATTTTCACCTAGAAACTCAACAGACAACTCATTATTTTTGATTTGTTCAGATTCTTGAAAAGAGTTTAAAAAACGCTTTAAGTGTTCAATTGCAAGCCCTGTCTCAGGAATCCAAATCCAAAGCTGATCTTTATGTGAATATTTACAAGATTTTCCTTCATAGACCTCTTTAGCACTAACAATTGTTGAAATCATGTGAAGGTGCAAATCAAGTTCAGGTCTTTCTTTATGTGAGTTTTCTGCATTTTCTATCCACTTCTCCCTTAATCCAAAAATATTTTTCTCAAATATCTTAAGATTGTTTACAAACATTTTAGTTTGACCAACTCTACAGCATCGATTTTGCTCTTTAGTATCCTTAAAAATACTACTAGGCTTTCCTTCTGAGCTTAGTAAGATGTTTTTATCAATCTCTTTTTCTTTATGCTCATAAACTTTTTTATAAAGTGAATACATATCTTCATTTTGTAAAATGATTTTTGCACCTTTTTTGGCATAGTCTTGGTCTCTTTCTATTTCGCTCAAGTCAATAATCTGAACTTCTTTTTTCAAAAGAATTGATTTCATTCGGTTCAATAAGTCAGCTACACAATCAATATCTTGGTTGGTCACTTTCATCAAAAGGTCTGTATCATCCAAAATCCCATAAAGAAAATGGAGGTATTCTAGCATTTCTCGCTCAGGATGAATGAAATATGGTTTACTCAAGTTTAAAGCTTCTTTTCTAGCTAAAAGACGTTTTTTAACATCAATTGGCAAACCACTAGTTTTTAATTGTGTTTCAACATCTGAACTATTCATGCCAGATGTTGAATATCTTTTATTAATTGAGATACTCAGCTTAGCTACAATAGCGTTTGAAGCTTGAGCGTCACTAATTAGTGTCATCGAAGGAGTTGAGGTATTTAGTTTTGCTTTGTGGTGGTCAACAACACTTATTATATCCAAGTAAGAAGGTATCGTCATCTCTTCTGTGTTACAAAAGTCGCGCAAAGAAACCGTTCCAAGAATCGGCTTTCTTAAGTCACTTGCTTTTACAATCCCTACCGGGAAAAATTTATTTTGATCAGGATAGGTAATCGTAAGATACTGATACGCTCCTAACTTGCTCCTAAGTTCTTCAACATCTGATCTCACCGTTGCAAATTTGGGTTGATACCCAAAAACTTGTCCTTTTATTTGGAAAGCAGTCGCTAGCTTTTCAAGGAAGTTACGAACTCTTTGAACTGCTAAATGAAGTCCTTTTATAATCTTCTCAATGTAGTGAAATATTTTAGGCCTGTCTTCAATTAAAAATCCTTTACTGTCAAACAGTCTAGCTTCCCAAATTGAATCAATTATTTTTCTAATATCCGCAAGCTCAACAACATTTAATATGTTTAAAGCCTGCCCGAGTTCTTCGAAACTACTGTCAAGCCCTTGAGAAAGATTGAGAACTTTAGTTAGGAAACTATCTAAATTCTCCTTTTGATTAGTTGTAAGCTCAGTAGAAACTTCAGCGTCTTTTATCTTTTGATTAAAAATCTCGTTTACAAAAGATGAAATGTCATCAAATTTTACTTTCTCTTTAGCAAATAATGAAACGAGTTTAACGTGCAAAAGATTCTCAAACCAACGCAAAGATGAATTCAAGAGCATGACAATCTGTCTAACTCCCTCAGCATCTTGAGTTCTCCAATCTCCTAGATAATAGCCTTTATCATCAACTAAGATAACTGAGTTATCCCGCTCATCCCCTGTAATCGAAGTGACCGATTCATCTAACTGTTTAAAAACAATCCCATGCTGAGTCATCAAATCATTTGCTGTAAGAGTAAGGGTTGTTCTCTCCTTGACCAAGTGCGTAAAAACAGCTGAACCTAAAATATCTTTAAAAATCAATTTGATCTCAATCTGTGACTCGGGAGGACCTCCTGGCACATTCCAGATATGTAGACCGTCTCCTACTTTTGCGGCAAAAGCATCTACCCACCCCCAAAATGATGCTATAGTAGTATCTAAATCAGGAGACTTGTGGGCTGTCACAAAATGTGTCCCTGAATGAACCTTTCCCATAGCAACTGGGAAAAATATTTGATACTCATCTCTTGGAACCCATTTACCTGCAATTTTGCCACGAATCTCAAGGTTTTCTAAAAACGACAAATTTGAGTATTGATTGAGCCAAAGCTCAAAACTTGTAAACCGATAATGAATTAGAATCTTTTCCCGATCTATCCTTTCAACAAAATCCAGAACAGCGTGGAGCAAAAAACATGGTTTTTTTTCTGCCTGAATAAGGCTTAATAAAGCCTTATTAACCAAATCACTTTTTTTTCTGTCGGGAAGTAATTGAAAACTTTTTTGATAAAAAGCATCAAAAGTTTCATCAATATTTTTGAAAGTATATTTTTTAAAGGAGAAATCTCCTAGTAGACTCGGATCAGATGCTTTTGATTTTTTCATATTTTTTCTAAAAAAAACGGATTGAGCAGGACTCGAACCTGCAACCGCCCGCTTAGAAGGCGGGTGCTCTATCCAATTGAGCTATCAATCCATGTGAAAAAATCTTAACTTGTGCTATCGGTATTTTTCAAGTTCATTTTAACAAAAAAAACCACTAGAATGCTAAATAGCAATTTAAGAGGTCATCATGCCAATTAAGGTAAGTATTGTAGGGATTAGCGGCAATATTGGCAAACAACTTGAGAGTCTTTCAGAAGAAAAAAAAGAATTTACACTCGTTGGCGGCATCTCAGCAAAAAATTCTAATAATGCAGATTATGCAAAAATCTGCTCTCAATCTGATGTAATTATAGATTTTTCATATTGCCAGTCGATAGAAAAACTCCTTCCTAATGCCATTTCCCATAAAGTACCGCTTGTAATAGGAACTACTGGTCATTCAAAGAGCCAGTTACAAATGATAATGGAAGCCTCAAAAGAAATCCCCATTTTCCATAGCTCAAATTTTTCTATTGGAGTTCACCTTCTAAAAAAGCTAATAGAAACACTTTGTTCTGGATTACCTGAATATTCAATTAGCCTTATTGAATGGCATAAGTTAAGTAAAAAGGACTCTCCTAGTGGAACTGCCCTGAGTTTAATTAGGGAGATTCAAAAGCATACAGTCCAAAAAGTTGAAACTACCTCCATTAGAGCTGGAAATAACTTTTGCGAGCACTCGCTATTTTTTACAGATGATGCTGAGCGTTTAACAGTTAAACACGAGATATGCGACAAAAAAATATTTGCAAAAGCTGCTTTAGATGCTGCGCTATTTATTTTATCTAAGCCAGTAGGTTATTATGAAATGGAGGATTTAATTGGGGGCTTAACATGCAAACAGTAGACGTTTTTTTAGGTCTTGGATCTAATTTAGGAAACAGCAGAAATAACATATTGGAAGCTGTGAATCTAATTAAGAACATAAAAGACGTTAAGTTATTACAAAGATCGAAACTGTATAAGACCTCCCCGGTTAATTGCAATCTTGATAAGGACTTTATTAATGCAGTCTGTCATTTAAGGACTTCTTTATCTCCTGATCAATTATTTGACCAGCTCCAACACGTTGAGGAAAAGCTAGGCAAAGTAAAAAAAGAAAAGAATGAGCCTAGGGTAATTGATATTGACATCCTGTTGTATGGCGATCAAAAATATGAAAGTAGCTCGCTCCAAATACCCCACCCAAGCTGGAAAGACCGACTTTTTGTATTGATACCACTTTCAGATTTAATTGATGAAATACTTATACCGGTTGGAAGTAAAAGTTTTCCATTTAGGATAAAAGAATATATTTCAAAATTCGATAATCCCAATAATGAAACAATTGAGGTTGTTGAACATGCATAAGATCACAAGAAAAGCCTTTCAAATAGGTGACAGCTACAATCTAACTCTTATAGCAGGGCCTTGTGTTATTGAATCTGAAGATGCTTCTCTTTTTGCTGCAGAAAAAATAAAAAAAATCTCAGAAAAATACCCTGTATCACTCATATTTAAATCGTCTTTTGACAAAGCTAATCGCTCTTCGATTAACTCATTTCGAGGCCCTGGCTTAGATGAAGGGCTTAAAATACTTGAAAAAGTCCAAAAAGAGATTAATTTACCTGTGGTTTCTGATGTTCACACTGTTGAACAGGCAAAAATCGCTGGAAATATTTTAGAAATGATCCAAATACCCGCTTTTTTATGCCGCCAAACAGATCTTTTAGTAGCAGCGGCAAGCACTCCCGCTGTTATCAATGTAAAAAAAGGCCAATTCATGGCTCCATGGGACATGTCAAATGTTGTTGAAAAGCTAACTTCCCAAAATAAATTTGAGATCCTTTTAACTGATAGAGGAACTTCTTTTGGCTACAACAACTTAGTAAGCGATTTCAGGTCTATTTTGATTATGCAAAAGCTAGGATACCCGGTATGCTTTGATGCAACCCATTCAGTACAAATGCCCGGAGCTTTGAAGGATAGCTCTGGAGGGAATGTAGAATTTGTCCCAACATTAGCAAAAGCTGCGATTGCGGCAGGTGCCAACGCCCTATTTGTTGAAGCTCATCCAAATCCCCCGCTTGCAAAAAGCGACAAAATGACATCAATTAGTTTTCAGGAGTTAGATAAATTACTTTCAGAAATTATTCCTATCTATGAAGTAATTAGAGAAAAGCAGTCGGTATAAAAATGATAAAAAGGGCAACTTTCATATCTTTGGGTCTCCTTTTTTTATCGGCTTATTTTTTATTCCAAAAAACTCTGTGCATTTGCCCCTCTGACAAAAAAGAATTTACTGAATTAATTAAAAATACATATAACTTAAATCCAGTGAACAAGACAGTAAATCAAAAGCGCAAAAACATACAAAAAGATATATACTTTGGCTCAAATCAAGATCGTTACCATACAAAAATCACTAGTATCGCTTCAGATATTGAACTAAGGTTGACAAATAAAAAGATTAAAGGAACAGAAACACTTCATGATATTGAATTTTGGATGCAAGAGAAGATAGAAAAAAGTTCGCAAAAAGTAAAATATTGCAATGCAAAGCAAGGGAAATATTTTTTTCCTTCACATCAATTTATCTCAGATGAGGTGAATTTATCTTTTTTCCACTCTAAAGGAAAAAGCCTATCTGAGTTTTTTAACTCAAACGAGATATTGATGAAAGCGACTGCAAAACACATTCTTTTTCAACTGAACAACAAAGGCGCCAATTTTAGAGCAGACCATATCAAAGCAAGGCTTCCTGAGCACCTTAACCAAGACATCAAACAAAGAGTCATTAATGCTCCAGATAAAAAATCTTCAAAAAAGCTATAACGGCAAAAATATCCTTTCAGATTTATCATTTGAGGTAAATAAGGGTGAAGTAATCGGCCTTTTAGGACCAAACGGAGCTGGTAAAACCACTGCTTTTTATATTGCTATTGGGCTAATAGCACCCGACGGAGGGAAAGTTTTTTTTAAAGACATTGATGTAACTGACCTTCCAATCCACAAAAGAGCAAAGATGGGAATGGGATATTTAGCACAAGAGCCTTCTATTTTTCGATCGCTTAGTGTGGAGGACAATATCATGTCAATACTAGAGCTGACTCCTCTTAACAAAAATGCTAGAAAGGAAAAACTAGAAGTTCTTTTAGATGAGCTTAACTTGTCAAAGCACCGCAAAAAAATGGCCGTTACCTTATCTGGTGGCGAAAGAAGAAGGCTAGAAATTACAAGAGCACTAGTCACAGAGCCAAAATTACTTTTACTAGACGAGCCTTTTGCAAATATAGATCCAATTGCAATCCAAGATCTAAAAAAACTAATAATCCACCTGAAGAAAAGAAACATAAGTGTTTTGATCACAGACCATAATGCAAGGGAAATTTTTTCTATTGTGGATAAATCTTACTTAATTAGAGATGGCAAGGTGTTAATAGAAGGATCCATTGACAGATTAATGAATGATAAGTTAGCTAAAAAATATTACTTAGGAGAAGATTTCCAGCTCTAAAAATCGCTTAAACCAGTGACAATATATTCAAAATTGGCTACATATTGATATAAATAAAAAAAAGATTTTTTAGATGCTAACTAAAGTTTTTTCTTTTCTAGTAGTTATTCTCACTAACTGCTTTGCTTTAAATTCAACTATAGTTTCCAAATATATTTTTGTAAGCAGCAGCGCAGGTGACCGCAGTCATAGCGCTTTGAATAGTTTTTTAAATAAAAATGCTTTAGAAGATGAAAAAATCTTTTTTTGTAAATCAAGTGAAGATGCAATAAAAAAAGCTGCAGGAAAACATGGCGCAGTTTTCCTTAAACTTGCCTCGGGGCCTGATTTCTATCTACATGATGATGCTTTAAGGGCTCTTCAAACATATAAAATCTCAAAAATCCATGCAGTTGTTAAACAAAGAGCTAGGTACTGTCTTTTAAGACATGAAAAAGCCCTGAAAAACAAAATCGGATTGGAGTTTATAGCATCCGCACCACACACACTTAAGGTACATCATTCATGGCTCAAAAGCCAACATCTGTTAGAGATAGAAGTCCCATCAGGATCGGTAGAGGCCGCCAGGCTTTTAAGTGATGGAACATTTAGTTTAAACACAGGAGTTATCACAAACTTCCAAGCAAGCACTGTTTATCCAAATTTAAAAGTTGTAAAAACCGACATTAGCTCGAACAAGACATATGATGTTTTCGCCCTAGTTGAAGTAAAAAAAAGAAAAGAGAAAACTAGCTCACTTGAAGTAAAAGAAGAAATCAGTCACCTATTTTCTAAGAGCATCTCTATTAATGACCTTGATGAGATTAGTGATGTGCTAGTATTTTAAGAGGACTCGGCTTTTCTAAAATTTTATTTAAACTCTCAACAGCCCTATCAACTGTAATCTGATGTAAACAGTCGCTCATTTTACTTCCACCACACCCATCTAAAAAACATGGCCGGCATGAAATATCATAAGTAATGATATCAGCATTTGGATTTTTCCAAGCCCCCCACGTTAAATCAGATGTTGGGCCAAAAAGGGCACAAACAGGTTTTTTAAAACAACTTGCGACATGAAAAGGGAATGAATC
This sequence comes from Parachlamydiales bacterium, assembly GCA_050302075.1. Taxonomy (GTDB): domain Bacteria; phylum Chlamydiota; class Chlamydiia; order Chlamydiales; family SM23-39; genus JBNLAH01. The sequence goes on along the minus strand of JBNLAH010000005.1, from coordinate 187,814 downwards.
AACACATACAAGAGCTCTACATTTATGTATCAAATAAGCTAAATCATCAATGCTTGTTTTACCACTTAAATTCAAAACATTTTTATCAGATATGTTACCAATTATTTTATCAATCATTATCTTCTCATCAGTTGATGGCCCTGAAGTTATGACAACTTTTTTATTCATGTCACAAAGTCTTTTTATTAACTGTGTTACTTTCTTTTCTGGCCAACATTTAAACCTCCACCTAGATGTAGGGTGAATTAATATAAATTCTTCTTTAGCTAAGTTTAAAAGTGGATTGTCTTTAGATGGAGGCTGATAGAAAAAGTCTAAGTTCCTATCTTCATACTCAGGAAAAATTCCAATTCGTCTAATAGCATCTAAATTTTTTTCTACAACATGCCTTTCTAAATGGCATTTTTTTACAAGGTGTGTATATTTCTTGTTTGTTTTTTTGTTGTCAGTTTGCATACCGACCAATGTTTGGGCTCTAGACAGTTTTGTTATAAGCAAAGCTCTGTTTCCATCTGTCAAGTTGATCACTAAATCATATTTTTTTTCCCAGATTGACCAGTAAAAATTAAATTCAAATTTCAACTTAGGAAAAAGACTTTTTGATTTAAACTCCCTATCAAATAAAAGTATATTATCAACATATGGGTTATTTGCTAAAATTGGAGATGCTTCCTTGTTAACAAGAACATCAACTGTAGCTTGTGGAAGCGCTTTTTTTATGTTTGAAAATACTGGGGTTGTGAGAAGGACATCTCCTAAATGCCTTAGCTTGATTATAAGGATTTTTTTTATGTTTTCACGTGATGGATAGTTTCCATAAGTCATATAAAAAAACTCTCTTTTTGCACCTTAGCTCAAAAAAGCTAACAGTTTTATCTAATTAAAATTATTATTATCGATAATAATAGCATATTATTAAATCTTGATACTAGAATTTCTCTCATAAAACTTTTATAATGGGTGATCCTAAACAACTTTGGAGATAATTCATGGAACAGACATTATCAATTTTAAAACCTGACACGGTTCAAAAAAATAACATCGGAAAAGTAATCTCATACCTAGAGCAAGGTGGGCTTACTGTTGTTGCAGCTAAAATGCTTCATCTTAGCAAAGAAAAAGCTGAGGGATTCTACGACATTCATAAAGGAAAGCCTTTTTTTGATGAACTAGTTGGATTTATGACGTCAGGACCAGTTTTAGTAATGGTCTTAGAAGGAGAAAACGCAATCCAGAAAAACCGTGAAATCATGGGAGCTACTAACCCTAAAGAAGCAAAGCCAGGAACAATTAGAGCTGATTTTGCTGAAAATATCGATGCAAATGCAGTGCACGGCTCTGATGCAGAAGATACAGCAAAAAGGGAAATAGCTTACTTTTTTGATGCTAATGAAATCTTTTCTCGTAGTTCTTCAAAACTGAAATGATTTTGTTTATCGATAATTTCGATTCTTTTACTTATAACATAGTGCAGGCATTTCAAGTTATTGGCGAAGAAATTAAAGTCTTCAGGAACCATGAAATGACCACTTCAAAATGCCTGCAACTTAATCCCTCTCAAATTGTCATCGGGCCAGGTCCTAAATCAATTGAAGACACCGGCGCCTCACTTGAGTTAATCCAACATTTTAAGAATAAAATTCCTATCTTAGGTATTTGCCTAGGTCACCAAGCTATTGGCCATGTATTTGGAGCAAAAATTATAAGGGCCCCTGTTGTAATGCATGGAAAAACAAGTAAAATCATCCACAATCAAAAAGGTCTTTTCTCTAATATTTCACAAAGTATCTCCATGATGCGCTACCATTCTCTTGTGATTGATAAAAGCAGTATTCCAAGTTCTTTAGCTATTACTGCCCTATCTGAAGATGATGAACAAATAATGGCTATAGAGCATTTAGACTTCCCTATATTCGGAGTACAGTTCCATCCAGAGTCAGTACTTTCTAATGAAGGATATAAATTGCTAAGGAACTTTATTAAAATAACAAAATCTAACTAGCGCTTTAAAAACGCTGACTCAAATATCTTCAACACACTCAAAATTTGTAAACAAATAGATGATTATCATAGATCTGGAGACAATTTTTCTAATATGATGGTTACTGGACCATCATTTGTAAGTTCTATTTGCATATCAGCACCAAACTTGCCCTCGGATGTATTTTCAAAGTTGGCCTTTAGCCTTTTTAAAAATTCAATGTAGATTTTTTCTGCAAGATCAGGTCTTTTAGCATTTACAAATGATGGTCTTCGTCCTTTTGAGCAATCAGCATATAAGGTAAACTGAGAAACTAATAAAATCTGACCATTAATGTCTTGTATTGACTTATTCATTTTATTTTGATCATCTTCAAAAATTCTTAAATGAAGTAGTTTATCTATTAAATAATCAATAGCATCTTCATTATCTTTCGTATGAATACCGAGAAAAACAAGCAGTCCTTGGTTAATCTCACTGATTATTTTTTGATCTATTGCGACTGACGCTTTTTTGACTCTTTGAACTACAAGGCGCAAACAACACCTATTTTAGAGCTTTTTTTATTTGCGATAGTGTTTCTTTGAGATCGCTTGGAAAATGATCTTCAAACATTTCAAAGTACTTTTCTTGGTCTAAGATTTCATCATAGAAGGCTTTTCTATCAACCTCTAGAAGAGATTCCATAGAATTTTCTGATATCTTTAATCCAGATGTATCAATTGCATCTTTTTTAGGAAGGTACCCGATTGGAGTTTTATCTGCATGCTCCACCCCATCAGTTCTTTCAAACATCCATTTAAGAACACGAATATTTTCCCCAAAACCTGGCCAAATAAAGTTTCCTGCATCATCTTTTCTAAACCAATTAACATAGAAGATCTTTGGAAGATTATTAGATGATGTTTCTTTTCCCATATCTAACCAATGAGCAAAATAGTCACCCATATTATAGCCACAAAAAGGTAGCATCGCAAAAGGATCATGTCTCAATTTACCAACCTGCCCTTTTGCAGCTGCAGTTGTTTGAGATGATACCCCCGCGCCTAAAAGTGTGCCATGTGCCCAATTAAATGCTTCATAAACTAAAGGAATAACACTATCTCTTCTACCACCAAATATAATAGCAGAGATTGGAACTCCTTCTGGGTCTTCAAAAGCGGGATCAACAATTGGACATTGTGAAATAGGTGCCGTAAATCTTGAATTTGGATGCGCTGCAGTTTTTTCTGAAGTTGGATCCCACTTATTTCCATACCAATCGATTAAGTCATCAGGAGGAGTTTTAGTCATTTTCTCCCACCAAACATCTACTTCTTTTTCTGTATGAGCAACATTTGTAAATATAGAGTTCTTTTCAATCGATTTCATCGCATTAGGATTTGTCTCATAAGAAGTACCAGGTGCCACTCCAAAAAAACCAGCTTCAGGATTTATAGCTCTTAAAGTTTTATCCTTGCCTATTTTCATCCATGCAATATCATCTCCCACAACCTCTACTTTCCATCCGGGAAGCGAAGGAGAAAGCATTGCAAGATTTGTTTTTCCACAAGCACTAGGAAATGCTGCTGCAAAATATTTTTTAATCCCTTTAGGATTGGTAATCCCCATAATCAACATATGTTCAGCCATCCACATTTCATCTCTTGCCATTACGGACGCAATACGGAGAGCAAAACATTTCTTTCCTAATAAGGCGTTACCACCGTATCCACTACCATATGAGAATATAGATCTTTCCTCTGGAAAATGAACGATGTAACGATTTTCCGGATCACAGGGCCATTTAACATCTTCTCGATTGTTTTTAAGTGGATAACCAACTGAGTGCAAACAAGGAACAAACGGATCATTTTTTAAAACATCTAATACTTTTTTTCCCATCCTCGTCATAATTCGCATATTACATACGACATATTCTGAGTCGGTAATTTGGACACCAATGTGAGCTATTTTCGATCCCAAAGGCCCCATGCTGAAAGGAATGACATACATAGTCCTTCCTTCCATAGATCCACTAAATAATGATTTAAGCCTATCTTTCATCTCTTGAGGCTCTACCCAATTATTTGTCGGACCTGCATCTATTTTTTTTTTGCTACATATAAATGTACGTTCTTCAACTCTCGCAACATCATCTGGATTAGATAAGAAAAGAAAGCTGTTTGGTCTTTTCTTATCATCAAGCTTGATAGCTTTTTCTTGCGATACCATTTGTTGCATTAAAGCATCGTACTCTTCTTGAGAGCCATCGCACAAATGAACATTTTTAGGAGCTAATAAGTTAACGTATTTTTCAATCCAATTGATTAATTTGGTATTAGATGTCCATTTATTAAGCGGCGTATTAAATTGCATTATACGTTTAAGGATTTTTTCTTTTTAAAACGTTCTAGATAATCTAAAGCCTTCCCTGTACCTAGACAAACAGCCAAAAGTGGATTTTGAGCCACAAAAACAGGAAGTCCTGTTTCTTTAATTAAATACTTATCAAGACCTTTGATCAAAGCTCCACCTCCCGCTAAAACCATACCCCTTTCAACTAGATCTGAAGCAAGTTCTGGAGGACATTTTTCCAAAGTGAGCTTAACGCTTTCAATGATTTGTTGGTTTGGCTCTGCCAAACACTCTCTTATTTCTACTGAATTAATTCTTCTGGTAGTAGGAAGTCCTGCGACTTGATCTCGCCCTCTAACTTCCATCTCAAGTTCAGTTCCTAAAGGATAGGCTGAACCTATAGTCATTTTAATTTCTTCAGCTGTACGAGGCCCTATCATTAAATTATATGTACGTCTCATATAATTCATAATACAGTCATCAAATTCATCTCCCGCAATACGAAGAGATCTAGACTCAACAATTCCACCTAAAGAAATAATAGCTATCTCGGTTGTACCACCTCCAATATCAATTATCATATTGGCTGATGGCTCATGTACAGGCAAATCAACTCCAATTGCAGCTGCCATAGGTTCTTCAATTAAAACAACCTCCTGAGCACCCGCATGTAAAGCTGAGTCTTCCACAGCTCTTTTTTCAACTCCTGTAATTCCAGAAGGCACGGCTATTAAAATTTTTGGTCTAAAGAGAGATCTTGAAGGAGTGACTCTTTTAATAAGAGCTTTCAACATCCCTTCTGCAATTTCAAAATCAGCAATAACACCATCTTTCATAGGCCTTACAGCATGAATCTTTCTAGGCGTCTTACCTAACATCGCCTTTGCTTTATGGCCTACCGCCAAAACTTCATTTGTAAGAGAATCTACTGCTACAACTGATGGCTCAGCTAAGACAATCCCTTTTCCTTTTACATAGACAAGTGTATTAGCAGTTCCTAAGTCAATCCCGATATCACTTGAAAGTACTTTAGATAAGCGTTCAAATTTATTAAAAATTAAATTCTTCGATCTTTTAAAAATTTCATTTAGATGAAATTTCGTCTTAAATTTCATGTCAATCCTAGTTTTTACGTCTGTAGAAGTTCTAGTACATCTTCCCAAGTCAATTTTGCAATTGCTTCATCATCGCAGCTTACGACTTTCTTTACCAATCCTTTTTTTCTTCGCTGCATCTCTACTATTTTTTCTTCAATTGTGTTTTTAGTAATCAATTTATACGAAGACACAGATTTTTTTTGCCCAATACGATGGACTCTGTCTGTAGCTTGATTTTCAACTGCGGGATTCCACCACATATCATAATGAATCACTGTATCCGCCCCGACCAGGTTTAATCCCGTGCCACCGGCTTTTAGTGAAACTAAAAACACTGGAATATTTGGATCTTCATTAAATTGATTGACAATTTCCAAGCGGTTCTTACTAGACCCGTCCAGATAAGAAAAAGAAATCCCCTTTTGAGAGAAATCTTCTTTCATAATTTGCAGCATTCTAGTGTATTGAGAGAAAATAACAGTTTTATGGCTTCCTTCAACTAGTGACTGTAAAAGCTCCAGTAGCATTTCATACTTCGCCGAATCCCCGCTTTCGACTTTTTCTTTTGCAAAAATTGCAGGGTGACAGCAAATTTGCTTCAATCTTGTCAAAGTGGCAAGCACATGAATTTGAACTTTCTCAAACCCATCCCTTTCAACAAGTTTTGTTAGTTCATCTTTTGCAGACTCTGCATAAGATCTATACAAAGCAATTTGAACGTCGCTAAGTTGGCAGTGATAAATAATTTCATCTACAGGTGGAAGATCTTCCAACACATCTTTTTTCATCCTTCTTAAAATGAAAGGAGATATTTTTCTTTTTAGATATTCAATATTTTCTACATGTGCTTTTCCTGTAGATCTTAAATATTTATCCACAAAACGATCGAAAGAACTTAAAAAGTTTGGCATTAAGAAATCAAACAAGCTCCATAGCTCTTCTAGAGAGTTTTCAATCGGAGTCCCTGTAAGGATCAACCTATGTGCAGCTTTAATCATTTTCGTAGATTTAGCGTTTCTAGTACCTCTGTTTTTGATATGCTGAGCTTCATCTAGTATGGCGTAGGTAAAATCTTTTTTAGAGTAAACATCAATATCTTTTTGCAAAAGAGTATAAGAAGTTATTACCACATCAAAGTTTTCAATTTTAGCCAGTGTTTTCTTTCTTTGGTTTGGGACCCCGTCGACAACTATGGTTTTTAGCTTCGGGTTAAATTTTGAAATTTCCTCTTTCCAGTTATAAAGCAAAGAAGTTGGGCATACAATTAAGGTGAAAGGATTCTGAGTATCAATATGGTGCTGTGTTATTGCGGAAATAGCCTGTAATGTTTTCCCAAGTCCCATATCATCAGCCAGTATCCCATTCAAAAACATTTTCCTAAGCTTCTCTAGCCATTTTACACCTTCTTTTTGATAAGGCCTTAATGAAGCTTTGATGTCCTTTGGAACCTCAGACGAGCAGATTTCTTTTTCTCCTAACATCTGACTTTGAATTTCTTTAAGTTTTTCAGACATTTCAAACTCAATAGGAAGACCTTCAAATAACTGTTCATTTATTGTTACCAAATTCCAAAGCGGTCTACTTTCTTTATGGGAGTTCAGCTTGTCTATCCCAAGTTCATCAAATAGCTGGACTATTTTTGTGATTTTAGTAAGGTCCAAGACAAGTATTTTAGAAAACCTAGAGTCTTCGCCTCTTTTTATCCTTATTTTTGCTGCATCTAATTCTAGATAAGAGCGTTTAGAAGCTATGCAGTCCCAGAGCACATTTAAAGCAACTCCTTTCAAGTCCCCATCGACTTTCAGATTAAGCTCATAAAATCCAATTTGATCCTTGTAATCTAAAGATAACTTAAAAGTAGTTGTGTCATATATGAACTGATCTAGCAAATTTTGAGGACATTCAAAATCAACTTTATGTTGATTTCTTGGAACAATTTCTGTCATAAACTCAACAATCTTCTTATCAGTTTTAGCTACAAAAGTTCCGTGATGAGGATTAAATAGAAAATCTTGAAATAGATTTTCAATGATCTGTTTTTCTTCAATTAAATTACGGGCTAAAACTCCATCGTCTGACACAAATGCTTTTATGTTTTGGAAACCAAGTTTTCCAATTGCCGCTGGAATTTCATTGCCATCATAGTTGAAAAAAAGTGCAGCTTCTAACTCTCCATCAACATATGAAAGTTCACACCTTCCTCTCAGTTCCCCTGCAAATGGAAGAGTAACAAAACGGTCTAGAACATTTTCTTGAGCAACCTCAGCATACTTTTTCAAAACCGGAAGTGAGTTTTCCACAAAAGTTCCAAAAAGCGGCTCAGGCAGAGTCATTTCTCTAATGCTTCCAATGTTTTGAAGGTGCTTTCTCTTAATGTGCGGATCAAATCGATAAAAAGTCTCCTCATAAAGCATCCCGGGACGGTTGCATTCAAACAAAGAAACATCTTCAAGATTTATCTTATCTTCATCAATTGAAATGGAAGGCTTGAGTAAAATTTTTGCGTTAGGAGGCTCTATAAAATCTAGCTCAAAACGCAAGTGTGCCATTTTCATGGAAAACCTCAAATTTGACTCCAGGTTTCCATAATAAAGATATGGCATTACAGGTAGATCGTCCGATGAATTTGAGAAGCCTCTTGGTTTTTTCAAGTGCATGGTGAGATCATATACTTGAGCTAAAAGATCTCCAAAGTTTTCGATATCCAATTGCGCCACTCTTTGAGCTCTATCTGATGCATTTATGTTTGGACAAATAGCCTTTGTCATCAAACACTTTAGGATTACTCTGCCAATTTCATCAAAAGAAAACATTGAGAAATAATACTTCTTACCCGCAATTAATACAGGTTCTTCATAACCTAGAGAGTCGAGAAAATTTTTTATATGTGCTATCTGAAGCGGTTTGGAACGAAATGGCAAACGCAAAGCCAGTTGAAGCTCTACCCTCTTGGAACTTTGCAAAGACTTTGGATTAAATAATATTGCAAGTTCTGCATTTGTATTTGGATTACTCTCTGGTGATTGGAAAAATGGAGAATTTGCTAAAACCTTGGATGCACTTATGTACTCTTGCAAAACTTGCTTTTGATATCTCTTATCTTCTTTTTCACACTCTTTTGTCTTTGCTTCTTGAATAGTTTCTAGTAGTTCTTTTTTCTGATCGCTATTGATGTCGGAATCATTTGAAATATCTGTTTCATTAGAGTATTCAACTAGAAGTGAATCTACCTTTTCCTCTAAATAAAATAGAAGTGCTGCAAGATGTTGGCAGTCATATCGATAAGGACAATCGCAGTTAGAGTGAAGTGCCTCAGACTCAAAGCGGTCTATCTCTATTTCGCTCTCGTAAGTATTTTCATAGTTTCCCAAAACTTTTGCACAAAAGCGAATTACATCGCCATCAACCTTAATAATCTTGGCAAAAATGACCTTTTTCTTGTCATTGAGATCCTTACCTTCTTTTAGTATCGATGAAGAAAAATCTTGTTTAAGTTTTCGAAAATTTAGCATTTGTTTTTTTGTCTCTCAATTTATTTACGGCAGCAATTTTTGGTTTTACATTTTTTTTCAAACAACCGCAACAAAAAAATTATTTTACAAAAGATAAGGCCCTGAGGGCCTTTTCCCTTCATTATTTTTTTAATAAAATTATATTAAAAAATTACACTAGAAAACTTTAGATTTTTGATCCATTCAATTTAATAAAAAAAGTCAACTGTTGCTGAAAAAAAGCTAATCGTCTATATTTTTTTTCTATGTTTTTTCGCGGGTGTAGCTCAGTGGTAGAGCATCACGTTGCCAACGTGAGGGTCGTGAGTTCAAATCTCATCACCCGCTTTTCTTAATTTTTTTAATCAAAGAGGGTTTTCTTGAGTAAGACGGATAATTTAGAAGAAATTTCAACTGATCATCTTAAAATTAAAATTCAAAAGCAGCCTCTTTGTAAAGTAGAGCTATCTGTCCATGCGGATTCAGATTTCGTCAAGCTTGCGCATAGAAAAGCTGCAAAAGAAGTATCTAAGCAAGTTTCAATCCCAGGATTCCGAAAAGGCAAAGCCCCTGAAGAAATTATTTTAAAAAAATATCCTAGTGCAGTTGAAGAGAAACTTAGCTCTGTTTTAGCGGACAATGTTTTTAAGGAATGCCAAAAAGTTGCTAGTTTGAAAATACTTAGCAACGGCCCTAAAATTACTTATGACGCTAAGAGCATCAACTTGGAAAGCGGTGCTGATCTTATTTTTAAGTTTGAAGTAGAACCTGAAGTGCCCTCTGTGGACCCCCTTAAATTCAAACCAAAAAACGTAAAAGCTCCAAAAGTTACAAAAAAAGAAGTTGATGAAGCTATTCACCAAACAAAGTTCTACTACGCTAACTGGAAAGAGATTACAGATAGGGCTGCTAAAGAAGGTGACTATGTGCTGTTGGACATAGAGACTACCGAAGAACCAAAGCAAAAAGTCTTTCACGACACTAGGTTTGAAATATCCGATAAGCGAATGGCAAAGTGGATGCAAGAGCTTGTAATTGGAGCCAAGACAAACGATTCAATTGAAGGCATTAGTAAGCCTGATCCTGACGCCCCTGAAAAAGAAAAGAAAGAATTTGAACCTAAAAAAGTAAAGATAACAGTAAAAAAAATAGAGGAAGCGGATCTGCCAGCTTTAGATGATGAGTTTGCTAAGAAACTAGGCGCAGAAAACGTTGAGAAGTTAAAAGAATCTGTAGAAAAAATGCTCAAAGACCAGGCTCAGGAAAAGTACGATCAAAATAAAGGGGAAGCTGTCAATAAATTTTTAATTGATGCTTATCAATTTGATCTACCAAATTCTTTAATTCAAAAAGAAGTAGATTTCAGATTTTCACAATTGATGGAAAATCCTAAAACAAAAAAGGAATATGAAACTTTTTCAGAAGCTGAAAAGAAAAAACAAATGGAGAATCTGAAAAAGCAGTCTGTTGATGCAGTCCGTCTATTTTACCTTTCCAGGAAAATTGTATCAGACGCAAAAATAGATGTTACATACGATGACGTAATAAAAGAAGCTCTATTATCGCTGCAACAATACGGGCATACTAAAATCGACCCGAAATCAATTCCTCAAGAAGTTTACGCTTTAGCCTTTTCGAAAGTTATGTTAAAAAAGGCTCAAGACTATATTTTTAATCAAAATGAAAAACAAACTTGAGAAAAATTTTTAGCTACAGCTATCAATAACTATCACAGTTAAAACAAGGTATTGATATGTCACTGACACCATATGTAATTGAAGACACAGGACGCGGAGAGCGTTCAATGGATATTTTTTCCCGTTTATTAAAAGACCGAATTATTTTCATCGGAACTTGGATAAATGATCAAATAGCTAATGTGGTTATCGCACAGCTGCTTTTCTTGAAAATGGAAGATCCAAAAAAAGATATAAACCTATATATTAACTCTCCTGGTGGTGAAATTACATCTGGACTTGCCATTATGGATACCATGCACTTTTTAGGTTGTGATGTTAATACATACTGCATTGGTACAGCAGTTTCAATGGCAGCTCTTTTAATTTCAGCTGGCACAAAAGGAAAGCGCTACGCTCTTCCTCATAGCCGTATTATGCTGCACCAACCTATTGGTGGCGTTGGAGGTTCTTCGGCTGACATAAATATTCAAGCTAAGGAAATTATTGAACTAAAGAAGATAACTTCCTCGCTACTTGCAAAATTTTCTGGCAATGACATCGAAAAAGTCTTAAAAGATTCCGAAAGAGATTTTTACATGAGCCCTGAGGATGCTTTAAAATATGGACTAATAGATAAAATCGCATCCCCTACTTCACAAAGTAAAACAACACAACAGGAAAAAGCCCTTACATGAGCAATAACACTAGCACTGGAGAACTTGCAACTTGTTCTTTCTGTGGAAGGACAGAAGACGTAGTTGAAAAATTAATTTCAGGACCACATGCATATATTTGTGACAAGTGTGTGAACCTATGTATGGATATTGTGCATAAAAAGCCGTCATCTTACGAAATCAAAAGCCTTAAGCCGAAAGAGATTAAGGAAAGATTGGATGAGTATATCATAGGTCAAGAAAAAGCTAAAAAAGCTATAGCTGTCGGTGTTTATAATCATTATAAAAGGATTAAGTCGCTGTCAAATGAATCTGACATTGAGTATAGCAAGTCAAATGTGTTGTTAATTGGACCCACAGGCTCCGGTAAAACATTGATAGCCAGAACTCTTGCGGATATTTTAGATGTTCCATTTGCAATAACTGACGCGACAACACTGACTGAGGCTGGGTATGTTGGAGAAGATGTTGAAAATATAATCTTAAGACTCCTACAAGCTGCCGATTATGATGTTGCTAAAGCGGAGCTTGGCATCATCTACATCGATGAAATTGATAAAATCCGCAAAACATCTAGCAATGTCTCTATTACAAGAGATGTTTCTGGCGAAGGTGTACAACAAGCCCTTTTAAAAATAGTAGAAGGAACTATAGCTAGTGTCCCTCCAAAAGGAGGAAGAAAGCACCCGAACCAAGAGTATATCAAAGTCAATACTCAGAACATCTTATTTATAGTAGGTGGAGCTTTTGTACATTTAGATAAAGTAGTTGCAAAAAGGCTTGGCAAAACTACAATCGGGTTTACCATGGATCAAAAAGGTAGTTATGATACTAAAGAGGCTAACTATCTATTATCACAAGTTGAGCCAGAAGATCTCATTCAGTTTGGTCTAATTCCAGAGTTCATTGGTAGATTTAACAGCTTAGCCAACTGCAACGAACTAACAATTGATGACTTGGTTAGAATTTTAACTGAACCTAAAAATGCAGTTATTCAACAGTATACCAGAATGTTTGAGGAAGAAAATGTTAAGCTGAGCTTTACTGAAGGCGCCCTTAGAGCGATTGCGGAAAAAGCTAAAAAAACTGAAACAGGAGCAAGAGCTCTTCGTATGATAGTAGAAAATCTGCTAAGAGACCTTATGTTCGAGGTCCCCTCTGATCCATCTGTTATTGAAATTGTTGTTGAAGAACAAACTGTCAAAGAAAATAAAGAACCTATAGTTAAAAGAAGCTCTGAAAACGTTACATAAAAAAACCCCGGCAAAACCGGGGTCTTTTTTTTATAAGAGAGATTAACATTATCTCCATTGAGAAGATGCAATAATTGCTTGAGTAACAACACTTACGATACCCAGCTTGTCAATTTGTCCACTTAAAGCACCGTAGAAGTTAGTATTCTCATTTTGTAAAGTTCTAACAGCTTCAGTAACTGTGTTTTCTACTTCACTTGCATGCTGAGCTCTCGCAGCGTCTTCTCTTTTAGAAGCGTCTGCAACAGACCCTATAGGTAAAGTTTGGTTGTTAACAGCACTTGCTAGCTGCGCTAATTTATTATTCTTGTTAAGTTCTTCCTGGATTCTCATAGCTCTTTCCCTTTCTGCTTCCGATGCGTACGAAGTAGCGTCATCGCTCCTTCCATGTGGAACTTTATTTTGATTAGCATTAGGATGGACACCATTTCTTTCAATTTCAATTTTAACCCCACCATTCTCTGCTAATTGATTTCTTTGAGCAATTTCTTGTTCGTTTGCTCTTCTACCATTTAAACCTTGTCCAATATTTCTTTGTGGTTCTGTAATTGGAGCACTTTGGATTTTTTTCATCTCATTGGCATTACTAATGTTTTTTCCCATTGATGCAATACTTAATCCCATACCAACTCCGGTTATCGCTATTCCAATAGCTGCTGCCATTATAGTACCCATAGCTTGATCTTTAGCTGATTTTTCTTTAAACCCAGCTGACTTCAACATTGCATCTATGCTAGCTTCAAAATAAGCTATAGCAACCGCTCCTGCCTTTTGTATAGCATCAATAATAGCGCCCATTACGGCCATAATCATTCCAATGACTTCACCCACTGTCACAATGGCCTTTTTTTCAGCCACTTGCCTTTGTTGGTCATCTTTCATGACAGCTTCGTTAAAATTAGGATTAACTGTTTGTACTGACATATTTTATACCTCCCTTACCTAATGGATTTCTGCAAAGCAGATCCAGTAGAATTAATAACTTCTGTAATCGCCTTTTGCAATTTTACTCCGGCGTCACCAGAATCTCTTACTGTTTTTCCAGCTAAAGAAACTGCATCATTATTTGATTTAGCAAGCCCTGCATCAATATTGTTATGCTTATCAATTTCGGCAATTTTTAACTGCTTGTCTGCTGTCTTTAAACTCATTTCCAAAGCACTTATTTCCAAGCCTCCGCTTGTAACTACTAATAACGGCGTAATAAATTGGCTTGCAGCTGCAAATATTGAAGTACTGCCGGCAGAGATAGCTGCAATAATCGGTCCCCCAACTATAGTTGCTACGATTATGCCTAAACCAATATCTTTAACTAACTTTGCTTTTGCCTCTTCTTTCAAAGCTTCTAAGCCTAGCTTGGTCACTTGATTTAACTCTTTAGAACGCTTATCCTGAATCTTGCTACCGTTCTCTATGAGTTTTTGAGTTGACTCAGCTATTTTTTGCTGTCCTTTATTTATAGTGTCCCTGACCATAGACAGTAGACCCAAAATAGCCCAAGGCCCTTTAAGCTCCTCTGATATTGGCTTCGAAAAACTGTTTATATTAACTGCTTGTACTGCCATATTAACCTCTTCCCATCATGTCAGATGTTCTACCGAAAATCTTTAATAAAGAAGCAATCATATTGGATGCTGCTGTTACTAACTGATGATCAGCTTCTATCGCCTGTGTTTTCCTAGAAATTTCACCTTGCTTCATATTAGCTCTAACCTGAATTGCCTGCGCTTCATCAGAAATTGGCATTATCTGAAGCTCTTTTTCTTTCATCTTCAACGGATCAATTTTTTCCTTTGAATCAAAAAATGACTTACTTTTAGAGCTCAAGTAGTCGCCTAAGATACCACCACCAGCTAATGCAGCACCTCCAAAACCTCCAAGAAGAGCTGCCGTCCCGCCTACAATCCCTATTACAGGTCCTGCTAGAACTCCAAATATCGCACCAGCAACCACAAGGCCACCTAAAAACCAACCAGCTTTAGCATTTAAAGACTCTTTCATTTCAGTGTATTCTTCAGAAAGTTTTGCTTTAAGCTCAGCTGATTTTTCAGCCCACTCATCTAAATTCTTTTCGTACTGTTTTTTTAACCTGTCTACAATAGAAAGAGCTAAAACCTGACCATATTTTTTAGCATTTGTTTTTTGATTCGAGAGAAGCTCTTGAATCAACAAAAATATATTTTTTGAATCTACATTTCTTGGGATTTGTAGTGTTGCCATTTTTACCTCCCCTATCTTCTAAAATTAATATTATTTCCAACTGACTTTTGGATTAATTCAGAAAATCCTAAAGCCATGCTTTGATAAGCTTCTACTATTTGCTTCAACGGCTCAACGTCTGTTTTTGCACTCTTGACAATCTCTTGCATGTTCGCATTTACATTTTTCATCTGAAGCTTAACATCCAACTGAGCTGCTTCTACCATACTTTGTAGCTGTCTACTTTTTACAAAATAGGCATGCTGCTCAGACTCTGTTAAGTCTTCTAGTTTTTTGCCTGTTTCAAGCAATTTGTCATAAAGGTCACTGATCTCATTCAAACGATTATTAAGCTTATCGACCAGTTGTTGTTTACTTTCTAATTTACTTCTTAAAACATCTATTTTATTAGCAGAGCTCTTAACTTCTTGCTCTAAGAGGTCTGATCCATTCAATCCAATCAAAACCATAAGAAGAAATAAGATGCTTCTTTTCGTCTCTTCTTTTTCTATCTCAGGTTTGATTTCCTGATATGGGCTCAAAGACCTAATTGATAATATTTCTGTCATTTTTATCTCCTATTATTTTAAAAAGGTACTTGAGCTCATTGCTGCATTTAACAATGCTTCAAACTGAGCTAGTTCGTTGTTTGCACTTGTCATCATCTTAGCCGTGTCAGATTCCTTGTTTCCCATAAATCCTTTTTGGATCCTTTGAATATCTGCTTTTATCGCATTAAGTTCTGGTTTTTTGACCATTTCAATTTCAGCATTTTTCAATACTATAGCATTAACTGAACTGTCTCTTTTCCCTTTATATTCTAGAATCTTTGCCATCAAATATGCATTGTAACCAGGAGCTATAAAGCCACCTTTTTTATATTTAGATGTATAGCTATCTAACTCTCTTTGATTATGAGTTCTCTCTAACTTCAACTGATCTAATTGCCCTCTAAGTTCCTTTATTTCTTTTTGAACTTTTTCCATATTTGATTTTAACGCTTCTAATTTTGAAAACATTTCATTCATATGAGTTAGCATCAAAGCTTCGCTATAACCTAACTTACTTTCTCCAAACTGCTCATTTATCTGCTTCATAAATGCACTAAGATTCTCTGATGTATCTAAAGAAAAATTTCCCTTTTTCTTTAACTCTTCATTTAAAGCTTGTACAAATGCTGCAGATCTTCTCTTCTTTGCTGCAGCTTCTTGATTTTGAGCTGCAAAATCAGCAGTTTTTGACTGTAAAAGCATCAGTATTAATAAATAATTAACTGACTGCTTTTCAACCGGCTCACCTACAAAAGGTAAGCCGACATGTTTTGTAATTCCTGAAATTTTCACTTCCATATGTCTCCTATTATCTAGAAATAAAGTTTCCAACTATTCCTCTCAACAATGACTGAGCATTTTCTACCTGCTTCTGACCCATTGATTGAGCACTAGAGATAAGCTGAGCATCTCTGTTTAACCTATCTGTGTAAGTACTTACCTCAGTATCTAAGATAATCTTCATGACAGAGTTACCTTGAGCTCCACCTTTACCATTATCCCACTCAACAAAAGCTCCCTCAGGTTTGTCTCTGATAGATCCTTGAGTCCAGTCTCTAAGAGCTTTCAATCCTTTTTCCAGTTCATTAGGATTTTCTAAATCAAGATCTTTAAGAGTCTTTCCATCTAATCCAGGGATTTTTTCCCCTTGCATCATATTTACGTTAGCTTTCGCTTTCTCATAGATATCTCTTACTTCATCGCTTGGCCAGATAACTACTTTATTACCATCATTATCCTCGAATGTATAAGCCTCTTCTAATTTAGCTATCGCTTGATCAAGTTCATCAAGAGCATCTTTTAACCCTTTCAAATCTTCTTTATCTAATGGAGCACTAGGATTTGATAGGAGTTTTCGCTTAAGCCCCTCTATCTTCTCTTGCACAATAGCTTGCTTTTTAGAGATCTCTTGGAAATGCTCTAGTGGCTTTGCCGTCAACTCTTGCATCTGAGTTGAAAGAGTCGATAATATTGACATCGATACATTGATGATGTAGGCAATTGGATATTCTCCACCAGCTTGTTGCATTGCCTCAATCTCATGTAAAAGCTCTTGAAGCTGACCCATTAAAATTGACTTTTGCATTTCTACCCAACTCGGCACCCCACTCGAAATCTCTTTAGATGGCTTTTCTATCTCTAAATTAGGCTTTTCCAAGTCTTTGCGTATTTCTGCAACATTGATTTGCTTTAAGTTAGCTCTCAGAATTTCAGGGTTAAAAACTAGCTCAGAATTTCCATTTTGGGTTTTATAATAACCTACATAGTTTTCTTGCTTTCCTTTAGCAGCTTCGTTATCTAGTTGATATTGCATCTTAGCAATATTGATTTCTTTTAAATTTGCCAACAAAGCTAAACGATCTAATGGAAGCTGAGTGCTTTTTTCACCACTATTGTAGTGGCTAATAACTTCACTTCTTATTTCTTCTATTAAATTTACCATATACTATTAATCTCCCTTTATTTTTTAAGCTGAAACCCACTGGGCTTGTTTACGCTTAGCTTTTTTTGGTTTATCTTCTTTAACTTCTACCGCTTTTAGTCCATCTTGCAAGTTTTGCATTACTGACCATATCTCTGGCGAGAAGTTACTCTGATCACTTATCAACTTACTAACTTCCTCTTTCGATAATCCTAGCTCTTCACATAAAGTATTAAACTGCTCAGTTACCCGCTTATTTACTAATTCCATGGCATTAGCAATCTCATCTTTTTCTTCTTTAGTTCCGTTTTTCATAACATGAGTGATCTCTTCGAAAAGAGCCAAAGACTCCTTAACAACCTCGTCAAAGTTAATTTCCTCAACATTTGTTAAAAGTCCTGAGAAAAAATTAACTATTTTTTCTTCTCTTTTACCCATTTATTATCTCCCTTATTTATTAGGTCTAAAAAAAGACCTGATTTATTATTAACTCTCTTGCGCTTAAATACTTATCGCGCAACTAAAAATTTTATTTGAATAATTCGATAGTAGCTGACTGTCAGTTACTTATGTATTGTGCTGTTCTTGATTTAAATCCCTTATTATAGGGTGGTTATTAGCTTTTAATTGCTAATACTAGATTGAATTGAGTTAAGGTTTGTTATTTTAAGTATGTATACTTCACCTTACTCTATTAATTATATAACAAATTAATTAATTTGTCAAGTTAATCGCGTTAAATATATTAACTCAGTATTATCTTATAATATTAAACAATTTTAAACACTTAATATTCAGTTGTTTAACATTAGACATTAATTTTAACTCTTTTAAATTACAATTAAATAGATTTTAAATTAAAAAATTTAATATAATATTTAACAAACATAAACAAAATGGGAAGATATCTTATGGCAACTCAAATTAGAAACTTAATGCATCAAGCATACGAGGCATTACCAACATATAAATCTTTGTCAAATATCGTAGAAATGACTGGAATACACCGAGCGTTCGAGCAGTTATCAGCGTATGCTGGGTCTCTGCTAAATACCTCAGAAATAATTGGAACGAACCAAACATCTTTGCTACTAACATATGAAGCTTTACCGAATATCGTAAAAATAGCTGGAATTGCATTACCCTGCATAGCTCTTTTCTCAAACAAAGACAATAAAGCAGTTACCTTCTTAAAAGATAAAGCTCCTCTAATTGAAAAATTAGACAAGCATGTATCTATTGAAAAATCTCTAAATGTTAGCGCCACTTTAATTAGTGCTGTAAGCGCGGCTCTCTTTGCTCACAGTTCAACAGCTGGGGAACCTGCTGGATTAGCGGTTTCGATTATGACTGGACTAGCTGTTTTGGGATTTTGTAGATCTTTAATTTCAGAAAAAAATGCTCTACCCGCTCCAGAAATAACTGAAGAGCCTGAGCCTTCTGAAAATGCTCCTGTAGAAAATAAATCCTCTTTGAATAAGCTTAAAGAAGCTTTATTAAAAACAGCATCCGTAGCAAAAAAAGTCTTACCGATATTAATTGGACTATCTCTCATTGCAGTATGTTTGATTAACGGAATTAATCCAGTTTTTGCGCTTGCTATAATAGCTATGTTGATTTTGATTCCGTAACAATAAATTAGACAACATAAACAAAATAGAAAGATATCTCAACTCAAATTAGAAACTTAAAATCAGCTTAATTAAATTATAGAACACTTAAATTAAAAGCACTTTAGCTAATCGCTAAAGTGCTTTTTCATATATACCGATATACTTTTAGCTAGCCTTGATATCCTCTTTCACCCTTAGGTTAGCCAACTCTATTTTTAATACCTACCTAGATGTTAAAATTCTTATGTGTAAACATATTGTGGATACTATAAAGATTTTAGCTTCGATGTTTTAAGCTACTTAATCTAAACTAAAAACCTCCTAGATAAAAATGTTCCATACATTCATAATAAGTTGGTTAAGGGAGCGTCAGATGGAACAAGCTAAACTACAAGACTTCATTCATCGATTGTGCGATGACTTGGAAATCGACCCTAAACCTACAATCAATGAAAACAGAGAATATAATTTATCTATATTCGATAATATTAATCTTTACATTATAGAGTTGGATGACCATGCTTTTATAAGATGTAATTTGTATGAAATGCCTAAAGAGAAAAAAGAAGATCTTTTAACTTTTTTAATGGGTGCAAATTTCATTGGGCAGGAAACTGGTGGCTCTGCTATCGGATTAGATGAAGAAGAGAAAAACTTGACACTGTCTTTACTAATGCCCTATGAGTTAAATTACATCCTATTTAAAGAGAAACTAGAAGATTTTATAAATTACGTATATTATATTCGAGACGAGATTGTGCAATTCTCTTCCGCTAACAAAAGTTTATTTTGAGTATGGCAGCTTATTTATCCGCAGAAGAAGGACTTTTAAAAGGTCTTGTTTTAAACTTTGATACTGGTAATACATGGACAATTGGCAGGGATCCTGACCAAGCTGATCTAGTTTTAGAAGATACTACTGTATCTAGAAAACATGCTGAAGTTACCCGTTCTGATGAAGGGTTTTTTCTAAAGAACTTAAGTCAAACTAATCCAATTTCAATCAATGACGAAGAAGTAACCGGTACTATCCAACTGAAAGATGGCGATAAAGTTTTAATAGGGCAAACAACTTTTATATTTTCTGAAGATGAAGATTTTTTTGAAGAAGACATTGAAGAAAATAATTTTGATGATATTTTTTCTGATTTAAAAGAACCTGAGCCAGCAGAAGAAAAAGAAACCCCAAAAGAAAAGGTAAAGAAAAAGCCGTCAATTGAAAACGAAACACCTAGTGTTTACGACACTATATTCGAGGAAAGCGAGGAAGAGGCTCCTTTTCACCTAATAGCTGATACTCCCTTGATTTTAAAAGTTATATCGGGCCCGAATGCCGGAGCTGAAATCGGCATCGAAAAAGGGAAATCCTACGTTATTGGTAAAGATCCAAACTCTTGCGAGATAGTATTCCAAGATTTAAGTGTGTCAAGGAACCACTCAAAACTAACCGCACAAGAAGATGGAACCTTTTTTATTGAAGATCTTCACTCGAAAAATGGCACAAGAGTTAATGGAATTACAATTGAAGAAAAAAAACAGATCACACCTCAGGATTTAATAGCATGTGGAACAACAACATTTGTTATTTTAGATAAAGAAGCAGCTCAAGAAACCATTTACTCCCCTTCTTTTGCCCATATAGAAGAAGAAGAGGAACCAGCAGAACTCGAAGAAAGGCCCGAAGCAGCAGAGCTCCCCGTAAACTGGAAAGAAAGGGTCATACCCTCTAAGTATTTAATTGCTGGAGGCGCCTTCATATTCATTATGTTTATTGTCTTCATTAGTTTTTTTTCTTTATTTAAGACACAACAGATTAAAGCCCCTAAAGTTAACCAATCAGGTCAAATTGCAAGTGCCTTATCTAAATATTCTGATGTTCAGTTTTCTTTCAACCCTATCACAGGAAGACTCTTTCTAACAGGGCATGTTCTGACATCAATTGACAAAGAAGAGCTTTTATATAATTTACATGCTCTTAAATTCATTACGAGTATCGAAGACAATTTAATTATTGATGAACTTATTTGGAAGAATGTAAATGATATACTAACTGAAAATGCTGAATGGGAAGGAATTAATATTTATGCGACACAAGCCGGAAAATTTGTAGTATCAGGCTATCTTCAAACACTTGATCAAAAAGACCAGTTAGGAGATTTCTTAACTACTCATTTTCCCCATTTAGATATGCTAGATGACAAAGTGTATGTTGACCAAACACTAAATTTAGAAATTTCAGCTAAATTGCAATCGAGTGGTTTTAATGGTATAAGGTTTGAACAGACTAATGGAGCTGTACTATTATCTGGATTTTTCGACGAAAAGAAAAATTCTGAGTTTGAAAAACTTATTCAAAATTTGGAAGATATTCCAGGTGTTAGGTCAGTACAAAATGTAGCTATAGCATCTTCAGCTGAAGCAGCTAGAATTAATATCTCCGACAATTATCAAGTCACCGGATTTGCAAAATACGATGGCAACAATTTTAGTGTTGTCATAAATGGAAGGATCCTAACTTTAGGTGATAGTATTGACGGGATGGATATTACTAAAATAATGAAAGATACAATTCTTCTTGAAAAAGAAGGATTAAAATATAAAATCAATTACAACCAATAAAGGCTAAATTACAGATGTTTGGGCTAGAGAAAAAAGATAAAAAACCGTTTCTTTTTGATTTGGAAGAAGAAATTATAAATGATCCTAATAAGAAAAAACACTACTTGGACATTGCTAAAAAAAGATCGGAAGAAATTAAAAACATAATGAGAAAAGGCGATTCATCAGATGATTTTGATCAAATGGGCGTTCTTTTACAAGGTTATACAGCACTGAACAAAGTATTATCTAAAGTAGCAAAACAAAAAAGTTAATTAAGGAGATAGCATGTCAAAACTACCAGGGGTTACACTTTCCTTTTCAACCCTAATCAAAAACTATCAGCGATTACAGTCTGAACTTGTAGAAGGGATCCGAAACTTAGCTTCAAGAATGAGTGAGGCTACACCAGGACAGTTCCTATTATTACAATTTCAAATGGCCAGCGTTACACAGATTGGAGAATCTATTTCTAATTTAATATCGCAAGTAAACTCAGTTATTAACAACGCGGTGAGAGCTCAGAAAACTCAATAAGGCATATGACATTTATAGAAAAAAACAAAAAAAAAGACTTTATCTTACTTTTGGAAGCTGGATTTATTGCAGTCAACCAAGCTGATGAGGTTTCTGCTAAAAGGCTGTTCAACGCAGCAGCTGTCCTAAACCCTGAAAGCACCCTCCCAAAAGTCGGAATTGGCTACTTGCATCTGCACAAGCTTGAGTTAAAACAAGCATGTGAGCTTTTTGAGAATGCTCTAAAAGAGGATCCAAACAATGAGATGGCTAAAACATTTTTAGGTCTTTCATTAGGGTTTACTCCAAAAGGTGTAACAAAAGCAGAACAAATACTAGAAGGCACAGCTCAATCAAAAGACACTTTGATTCATAATCTATCAGTAAGTGCCCTAGACTTTATTGACAAATTTGTCAAAAAAGAACCCTCTCCTTATGAAGGAAAGAAATCAAAGGGTAAATAATGGCAAAGCAAATACCACCTATCGGACCTGAAAATATAGGCCCTATAAAACCACAAGAGCAAAAGCCTGCTCCCGATAGATCGCAGTTTCAGTCTGCTATGAATGAGCCAAGGCCCGCACCTGGAGCACCTCCCACTAGTACATCTCAAGTGTCACCTTTGAACTTGCCTCAAAGTGGGCTAATAGCAGAACCTTCAATAGACTCTTTACTCGCACAGATGTGGCAGTCTGAGCATACTTTTGACGAACTACAAAAGAACTTAAAAACCAAAAATCTTAAATTCAAAAGATCTGAACAAAACCTGATGCGAAATAAGCTATCAGAAGCAAACAACCATCTAATGAGCGCTGCAGAGAAAGTAGGAGCTAATGTATTGCCTAGCGAACCCCCTCCATCAGGATTCAACCCTATTGAAAGGTTTTTGCAACTAGCTACTAATGGGGAAAAACAACTCAAAGAAGCAAAACAAAAGATAATTGATCTTCAAAGCGCTGAAGGAGGTGAGTTGAGACCTGGTGATCTGATGTTAATTCAAGTAAAATTAGCTCAAGCCCAGCAATCATTAGAGTATGCCTCTACTTTACTCAGCAAAGCTGTGGACGTAGTTAAACAAATGATTAATGTTCAATTGTGATTTTATGGAAAAAGACTCTTCGCTAGACAAATTAATCGAACACTTAGGTGATGTAGAGTTAACCACAGTTCATGGCAGAATAACCGAAGCGGTTGGAATGCTAATTAAAGCTGTAATTCCTCAAGTTAAGCTCGGTGAAGTTTGTTTAATTAAAAGAGATAACATGGAGCCTTTAGTTGCGGAGGTTGTCGGTTTTACTAAAGACGAGGTAATTCTATCCCCTTTAGGAGAAATGTCTGGGATTGGACCTTCATCTGAAGTCATTCCTATGAGACTATCTTTGCATATCAAAGCTGGTAAAAATCTTTTAGGAAGAGTTTTAAATGGAGTTGGCAAACCAATAGATGAGGAAACTCAAGGGCCTATTGGGGATTTACCAGATTCGGTTCCAGTTATTGCCGCACCTCCAAGTCCTTTAAAAAGAAAAATCATTTCCGAACCACTTTCTGTCGGGATTAAAAGTATAGATGGTGTATTAACATGCGGCAAAGGCCAACGGGTTGGAATTTTTGCAGCCGCCGGTGTTGGGAAGTCAACATTACTTGGCATGATAGCCAGAAACGCTAAAGCAGATGTTAACGTCATATCTTTAATTGGAGAGAGAGGAAGAGAGGTACGTGAATTTTTAAAGAATGACCTAGGAGAAGATGGGTTAAAGCGATCGGTTGTGATTGTTTCAACATCGGACCAGGCACCTCAACTTAGAATAAACGCTGCATATGTCGGGACTGCCATCGCTGAATATTTTAGAGACCAAGGTAAGTCTGTTATACTGATGATGGATTCCGTAACAAGATATGCAAGAGCTCTAAGAGAGGTAGGCCTAGCTGCTGGAGAACCCCCTGCTAGAGCGGGCTTTACTCCTTCAGTTTTCTCAACACTGCCGAAACTACTTGAGCGTTCAGGCAATTCAGATAAAGGATCTATAACTGGATTTTATACAATCTTAGTTGCGGGTGATGATATGAACGAGCCAATAGCCGATGAAACAAGATCTATCTTAGACGGACATATTATTTTATCTAGAGACCTTGCTCGACAGTATCACTTTCCTGCAATCGACATCTTGTCATCTGTAAGCAGGATAATTACTCATATTACTGATAAAGAACACCAAAAACTTATCGGTACCTTAAGAGAAGTTCTAGCCAACTATAAAAAAAATGAACTACTAATTAGGATCGGTGAATATAAATCAGGATCAGACAAAGATGCTGATTTTGCAATTTCTCATATTGACAAAGTAAACCAATTTTTAAAACAATCCGTTCAGGAAAAATCATCTTTTGAAGACACTTTAGCCGGACTTAAAAACTTATTTCGATAATGTATGGCTACAAAATATCCACTTGAAGAAGTTTTAGACATAAAAAAAAGACGCTTTGACGAATCTGTCAGAGTTCTTGAAGCAAAAAAAGAACTTTTAGAAAGTGAGGAAAAAAAACTAAAGCAGCTGGAAGAGAAAAGAGATGAGGCATTAAAACATAAAAATGATAAACTAACCCAGCTAAGGGAAGCCTTGGATACTGGCCAAGGCACTATCAAAATTCAAGAAATGAAAAGATATCTTGAGACTGTTGAAAGTAAGCTTGAAGAACATCAAAAAAAAGTGGACGAGCAAAAAGAACAAGTTGAACTTGCCCAAAAGCAAGTGGAAATAGCAAAGCAAGACATGATACAAAAACAAAAGGATCTTGAAAAACTGAGAATCCACAAAAAAGAGTGGCTAAAAGAGCATGAAAAAGAAGAGCGAAGGCAAGAAGAAATAAAACACGATGAGCTTGGCACAGTTATTCATGAAATAAAAAAAAGAGAAAACCCTCATAAAAAATCCTAAAAAACAGTACTATTAAGCTAGGAGATAATCAAAATGATACACCGAATTAATCAACAGTCTGCTGATGATCCTTTTAAACGCGGTAAAGCCGGCAAATTTGGCGGTGTTAAAGGCAAAGATTATCATGTTGAAAAAGCCAGTGAAGTAGATCCTGAGGAGAAAAAAAGACGCAAGTTCCAACAGCATTTAGAAGAGAAAAAAAAAGAGCCTGAAACGGATAAAAAACCGTCTCCATATGAATCAGCTTTCTACGATAAAGGCCCAGCTGAAATTGCTAAAGTAGATAAAAAACTTCCAGCTCATGATTACATTGAAGAAAAGTCAAAAATTGAGGCCGAAAAAGCGCCTCTATCAATTGATGAGCTTGAAATGCAGGAAAACGAAGAAAGAAGAAAGGTTGCAAAAGAAGAAAATCTATTCGTGCCTTCTCAAAAGAAAATCCCTTCTAAAAAAGAGCCTAGAGAGCCTTTAGAAGATTTAGAAGAGAAAAAAACTGAGTCTGAAGAAGCAAAAGACACTCAACCATTAGAACAACGAAAAAAAGAAATTCCTTTTATCACTGCAGCTCCTGTTATCCCACCTGATATCGCCCAGATAGCCCATGAGGCTGCAAATGACTTAAAAGTTAGCTTAACATCTGAGGTGCCTCCAGTTTTTGAGCAAATGGTTGGTCAAATTTTGGTAATGAACTCAAAAGAGGGCATTATGCAAACTGAGATCTTATTAAATAACCCGGAAATGGAAGGCTCTGTATTTTATGGTTCAAAAATTGTACTAGAAAAATACTCGACTGCCCCCGATTCTTTTAATATCAAGCTTACTGGAAATCCAGAGGCAGTTGCGATGTTTAATGGAAATATCGATATATTAATGGAAACTTTCAGCCGCGGAAACTTTAACTTTCGGATTGGTAGAATTGAAGCAGCATATGAAACAGAACGCCCGCTATTTCGTAGAAAAGAAAGGCCGGGTGGAAGTGATGTTGGTGGAGGGCCACTAGGAAGATAATGGAAAATGTTTTTAACTACAGCCAAGTTTCAAAAAAAATTCTGGAAACTGTTGAACTTCCACCAGGTTTTTTTTGTCCAAATTTGTCTTTGATGTCAAAGCGTTTAAAAGAACGCTTAAACCTTCAAGATTTAGAAATAAAAGTTGAGAAAACAAAATGGCTTACCGATGAGGAAATCAGCCAACTTACCAGCAGCGACTCATCACAGCTAAGCTTTAATATACTTCCTCTTGAAGCTACATTTCATTGGTTAATGGACTTAAATGAGGTCGCTAAAATTACCACTTGGGCTATGACAAAAGATGCTTCAGCTAAAGCATTTTCATCTGAAATTCTCCAGGAGGGATATTATCATTATCTTATGCTAGAGGCTATGGATGTATGTGATCAAGATAAAATCTTAGAAGGATTTTCCTTGAAAATTTCATCCGACTCAAAAGAACTTAAAAGCCCCTCTCTTTGCATTGATGTTCGAATAATTTATCAAGAACGCTCGGCTTATGCAAAGCTTGTAATATCGAAGGAAATAGTAACAGCTTGGAAAAATCAATTTTTAAAAGAACCAGATTTATTGGCTTCAAAACTTTCCAGCAAGATAGACTTTTTTCTTTCAATAAATGTTGGCAGTGTTAGTTTAAATTATACTACATTCGAAGCAATTTCAGTTGGCGACTTTGTTATTTTAGACCACAGTTATTATGATCCTAAAACACATCAAGGGAGTGTTTTGTTAACACTTAATCAAAACCCTCTTTATCAAGTGAAAGTAAAACAAGGCAAATTGAAGGTATTAGACTTTGCAGAATTAAAAGAGGACAATATGGAAGATAACGAAAACACCACCCCAGTAAAAGAAGTTCCCCTTTCTCTTCAAATAGAGATGGGAAAGATCGAAATGAGCTTAGAAAAGCTTATGTCACTACAACCGGGAGAGGTCATTGAAACTACGATCAATCCACAGGAAAATGTTTCGCTTACTTTAAATAATAAGACCGTTGCAAAAGGAGAGCTTATTAAAGTAGGTGAAGTTATCGGAGTTAGAATCCTTGAGATTTAAATTTTTATCTAATTAATGGCAAAAAAAAACTTTTATAGTCAGAACACACTTCCAAATTTAACCGACGTTACATCATTTCCATCCCCTTCAATGGTAGGCCCATATCGAATTGAATCGAGACTAACCAAAGGAGGCATGAGCTTTTTATACTTAGCAACACATCCAAAATCAGGAGAACCAGTCGTAGTTAAAATCTTATCACCTAAATTTATCACGAATAATGAAATGGTGAGCAGGTTTTTAAAAGAAGCCGAGATTATTTCCATGACTGATCATCCTAATATCGTAAAGCTATATGACCAAGGAAAGTGGGAAAAAGGACTTTTTATTGCTATGGAGTTTGTTCAAGGGGTTTCTCTAAGGCAGTTTATTTTACAAAAATCTCTTTCTCAAAAAAGAGCACTGCAAATTATTCAGGAAGTTGCGTATGCACTTTTACACCTACATACCCATGGAGTAATCCACAGAGACCTAAAACCTGAAAATATTTTAATAACCGAGTATGGCGGAGTAAAAGTAATTGACTTTGGAATTGCACAACTACATACAGAAATCCCGGAAGACACTACTCTTAAAAAAGGAAAGTTCCTTGGTACTCCAGTCTACATGAGTCCTGAGCAGAAAAAGAATCCAGATTTAGCGTCTTTCGTTTCAGATATCTACTCGCTCGGTATTATTGCCTATGAATTGATATTAGGAAGATTAAGCCATGGAGTAATTCACTTTTCTTTTCTACCAAGTGATCTCAGGCCAATAATCGACAAAGCTCTTCAGGCCGACCCAAAAATGAGATATCAAGATATTGTCGACTTTATTACAGATATTAATGCCTATTTGAAAAAATTCGAAAATAAAAAAGTCAAAGAGCCATATGGAGATGCCTTTGAAGACTTTTTAAAAAAAACAGAGAATTTTTTCCATGTAGACCTTCCAAAATGGCCACAAATTAAGGCCGGTTTCGAAAAACAAAAAGGTCTATCTTCGACAGCACTTTATTTAGATTTTTTTAAAGTATTTGGCTCAAGCTTTCTTATTTTTTTTGCAGAATCAAAATCTGAAGGGCCAAGTACTTTTGTAGCAACAGCCACTTTAAAAGGAATAGTGCAGTCTTTAGTAAACCTGTTCACAAAAGAGAAAGAAACCTTTAACTTAACTGAATTTTTTACCGAGTTGAACAAACTCATAATCAACACTTTTAAAGTGCCAGAACATTTCGACTGCTCTTTAATCTTATTAAATTCCAGTTTGGATCGCCTCAGCCTAATCTCTAGTGGAGACAAAAGCGTTTTCCACTACTCAAAAGATACAAAAATACTAAATGAGTTAAAATCGACCAATGATCCTCTTGGCAAAGATATCAACACTTACTTTTTAGAGACTAGCGATAGCTGGAATGTTGAAGATATTTTATTTATACCTTCAAAACAATTAAACATGAGCAAAAACTTTCCAGAGTTTATTAACAACCACCTGCTTTTATCTCCTCAACAGCAAACAGAGAAAATACTAAGCGATGTAAAAACAAATGAAATAGATGCAAACTTCCAAAACTTTGCTATCTTAAGTATTTTGAGAACATTTTAAATAGAAACTTTTTTTTAATTAACGAATTAAGACAGATAAGATTGAATTTATTGGTCTGGTATTTTACGATTTTAGTAGTGGTTAAGCAACGGTAGGTTGTTTTATCTTAGGAACCTTAATGGAATTATAATTTTATGAAAATGGTTTTTTGTAAAACCAAATTCTTTTTTCCATTTGTTCTTTTGGGATGTTTTTTATCTCATAGCATTTCAGCAAAAGAGAACAAACAAGCAAGTCAGGGGTATACAATTGACTACAAGAATGTATCGTTGATTGAATACGTCAAATTTGTTGGAAAAGTAGCATCACTGAACTTTATCTATGATCAAGCAGAGTTAGAGCCTTATACTATCTCTGTAACCTCTAGTGAACCAATCACTAAAGACAGTTTAATGTCCACGTTAATTCAGTCCTTAAGAATTAACGGTATGCATATCTTAGAGCAAGATAACAATTTAATTATCACAAAAGCTACTAATGTCAAGCAACTAGCTCAAGTATCTAAAGATAATGAAAAAATAGATTCAAGCGCCCCTATTTTAA
The DNA here is from genome assembly GCA_050302075.1 of Parachlamydiales bacterium. GTDB lineage: Bacteria > Chlamydiota > Chlamydiia > Chlamydiales > SM23-39 > JBNLAH01. The sequence continues at coordinate 158,775 of JBNLAH010000005.1, read as the reverse complement.
CCAAGGTATTCAAGATACAAAACACGTCTGTAGAGTCTATAGCAGCAATAATTGGATCGATGATCTCTGAAAGCGCCATCTTAGATGTTCTACCTGAAACAAGACAAATTGTATTAACTGATATTACAACGAATCTAGAAAAAATCGACTCGTTAATTGAGAATTTAGATTCTCCTGACACTCCACTCGAGATCAAGTCATATCATGCCAGTTATAATCATCCAAACTATATTATCAGTTTGGCAAATCAACTTATGGCTCCCCTCGCAGCAGGAAACCCTTTTATTTTAGTTCCTCAGGAATCTACGAACACTATTTATATAGTCTCAACACCAAGGCTTGCTGAGAAAGCAATCAAAGTCTTTACAAGTATTGACGTTGAAAGCAAAGGGCCCATGAAAGGCAGACAAATTAAAAATGAAAATATTTTCATTTACCAGCCAGTTACTAAAAGTGCACAAGAGCTTATTAAGGCCCTAAACAAAATCAAAGACTCGATTAAAGAAAGCGGAACACCTGAAAAAGACTTAATCGATGCAATCAATTCATTAGCATTTATTCCAGAAACAAATTCCATCTTATTTACAGGCAGTGCGACCTCAATTTTAAAAATAAAAGAACTGCTAGCTACAATTGACAATCCAGACAAAGGTACCTTTGCAGGCTCTACAAAATTTTATATCTATAAGCCACAAAACTTAAGCTTAGCCGGTTTGAAAACTGCTTTAGACAAGTATACGGAAGAGCTAGTCAGCTCGAAATATCCTGACGAGAGTTTGATCGATGCATTGAAAAACTCTAAAATGATCACCTCTACCAATTCAATTTTATTCACCGGAAGCTCGGAAGTTTTTGAAAAAATAAAAGAAATACTAATATCAGCTGACACTGAAGCAAATGGAGATTTGTTATCTCACAAAAAAACTTTTTGGATGTACAAAGTAGAAAACACATCGCACACTACTTTATTAGATGCCCTTAAAGCTACTGCTAAGGACCTAAAAAAAGCTGATGTTGAAGAAAAGGATTTGATTGAGACCATTGAATCAGCAAAGTACATGCCTGATACAAACTCTCTTTTATTCACAGGCCCTGAGTCTGGAATAAAAAAACTAAAAAGCTTGTTAGAGAGTTTTGACCAAAAAAATGGGCTGTTGCCAATTAGCAATCAATTTCTTATTTACCACCCTCAAAATCTAACTGGAGATCAAGTCCTGGAGTCATTAAAAGAAATGGCGCAAAGCTTTGAATCTTCAAACTTAGCAAATCCAGCTCTCCTAAGAGCCATTGAAAGTGGGAAATTTATAAAAAATACACAGTCAATTATCTTTACAGGTGATTCAGCTTCTTTACAAAAGTTGGAGCTGTTGCTAAAAGATATTGACTCTAAAGAAATTTCAGGAGCTCAACAAACTTATTTTATTTATCAGCTGAAATATGTACCAAAAGATAGGGCTGAACAGTATTTAAAAGAAGTTGTTCAAAACCTCTCTAAATCAGGACTAAAAAACGAGCCTATTATTCAAGCCATCAAATCCATGAAATGGGTTCCAGAGTCGAGATCTTTAATGTTTTCTGGGCCTGAGTTTGCTTTAGAAAAGGTTAAGAGTTTATTAGATTCTTTTGATGTACCTGAAGAAGCCCAAAAACATGCGCTTTCTTCTTATTACTTATATAAACTTCAAAATATTTCAGGAGCAATTGTCGAAGAGGATCTTGAGAAGTTTGCAAGCAATTTAAAAGCAACAGGGCTTAAAGACTCCGATCTAATTGATACTTTAGACAATGCAAAGTGGGTTAAAGAAACTAACTCTATTCTTCTAACAGGTTATCCTAAGACTCTAGAAGAAGCTAAAAATATCGTAGCTCAGTTCGATGTAAAAAGAGATATGTCTGGGATTGGACAGACTGACTTTTTGATGTATAAACCAAAAAATATTCCAGCTGAGATTATTCAAAAATCGTTAGACGAAATTGCTAGCAACTTAAAAAAGTCTGATCTGGCTGACTCTGCCCTTCTTAGCGCAATTAAGGGGATGAAATACAACGATACAACTCAATCATTTATTTTTACAGGTACCCCTGAAGCGTTAAAAAAGTTACAAGCACTTTTAGACAATATCGATGATGAAGCATCCAAGTCACGAATTCAGCAAATTGGTAAATCAACATTTTTACTGTATAAGATTAGAAACTCATCAGGCTCACAAATTCAATCATCTGTCAAACAAATTACTAAAGACCTGAAAAGATCAGGCACGGCTGATTCTAGATTCATTCAAGCCCTTGATAGCATGAAATATGTACCTGAGACAAACTCATTACTTTTCACAGGTGATCCAGCTTCTTTAGAAAAAGCGCAAGCACTTGTTGAAAAATTTGATGTTGCGCCTATTGGGGCCGTCGAGTGTTTTCAAGAAGGAGAAGCAGAGTTCTTTATTTATAAGCCAAAATATCTATCTGGAATCGAGCTCCAAAGACAGCTTGAAGAATTTGGTGAAAACTTAAAGATGAGTGGCTTATGTGACCCTAAACTTCACCAAGCGCTAAACAACACAAGATGGGTTGAGTCTAATAAGTCTTTAATAGTCACTGGAGACAAACAGACCATTGACAAAGTTAAGAGCTTAATAACTGAAATTGATTCTCCATCTGATGGCTTATCATCAGTCCACGAACCTACTATGTCTCCTACCGGCTCAACTAACTTTTTAGTCTATAAGCTTCAGTATCACAAAGGAGAGCAAATTAGAAGTGCACTTAGATCAATTGCAAAAGACTTGCTAGAGTCTAAAGCTGCCGACAAAACCTTAATAGAAACTATTAATGCAATCCAATGGATAGAAGTTACTAACTCACTACTGATCACAGGATCACAGCCAATTTTAACAAGACTAAGAGAGCTTATTAAAAGTTTAGATATTCCTTTAAAACAAGTTTTTATTGAAGTCCTAGTTATCGAAACATCACTTACAAATACCTTGAACTTTGGGCTAGATTGGCTAGGTAAGGGCAAATGGAAAGATAAAGCATCTGCCAGCTTCAACAATTTACCCCCAAACACCTCTACTGCAAGTGGAACGTTTCCAGGACAATTCCAGCAGATCAATGCTACAACTACCCCTGTTCCAACGGACATCCCATTCTCAAGTGGCTTTAGTTTAGGTGCAATCGGTGATGTAATCTTTCACAAAGGACAGTCATTTGTTTCAATGGGATCGCTTATGACAGCCCTTCAACAAGATAATGAAACTGTCATCGTGACTACCCCTAAAGTATTTGCTCAAGACAGTAAAAAATCTAATTTATTTATTGGATTTAACATCCCATTTATTGGTTCTTTTGTTCAAAATGAAGGTGCAAATACTGTTTCTACTACCAACATTGAATATCGTGATATTGGTGTTGATATGGAAATAACTCCAGTTCTTGGTAACTCGGATGTTGTGACATTGCAACTTAAACTTTCCAGACAAGAAACAACTGACCAACAAAACTTGATTGTTAATAATGTTCAAGGAATCACCACCTCTAAAACAAGCTTAGATACAACATTCCATGTACCAAACAAAAATTTCTTAATCTTGACCGGCATGGTAACTCAAACCAAAAATCGAAGCAAATCAGGTATTCCCTGCCTTGGAGGACTACCTTTAATTGGAGCTGCATTTAGTTTAAATAATAATCTTGAAAATGATAGAAATATTGTTATTTTCTTAAAGCCGCATATCATTACTTCTTTAGAAGACATGCAAGCAATTACTGAGCAGCAAGAAGACTTCTTTAGAGAAAAAGCCGGGAATGCTGCTTTAGAAAATGAAACAGATGAAGCTATGGAAATGATTAAATCATACGAAGATGACTAGAATCACTCTTTTTTTGCTAACTTTATTTACTATCGGATGCTATAGAGTTCCAGATAAAATAGAGCCAAAAATAAATCACCAGCTAGAAGAAAGCTATATCAATAAGCTAAAACCTGCTTTCTCCCCTATTGATCCTGCTGATAGGGAAAAAGGATGGGCAAAGGAATACATCATTGCAATTAGATTTGCTAAAGAGATGGACCTTTACAGAGCTGTTTCAACATTTAAAAGAGCTGAGTTTCTTCTTACAGAAGATGACTCCGACAGAGCTTTAGAAATACAGTACAATATTTTACTCTGCTATTTTCTAGGTGATAGATACGATGATGTAGTCAATTTATTTGAAAAAACGGAATTGGCTCATGTTGACAAATCTTTTCCTCCTTACCACGACCTTTTGATAATTTTACATACTAGCTATTTAAAAACCGGAAACTGTCAAATGGCAGAACAAGTATTTAGTCTTTTGAATAGGGACTTTCCTAAAAGTGCTAAAAAAATTCAAATATCTCAAGCCTTCTTAAATGCCAACATTCCTCAAATGGAAAAACTATCAAAATCCACCGACTACGAAAAAGATGTATCTTTTCTTATAGCTAGCTATTCACAAAATAAAAAATCAATCTCAAAAGCCAAGGGCTTTAATGCTCTGCTACCTGGAACTGGCTATCTTTATGTAGGACAAAAAAAAGCAGCTGTTACATCTTTTTTTATAAATGCATTATTCATTGGGGCTGCCGCCCATTTTTTCTCCAAAGGAGAAATAGCTGCGGGTGTTATTACTACAAGCTTCGAACTTGGTTGGTATTTTGGGGGTATTCATGGGGCAGGCCTTGAGGCCAGATACTATAACGAAAGGTTATACGAGGGTATGGCCACAAAGATAATGAACCATTATAAACTATTTCCAGTGTTTTCTTTGCAATATGGCTTTTAGATTAATAATATTAATGCTTCCATTTTTGGTCTTTGCTAAAGACTACTACAAAGAACCATGGGGAAAAGGATCTCAGTTAAGTAAAAAACACAGGGCAAAAGAAGAACTTACTGAAAAGTCTACCGGTGCAAAAATAGCCAATAAAATAATTGTTTTTTACCAATCAAATATCTCCCCTGCCAATGGCCCTAAAAGCAACTTTAGACCAACTAGTTCAAGATACATGGAAAACGCAATCAAGCGTTACGGATTTTTCAAAGGATTTATTATGGGCTGTGATCGCTTAATGCGAGAAAACAGTGATCCTTGGGTCTATAGAACTATTCGCATTGATGGCGTTGATTATAAATTCGATCCCGCTACAGAAGAAAAGTCTCTTCCTAAAAAATATTAGAAGAAAATCTATCTAAAATTCGGTTTTCAAAGCCTTATAATAAAATCTGCATCCATTCAATTTTTTACTCCAAATTTTTTAAGAATATCGATACACTGCAGCATTTAACTAAATTTTTGCCATGGAAAAAATTCCTAAAAAAAAGAAAAGTAATTTATTTTTTTCTATTTTTAATATAAAAGAAGCCATCAATCAAGTTGGGAGTGAAAAGCTCAGAATTTTTAAACTGCTTTGGAACCTTAATGATAATGCCTTTTATTTTGAGAATTACCTAGATGCTACTATGAAACTTTTAAGTTTCACAAATAAATCATTCATCGAGACAAGAAGCGATGAATTATTGGTTTGGCTTTTAGAAAAATTGTCCTACTCTCAAGCATCTTTTAAAGGAAGCTGTAATCTTTATACATTAAGGCACATACTTAGGTTTCCATTTAGGACTAAGGAAGTTCTTGGCTTTTTTATTGATATACGAGACTCTTCTTTAGATATCGACACCATCAAAAAATTAATCTTAGAAAATTACAAAGAAATCGCTTTAGTAAATGGATCATTTTTATCAATAATCGACCAACAAGAAAACACTGCAAAAATCTATTTAGAAGTTCAAAAAGAAAATACTTTCTCAGAAAAAGAAGTATCTTCTTTTCAGCATAACCTTCCAAAAATAATCGAAGATTATTTAGGAAGGCCAAAATCACAATTAATTGTTCCAAGTAATCGTGAGCTGCTGCTTAAAAGCTTTCAGTGGGCTATAAATGATCTAAAGAAAAAAGACCTCCCTCAAGTTTTTATAGATTTTAGTAAGCTAACAGAAAGTAGTTTTCAGTTCTCGGCCCTTATTTGCGCTCCTAGAGAATTAAATAAAGACCATCTTAAAAAGAAGTTAAGTAATCCTGATATTCACATTGAAGCTTCAAATACTTTAAAAGCAAAAAGCTATCATAAAGATGGAGTTATGTTAACTGTTGAGATTGCAACTGAAGCTGCATCATCAATTATAGAAGCTCGCAAAAAAGTATTCCTTCTTATTGAAAGCCTTCTCGGATCTATTCGTGATGTCAATGGGGGCTTGTTAGAAACAATCGAAAATAATTTTAAGCTCCTTTGCAAGGAAATAAAAGCTCCCATCGAAACTTTAGAAAGCTTTTTCTATGGGATCTATCCTCAAGAAAGGCAAGCAACCGCTTCAATTTCATTGCTGAAAAAAGTATTTGCTTCAATGAATAGAAGAAGTCTTGAAAAAGAAATAGATTATTTTGTTAAAGAAGATGAAGACAGCATTTGCATTACAATTAGGACCATTAATTTAGGTTTTGAAAAGGAATTCAAGCATCTCGTACTAAGCAAATTTCCAGAGGTTCTTATCGCTTCTAGCGTCACGAATGAAATATCTGCTATAAGCTGTGCACTTCAAAAAACCGGACTAGAAAGTGAACTACTTAAAAGCTTAACTCTTTCATTTTATAACCATTGGAAAGAAAAAAAAGAACTCAAGCAAGTCTTGAAATTAAGTTTAACGACCAAGCTTTCCTCATTTGACCCAAGGATTGGAACTGAAGAAGAACCAAGCTGCTTACTCAAAATGCTCTTTGAGGGACTTACAAAAATTGGTAAAAATGGAAAACCTGAAAATGCAATTGCAAAGAAAATTGAGATTTCAAAATCGGGACTTATATATCGCTTCCATTTAAGAAAAAGTTACTGGTCAAATGAAATGCCATTAACAGCTCATGACTTTGCCTATAGCTGGAATACTAGCTTAAAACCTGACTTTTCCTCCCCTTTGAGTTACTTATTTTACCCGATAGAAAACGCCAAAGCAGTTAAAGAAGGAAAACTACCCTCTTCAGAGCTTGGTATTAAAGCAATTGATGATTTGACTTTAGAGGTAAAACTTGACTACCCGTGTCCTTATTTTCTAGAACTTTGTGCACATTCTGCTTTTTCTCCAGTTTGCAAATCAGTCGACATCGATAACCCTAGCTGGCCAAAGTCTTTAGGTACAACATATCCATGTAATGGAGCATTCACTATTGATTCGCTTAGCAATAAAAAAATTATCTTAAAGAAGAATCATCTTTTCTGGGAAAACGAAAAAGTCAAACTTGAAAGGATCATTATTTCTAGTACAACAGAAGAAGAATCCCAATTACTTTTTCAAGAAAAGAAACTTGACGCACTACTTTATCCTTTTTGCAAAAAACAATCTTCATCTTTACTAAATTCTCCAAGAGTTCAGAAAAAAAGATATGTTACAGAGGTAAGATACTTTAGTTTTGATTGCCAAAAGTTTCTTTATTCCAATAAAAAAATGAGATCAGCACTTTCATTAGCCATTCAAAGAGAAGAGTTAGCAAACGCCTTTTCAAATATATCTCAACCTTATTATGCTCCTTATTCACCTGAGTTTAGTCAGTTAAACCTAAAAGAATCTGAAGTTGAAAACCAAATACTTGCAAAAAAACTTTTTTTTGAAGCTCTTGAAGAAATGAAACTAAAACCTGACATATTTAACCAAGAAAAAATTTATGCAACCGTTCATTCTCGAGGACTTGAAAAGCTTATTGCAAAACAACTAAATGACCTATTTGATATAAATATCGAACCTACCGTAGTTAAATCCTCTAAATATTTATCAATGATTCGTAATAGGCAAATTAGCCTCTACATATATGGCTGGATCAATAAAGTTCAGGATCCAAGTTATTTTCTTAACTCTTTTTCATCTCTAGGAAATATTATTAATTATGCCAGTTGGAATAGCCTGGAAATTAATGATCTGATTCAATTAATTCAAAAAACTTCTTGTTTAAAGACTCGCAAAAGCCTCTACAAACAAGCTGAAAAGATACTTTATGACGAAAAGCCTCTTATTCCACTTGTTTCTACTTCAATTTATTCGTTAATTCAATCGGATGTCTTCGATATTAATGTTGGAAATTCACAATCATTTGACATTCGCAATTGTTACAAAAAATAATAGACTTATGTTTTCTAAGAAAAAAGAGACTTTATTTAAAAATTTAAATAAAGTCTCTTTAAAGTTTTTATTTTCTCGTTAACATGGAATGTTAAGAGTGCACTTAATAAAAGATAATAAATCAGGATAATCTATAACAACTGAGTTATCTATACTAGCCATGCTATTTTTATCAATTTTATTTAAGGATTTAATTGAAAAATGACGAACTCCTTTTGAGTGCACCATATAAAAATCACTTCTTTCATTTTGACGTGTTTCTAAAATAAAGAACGGATGCTTTACTTTAGCTTTGAGGCTGATGTATTCATCGTAGCTAGGCTCATTTGCAAAGCTGCCTATAAAATATGGATGAGACTTAATGCTATCCGCAAGATTTTCTACTGTCGGAACTTTATGTGAAGGGTCAAAAAATTTAGAACCTACATGATAGGCCTTTAAATTCTCTCTATTTTGCAAACCATACATTCGAGCAAGCTGATGGTTGTAGTTACTTTTGCTTATGTAAAAGCTTTTTTGCATCTTGACCTTTTTTAATGTGGCCATGCAACTATTTGCTTTTGCTCTTAGGTTAGAGCATAAAAGTAATGCTGCTATTATTAGTGTCTTAACTAAAGTATTTTTCATAATAGACTCCATTTTATTGGAAAGTCAGTATCTTGAATTTATCTCAAAAAAATTTCAAATAGAATTTTCCTGAAAGATAATTTTTTGAGATTTTTTATATGATCTAAAGATTTTAAGAAAGTAAATTAAACCACTAGCTACAAAATTTACCCACGGAACTACCCAAATTTTATCCGGATTTAGATTCCAAATTTTAAATGATAAATAAAAAGGCAGATATGTTGAGAAAAAAGAGAGTGGAATAACTACCTTAAACAAAAAGAAAACTTCTTTCATAGCTAAGATAAGGTGCAAAGAAAGAAAACTATTCCCATGTATTAGAAAATAAACCCAGAGCCAATAGCAACCCAAACGAAGAAATTCAAAAGTAGTTTTATTGATACTTGTGCCAATTATGGCATCTATTAATAAACGGTTATATATGACAAAAGGAATGGTCAGCAATCCAAACGCCATTATTATAAGAATAACTCCTGATCTAAAGCTTTTCCAAATACATTCCCAATTATTCTGACCCAAGAAATAACTAAAAAGTATAGTCCCACCATTTAATATAGGTTCAATAATAATAGAAAGTAATATACAAACTGTCGATCCGAATGAAATAAGGGTTATATAATCAGCCCCTTTACTTGCTGCTATGTTCATGGAAATAGTCCAAGCAGAAAAACCCACAACCTTAGAAAATGCACCATTAAAACCTACTAAAGAGCTTTCCTTGAAAAGAGCAGGGCGAAAATAAAAATCTCTTGTCTTATAATTATTTTTAAGTGGGTGATTAATAAATAGAAGAAACAAAATGAAACAGTAAATTCCTTGAGAGATTAAAGTTGCAATTGCCGCCCCTTTAATTCCCATAGGATCTAAAAGATTTGATATTCCATTAATCAAGTAGTAGTCTAGTACAATGTTTAAAAAATTTGAAATAAGGGCAACTATTGATAAAATTTTAGTCTTCCCAAGACCTAGTTGAAAAGCAGCCAAAGCAGCGCCTAGCGGAAAAAGAAAATTCCCAAATAGCATAATCAGAAAATAAGTTTTCCCTAAGCTTCCATTTTCAATGTTTGTAAAGTAAAGCTCAGATGCCGCTATACCTATAGGGGTTATTATAAAAAATGTAAGTAAAGAACCCCAGATCATCTGCCAAGTATAAGGCCCAATATTATGAACCGTATTATCTCCTAAACACCTTCCAATAAAAATCTGATTAATCGAAGTAAACCTAATACATGTAAGCTGAAACAAAAGAACTAAGTAACTGGTAACTCCGATCGCATTGAATGCTTCTAGTGAAAATTGAGAAAGAAAGTAACGATCACAAAAAAGCATCAAATTAGAGGAAATAATTGAGAAGAATATTGGTACTGAAAGAGATAAAAGCTCTCTAACTCCACCTGCTGGGTATTTTGTGAGCGAGTTTATTGCCATCCTAGCTGCTGATCAAAATTTTTTAGCAGCTTATATTTTTGATTAAATTTAAATCTAATAGAAAAAATGATTTTTTAAAGTAAGTCTTGCGCTCTTAAGCAGGCTTTCCAAGTTGATAATTGCGGAGAGGCTTCATCAGATAAAAATAAATTTTCAACTCCAATTTTTTTGATGAGGCTAGTTTTGGAAAAAACAGCCCATACCTCTTGGGTAATACCGCTGATAACAAGATACCTTTTTGTTGTCTTCAAATAATCATACACCATCAATATGGCCAGACACATAGAAGCATCGACATGATAAACTCCAGTTAACCGGAGAACAATCACTTTAACATGCTGATCTTTTGCAATTGTCCGCATTGTATTTTGAAAGAGGTCTACAGTCCCAAAAAATAGCTCTCCAGATACTCCAATAATCCTAACTTTTCTTCGTTTTTTTTCATCAGGGCTGACAACAGCAAGCCGACCAGCTGAATCAAAAGCATACTCAACTTGGTGAGGCTCAGCGGAGCGCTTAAGATAAAAAATAATCGAAATAACAATTCCTACAAAAAAAGCAATGTCCAAGTTGAATACCAGACATGATGCCATTGTCAAAATGTATACAATCGCATCTCCCCTCGACGCTCTAAAGCATAATTTCACACTCTCATAGTTAATCAGTTTGATTGATGTGAAAAGTAAAATAGCGGCAAGCGATGCAAATGGAATCACTCGAATTAAGGGCCAAAAAACTAAGATCAAAATTGCAATCAAAACTCCACTTAACACTGCAGAGAACCTTGTCTTAGCCCCACTCTCATAATTTAGGACACTCCTCGAAGCACTCCCAGATGCTGGGATTACATATAGAAAAAAGGAAAGGATAAAGTTGCTGATCCCAAGACCAAAAACTTCCTGGTTGGAGCGAACATTTTGTCCGCTCTTAGCTGCTAAATTCCTAGAAACTGAAAAAACCTCCAAAATAGCAACAAAAGCAACTGCAACAGAAGAGAAAAAAACCTCTTTAAAAATTTTGAGCTGCAAAATAGGAAAACTAACTAGCAAGCTAGGTGACTGAGAATCCGTTGTACTTGCAAACGTCTTAACGCTGAACTCTTTAGTAAAATAATTGTTTATTAATACTGCAACAATGCTACCTACAACTAAAGCAATTAATGCATCTGGATACTTAGGCAACTTCTTTTTCACAAAAATCAAAAGGAAAAGTGTTACAAGCCCAACAATTATTGACCCGACTTTAATCGCTTTTAGATTTGTAAAAAAATATGCCAAGCGAAAAATTAACAGTTCTTCTTTACCTAATTCAACTCCAGCAAAATAATATAGCTGGTTTGCTAAAATAGCTAACGTTATCCCAGCAAAATACCCAAGCACTACCGACCTTGATACAAACTGTAGCAGCTTACCTACATTAAAAAATGCGCTAAAAATTTGAACCGCTGCAATAATGAACACAATATGTGTTAAAATTAAAATAACCAGCTGCTGCCTTTCAGCCCCTACGGCATCCGGGAAGTAGTTTTGTAGAGTATCAAAAATAGTTGTTTGAATTAGGATTGCGACCCCTGTTGTAGGCCCTGATATAAGATGTCTTGAAGAGCCAAAAGTAGACGCAAAAATTGTTCCAAAAATGGCTGAATAAAAACCAGCTATTGGTGGAAGTCCAGCTAGTAATGAATACGCAATTGACTGAGGAATAGCAAGCAATGCGACTGCAAATGCAGCATATAAATCAGATCGGAAAGTAGATAAATGGTAACGCTTAATTTCTTTGACAAAAGGGAGCAAAGAAAGCGTCTCTTCTTTTTTCTTCATAATATAACATTTATATGCCGAAGAAAGATAAAAAGCTACTTATGCAACATTCTAGCTCTTAAAGTAAACTCAATTGGACAGCCGATGAGCGAAAAAGTATCTTTTAAGGAATTTATTAGATATTGCTTATAGGCTTTTGTCATTAAATTGGGATAGTTAACAAATAAAATGAACTTTTTTGGATGAGTTGTCTTCTGAACCATATAAAAGACTCTAAGTCTTTTTCCTTTTATCATTGGTGGATGGGTTCTTTGCATGCTCTTTTCAATAAATCGGTTTAACTCAGGAGTTGAGATTTTTCTTTGGATTTGTAGTTTTAGATCTAAAAGACTTTGAAACACTTTATCAATATTTCGTTTTTCTTTTGCAGAGCCAACAATGATTGGAAAATTTTTAGCAGGTGAGTATTCATTTTTAATAGATAAAATGCAGTGCTCCATGCGGTGCCCTTTAATGCAATCCCATTTATTAATAAAAATAATACATCCTTTGCCCAGAGTTTCAATTTCTTTTAGAATTCTCTTTTCCTGGGTTGTCATCCCCTCATTTACATCTAGAACAAGTATACAGATATCCGCTCTTTTTAGTGCATTTTGTGTTCGAAGAGATGAGAATTTTTCAATTGTTTCTTTTTCTTTATGTTTTCGTCTAATGCCAGCTGTATCAATAAATAGAAAATTTTCTTTATTATGCTCTAATAAAACATCAACAGCATCTCTTGTTGTTCCGGCTATTGGAGATACAATACATCTTTCACTACCGAGCATTGCATTTAATAATGTGGATTTACCAACATTTGCTCGACCGATAACAGCTACATTTACACTTTTCTCTTCTTCTTTTTCATCAGCTTCAAAAGGAACTAGTTCAAACATTTTTGCAATCAAATCAAAAACATTGTGTCCATGTATGGCGGAGACAGCTAATAAATTCTCTATTCCTAACTCATAAAAGCTAAAAAGATCGTATTTAACAGTTTGATCATCGGCTTTATTGATAGCTAAGATGACAGGTTTCTTAGTAGCTAAAAGTATTTTGGCTATCTCTTTATCTAAAAGTTGAGCATTAGCCTTTAAGTCTACGACCATGATAATACCATCAGCCTCTTCAATGGCAATCTCAGCCTGCATCCTAATCTGATCGATAAAAGGCATGTTCTTCTCAAACGAGATTCCTCCTGTGTCGATCAATTCAAATTCTTTATTATTTATCTCAGCTTTAGCATAAATTCGATCACGAGTTACCCCTTCAACATCTTCCACAATAGAAATTCGTTTCTGACAGATCCGGTTAAATAGAGCTGATTTGCCTACATTAGGTCTTCCGACAAGTGCAATTTTCATTTTTTTAGAGATACCCCAAAGAAAACTAATAAAAAATAACATGAAAAGCAATTAAAGATCAATCTTATGAATAAGTTCATAACTATATGTATCAAAAAATTGCAACGCATTAGTTACTACTAAACAATCACTTAGAACACTTAATCATTTAATAATTGTTTTTATTTAATTTTAGATATATAAAAAAATTTTTAACTACATTTACAAAGGAAAAAATATGATATCTGAAGCTCAACATAACAACTCCGTCACGAGACAAGTAGAGGTGTTAAGATTAAAATTAAAGGAAGTGTTAGACATTCTTGATTCAAAAAAAAAGACTACAATAAATACCATTGATACTATGATCACAAATATGATCAGCGACTTTTCTTCATTAAAAGTTACTTATAGCGATATGAATAGTATTATGAACAACCGCTCTTATCAAAGAATTTTAGTTCTTAAAGATTCTCTTGAATATAAAATAACCGAAGCTTCAAAGAGGATTCCTTATAATGATACAATCAAAGCAAATAAGATAATTCCTAAATCGGAGATTAAACTTTTAAGAGAATTTCTTTCTTAAGTTTCTTTAAAATCAAAAGTCTTATGAGCTTATCATTATATAAATAATCCTGTTTCTATAGGTTAAGCTGTATTACTTAATATTTGGAAGTTCCATTGTGGCATCACCAAAAACAATAAACTTCCAGATAGATTTTTTTTGCACAACCTGCACCTTAATGCATCTAAAAACAGCAATGACTTCTTTAATAGAAAGAAGAACTATCATAAGCATTAGAAATGCTATTAAAAGACATATGAAACACCAAGAACCGACAACAAGCGGCTGTAGAATGATAAGAACTATACTAGTTATCCCAACAGGAAACGCTAAAATTCCAAATAATAAGACTACCCATGGCATGTTTTTCCACCTATCTTCTCCACCTTGCCAAGCAAGTAAGGCCTCTAGAAAATATGCATAAGCTCCAAGACCTGCATCCGGAATAGGAAATGCTTTGGACACACTTGATGTAAGTACCTTTTCTGTTCCACTTTTAAAAAAAGGATCCCATACTTTGTCAATATACCCTAATTGATAGGCATCTAAATATCTAGCTAATAACCAGCAGATAAGTGCTATGAAAATAGTTGGAACTCTATGAGTCCAAGATGATGGTGAATATTCTTCTTTTTGTTGTTCACTTTTTTGAAGAAAGCCAAAAGCAATAATTGAAACAACTGTCCCCATAAGAGTATCGTTAAGATAATTAATGCTTTTTGGGTACCAAAAAAGAAGTGGAGCAAAATGTAACCAAAGACCAATCAATAAAAAAGGGATAAAATAAATTGAAGTAAGATTTACCAAAGCTATCAATCCAAATAATACTAGTAAAGCGCCACAAATCAGGTCATTATAAAAAGCTATTTGATAAAAATTATATGTAATTGGAGTTGCAATCAACCAAAGGCCAATTGCTAAAAGGACAAAAGAAAACTCTCTTCTTTTTCGGTCAATCACGTTCTTTTACCTTTCCTGAGAAGTGAAGCTTATTTATGTCATACCAAACAAGAGGCTCTCTTTTTAATAAATCGATCCATTTTGGAATAGTATCTTTAAGAGTTTTTTTTGGATGCCATCCTAAATATTTTTCAGCTTGGGATATATCTAACTCATAGTTATCATCAGCCATTGGGATCATCCAAGGTTGGATAAATCCCTTCTTCATAAATGGCATATGCTGTTTTATCCAAGCTCCTATTATTGCTAGAGGTTTAGGGATTTGGTAAGTCTTCCATTTCTTGTTGAAAATTTCTTTGGAAATTGCCTCTTGCAGCTTTCCGTAACTTAAAGTGTTCGGCTCTCCAATCAATAGAACTAATTCCTCAGGCAACTCTTTTCTTTTTTTAATGCTTAAATATATAGCTTCAACTACATCTTCTAGATGAACAAAAGCGGCTCCATGCGTCAAATCACCAGGAAATAAATGAGCTTCTAATTTATTTTCATAAATTCTTTGGGTCTGTTGAGCTAATGGAATAGAGTGACACTCATCATCATATACTCCAGCTATTCTAAGAATGACATATGGAATTTTTCCCTTGAGATCTCGAACTATATCTTCAGTTATCACTTTAGACTTTGGATAATTCCATTTAGGTTCAATTGGAGATAGTTCATTAATTTTCTCTCCTTTTTCACAAGGAGCATGAACTAACATAGAGCTAGAAAAAATAAACTGACCTACCTCAAATCGTTTTAATAGTCCCTCAATAAGATTTTTGGTACCGTCTATCGTAATCTGCTGATATTTTTTCCATCCTCCTTTTGTAAAACTATAGTATGCGGCCAAATGAACTACAGATACTATCTTGTTTCCAAATCTTTCCTGAATTAGATCCAAATGTTCTTCTATGTTTTTTTCTGAAGCTAAATCAATACCCACTAAATCAATACCAGGTAAATGACCCACCAAAAAAACATCAACGCCTATTATTTGGTACTCAGAGGTTAATTTTTCAGCACAGCGGAATCCAATTGTGCCTGTACAACCGGTAATTAAAACAATGTCTTTTTTCTCTTCCATAACTTCTCGTTAACATTTTTAATTAAAAGTAAGCAAGGTTGAAAGATAAGTTTTAATCAGGTTTGATCTAAGTAGCTTCCTTTTGTTTGCTCTAAGACTTCTAATAGTTCATCTCTAGTAAGCCTTTTGATTTGATCACTTTCATCTTGGCCAATAAGCTCCTCCATTAACCCGTGCTTTTTTTCAATTAGCTTATGAATATGTTCTTCTATTGTGCCCTTTGTAATCAGCTTAAAGACTTGTACGCCCCTATTTTGACCGATTCGATGCACTCTGTCAGTAGCCTGATTTTCCTTGGCTGGATTCCACCATCTGTCATAATGAATAACTACAGATCCTGCAGTTAAGTCAATTCCCACACCAGCTGCTAAAAGTGAAGCCACAAATACTTGACAATTAGGATCAGTTTGAAACTTTTGAATTTGCTGATAACGATTTTTAGTGGATCCTTTAATAACTCCATAATTAATATTTTTTTTCCTAAGATACTTTTCAATGATCTCTATCATTTCTAAGTATTGGGAAAATATTACCACTTTCTGATTGCTCTCTTTAGCTTCTTGTAAAAGCTCTACAAAAAGCTCCCATTTGCCGCTTTGGTATTTCTGATAATTCGAGGAATCCTTATGAAACAAGGCAGGATGATCACAAATTTGCTTTAGTTTGGTGAATAAAGCAAAAATATGCATGTAAGGAATAGGATCTTCTTCCTTTTTTAAAATATCAATCAACTCATTTCGTTTTTTTCTTAAATGCATATTATACAAATCTTCTTGCTCTTCAGACAGTTTACAATATGCAAGCTCTTCAATTTTTTCTGGAAGATCTGTTAAAACATCAACCTTTTTTCTTCTAAGCACAAACGGATTAATCAATTTAGATAACAGCTCTTTTTTTTCTTTATCCTCATTTTTTTCAATTGGGTTCAAAAAAAGATCTCTGAAAACACTATCAGACGGCATATAAGATGGCAGTATTAAATCAAATAGAGCTTTCAATTCTCTCAAACTGTTTTCAATAGGCGTACCGGTCAAACCGATTACAACGCTGGATTTTAAAGCTTTTAGCGACCTATGTGTTTGGGAGCTTGGATTTTTAGCTACCTGTATTTCATCGAAAATCGAAACTTCAAAATTATACTTCTTCAGATTTTCCATACTGGCTCTAAGGGTTCCATAAGAAGTTAAGATTAAATCATAACTATCCTCGAAATTATCTAAAGACCTCTCAACTCCGTAATACGTCAGCACTCTGATTTCTGGTAGATACTTTTTAAAAAGGTTTTCCCAGTGATAAATCACTGAAGTTGGACAAATAACCAGATATTTATTTGTACGGTCCGAATCTACAAACAAAACAGCACTTAAGAGCGCCATTGCTTGGTGAGTCTTACCAAGCCCCATGTCATCACATAAAAGCCCTGAAAGTCCATACGAATATAAAAACCAAAGCCATTTAACACCCATTTCTTGATATGGCCATAAAGTGGATTTTAAATATGACAAATCAATCGTTTTATCAGTTTCTATTGAAAAAATATTTTGGATGAATTCCCTTGCAGCCTTAGCTTCTTTAGATGCACCTCTAGGCGGTTTGATTTTTTCATAAATGCACAAACGAATAAACTCTAGTGTATTTAATCTGATATATTTTTTATTAAGATTGATCTTTCTTTTGTTTATTTGAGAAATCCAGTTGTATCTATGGTCTATTAAGCTTAAAAAACCTGCGTTTGTGTAAGCAAATTTTCTTTTCTCCTGAATATACTCCCAAAGCTTTACAACACTTACCTCTCCCAAGTCAGATTTATATGATAAATCTACTAGCCAAGATATTTTGGATCTTTTGATCTCTTTTTTTAGGCTTTTTATTTTTAAGTGTAATCTGGCAGGTTTATTGAGACTTTTATCTAAAGAATCAATACTTTGTCTTAGATAATCTAACTCATAGTTTAGAAAATAAAGAATCTTATCTTCAGGTATTATTGTCCTTTTCCAAAATCTCTCAAAAATATTTTTTTGAATAGGAATTTTTGAAAAACCTTCATTTTCTACATATACATATTTACCAAAAAAAATAACTTTTGAAGCATCATACCCGCTTTTAAAATGGATTATAGGGTCCACTACAATTTGGTCATTTTCTGTATAAATCTTTAACTTTGCATCTTCAATTGGTGTATTACTTGCAAAAAAACCATTTACAGATTCAAGTTCAGTTACATGAGATTCAATAAATTCGGATACATCATCTTTGCTTATCTTTAGCCCTGATCTTATCGGGAAAGTCCCTATCGAGTCCTTCTTTAAATAAAATCCATGGCCTTCTACATATAGCCAGTCGTCTAAATCTACAAATTTATCAGGACTTTGAGGCAAATCAATTCTTAACAGAAATTCAAGCTCTCTATCACTTGTCAACTTATAAAAAAACTGAGTCGGCAAAACTCCATAATGTGTATGAAAGCCCTCAAACTGATGAAGCCATAATCGGTGTTTGTGAATAAAATCTGATATTTCATTTTTTTTGACTACAGTCTCAATATTAAAAAACATTGGATCTTTTAGTAAGTAAAACCCTTTATCTTTTAGGAAAAGCCACGGGCAAGATAGAAAAGTTTCTTCTTCAAAGCATATCTTTAAATCAAAAATATACATCTGAATATGTAAATTGCCTTTTTCATCAAAAAAAAGGTGATAGCTAGGTTCTATCCCATGGGGATAAATATCATATTTCTTTAATTTTTCTTGAAAAGTTTGCAGGTATTCGGAGAGATAAAATGAAATTTCCTCTTGTTTGATCCATTTTTTTTCAGCTAGAGGATCTAAAGACTTTTTATAAAACCCCACATTCTTAATATATTCCCACTCACCTATTGAATACCCTTTTTTTTCTAGCTTCTCTTCAAACGGTTTGCTGATAATTTCAAAAGCTTTCTCTTTTTCATGAAATACTATTTCTGAAATGCGCTGCTGAGTTTGTTCTATTACCTTTATTGGTGAGACAATAGTCTTAAGTGATGGGATTACATACTTTAAGCTACTTTCAGAGATGTAAAAAAATATCTCAAACAACCCTTGAAATTTTATTTCAACTTCTCTTGGGGGTATTGAATCTAACATCTTGAAATTTACTTGATAATGATAGCCTTGCTCTTGAAGAAAATAAATCCATTTTCCTAAATCCGACCAAAAAGATAGTTCATACGTAATATCTTTACTGGCTTTACCTTCTTTCCAAAGCTTTAACTCTTCTTCCGTGATTTGGGAGTATTTTAAAGAAGTTGTTTCATTACTTAGTGTCTCTGGCTGTATAATTTCCTTAAACTTCTTTTTAGATTTTTTATCCTCCAAATAAACCCTAAATAATTGTTTATTTGTTTTGGAGGTATAAAGAAAAGTATCATCTGTAATTTTTTTTAAACTATCTGGATCTGGTCCAATTCTGATACATGACAAAAGACATAATTGATGAAAGAACGAACGATAATACCGATTAGCTAACGGCTCTTTTGAGTCTTTAAAAATTACAAAATAAGCCGCAGCTAAATGAACGCACTCTCCTTTTTCTTCAGAGGTATAACAACTGCAAAATGCATCCCTTACGTTTGCTTTATCATCAAGCTGAATGAAGGGCCAGAAGAGCATTTTTTCTACGTTGTCATACACCCCTACTTGATAGCTTCCATCTGAGAATATGATGTCTTTAACATTTTTTTCTGAGATAAGCTTTCTAGCCAGATCGTTATATTTTATCGCGAAGCTAGGAATAGACATAAAAATACAAAACCCCTAACTTCGTTTTTTAATAACTTATTATTAATTTGTCGAGGAAATCAAGCTATCTACTGGGATATATTCATACCCTAAATCATTTGCGACTGGCTCATTAGTTACTTTTCCTAGGTATACATTAACCCCATTTCTTAAGTGAACATCTTCTTTTAAGGCTTGTTTATAACCTAAGTTAGCCAATTTTAGTGCGAGAGGCAATGTTGTGTAGGTCAATCCCTCTGTTGATGTCCTAGCGCAAGCAGACGGCATATTTGTAACGCAATAGTGAACAACCCCGTCAACTTCATAAGTAGGATTTTCATGGGTAGTTGGCCTTGATGTTTCTGCACAACCTCCCTGGTCAATTGCAACATCAACAATAACACTTCCTTTTTGCATATTTTTAAGCATATCTTGTGTGATGAGCCTTGGGGCAGTTTTCCCTGGAATTAAGACGGCGCCTATCACAAGGTCTGCGTCCTTTAGCTCTTCTTCAACTGCGGCAGGAGTTGAATATCTAGTTTTTAAAGCTGGAGCGTAAAGTTCATTAAGTTCCCTCAGTCTACCAAAATTAACATCAAATATTGTTACATCAGCTCCAAGGCCTAATGCCATTCGCATTGCCTCTGTTCCAACAATTCCACCACCTAGAACTACTACCTTACCTGGCTTAACCCCTGGAATACCACCTAAAAGAACCCCTCTTCCACCATTTACCATTTGCAAAGCTGTCGCACCAGCTTGTACAGATACTCTTCCGGCTACCTCACTCATTGGGAGCAATAAAGGAAGACGTCCTCTATCATCTGTAACTGTCTCATAAGCGATGCCGATAACTTTCTGTTTAATCAATGCTTCTGTTTGTTCAGGATCTGGTGCCAGGTGCAAATAACAGAATAGAATTTGCTCTTCTCTTAACATCGGAAATTCGGATGGCTGAGGCTCTTTAACTTTGATTATCATTTCAGCTTGTTCATATATTTCCTTAGCTGTATTTTTGATCTCAGCGCCAATCGAAGTATATTGTTCATTTGTGAATCCAATTGCTTTCCCAGCATCTTTTTCAATAAAAACTTTGTGACCTGCTTTTATAAGAGCTGCGGCCGTATGCGGAGTAGCTCCAACTCTAAATTCGCTGGCTTTTACTTCCTTAGGAATTCCAATTAACATATCGTTTCTCCATCATTATTGTTCATTATCAACTGCCCACTATAAACTTTTTCAGCTCGACCAACTATTGATACATTTTTAAAATCATCTTGATTTCTTTCAAAATGAACCGTTAGTTTTCCACCCGGATGACAAATTTTAATAGGGCTCGGTAGATTATATATAAAAGAGGCTATTAATGCTACAGCGCATGCACCGGTACCACAAGCTAAGGTCTCCCCTTCAACCCCTCTCTCATATGTTCTAACAGCAATTTCCTGATCTTTATTTAACTCAGCAAAATTAACATTTGTACCGCTTGGCATAAAATTCTCGTGGTTTCTAATGCTGGGCCCAATTTGCTTTAAATCAAAATTTCTAACATTCTCAATAAATGATACAAAGTGAGGAACACCTGTATTCATAAAGTGGTAAGTTAAATCCCCTTTATCAATGCTAATTGTTTGATTAAATTTAAATTCAGAAGGCCTACCCATTTGAACCAAAATGTCATTATCTCTATAAATAATATTTACTAACGAGTCAGTCAACTCTAAAGTGACTTTCTCGTCAAGCATTAGGCTTTGGTCTTTGATAAATTTAGCAAGGCAGCAAATTCCATTTCCGCAACTTTCAGCCTCATTTCCATCCGAATTAAAGATTCGCATCTTGAAATCATTCTTAATGGAATTTTGAAGTAAGATCAACCCATCAGCACCAACTCCAAATTTTCGATCGCAGATATGACTAATGAAGGAACTACTTAACGGAAATAAAGTAGCTCTATCATCTAAAATTACAAAGTCATTTCCAGATTGTTGATATTTGAAAAAAAATGGATAAGACATTAAATTATTTTAAGAACTTCTCTAAGTCTTTTCCACTTGAGACTATCCCATCTAGAAGACCAAAATCTTTAGCTTCGTCACTTGTCATCCAGTTGTCCCTGTCCAATGATCGATCAATCTCCTCTTTAGTTTTACCTGTAGATTCAGCGTAGATACTAACAATGATTGATCTGGTTTTAAGCATCTCTTTTGCTTGGATTTCTAGATCTGTTGCTTGACCTTTAATAACACCACCGATCAATGGCTGGTGAATCATGATTCTGGCATAAGGTGTCGCTAGTCGCTTACCTTTAGTTGCAGACAAACTTAAAAGTGAGCCCATAGAAGCTGCCAGTCCAGTAACTAAAGTTATAACGGGACTCGATAGCAGTTTGACAGTATCCCAGATTGCAAAACCAGCATCAACAGACCCTCCAGGTGAGTTGATTATAAAAAGAATTGGTTTACCAGGATTTTCCCACTCAAGATACCAAAGCTTCCTAATAATATCTTTAGCACTATTTTGATCAACTTGATCAGATAAGAATACTCTTCTGTTTGAAAGTTGAGCCTTTTCTATTCTGTCTTCTAGACTTTTTAATTCGTTTTCTGGCATAAAATCCCCTATATCTAACTCATAATTTGCTTGCAGTTTCAGTTTTTTTCAAGGTATTTTCCTCAAAAATGCTCAATTCAGGATAAAGAGGAAATCCTTTTAATATTTCTTCTACTTGTTTTTGAGATTGTTGTAAAATTTTATCCTCAATCTCAAATTTTGCTTTAGACAACTTACCTTCTTTCGTATTAGTAGGCGTTGTAGATTTTAAAACCTGAGCGATAATTTTTGCAATCTCAGTCATTTGATCTTCTTTCATTCCAAGCGTTGTGACGGCAGCTGTTCCAAGTCTTATTCCAGAAGTGTACCATGGTCCATTTTTGTCACATGGAATAGAATTGCGGTTACAAGTCAACATTGCCTTTCTTAAAGCAAGCTCAGCCTGTCTTCCTGAAACTCCGAAACCCTTTTGCACATCCATAACAATCAAGTGATTATCAGTGCCATTACTAACTAAAGGCCCCCCTTGCTTAGCCAATTCTTCTGCCAAAGCTTTAGAGTTTTTAACAATCTGATGAGCATATAAGCTAAACTCTGGTCTTTTTGCCTCTTCGAATGCAACTGCTTTTGCAGCTATTACATGAGGCATTGGCCCGCCTAAAACCAATGGACATCCCTTATCAACAACTTCCTTAAATTCATTTGTGCATAAGATAAGTCCCCCTCTAGGCCCTCTAAGAGTCTTATGTGTAGTCGAAGTCACAATATGCGCAAAAGGTATAGGGTTATAATTCCCTTGAATTACCTTACCTGCTACTAACCCAGCAAAATGGGCCATGTCGACTAAAAGAACTGCTCCAACAGAGTCTGCAATTTCCCTCATTTTTGCAAAGTCAATTAATCTGGGGTAAGAAGAATACCCTGCAATTAAAATTAATGGCCTAACTTCCTCTGCTTGTTTTTGTAAAGCTGCATAATCAATTAAACCGGTTTCTGGATCAACATCATAAGGAAATGAATGCATCATTTTAGCTGTTACATTATGACGATATCCATGAGTTAAGTGTCCTCCAGAGTTTAAAGACATTCCCATAACTTTTTGGGAAACCAAAGCAGTTCTAACTTGCTCATGTTCTTCATCAGTAAGCTCATCTATTGTTTTTTGAGAAAGCCTTTCCAACTCTTTACTCTGAACTCTTTGAACTAATACAGACCACAGAGCAACAAGATTAGCATCAGCTCCCGAATGAGGCTGTACATAAGCATGCTCGGCATTAAAAAGCTCTTTTGCTAAGTTATTTGCATGTCTTTCGATATTATCTACTTGTTCGCATCCTGCATAAAAGCGGTGGTCTACAAACCCTTCACTATATTTATCGGTAAAAAGGTTGCCCATTGCTAACTGGACTTCTAATGAACTAAAATTCTCCGATGCAATCAGTTTCAAATGGGACCTTTGGTCAAAGAGCTCTTTTACAATCTCTTTGCTAATTAATGGATGAGATTGTTGAATTGCATCTAATGAGGCCATAAAGGCAATAGCCTTTGAACTTCTACTTTCTTTTGGTATGTTTTCTAGATACCTATTTAAAAATCCCATTAAAAACTCCTCTGAATTCAAGCTTTGAATAACTTTTTTTGAAGCGAAATTGCATTTGAACCTTAAATCTACTAGATTTAGACGGTTTTAAACAAGAAGTGTTTGATCGCTACGTTGCAATTTGCTTTTAGCCAAAGTTGATGTAAGTAAAAAATTTACAAACATCTTTTCATCCTTTTTGGCCATTGAAAAAAGATTTTGTCTTGAATGAATCTCTAAATAGATATAAAGTTCTTGTGACGTCATAAATATAAAACTCTTATTCTGATCCTCTGAGGTAATATGCTAGAAAGTTTAAAAAAAATTATTGATATACAAGAATTTGATATGAAGATGATCCGCCTAATGCGCCTAAAAAAAGAGCGCCAAAAGGAACTGGACCATATTGACTCACTTCGCCGAGATCTTCAAGCTCAGCTAGAAGAAAAAGAAAATGAAATATCTGAACTTAACCAGAATATTTCCAATCAAGAAACTAAGATTGTTGAAATTGAAGAGAGAATCAAGCAACTTGAAGCCAAACAATTAAATGTTAAAAAGGTTGATGAATTTAATGCCTTAACCCAAGAACTTACTCAATCTGAAAGGGAAAAGTCAGCAACTGAACAGATTGCATCTGACTTAATCGACAAAAGAAATTTAGAAGAAGAGATCTTAGAAAAGATCAAAGGATCTTTAAAAGAATCTGAAGAGAGCTCTCAAACCCTATTAAGTGAAATTAGGGCTTCAATCCAGACAATTAATACGGAAGGCAAAGAACTCAAACTCAAAAGAGATGTTCTAGCTCAAGGTGCTGACGAAGAAGTGCTAAAAATCTATGAAAGACTACTGCAAAACAAAAAAGACAGAGTAATAGTCCCTATTGAAAATAGAACTTGTAGCGGGTGCCACATCAGCTTAACAGCTCAACACGAGAACCTGGTCAGAAAAGGCGAAAGATTAATTTTCTGTGAACACTGCTCTAGAATACACTTCTGGTCAGAAATAGAACCTACAGAAGGTACGGATTCAACAAAAAGAAGAAGACGCAGGCTTGCAAAAGTTTAAGGAAAAACGTGCAGTCGCTTTTAGACTTCTAAAAGAGGAAAGTCTGGACTTCACAGGAGAGGATGCCAGCGAAATACTGGGGGCCGAAAGGCTACGGAAAGTGTAACAGAAAACAAATCGCCACATTGTGGACAGAGTGAAAACTCGGCTTAAAGAGCCGAGCCTCTTAAGGCAACTTAAGAATGATTATAAACCCCATCTGAAGCAAGATCAAATATAGCTAATATAAGCTGTCTCCAGGCTTTAGCTTAAGTAGATCGCTTGAGGATTTTGGCGACAAAATCCCTAGATGAATGACTGCAAAGCAACCTTATTGCTTACAGAATCCGGCTTACAGTTTTTCCGAAGGGCAGATTTAATCTGCCCTTTTTTTTATCTAGAAAAAGTTTTTTTATAGACTTCTTTCTTAAGTTTTGTCGAGACATGTGTATAGATTGTAGTTGTAGATAAGACTTCATGTCCCAATAATTGCTGAATTGTTTTTAAATCCATACCATTTTCCAGCCAATGAGTTGCTATCGTATGTCTAATTTTATGAGGGGTCACTTTCGTAGAAAGGTTGGACATCAATAAATATTTATTAAAATTTCTATCAATTGACCTAGGCGAGATTCGCTTTCCCCACTTATTCAAAAACACGGCTTTTGAGTCGACTTGAGCTTTATGTTCTTTGGAATCTAGTTGTCTTAGAGGATGTTGCAAATATTCCAAAATCCATTTTTTTGCAGTTTGTGTGATTGGAATTACCCTTTGTTTTTTACCCTTTCCTTTTACCTTGACCATCAACTGCGAAAGGTTCAAATCATCTCTATTCAATGAAACTAATTCTGAAAGTCTAAGACCTGAGCTATAGAAAAGTTCCATGATAGCTCGATCCCTAAAACCTAGATAAGAAGTTAAATCTGGCTGTTGGAGTAAGCTTTCAACTTGTGAATATGTAAGAGTAACTGGGAGTTTTTTTTCACTTTTTGGCGAATGGATCTCAATAAGTGGATTTTCTTTTATCCATTCGTTTTTTAATGCAAACCTATAAAAAGACCTTAAAGTAGAAAGTCTACGTGAAATCGTAGCTACTTTTTCTTTTTTTATATAAAGAATGTTTAAAAAATCCCTGACATCAAGTTTTTTCACCATTTCAATTTTTAAAGAACTATATTTTTTAGAAAGCTCTGAGTAAAAAAAGTTAAGGTCAATATTATATGACCTAATGGTATGCTCAGATACATTTTTAACAAACTTCAAGTGATCAACAAACTGCTTTACGCCCTCTAAAAAATCCAAAGCAACCTCCCCTTCGTTTTCATCATTTTATCACAAGGAGAACTTTAATATTAATTTTCTTTGCTAATCAGATATAAAGTATAGCTAGTGTCCTAAAGTTTTTTTAAAAGGTCTGTTATTCTAGATAATGTTTCATCACTTATATGATGCTCAATCCCCTCGACATCATTTTGGGCATTTTGTTTTGAAACCCCTATTTTTAATAAAAATGAATAGATGGTTTCATGCCTTTTTTTACTTGATTTTGCTAGTTTTTTACCTTTTTGAGTCAAATCAATAGGATTTCTAGGTGATGTTTTTAAATAGCCTTCTGCCTCTAGCCTTGCTAAAGTCCTAATAACTGTAACATGGGATATCCCCATTTCTTTTGCAAGATCACAGACTCTTGCTTCACCTTTATTTTGAATAAAGTCTTCGATAAGCTCCGTGTAATCTTCCGCAGCTTCTTTTAGACTCCTCTGTCTTTTTGTTATAAAAGAATCAGACCTTTTCATAAAACGAGTGAATATAGCTATATTTAGCTAGCCGAGCAAATGAAATAACGCTCGTTAAAAATGCTCCAATGGCTAATGAGTGTTCAACCGAATTTACCGATGTTGCAATAAATTGAAAACTATAAAACCCAGTCATAGCTGAAAAAACCATTCCAAGCATTGACAAAACCTTTAAGCCAACGTTTAACTGTCTTTGGATTTTATCAAGGTTACTTAAAGAGTTAAAAACATGCCAGCCTGAGCTTGGCTGTTGCTTTGGGCGAATTAAATAATTTATCACTTTTTTTATTACTTTTCTTTATAAGTGCCTATTATTATTACACTGACTGCATTTTTTTTAAATGTTTGAATCACTTTTAGCTATGAACTAAAAAATCTAGTTTACAGAAACTCACCTTAAAATAAATCGAAAGCTTTTGAATATTTTATCATTTTGTTACCATAATTGTATTTTTCAAATTAAAGTATTTTTTTTCGAATGATAACACTAGATTCTGTCTCAAAAAAAATTGGTACACGAGTTTTATTTGACAATGTCACTATGACATTCAACGATGGGTGCCGATATGGCTTAACTGGACCTAATGGTGCTGGTAAGTCCACGCTATTAAAAATTATAATGGGGATTGAACCTCCAACCTCAGGAACTGTTTCTCTGCCTGAGAAAATCGGGTATTTAAAACAAAATATTGAAGAATTTGAAGAGTATTCTTTGATTGATACCGTCATCATGGGAAATACTAAGCTCTGGAGCGCCATGAGCGAGAGGGATTCCCTATACGAGGTGGAGATGACAGATAAAATTGGAATGAGACTCGGGGATTTAGAAGAAATTATCGCAGAGGAAAATGGATATAGCGCAGAAGCTGACGCTGAAGTGCTTTTAATTGGTATGGGAATTGCAAAAGAGTTCCACAATGTCAAAATGAAATCGGTTCCTACTGATTTCCAGTTCCGCTCATTGCTTTGCCAAGCTTTATTCGGAGATCCACAAGCATTGATATTGGACGAGCCTACAAACCATTTAGATATGCAAACAATTAGCTGGTTAGAAGATTTTTTGATCAACTACAAAGGGGCCTTAATTGTAGTTTCTCACGACCGCTTTTTTTTAAATGCCATAACTACAACAATTGCAGATATTGATTACGAGACAATTATTTTCTACCCCGGGAACTACGATCAAATGCTTGTCACTAAAACATCCGTAAGGGAAAAAGCTGAAAATGAGAACAAAGCAAAAGAGAAGAAAATTTCTCAACTAAAAGAGTTTGTGGCAAAGTTTGGAGCAGGAACTAGGGCAAGTCAAGTCCAGTCTAGAGTAAAAGAAATCCAAAAACTTCAACCGCAAGATTTAAAAAAATCTAACATACAAAGACCTTACATTAGATTTACTCCTCCTGAAATAACTTCAGGACAAGTCGTTTTTAATGTAAAAAATATTAGCATTAATTTTGAAGAAAAACAGATTTTTAAAAATTTCAGCTTTGAAATACATAGAGGCGACAAAGTAGCGGTTATTGGAAGTAATGGGATCGGGAAAAGTACACTATTGAAATTATTGGCGAAGGAAATACATCCAACATCTGGCGATATAATTGTTGGGCACAATGTAAAAATGGGATACTTTCCCCAAAACCACCAAGACGTTGTAGATAAAGAATCGAAAACTACACTTTTTGATTGGTTAAAAGACAAGAAAGCCGAAGTCTATGATGTAGAAATTCGCAGTGTCCTAGGAAAGCTGCTGTTTGGTGGCGATGATGCGTTTAAGCCGATATCTGCCTTGTCAGGAGGTGAAACAGCCAGACTCATTTTGGCAATGCTTATGTTAAACGAGCCAAACACCGTTGTTTTGGACGAACCTAACAATCACTTGGACTTGGAGTCCGTATCCGCTCTGGCATGGGGGCTTGAAGAATTTCAAGGAACCGCTATTGTAGCAACTCACGACAGGGATTTAATTAACCGCTTTGCAACTAAAATTATTGCACTAGAAAGCACAGGCCCTATCGTTTTTGACGGAACATTAGATGAATATTTATTAAGCCGAGCAAAATAATGTTCACATCAAGAAAATTTGAGAGACTTGAATTAAAACAACAACATAAAAAATGTGCAGAGATTTTACGTTGTATTTATGAAAAAATACTGACTGGCAAAAATGACTACCAAGAAATCGAAAGCCAATATTTAAAATATTTAAAATGGATGAACTTAGAGCTTGCAAACCTCTCTTCCGACTTAAAACAAATATCGGATAGATACCACTACCATCTAAAAAATGCTAGCATTGAGCTTAAAGAACATAATCTTTTACCCCATATTCGCCAAGGAGACCATACCCCGACTTTAGACTTTTCAAATATTGCGATATATTTAGACAATATTAGATCAGCTTACAATGTTGGAAGCATTCTACGAACTACTGAAGCTCTCAGAATCGGAGATCTTTATTTTGGAGTTAAGACCCCTTTTACAGACAATAACAAAGTGATAAAAACCTCTATGGGAGCATCAAGTATCGTTAAGTGTCACAACAATTATAACTTACTTGATCTTCCAAGGCCCTGGATAGCACTGGAGACTGCAACTGATGCTACAGCTGTAAGCGATTTTATCTTTCCTGAAACGTTTACTTTAATTTTAGGCAACGAAGAGTTCGGAATATCTGATGAGATTCTCAGAGGAACTGATTACTTTATTGATATCCCATTATATGGGAAGAAAAACTCCATAAATGT
The DNA here is from genome assembly GCA_050302075.1 of Parachlamydiales bacterium. Lineage (GTDB taxonomy): Bacteria > Chlamydiota > Chlamydiia > Chlamydiales > SM23-39 > JBNLAH01. Next base: position 129,333 of record JBNLAH010000005.1, on the reverse strand, counting down.
TGCATGTGCATACTCAATAGCTGCAGCAGAAATTAGAAGACAACACATTAAATCATATGCCAAATAATACTCTCTTAGAAAACTCAAAAACTGATGACATTTATTTATCGAAAAACGAAAAGATAAATATTATTGAAGAGCATATGGAAAAGATCTTATTGACACTAGGCCTTGATTTAGAAGATCCTTCAATAAGAGATACTCCAAAAAGAGTTGCTAAAATGTATGTAACTGAGCTTTTTTCAGGACTTTTGCCCACTAATTTCCCAAAACTTACTTTTATCCCGATTAGTAGTTCCTTTACAAAAGATCGGATGATCTTAACTAAAAACATTTTAGTTCAAAGCATTTGTGAGCACCACTTTTTACCCATGACCGGCATAGCTCATGTAGCGTACATACCAACCAAGAAAATTATTGGCTTATCAAAGTTGAATCGATTGGTCGAATATTTTTCAAAAAGGCCTCAAATACAAGAAAGGTTAACTCATCAAGTCTGCGAGTGCATCAGTAATGTATTAGACACTCCTGACGTAGCTGTATATTTTGAATTAACACACTTTTGTATGCAATTTAGAGGAGTTAAGGATCCGAGTAGTAAAACTATAACATCTGAGTTTTTTGGTAAATTTCAATCTGAGCAGGCTCTGCAAGATGAATTTTACTTAAAAAGTTCTAGATAGAATCACAAGGATTTAATTATTTATAAAAAGAAAAGAAATATATGACCGAAATACTCCCAATAAGCGGGTGGCCTGGTAAATACCCAGCTATAGAGCCAAAGAAAAAGGCCCTTTTAGTGTTAAATGATTTAAAAGAACTTCAAAAAGATCTTAAATTAGCATCGAGCCACTCATGGATTACAATGTTTGCAAAAAATGCCATTGATTTAGATAAAGCTATGGATCAACTCCATCACAGTCCCAGGTTTTCTAAGAGCCTTTCTCGAGTAAATAATTGGTTTAAAGATGCTAGAGGAAAGAGCAATTCTTTGAGTGAGCTTTTACTTGAGCTACACGAAAGTCATTACCGCAGCTTAACTGCTTTGAAAAAATTTATTTCATGGCATACCCAAAAAGACTTACATGTGATTGAGGAACTAGCCAAGCATCTAGAAATGTATATTCAAGAAAGCTAAAATAAAAACCTTTTAAAGTCTTCAGCAACATAAACATTTTCAAAAACCTCCTTCGCTTCTTTTTCAAATAGGCTAAGGTCTTGATATCTAGCAGAAAAGTGTGTAAGGATCAATTTTTCAACATTTGCTTGTTTTGCAATTAAAGCTGCCTGCTTTGCCGTCATATGCATATACTTTCTAGCTAAATCCTTATGCTTTTCTAAATAGGTACTTTCTGATAGCAATACCTTGGCATCTTTAGCTATTTCAATTGCCTGAGGGCAATATCTAGTATCGATTGCGACTGCAATGCTATCCCCTTGCTTGATCCAGCTAACTTCATCTATGTGAACTTTCCTGCCATTAACCAGAATTTCCTTCCTCGACTCAAGCTCTTTGATGATTGGGCCTGAAATTCCATTCTCTTTAAGCTTTTTTTTGTCGAATTTAAGTTTATTTTTTTCTGTCACTCTCCATGCAATGTTATCAATCCCATGTTCTAAAAAAGTAGCTTCAATGGTAAATTTATCGTCTTGAAAAACGAAGCCGTTATCTTTTACAGGATGTTCAACAACATTGATATTCTCATGATATATGCAGCCGTAGCGAAGAGCTTCAAAGTTCTTTTTTCCACTTGCAGGATAAAAACAGTGAATAGGATGGGTCACCTTATCAAGATTCAGTCGCATCAACATTGATCCCACCCCCAAACAATGGTCTCCATGAAAGTGGCTTATAAAAATATGACTGACTACAGTTGGAGCAACTTCTGCAAAAATAAACTGACGCTGAGTCCCTTCACCAGGATCAAACAATAAACCTTGCTCATTCCACCGAAATAAGTAAGCTCCATGATTTCTTTTCCTAGTTGGTTGTTGAGAAGAACACCCAAGTATAACAATATCCCTAATACTCAACTTACCTCCATCGAAAAAAATGAAAATTTTCCTAAAATCCAACCAGCCAGCCCACCAGATATATGAGCTGTGTTTGCAATATTGTATTGAAAAAAATTAGATCCAAAAGACTGGAAAACAAAAGATAATAATTGTAATCCCATCATTCCAAACACAAAAACTGCAAGAAATATAAAAGTTGATTTATTGATTGTATAACCTTCCCATGGAGCAATCTTTTGCCTAGACCAAATATATCCAGCAAGGCCTACAACTACGCCGGAAAAACCTAAAAATAAAGGACCGCTCATTAAATACTGACAAGTATTGGAAAAGATCCCAATTACTAAAATCAATAAAATGATTTTCCATTTTTTCACTTTCATCTCTATCTGTTTTAATAAGACAGCAACCCAAAGCATATTGAACAACAAGTGCAAAAGCGTAGTATGTAAAATACAAGGAGAAAAAAGACGCCAAACTTGTCCTTGGCGAATTTTTAAGAACATTCCCCCAATTGGGGATTTTTTTGCCTTTTGAATTTTTTCCAAAGCCCAAGGATAAAACCCTCTCCATTGAGGAAGTTCGTTTATAGCTTCAAGTTCTTTCACAAGTTCAGGAGGAACATCATCTAAAGATGTAAAAGAATCAATTGGATATTTTTTTAAAGTTTCACTTAATTTTAATAATGTCTTAGGAACATCATAAAAAAGAGCAAGCTGAATAGGTGTAATAATAGCTACTTTCTTCCCCTCTTTTTTCATTATATAAGCTTCTTGAAAGAAATTAAGCAGATAAATCATTGAGCAAATTCCAATGACAATCATAGTCAATGTAATTGATAGCTTGTTCTTTTTTTCACCTGTGATCTTAATTGGAATATCCTCGATCAAAGGCTTTGCAAAAGCTTTTGAAACTGGAACATCATATTTTTTATTCTCAGGATCTTTGATAAATTCATCATAAAGCTGAGCAGCTCTCTCTGTTAAATCCTCATCTTCTACCCAGACAAGTAAAGATCTCTTATTAGTTTTTTCATCTACTTCTGATTCAATGCTGTTTGCAATACTTTCTTTTTGAAGAAGAAATGAATATTTTTTAGCTTGGTTTTCCTTGTCAAATTTTGCGACGAGTCTCATATATTTTTTATCTTTTTAATAATTTTAGTGGTGGAGAATCCCTCTATAATATCAACAACATGAATCCTGCCACCATTAGAAATAACTGTCTTAGCTTCAATGCAGTTTGCCCCATATTCAGCGCCATTAACATGAATATCCGGCTTGACCAAGCTTAGAATCCTGCAGGGATCTGTCTCTTCAAAAAAACTAACATAGTCAACAAATTCAATAGCACTAATCATCTGCATTCGATACTTTAAGGGAATAATTGGCCTGTCTTTGCTTTTATATTTTTGAATTGATTCATCTGTATTTAACAAAACAATCAATTTATCCGCTAAGCAAGCTGCAGTATAAAGCATATTCAAATGCCCTGCATGCAATAAATCAAAAGAGCCATTTACAGTAGCAATGGATAGCTTATCAGATCTAAGCTCTTTTACCTTTTGCTTTAGTTGATTTTGATCGAGTTGCTTTTCTAGGCTTTTTTTCTCCCAACTTAATTTTTGCATTTGGGAATGCGATTCTGAAAACGTCGTCATAATAATCTACAAAATGGACTTTTAAACCTTTCTTCAAATAACTTGGCAGCTCATCAAAGTCCCGCTTATTATCTTGAGGAAAGATTAAAACTTTTAATTTTGACCTTCTAGCTGCAATCAGCTTTTCTTTAACGCCACCAATTCGAAGGACTTTTCCCGTAAGAGTAATTTCCCCTGTCATACCAAGGTCGTCCAACACCCTTTGATTTAACAAAAGAGATAAAATTGCAGTGACCATTGTAACACCAGCTGAGGGACCATCCTTAGGAGTTGCTCCTTCTGGTATATGAATATGCACTTGGGCGTGTGGAAAAAAATCTATCCCTGGTGCATACCTACTAGATTTGCTGTGCACAAAACTCCAAGCAATTTGGGCTGACTCTCGCATAACATCCCCAGCTTGGCCAGTTAGTTTCATATCAGTTCTAGGTGCAGATGCCTCAGAGGCCTCAACATAAAGTGTAGCCCCACCCAAAGATGTCCAAGCAAGACCTGTCGTCACTCCAACTGGGGTTTTTTCATAATATCTATCTGATGTAAATATCGGTTTTCCTAAATAGTCGCTTATATTATCTTCAGTAATATTCACTTTTTTGAAAGGTTGCTTTTCACTTTTTCGAGCAACTTTCATAGCAACTTTTCGCAAGATTTTTTTTATCAGATTCTCTAAATTTCTAACTCCAGCCTCTCTCGCAAAACCGTAAATTATCTGTGATATCCCACCTTTTGAGAAATTAATCTGAGTTGCTTTTAATCCCATTTCCTTGCGGTTTCTTGGAATTAGATATTTTTTCGCAATTTCAATTTTCTCAGCTTGAATATATCCAGATAACCTAAGAATTTCCATCCTGTCTTTCAAAGGCTCTGGTATTGTATCTATAATATTTGCTGTTACCATAAATAAAATGTTAGACAAATCACAAGGTACATCTAAATAATGATCTAAAAAATCTTTGTTTTGTTCCGGATCTAACACCTCTAAAAGAGCTGATGCTGGATCTCCATGATAACTCATTCCCATTTTATCAATCTCATCAATCATAATCACAGGGTTCATTGCTTCAGTATTTTTTAGAGCTTGGATCATCTTTCCCGGCATAGAACCAATATATGTTCTTCTATGACCTTTTATTTCAGCTTCATCCCTCATACCACCAACAGAAAAGCGGTAAAACTTGCGATTTAATGCTCTTGCAACACTTTTACCAATGCTTGTCTTTCCAACTCCTGGGGGTCCTACCAAGCATATTATGCTTCCTTTAATTCCTTTGGTGAGCTTTCCAACCCCAATAAACTCAAGAATTCTTTCTTTAATGTCCTTAAGTCCATAATGATCTTCTTCCAGTATCTTTTCAGCATGATCTAAATCATTATTCTCTTTAGTAAAAATCCCCCAGGGAACAGCTGTCAACCAGTCCAAATAGTTACGACATACTGTATATTCAGGCGATTGAATTTCCAAAGAGCTAAGTTTTTCCATTTCATCATCTATAACTTTTGTTACAGCCTCAGGAACCTTGCACTTTTTCAAACGTGCATCGAATTTTTCTATATCAAAATATTTATCTTCTTTTTCAAGTCCTAATTCTTTTTTTATCGCTTTTAGCTGTTCTTTTAAGAAAAACTCTCTTTGTGTTTTAGAAATATTAGCTTCAATTCTTTGATTGATGTTGCTTTGTAAACGACTTAAATCAAGCTCTTTTTTGAGAAGAATCAATGCTTTGTCTATTCTCCCTTGGATATCAAGAGTTTTTAAAACGTCTTGCAGCTCTTCTCTTGTTGCAGTAGTTAAAGCTACTGCAAAATCTGCTAACCTACCAGGCTCTGTAAAATCAGAGTGCCCAAGAAAGATCTGCAATTCTTCTTTGAACAAAGGGTTTAACTTTAAAAGCTCTTTTATAGTTGTTATAATGCTAATTGAGTATGCCTTCAACTCTTTGGATAGCTCTTCAGGTGGAGTGTCTTCATGATATTTAATTTTAGCTTTTAAGTACTGGTCTTTTATCGGCTCAACTATGGAAATTCTTTTTTCCATATTTAGGACTACCTGGGCACCACCTTGCTCTAATGGAATGATTCTTAGCACTCTTGCGACCACTCCGACTCGATAGATATCGTCGATCCCAATCTTATAAATACTTGCATTTTCATCTTTTGTTAAAAACAATCCCATACATTTATGGTCAGTTTTTGCCACTTGCTTAAGTACTTCATAATATGCTCCAGGTTCAATAATAATTGGAGCAGCCATGCCAGGGAAAAATGGCCTTCTTAAAAGAGGTACGATAAATAACTCTTCCGGGAAAAGAGGGACTATCTTAGGAAGATTTTTCTTATTTTCAACCTCTATCTCAGGAACATTTTCAAAATGCTTTTCTGGTTTATTATTTTCCTCGTTCAAAAAAAATCCTCAGTTTTTGAATATAAATCAGATAACTCTAACAATTGAGCTTAATCTTCGCAATAAGTTCAGTTGGAAAAGAGCCCTAAATATGCTACAATGATTTATCTTTTAAACTAACAACTTTTCTTTAATGACAAAAGGAATAATTTTAGAAAGTAGCTCATCATCTTCAGCAATTTTAGAAGTTGAAAAAAACCGAGTTTTAAGACATTTGCATGTTTTTGCGAAACGCGACCTGTCTAACTATTTTTTCAATTTTTTAAAAAATGTAAAAAAAGATATTTCTTTTATTGGAGTAGGCGTTGGCCCTGGCTCATATACTGGAGTTAGGGTATCCATTACGATAGCAAAGTCCTTATCATATGCATTAAACATCCCTATCATTTGCTTTTCATCCTTAGAAAGCTTCATCCCAGAAAGCGATGGAAACTTTATAAGCATTATAGATGCCAAAATTGGAGGAGTTTATGCAAGCAAGGCTACACGCTCTGATAAAGTAGTTCATTTTTCTGAACCTACTCTTTTTTCAATAAGTGATATCAGTTTGTTGCTAAAAAATACTCCAAAAGCAATCACACCTGATTTAAAAACCTTAAAGAAAAGAATTGAAACTCCATTTCCTATAGAATGGATCCTTGGAAAGCCTAATGAACAGATGTTGGCAAAAATGTGTTTCGATAAGTTTTTAAGAAAAGATTTTACTGAAATTAATGATTTAATGCCTATCTATTTGAGAGATGCTTGATTAAAACCAAATGATTACTTATCATTTTGGCTAATTAACCTTAAAAGGAGTTCTAATTTAAATGTCCAGCGTAAAAGTTCGAATTGGAGAAGCTATTGATAAAGCTCTTCGTTTATTGAAAAAAAAATTAGATAAAGAAGGTGTTATGAAAACTTGTAAAGCAAATCGTTTTTACGATAAGCCTTCTGTGAGAAAAAGAAAAAAATCTAAAGAAGCGCTAAAAAGAGCTAAAAATGCAGCTAGAAAATCCCGCTAAGTAATTTAGCGCTCCCCTTTCGCATTTGCTAAAAAACCGCTTTAACTGATATAATTCATAATAAAAAAAGTTGATAATATGACAGATTATTACGCTGTTTTAGGTGTTGATCGCAACGCCAGCCAAGCTGAAATAAAAAAAGCCTATCGAAAAATGGCTTTGAAATTTCACCCTGACAAAAATCAGGGAGATCCTGAAGCTGAAGCCAAGTTCAAAAAAGTTTCTGAAGCTTATGAAGTCCTAAGCGATGAGAACAAGAGAAACATCTATAACCAATATGGAGAAGAAGGGCTAAAAGGTGCTCATATGGGAGGAGGCGGCGGCTTTTCCTCAATGGACGAAGCCCTTAGAACTTTTATGGGAGCGTTTGGAGGAGGATCTGAGTCTATTTTTGATTCTTTTTTTGGATTTGAAAACACCGATTCAAACCATATGCGAGCTCAAAAAGGAGCCAGCAAGAAAGTAAACATTTCAATTTCCTTTGAAGAGGCTGTTAAAGGAACAGAGAAGCGCATAGTAATTCAAAATCTTAGCAATTGTGGAAAATGTAACGGCTTAGGAGCTGAATCTAGCAGCGATATTAAAACCTGTTCATCATGTAACGGTAATGGTCAAGTATTCCAAAGCCGTGGATTTTTTAGCATGTCCTCTACTTGTCCTCAGTGCCACGGGTCAGGTAAAGTAATTACCAAGGCATGCTCTGCCTGTCATGGCGCTGGCAAAGTTAAGAAAAAAGAAAATGTAACTATCAAAATCCCCCCAGGCGTTGACAGTGGTATGCGCCTAAAGATGTCAGGTTATGGAGATGCTGGAGAAGCTGGTGGCCCTCCAGGTGACTTGTATGTTTATATACAAGTTGAGCCGCATCAGGCCTTTCAAAGAGACGGCGATGATGTTTACGTTGAGCTACCCTTAACTTTTTCAGAAGCTGCACTTGGCAGTCAAAAAGAAATTCCTTCACCCCACGGAAAGTCTTGTAAAATAAACATCCCGGAAGGAACTCAGAATGGGAAACTTTTTAGAGTCAGAGGCCAAGGGATTCCAAATGTGCATGGTCAAGGCACAGGTGATTTGCTAGTAAGGATTCATGTAGAAACTCCGGTTAAACTAACAAAAAAACAAAAAGAAATCCTAAGTCAGTTTAAAGAGCTAGAGTCCGATCAAAATCACCCCCAAAAAATGGGGTTCTTAGAAAAGCTAAAGGTTTTTTTTTCAAAATAATAAAAACTGTTAGAAGCTTTTTGAGATATACTTAAAGCTTTCAACCCACTTTTAAAAAAGTGGGTCTTTTGTCAAAAATTAGCTCCTTTTTAAATTGCGAAAAATATGCTTATTTTTTAAATCAATAAAAAGCAGCTTCACTTCAAACTATAGATGGACTCGGTATTTAACTTATTTTTTTTCTTAATTGGAGCTATTGCAATTTGGATCTCTGGAACAAAACTTGCAATATATGCTGATGAAATTGGAGAAAGAACTAAAGTAAGCAAAGCTTTCATCGGCGCTTTTCTATTAGCTTTCACAACATCACTGCCAGAAGTAATTACTACGATAACAGCCTCAGCACTTGACAATCCTAAACTTGCAGTGAATAACTTAATCGGCGGGGTTCCTCTGCAAACGTGCATGCTGGCTATTGTAGACCTGTTTTTTGTGAGAGGTTCGAGCCTATCTTATTTAACTCCGACTGTTTCACTTGTTTTAACCGGCGTTTTTTTAATTATTCAGCTTGGGTTCATTGTTTTTGCTTACTCTTTTGGTGAAATAACATCAATCTTTGGTGTGGGCATCTGGCCGATTACTTTCTTTATATTCTACATTGTAATGTTAAAAGCATTACATTCTCACCAAAATGCAGAAAAATGGATTCCGGTAGATCTCCCCAGCAGAGAGGTAGCAAAAAAACTCCCCTTCCAGAAAAATATAACAAAATTACCAAACTTAGCACTTGGGATATATTTTTTCATTGCTTGTTCAATTGTTCTAGTTGCTGGCTGGGATGTCGCATACTTCGCAGATACTTTGAGCACACAAGTAGGTATTTCAAGCAGTTTTGTTGGGGCTACTTTTGTGGCTTTAGCAACTTCCCTGCCTGAGCTCAGCACGACCTACGGGGCTATAAAAATAAAAGCCTATACAATGGCCTTTGCAAATATCTTTGGATCAAACACTCTTATGATGGCTGTTTTTCTAATAGCTGATATCGCTTATCGAAAAGGATCTATTGTAGCATCCCTGGACAAACCTTCTTTGCTAATGGCGGCCTCAGGAATTATTGTGACTTGCATCTATCTTTGGGGAATTCTAGCCAGGCAAAAAAAGAAGATATTTATGATGGGGTTTGATTCTTTACTTGTGCTAGTTGTTTATATTTTGAGCTTGATAGCGCTTACTATGATCAGTCAATGATAGCTTCCGCTAAAACAGGAAAGTGATCAGACATATATTCATTATCAACTTTTGCCGGGTCTATCCCATGTGATCTAATAAATATATTGTCATTTACAAAAATAAAATCGAGGATTACCCCTGGCGTTCCGTTACCAGAAAATACCTTTTTTGTATCTTGAGAGAAATTTGTTGATGAAATGGGGCCAAAGTGTCCCATTGCTGATTTATTCATACTATTTTCCATTTTACCGCTTGTAATCGTCTCAAGAACAAGTGCACCATCAAAAAATGGAAGATCTAAATCAAAACGCATCGGGAAGGCATTAAAATCTCCCATTAAAATAACCGCCATACTTGAAGGCAACTTATCAACAAATTTTTTAATGAACTTTGCTTCATACAATCTTACATGAGGGCTCGAAAAGCTAAGGTGGGTATTCAATACAATAAATTTTTTGTTTGTGTTGAAATCTAAAAATTTACAGTAAGTAAGGGTATTTTTTACCTTATACGAATTATGACTTACTTTTGTTGGAGTTTTTGAAAAAAAGTACGTTTTAGAATCTAGCAGTTTAAAGCGCTTCTTATCATAGAAAACAGCTTGTATTTCGCCTTTATCTTTCCCATCATCTCTACCCAAGCCATAATAAGCATATTTATCAGATATTTCACTCATCAAATCATCGAGTTGACTCTTATGAAGTTCTTGAGTTCCGATAATGTCAGGTTTTGAAAATTCTAAATACTCTATTATTCTGGGAAGCCGATTTGTCCATTGATGCCTTTCCTCTAGAAGAGCTTCTTTATGTTTAAGATTAAAAAGCATATTAAATGACATAAGAAGAATTCTATCACTCTTCTTCAGTTCAACTTTTTTGATTTTCTGCATCTGATTTTTTGTAATCTTACCAGAAAAATCATCAGGAGAGATTTTTTTTATTGTGGGAACTATCGAATCATTTACTTCACAGAAAGCTGTAAATGTTATGATTAAACTGAGAAATATTTTAAAAAAAGACATGCTAGACATTTATAGTAAAGTTGTTAGATGCCCCATTTTTCTTTTATCATTCAATGTTTTTTTCCCGTATATGTGTAATTTGCACTTGCCGGAATTTTCAAATTTCTGCCAGTTTAAAACGTCACTTCCAACTAGATTTTTCATAACCGCTTTACTATGAAAAGCGGTATTTCCCAACCTAAGATTGCAAATAGCTCTGATATGCTGCTCAAACTGGCTAGTATAACAAGCATCAATTGTCCAATGCCCAGAATTATGCGGCCTTGGAGCTATCTCGTTTACAATAACTTTCTTTTCATAAGTTACGAAAAACTCCACTGCCATAACCCCAACGTAGTTTACAGACTCCATAATTTTTTTTGTAATCTGGATTGCTTTTTGAGAAACTTCCTCCGAAACATCAGCCGGAGCAATTGAGATGTCTAATATTTTATCTTTGTAGATATTGTGAACTGGCACAAAAGCAGCAAACTGCCCATAGGAATTTCTTGCAGCAATAACTGATATTTCTTTTTCAAATGGTATTTTCTTTTCTAAAATTTTTTCAGAGTTTTCAGACTCCTCCCATATTTTCTCTAAATCATAACCAAAGTTAATCTCGCATTGGCCTTTACCATCATAACCCATCTCGCTCGTTTTTAAAATGCATGGAAAGCCGATTGAGCTAACCGCTTCAAAAAAAGATTTTTTATCAGTTACAGCCTGATAAAGCGGCGTCTCAATATTCAAAGATCTAATAAATTTTTTTTCGCGAATCCTATTTTGAGCAATACTCAAGATATTAGATCCCGGCCTAACAAGAGTTTCCTTCTCGAGGTATTGAATAAAATTTAAGGGAACATTCTCCCATTCATAAGTTACAATATCACTCATTTTTTTGAAGGTCTCCCAAGCTATTTGATCTGAGTATGGTGCTATCACCACCTCAGATGCTACTGCACATGCTGGAGAATCTTTTTGATCGGAAAAAACCACAGTGTTATAACCCATTTGAGCTGCTGCCATGACCATCATTTTTCCAAGTTGGCCTCCACCAATTATCCCAATTGTTTTCCCAGGAAGAATTATCATAATAGCTCCTTACAAATTGGCTCTTCTAAAACAGCCTCTTTTTGATTTTTTCGATATAACTGTAACTTTGTGCTGATTGCTTCACAGTTATTAGCTAAGATGCTCGCTGCAAAAAGTGCTGCATTTTTTGCACCAGCAATTCCAATTGCAAAAGTCCCAACAGGAACGCCTGCTGGCATCTGAACAATTGATAATAAGCTATCAAGACCGTTTAGATGCTTCGAACTTATTGGAATTCCTAAAACAGGTATCTTAGTCATAGAAGCAACCATACCAGGTAGATGTGCAGCGCCTCCTGCTCCCGCAATAACCACTTGAACTTTTCTACTATCTAAATCTTTTGCATAAGAATAGAGCCTGTCAGGAGTACGATGAGCTGATACAATCTTAGTTTCATGTGCAATCTCTAATTGACTTAAAACATCAGCCGCAGCTTTCATCGTTGAAAAATCAGACTGGCTGCCCATAACAATGCTAACTAAAATATCTGATCCCATATCTTTTAAAAGTTCACAAAAAAAATACTTTGCCAGTTTGACTTTTTTTTTAAAATTAAAAACAAACTTAATTTTATCTTTTTTATACAAAAACGTAAGAAAACCAGAACTATAACAACATAGTTATCAACTAGCTAAAAATGAAGACTTTTTGACCATCAATTAATTTTAATTGGATTTTTACAATCCACTTAATTAAACTCTTTTGGCATGATTGATTTTGAAAAAATAAACAAGAGTCAAATATTTTTCGACAAAAATATCTCTAGGCCTTTTTACAGTACTTTAAAGAGTATATCTCTTATAAACTCGGTTAGGTTTCTTGCGCCAGTTGTAGGAACCTGTGACTTTTTGATAAGTAGCGCTGTAACCACTGCAACTTTATCTGAAACCTTTTTCAAAGGCTCAGCAAACATACTTGGATCTATTTTTAATGATAATTTCAATGCAAAAAAAGGCCTCTTTCAAATTGGTGGGGGTCTGTTCATTGCATCTTTGTCACTTCCTAATAATGTCGCAAGAACAGTCAATGTCACTTTAAGTTTTTTTCATAATCCACACACATGCACATCCCACGAACTTGAAAGAATAGCAGCTCTTATAGATACTCCAGAATTTGCTTAAATAAATAACTTAAGTATCTTATAATAAGACTGTTATCAAAAAAACCGATTTATTTTAATCCTTATTATAGGTTATACTTTCCGCCATTAATTTAACTTTTTTTTAAGGATTTATAAAATATGAATAGCATTTTTTCTAGTTGTAATTATTCTGAATATCATCCACTTTTTTCAAATACCCCACCAAACAGTAGCACCGCTGCGCAGATTGAAGAACCTCAATCTTCTAATATCTCTACTGGAAATCCACAAAGTAGTTTTAATGTAGAAATTCCAACTGTACTTATTAACAATATTTTAAAATGTTTAGGTTCCAGAGATAAAATTAATACGAGCTTTGCAAGTCGCACCCTTAACAATTTAACAAAACAACATTTTTTGTTAGAAATCCCTCGCCTACGGTCAATTAACAGGAATTTATTAGAAACTCTAATTAAAAGCTTTATTTCTCAGCTAAGAGAGGTATTAGAGGAAGTGAATGAGCTAAAAAATGACGATTTGTTCGAAGAGTTTAATAAATTAAATATCCCTGAACAATTAATGGAATTAATTGAAAGATTAAACCAAATTTATAACCAATCTATTAAATTCAATAATATAGACCAAATTTTGGAAGAAGATGAGTGCATTCAAATTAAAAATATTCTCACTCAACTAGAGGTTAATTTTTCTAACTTAGAAAAAGAAATTTCTAAAAGAGATCTTTTTTCATCTGAAAAGATAAGGAATATTTCTCTTCAAATAAACTTCAAGCTATTTGATCATTTAAAAAGGCTAATTGCTATTCGTGAGAAATATTCTAAATTATATATTATAATTAATTCTCAAGAACTATTCGATGCAAGCAGAAATGCAGAAGCCTTCAAAGCTTTAGAAAAAAATACTTTAGATATTATTGTGGAAGTAGCATTAGACGAAAATACTCAAAATGATTTTCTCAAACTATTACCAAAAAATTTTCGAGAAAGGCTTTCTTTGTACAAGAAAGTATCAGAAGCTAAAAATGAAAATTCTAGGTCATATTCTCAAATAACCAAAGATATTTGCTTGAAACTTATTGAATTAGATGATTTAAGATCCGCTCTTGAATTTGCTAAAACTATCCAATTGACTCACATACGTAGCTTTACATTACTGAAAATTTCTGCTTTTTTCTTAACAATTAATAAAAAAAATAAAGCTCTTGAAATAGCCCGTAAATGTGAAGCAGCCCACATTAATGATACTCTAAGTTTCTGCAAAGAACTAATTGATAGAAACTTAATACCTGAAGCTCTAAATATAATTAGAACTACTCAATTAAATGAATTGCTTTGGAAACGTATTACTAAAGAACTTATGGAGTATTTGCTAGCTAAAAATACCCCCGAAACCGCTGTAAATATAATTAGAATTGTAACTTTTACTGATAATCATAGTTATGATCACAATCAATATAAAATTCATCAAACAAATGGATTACTAATTTGCATTAAAAACTACAAAGAAAAAGGCATAAGCACAGATACTATTTTACAAATATTAGAAGTTAGCTTGTCCTTTAAAAATGAACTACCTGATTATTTAGCAGATAGTCTCATTGATGAGATTATAAAAGCAAATGAAGGCTCCCTAGAATGGTTTTGTGATATATCAATTACTACGGGAAATATTAAAAGTGCTTTCTACGCAGCTCAAAAAAGTCAAAATACAACTTTTAGATTGGAGATTGTTACTAGAATAGTGCAATTTTATAAAGAAGAGGGTAATTTTAATGCGGCAATAAAAATAGTAAGAGATGCTTCTATTGACGATGATTCAAAAAGAAATCTTTTTATTATAATTTTCGAGCTTTTAAAAAGAGAACAAAATTATCAAAAAAATACCCCCTCTTTAAAAAAGCTATCTGAGAGCTTCAACTCCTTGAGTGATATAGAGACTGCCTTTAACGTTGCAAAATCAATTCGTGACAATGTAAATAGAAAACATGCTCTTTTAAATGTTTTTGACACTTTAGTTAATCAAAAAAATTTAAGTGCAATTCTAAGATATATTACCTTGATTGAAAATAGTAGCGACAAAGAACATATTTTATGGCATGTCGCAAAAAAAATTGACAAAAGACTTATTAGTGTTAACCAACTTTTTTCCATGTTACATGAAGATGAAAACATAATAGAAGGTGTTTTTTCTCTTTTAGTAGAAACTAATAATTTTAAAATCGCGGCTATAATTGCTGATGAGTCTAACTTTGTAAAAGAAAAAATTAAGCGCTTTATGGTTCTTTCTAAAATCCTTATTCAGAATGGAAAATTCGATCAACTCTTTAAAATTATTAACTCTCTAAAAAATAAAAGAGATAAAATAATGATTTTTCAAAATCTTTCTAGGTACCTCTTTAGCATTCAAAACTATAGGTTATCTAAAATGGCAATTGATTCAATTTCAGATGAATATGATCAAGGGTTAGCCATAATAAACATTATACAGGACTTATTAGAGAGTGACTTAGAAAAAGCACAAACCCTAATAGAGGGAATTACGCATGCGGGGTTAAAGGAATCAGCTCTTTCACTACTAAATAAAAAATCTTCAAGAGTAAGCCGCAATTAATGAATATTTAGCAACTTAAAATGCAAGAACTACCTCCCAAGGGAATTACCTTGGGAGGCAATAATAAAATCTACCTGTCTTCTTATCCAATCTAAAAAGCTCTGCTTAAAATTCCCCTTTTAACATCCGCTAATAAGAATTTTATATCTTTGCATGGATTAGAATCTCATGACACAAGTTATAAATATTTATTACCGACAGTCTCTTGTTAAATATTATTTGTCTTTTACTAAGTAAACAATTACACTTCATCCCCATCCAAAGAAAAAAATAGATATAGGAGAAATAAATATGGCTGCAATATCAACTCAAGAATTATTAGCACTAGCTAATACGACTTTAGCAGAAGAAACCGACGATAAAGCAATCTCTCTTATGGTTATTAGAGTAATGAGAGCTTTCGCTAGAACCCAAAATCCAGACTTACAAGCCATTGGAATCCAGCTAGCAAATAAAGTTACAGATGAAACACTTTCAGTACTTTCAAAAGGAGTCGTCACCAAGATAACAAATAAAGTTATTGCAGTTAACAATCGAGTTCTTTCAAGAATGAATTCTAACTAAACTTATCTTAGCAAAGACTTAGACTCAAAATCATTGAGCTGTAGCTACTATCTTTTAGAAAGTAGCTCAGTTTTTTCATATCTTAAGAGCGAAAAATTAAATTCCTGTCCTTAAAATTCCTAAAACTCATCAACTAGAAAATACAATTTTTCATCGAAAGTCATCATCAGCGCCTTCTTGGAAAAATTATTTGAAAATTATTAAGAAGCTGATTAAAGTTTTCACTTTTTGTAACAAAAATAACTAATAGGAGAAATAAACTATGGCAGCAGCAATTGAAACAGAAACTAACAAAAGTATTATAAATCTTTTTGAGAAGGCAAAAGAAGCTTTAAAATATGCTCCATCTAAAGATCGAGATAACACTATTTATGCACTTTGTAATTCATTATTACAAGCATATCACTCTAACAATAGTAATTCAGAAGATCTACTAGACATTAGCATTAAGCTAGCATGTAATATAACTGAAATTAAACTTAAAGAAGCAATAAATAATATAATATACAAAATTCTAAGATAATTCCCCTCTCATACTTAAGGCACCTAAAAATAAGGTGCCCTTGCTTTTAAACCTAATTTAATTCTAGAAAGGGCTAAAGTTTATTAAACTCCATGTATCATCAGGTCCGCAACAAAATGAGCTGCCATAGCTGACCATAATCCTCGAGACCAATAAAGCCATCCAAATATGACTCCAGGTATGCCATTCAATAAGAGTATTCGAAAGACCTCAAAAGAAGATGGGGTAGTAATCTTAAAAGCAGCTGGTAGGTGACCTAATCCGAAAATAATTGCCACAATTACATTAGTAGCCCATAAAAAACCTAGACGGTTGTGCAACTCAAACTTAAAAACTTTCTTAAAAAGAAAATATATTAAAGTAAATAAAAACAATCTAAGCAATATCTCTTCATTTATCCCGCCATAAAATGATGCCAGTAACCCAGTCCAAACAGGGGGATGAACACCGGACAAAAAAGAGCTATTAAATAGCATTGCATCAAACAGATAAATGATAAGGGCCACAAAAAGGCCTGCAATTATCCCAGGGTAGACAATTCTTTTGAAAGGCTTATCGGTTGAAAAAGGCAATAAATCAGTCCTAGGAAGGATCAAATAACTCACCCAACATATAACTCCAAAAAATAACATTGTTTGAGCTGTAGTCACTAAAACCATTTTAGTAAGTGAAATAGCTGAAGGAATCAACCCTAAATGTTTTGCATAAGGAAGCAAAGACCATGAACCCAAAATACAGAGGGCCCAAAGAACAACAAAAACCATTTTCTTAGGTTTTAATTTATTATAAGCTGTCATTTTAAGTACTATTTTGAATTTCTTAGTGTTTTAGCAAAGGCTTATTTATTATACGTTTTTGCTAATGAATAAATTTAAGACCTACATCTTATCAAGAGAGAAAAATAAACCTTAATACTGTATCAAAATAATTTACAAGCGGACTATAACCCTTCTTTCTTTTTATCTAAGTATTTAATAATCTATCCGCGTTAAAATTATAAAAAATGCAACTCTTTATCTAAAAAACTATTTTTTACTATAGGAATAACAAATGAACACCTGTACAGCTATTGTCCCTTACACATGCCCTCCCACTTTTGAAGAGTTTATTAGAAGAGAAGTAAAAAAAGGAATAACTCAAGGCACTATCTACTCAAGAATAATATCTTTAATACCCAAATCTTCAACTTCTTCTCTTAAAGAACTCATTAGAAGAAGTGCAGAAAAAAAAAGAGCTAGAGGCTCCTTTTCAAGGATAGGACTTTTAATACCTAAACCATCCACCAATACATCCTCTATTGATACTGAAAAACCAGATTATCTTACTAAGGTATCGAAACTTGTTTCGGGTACTTGTCCAATAATTAACCCCCATCGTGAAAGGACATTGAAATTTGCTTCAGATACCTACCAAACAGAAAGGATTTTACATTCGTCTGAATATGGTGATTTAATGAAAGATCCAGAACTATTATTCCACGGAATTGGAAATGCAATATGGAAAGTTCCTTCAATACTAAGGTTCGGCATTCTAAGTAAAAAAGCTGCAAGCGCAAAAAACCTCACTTTAGGTTTTAACTACGGATGGCAGTCTAAAAATGGTGTATTTAATAATGGGGAAAATGGTGATCTCCATATTAGCTGTGCAAGGTCCCCAGTACATATTTATGGAACTGGAACTAGTAATGGAGCATTTGGGCTGTTCATCAAAAACGGCATTTCTTTTGCAATACGAGATGTTTCAGCTACTGAGAAACATAATTCTACTTTGCCGGGCGAAGCAATGGTTAAATTAACTATCCCATCAGAATCAATTATAGGATTAGTAGTTCCTGAGAGCTTATTGCGCTCAAAAATTACTGATATCAGCTTTTTGCAAGATAAAGCTATAGGCACCTTTCATCTAAGATGTCAGAGCTTGTTGAGATACCTTGAAGAAGAAGTCAATATTGAATATCAAAATCTGGGCATAGACCTCTCTTCTACTATTGAAACTAAAGACGAGAGAGAAAAATTAAAAGTACTACTTAATGGATTATTGCTTAAATATTTTTCATCAAAAGTAGATATTGAAACAGCTTGTTTAATCGATTTATTAAAGATTATTATTCCAAGTGGGCTAAAAATTTATAATACTAAAGGATTTGAAGTACCTTTAGATGAGGAATCCTAATTAAAAAACCATAGCCAGTTTTTTTTATAATTGTTGGCAAAACCTCCTTGATTTTGCCAACTACAGTATTGAAATATCTTACATCTCCTTATAAAAATGCTGATAGTCAACATATCCTTTTGAGCTCATCCAATCACCTCCCCATTTCCATCCTCTAGATACAAAGGCTTTATAGCAAGGATCATCATGAGTAATTACTCCCCTACAAGGGATTGTACGATCTAAAAACTCTTTCCCATTTTGTGGGATAATTACGTTGTCTCTATGATAGGGATTCAAGAGAGTATTAATATCTATAGCACGCCCATAGCTATGATAAGACCATTCATTCTTTCCTACGGCGAGTCTAGAACAAAAAGCAGATGAGTTATTGTCCTCGCAAGATAAATTATCGTTTGCTTTATATTGATCAACTAAAAGCATTTTTTCAATAGGGTATTGCTGAGAAAACAACTCTTCAAAAATATCTACAACTTCTTGAGCTACATCTTTATGGACTATTAGTTCACCATTATGAACATACCCATCAAACCCCCAATGAGTCAGTTGAATATACCGTAAATTTTTTATTGGCTCAGGATTATCTCCCTTCCAAGAATGAGTAATTTTAGACTTAATTTTCTTATCAATCGAATGAATAGATGCACTATAAACAGGCTTTTTTACTCTACAGGAAGCTAGCAATTGCCTTGGAGCTGACTCTAAGCTTGTTATAGTTATTTTTGGATTATGATGCCATACTCCTGAATGGATAAAATTTCCGTCTCCTAAATAGACTCCAACATGAATAATCTTTGTACTTCCAAAAAATACTAAATCTCCTGGGCTTCCTGGATTGTCTATAATATTTACTTTTTCTGAAGCTGCTTGAGGCCTGCTATCTCGAGGTAGTAATACTCCCATTTGCTTAAACAAGGTTTGTACATACCCTGAGCAGTCAAAGCCTTCAGAAGAAGTGCCCCCCCAGGTATAAGGCAATTCAGAAAATTGACGAGATAAAGCAACCACATCTTCTAAGCTCTTAGCTTTCAGAATTTCCAAATCTCCCCTTTGTACCCATCCTTTTTTCCCATCAATGAGAATGACTTCCAACCATCGATCATCTGATGAATCAAAGCTTTGTACTAACTCAAGCCTAGAGTCAAAAGGTAGTCTTAAAAGAGCTGGCTTTTCTGTATCTGGAATTGAGTATACTAAAGATGCTATCGATTTAGTACGACAAAGATTTTTACTTGTTCTCCAACGAGGATTATCTAAAATCAGTCCTTCAACTTTTGCATAGCCACGATAATTGTCTTCTGTTTCAACAATAGCCCAATCTTCATTAAGCTTTTCAACTAAATAAACTTGATGTCCATATATCGTCTGGGTAACAAATGAAGACTTCTCGGAAGGTTCTTCATATAGACTCAACACAGGTTTTTTCACCAAGTATTTATTCTCTTTCAAGCAAGGCAAAGGAGTATGTGGATAAACTCCTGTAAAAAGAAAAAGAAACAGAAAAAGTGGGAAATACAATCTAGACATTCTCATAAATAAAGTCCCTTAAGTTTAATAAAAAAGGAAAAAATTACAGCTCTATTATTTAAATATCAACTCATACTTCTAAGAATACACTGAATTCAAAAAACTAATTATAGTTACCTAGCCTTAGTTGTTGACGTAGTAATTGCTTTTTGAATATTGGGGATAAGCGATTGAAGATCATCTTGTACTAAAAAATCTTCATTTCCTAAATACGAAGGTTTGCTGATATCAACAGCTATAATTTTACCTTGAGGGTTTTGTTCTTTGTACCATCCTAGAAAACCACGATCATCAAAACTAAGCCCAATGCAAATAATATAGTCAAATTGAGCAAGACTCCGGCCTCCTATCTCTTCCCTTAAATGCTTAGAATCAATTCTATAAGGAAAAATACCACTAGCTTCGTGCAAGCAATCTAAATTCTCAGTAACCAGTCGGGTATTGTTATACAAACTGAGATCCCTTAAAGCTAAATGAGCTTTGGTAGGAGCACTGTACAAGCAAGCATCATGAAAAAACTTGATTTTCTCTGCAAATTGACGTGGTGATTTTATTGCATTTTCTAATGAAAAAATAAATTTTTTCCCTACTTCTAACCCCAACAGTTTATTTAACTCATTCATAGCTGGAACATCTGAAGCTAGAGATAATCCAGCACCTGTATAAAAAAGAACTTTTTTAGTTCTTATGACTTTTTCCAAAGTTTCTTGGTTTATGAGGTTAGGATATGCATCTTCTATAATTCTTCTTTCAGCAACAATATAGGAAAACTCATCAGGATTCCCTTCCTTTTTAGTAATAAAAAAAGTGTTCACCTCCTCTTTTCCTGATGTAGCTAACTTATAAGAAAAGACTAGTTGTCCTGATTTATTTTGAACAAACTTATTTTTTATACGATTCAAAAAGTCTTCATAAATGTGAGGCAATTCGCCAAGATATATTTCAAAATAGACATCTTCTTTACTACTTATAAAACGAAAATGACTGTTCTTGCCAAAGTTCCAACACATATCAAGGCTTTTCTCCTTGCGCATGTCTGATAGTTCTTGTTCAGAATAAAGCTGCGGATTTAGGAAATAGTCATTATCAGAAGCTAGCACTACAAATGAGACAAGACATGCAAGAAATAGGAATATGCGGTTTAAAATTATCATATTTTATAACTTTGTTATTACAAAACTTACTACTGAGATGCAAAGTGACAAGAGGTTTTAAGTATATCCCCTTAAAAATCCAGTTAATAGTCACTAAGTATACTTCTATGGGGAAAAGATTAACTTATGGGGCTTTTTCTGTTAAGAAATACTGCCCCAAAACAAGATCAAATTATAAAAAAACTATTTTTTCATAATAAGAATAGCATCTGAGACGGGTCTTAGTATACGCTTACCTTCGTCGTCATCGTCACCATCACCCGTTGGCTGATTAATGACTTTATCCTCGTATACGAATGTTGTAGACCCTCCCCCATCCAAATTTAGAGCATATGTACAACCTAGATTCTCCATAAAGTCAGCTAGTTCATCCATTGTCATACCATAGCTTAGCTCCGGTTGTTTTCCGTCAACGACTACAAACACCCAATTCCCATTAGGAAGTATGCCTACAGCTGTGCGGGCATGCCTCAGAGCAAGAAATGATGAAATAGTTTGCTCAGCTGAAAAATCTTGAATTTTCTCACCATTTTGGATGAGAAGAGGAGTTCCTCCCACAATGTGATCCATATCTTTCCAATCAGAATGGGTCGTGTTATTTGTTTGTGAATCAACAAAAAACTCGATTCCTTCTAAGTGAGTTAAAACTCTATCGAATACAACTTTTTTGCCGTCATTTTTCCATCCGATAGCACCACGCGGTTTAGTAGGAAGGCCATACCACTTATTGTCAATTTTCAAAATACCCGCAGGAGCACCTTCATGTTTACCAATTTCGAAAAATCCTCCATTGAACGCTGCAATCGCTTTTTTTCTTTTAGAAAGAGATAATACATTTTCTCTTCCAACACTCTGATCGAGAGCTCTAGCTGGGATTATGTGGCAAACATTAGGATTTACTTCCAAAACATGAATAGACTGGGGAATATTGTTTGTGTAATGACGATATTGAATTCCCTCTTGGGTAGAACAAGAGCAGAGAACAAGAGCCAACAAAAGCAACGGAATATATCTAATCTTTAAAATTAGATTTCTATACAAATTTCTAGTCATATAATACCTATTAAAAAAGTAATTTGTGAGTTTTCAGTATTTTGGGCTGTGATTCTATAAAATTAATTTGTTTCTTCGCAATCTATATTGATTGCTGTTTAGATATTTAACTCCAGAGCTAGAGTTAAAGTTTATGACAGGGAATCTTGTGATCTTTTAGATTATTTAAAAACTTTTCAGGTAGGCTTTATTCAGGCTTAAAATTATCGAAAGAAGTATTGGGAAAACTTTTATCACATATCCAATCAAGCATAAGTGCATACACCTCCTCATGCCCTGCTAGAGCATGACCTAGATCATCGTAACGAGCATAATGAAGGTTTGTCTTGCCAGCTTGATTGAATGCTACTTGGACAAGATCTGCGCTCTTAATTGGCACCATGATGTCTTTTTCTCCATGAATCATGTAGATAGGTGCTTCGACTTTCAAAAGGTCAGACAACAAGTCATAACGAAGGTATGAAGCAAACCACTTCCAGGTTTTTGAGCTATACATCTCTAAGCTCTCAGGATGACTAAGCATTTTTTCGTAACAATTCTCGATTTCCTTTGGAAATATAAGTCCTCTTAGCTTATAGCTAAGCTGTTTAAAAGTACCCATTAGTTGTATCAACTTCTGATATTGATACTTCATTTCCTCTCCAAAGGGAAGCCCTCCTCCAGACCCAATAAGAACAATTCCTTGAACTGCTATCGGAAACTCCAGACTCAAACGAGGAGCAATCTTGCCTCCTTCAGATCCACCGAGTAAAACAATGCGACCATTACATCCCGGGATTTTTCGATCTTTGAGCTGGTTGAGCAAGAGAACATAATCTTGAAGTCTTTCTTCAAAACAGTCATGTGCTCTAAATTCATTGAAATCGATCTTCTCAAGTGTGATCCCTCTTTTTTCAAGGGAAATAAGACCGATTTTTCTTTGATTGAAGCGAGCAGCTAACTTGTCATGACTGATGGTTACACTAGTTTCGAAAGAACCATCGATGAATACCACGACAGGAACTTCTGCTTCGCTATCCGGTCGATCAAAATATCCATCAACAGTGGATCCATCTTCTCGCGTAAATTGGATGTTGTGCCGTCTAGCAAAGAGATTAAAATTCCCACATAGAACACAAAAAGCTAGTAAACAAAGAAAGGTTTTCATACTAGTTTGATTTTCTAAGATTTAACAAAACGCTTAAACAAACGAAATGCAGCATAACTAATAATGGGCACTGCTATAGCGGCAAAAAGGTATTTAGAAGAAAAAAAGCTGTTACAGCCACTTGAACCAGAAGCACCCAACTGACATTCTAATCTATCACTTACTACTTTTTCCAATCTCTCAGACCAGTCCGAGCAAATACCCAACCTCTCTTCTACAACCTCAGAAGATGCCTGTGACTCCCTTTTTTGCAAAGTTTGCAAAGCAGATAAAAGCCCTTCTGTACTATTCACAACTAAGCACAAATTATTTTTCACAAGAATATCTTCATAACATTCATGGCCGATTTGAACTGTCGGAATACCAGCAAGAACGAATTGTGGTCCCATGCTCGTTTGATAGTAGAGCATTGTATCAGCCAGAACTAATGCCTCATCTGTACTCATATCTGAAATGATAATATTTGGTGAGTGTGCACTATTTCCATGCTGATTCAACCATTTCTCGACAAGATGCGCGTCAATATTTTTTGTTTTTGCTCCAGGGTGCTGTTGCAGCACAATAATAATGTCGGATAAATCTTGTTCAGTACTTAAATCACCAACAAATTGAAGACAAGCTGGTAGTGCTAGAGAGAAGTATGCTTCATTATTTCCTCCTGCATAGACAAAGACTTTTTGTCCCTTATCAGCCATATCATAACGAGAAAAAAATGCAGAGCGCACTTGGGTTTGTTCACTAGCTCTTCTTTTTGCGATTTCTTGCGCCTGCTGAAGAGGATAATACCCAAGGCCTATTTTGCTATCATACGATAAAGGTACTTCTACAGTCGGTGTCTGATAAATAGGGGTTGTTGCAAGGTTAGCATTTGCAAATAAAACTTTATGAGCATGTCGCATTACCTGAGAGGCTATCTCAGAATATCCACCAGGAACGTATGGCTCAGGATTATCATAATAGGCAATTCGCTTCACTCTTGGAGCAACATTTGCCAACCCTATCTGGAGAGCGACATCAAAAATATGCCCAACATCAGTAATTACAGCAGATGCTCTTTGGCATTTTGCAGCTATTTCCTCAGCTACTTGCTCTTCTGACCTACCATCTTCTAATGAAAATTCGTGTAGCCCTTCAATATTGTACTCTTGGAATTTCTTTAAAGCAGGACCTGTTGCGTAAATCTGGACAGAATGTCCTTTTCTCATTAAATCTTTAGCATAAACAGCGAAGTGATTAGCAGCGCCTCCATGACAGGCAATAAAACAAATCGCAGCTGTTGATAAAGTAACCGCCATAAAAACTCCTTCTTTAATGAAATTCTGTCTTCTTAGCGCGTGGATTTTATTTTGAAATATCCATATTTATCATTTGAGAATGTGTAAGCAGTGTGTCATTTTAATTTAATAGAGTTATAACCATCAGCTCTGTCTGCTCATAACCCTTTGACTTACAAATTTGCTCGGGAAAGGACTCGAACCTTCACGCCCAAAAGGGCAAGGGATTTTAAGTCCCTAGTGTCTACCAATTCCACCACCCGAGCACAATTTAGGAATAAAAAATAAACGCAATGAGGTCTTTTAGTCAATAAAAAGACTATTCTGGTTTATTATTTTCTTCTTCATTGTTATTTTCTTTTCTTTGAGGAGCTCCAGAAGATTCAATAGCCACTTTAGATAGCTCCTTATCTTCTTTTTCTAATTTTGGTTTTTCTATGTCCTTTGTAAAGATATCCTCACTAGGAAGTTCACTTTCTTTTGCTTTAGATAACTTTTCTTTTATCAATGTAGAAGGAGGAGGAAATATCCTAGTAAAAGTACTTGGTTTTACCTCTGGTGTTTCTTCTTTGGGTGCAACTACAGGCTTTTCTTTTTCTAAGATTTCAGATGGAATAGCTTCCTTCTCGATTTTCTTTTTGTGATCTGGAGCTTTTCTTTTGCGTGATCTTCTCTTCCTTTTGTCTGTTGTTTGTTTTTCAGTTTCTTCTGAAGATTCTTCTTTCTTAGAAGTCCCTATTTTAATTGACTTTTCTGAGCTTGCGGTTTTCAAAACCATTCTAGTTTCTTTTAACTCTAAAACTTCGTAATCACTTACAGGCAAAAGAAAAGATTTTGGTCTTTCAAGTGAACGAAAGAACAAAAAATTTCCAAATGAGACAATTTCTACAGCGTCTACATAATAGTCTTCGCCTTCATTGCCTTTGCTGCTTCTTACTACTAATTTACAACCTTCTTTGGGCGTAATTACTGTTTCAACAACAGGATCTCTTGTGAAATTCACGTATACCTTCCTTTTTTATTCTTTTGAAGCCATGTATTCAATCAAGTCAACTACTCTATATGAATATCCCATTTCGTTATCATACCAGGCTACTAACTTATAAAACTTATCATTCAAAGCAATTCCTGCTTTTTTATCAAAAATACAAGAGTGGGAATTGCCAATGCAATCTGATGAAACAATGTCTTCATCGCAGTACATCAATATGTTTTTCAGCGAAGAATTTGCTTCTTTTTTCATTACCTCGCAAATTTCATCATATGTCGTTGATTTTGACAATTTAACTGTTAAGTCAACAACAGAAACATCTATTACTGGAACCCTAAATGCCATTCCAGTGATTTTTCCTTCAATTTGGGGTAAACATTTAGCTACTGCTTTGGCAGCTCCAGTAGAAGCTGGAATAATGTTGCCAAAAGCAGACCTACCTCCCCTAAAATCTTTCTTGCTAGGTCCATCGACAGTTGGTTGAGATGCTGTCACAGCATGGATTGTAGACATCAATCCTTCTTCAATTCCAAAGTTATCTAAAAGAACTTTAGTTAATGGGGCTAAACAGTTTGTTGTACAAGATGCATTACAAACTACTTTATGTTTTTTAGGATCATACGCCTCATGGTTTACTCCAACAACTAAAGTTGGCATATCACCTTTTCCGGGAGCTGAGATAACAACCCTCTTAGCACCTGCTTCGATATGCTTTTCAGCATCTTCTAGCTTGGTGAAAAAACCTGTTGACTCTACAACGAAATCAACATTCAATGACTTCCATGGGAGATTTTTGGGATCTTTTTCGGAAAAGATTTTTGTAGGCTTACCATCTACTATCAGAGCTTCTTCTTTAGCAGTGACCTCCCCTATGAATTCACCATGGGCAGTATCGTACTTGAGCAAATAAGCTAGGTTATCTGCTGGTACTAAATCATTGATAGCTACAACTTCTATATTCTCATTTTGGTGAGCAATGCGATATACAAGTCTTCCAATTCTTCCAAACCCATTTATAGCAATTCTTAAAGACATAGGTAAATACTCCGCTTTGTAAAGTTTTGAAAAATCAAATAATATCTAAGGCACCATGGAAAGTAAAGTTACTTTTATAGGTACCTTTTTTTGCTACTTGATATATTCAATAATACAAGTGGGAGATGCGTCACCTACTCTAAAAGTCTCTTTAATGATCCTTGTATAGCCACCTTGCCTATCAGTATATCTAGACTTAAGTTCGCCAAAAAGCTTTTCTAAGACTTTTCTATCAGTGTTATAAGCACTTTTATCGCCTTCTTTTGCTTTTCTAGCTTCCTTAGGAGAAAGATGATTATACTGCAATTTCAAAATACTTTTTGCAGCTCTAATACTTGCTAATGTATTTTCTTTTTTTGCAATTGTAATCATTTTATCGGCATGTCTTCTAAGTTCTTTAGCTTTAGCTAGAGTTGTTACAATTCGTTCTTTGTCAATCAAGTCTTTTAACATATTAGAAATCATACAATTTCTATGAGAACTTGTCCGACCTAATTTGTTTCTACGCTTTGCATGTCTCATGATTCGCTACCTGCAGTTTCTTCTTTATATTTTTCAATAACTTCTTTGATGTTATCACGATTAATGCCGTATTTTGATAAGTCCATTCCTAAACCAAGCCCCATATCTTCTAGCTTAGCTTTAATTTCATTTAATGATTTTTTACCAAAATTTCTAAATCTCAACATATCAGATTCTGGCATTACAACAAGCTCACCAATCGTGTCAATATTTGCGCTTGCTAAACAATTTGTTGAGCGAACAGAAAGCTCGATCTCATTAATTTTTAGAGCTAGTTTCTGTAAAATTTCATCACGATCTTTATTAATTTCAACTTCACCCTTGTCAAAAGTGATCGAAGGTTTGTTTAGAAGCTTAAATACTTCATGATGCTCAGTTATAACTTGTGATGCAAAAGCCAAAGCTTCTTGCGGAGTAACTCTACCGTCTGTTGAAACCTCAACTATCAAACAATCAAAGTCTGTGTCTTGTCCAACCCTAGTATTCGTTACATAGTAATTAACGAGTCTAACTGGAGAAAATGCGGTATCAATAACAATTTCATCTACCATTCGCTCAAACTCATGCCTTTCAGAAGGGGTATAGCCTCTACCAATCCCTACTCTAATATCAATCCGCTTTGACATGGGTCTTGTAACTGTGAAAACGTGCAGATCCGGATTAACAATTTCAAAATCAATATTTCCGAACATGTCTTTTAAAGTGACATTGTATTCTCCATTTCCCTTTTCGAGGTCTGCATCTGTTACTTCTAAAACATTTGTAAGCAGTTTTGTCTCACGAGAATAACGATCTTCTTCTTGTGGTAATTTTCTAAGTAACGCATCTTTCATTTTTAAGACAATATGAGTCATATCTTCTTTAACACCGTCAATTGCGGTATATTCGTGAGGGACTCCTTCTATTCTGATTGAGATAACAGCTGGAGACTCAAGTGAGCTTAGCATTACTCTGCGAAGACTATTTCCAATCGTATGGCCGAAACCTCTTTCAAATGGCTCAATAATGAATTTCGCATAGGTTTGCTTATCATCTGCATCTTCAATTTTAATTTTTTCAGGCATTTGAAATATGCCATACTTAACTGCCATTTTTATTCTCCTTCTAGCTTAAAGTGTTATCTACACACGTCTTCTTTTTCTTGCCCTACATCCATTATGTGGAATAGGTGTATTATCTTTAATTACAGTTATAGTCAAACCAGCGCTCTGAAGTCCTCTAACAGCAGCTTCTCTTCCAGCTCCTGGTCCCTTCAATACCACCTCACATTCCTTCATTCCACATGCCATTGCTTCCTTTCCTGCATCTTGAGCTGCAACTGTTGATGCAAACGCAGTCGATTTTCTGGATCCGCTAAATCTTGATTTTCCAGCTGATGACCAAGCAATCACATTCCCGCCTGGGTCTGTAATTGAGATCAGAGTATTGTTAAATGTAGCTTTTACATAGGCTACACCGCTTGGAATTATTCTTTGATTTTTTTTCTTAGGTCTTCTAATACCTGTCTTACTAGCTGTTGATTTTTTTTCTTGCTTTGCCAAGGTCGAATCTCCTTACATTTTCTTACATTTTCTTATTAGCAATTGTTTTTTTCTTTCCTTTTCTAGTCCTAGAGTTTGTTCGAGTTCTTTGACCTCTAACAGGAAGTCCAACTCTATGTCTTAGACCTCTATAGCTATGAATGCTAATAAGACGTTTAATATTATTTTGAACTTGTCTTCTAAGATCCCCTTCAACTGTATATTCAGACTGAAGCAAGGAGTTTAGTTTTGCTAAGTCATCTTGTGTTAGATTTCTTGCTTTCATGTTTGGATCGAAGCCTAGTCGTTCAATGATTTCTTCTGCGACTTTAGGTCCAACTCCATAAATATATGTTAAACTAATTATTAGTCGTTTGTTGTCTGGTATATCAATTCCAATTATTCTTGGCATATTAATCAATCCTTTTTTAACTTGAAAAAAGATAACACAAAAGAGGTTAATTCACAATGATTAGCGACCTCTTAGCTTCCCTCTTTTCATAAACCCATCATATCTTTTCATAAGCAGATGAGATTCAATTTGTTTAGTCGTATCTAAAATAACTCCTACTAGTATTAATAGAGAAGTCCCTCCAAAGAAATGACTTGTTCTTGCATCTATATTTAAAATACTTCCTACTATAGTAGGGAGTATTGCAATCAGTGCAAGGGACAAAGCCCCAGCTAAAGTTATCCTATTCATAGTAGCTTCTAAAAAATCTTGTGTAGGCTTTCCTTGTCTAATCCCCGGTATAAATGCCCCATTTTTTTTCATATCTGACGCAATTTGGTCAGGCCTAAATTGCGTTGAAGTCCAAAAGTAGGTAAAAAATATTATCAACATTACATAAAGAGAAGTATAACCCCAAGTACCTGGTGAAAGCCAAGCTGCAACTGAGCTCAACCAGGAATTTTTACCTAAAAGTTGTGCAACAGTTGCTGGAAACATAAGTAAAGAAGAGGCAAAAATTACAGGTATTACACCAGCATAATTTAATTTAAGTGGTATATGTGCACTACTTCCTTGAACCTCATGTCTACCAACTACTCTTCTGGCATGCTGTAATGGAATTTTTCTTTGTCCTTGAATAATCAAGATCGTTCCAATGATTATGAATACAAAAATTGCAGCTAAGACCAGTAGAGAAACAAAACTTAGTTGCCCAGGTTCTTGGGACTCTAAGTTTAATTGCTTGATGATAGTTCCAATTGTTGAAGGAAGTGAAGATAAGATACCAATAGAAATTATCAAGCTAATTCCATTCCCAATACCTCTTTCAGTGATTTGCTCTCCAATCCACATTAAAAAAAGTGTACCCGTTGTCATAGTTATCATAACTGTCAAATAGAAAAAAAGAGGGATATTAAAAGCAGTAACACTCAACAAAGGCCCTACGATAACTCCAGGCGTAGCAAAATTCATGTTTATTGCATATCCAGCAAAAATAGCAGATTGAAACATTGCCAACAAAAGTGTAGCCAAACGGGTCCATTTAGCAAGTTTTTTTCTCCCCATATCTGCACTTTCTCGAATATCTCTTTGCAAAGATGGAACTAGCGCAAGTAAAAGCTGCATGATAATTGATGCAGATATATATGGCATTACTCCTAATGCAATAATCGTCATCTGAGCAAAAGCACCACCTGAAAAAATATCCATGAGCTGAAATAAGTTTTGTCCGCCGCCTGTTGCATTTTTGAAAACATTTATAGCAGCTTCCGTGTTAATTCCTGGAACTGGGACAAAGGCTCCAATTCGGCAGACGCCTAACATCAACAGCGTGAAGACAATTTTCGATCGGAGTTCAGGTATACTAAAAATCCTTTTTAGCGCGCTTATCATGCTTTAAACCACAAAATTTTTTTATACAATTTCGCAAGGAATTGATTTATCTTCAAGCTTCATTTTTGCTTGTTTAGAAAAACCATTGGCCTCAATCTTTTTAATTTTCTTTGTAATTTCACCGTATGATAAAACTTTAAAGTTAGGATTCATATTTTTAGATATAATCTTCTTGTCAACTAGTGTTTGTATGCTGACTGTTTCACCATCGTTAAATATAGAGTTGATCATATCTAAAGAAAGATTAAATACCTCTCTTTTAAATCTAGCTCTACTAAAGCCTCTGATTGGCATTTTCATGTGTAATGGCATTGCACCGCCGCTATTTCCATGTCTACGCTTATAACCAGATCTGGATCCATCACCTTTTTGTCCTCTTCTACAAGTCTTACCTACACCTGAAGAAGTTCCTCTTCCAACTCTTTTTTTACGTTTAGTTGAAGAATGATTAGTCAATTCATTTAATAAAGTCATTGTCCCACTCCTCTCATTTCCAATAATTCAGCTTTATTTTGCAAACTCATTAAGGCTTTAAATGTCGCTATTACTAAGTTAAGAGGATTATTAGAACCAAGACTTTTAGCAACAACGTCTCTAACTCCTGCTAACTCTAAAACTGCACGTACTTTTGACCCTGCAATTACTCCAGTTCCTTCTGGCGCTGGTTTTAAGAGAACTTTAGCTCCATCCCAAGTGTAAATTACCTCATGTGGAATGGTAGTGTTTTCCATTTCAAAAGTAATGATATTTTTTTTAGCAGCTTCAGAACCTTTGCGAATAGCATCAGAAACTTCATTTGCTTTTGCAAATCCATAACCTACATGTCCTTCTCCATCACCTACTAAAATCAATGCTGAAAAACTAAATTTCCTTCCGCCTTTAACAACTTTTGAGCATCGGTTTATGAAAAGAACTTTTTCTTCTAAGTCCGTAGTTAGTTCTGCAAAGTCAATTTTTTTATTTTGCTGTTTGGTCATCATTGTCCCTAATTTTTAAAATTTCAATCCTGCATCTCTTGCAGCTTCAGCAATTTCAGCCACAATACCATGGTATTTAAATCTTCCTCGGTCAAAAACTACTTTTTCAATTTTATTTTTTTTCGCAAGTTCTGCAATTTTTGTACCTAGAATCTTTGCGCTATCCTTTGATTTTTTCAAATTAATTTCTTTTGATAGCGTTCCAATGCCTGCAAGTGTTAATCCCTTTGTATCATCAATAAGTTGTAGATAAATGTTTTTATTAGTTTTGCAAACACAGAGTCTTGGTCTTTCTGATGTCCCTTTTAGTTTTTTTCGATTTCGAAATACTCTCATTCGACGCTTGTGATTTTTTTTCTTAAGCTCATTTAACATTTTTTATACCTAATTATTTAGACTTAGCAGCTTTTCCAGCTTTTTTCCTTACAATCTCATTTTCATAACGGATCCCCTTTCCTTTGTAAGGTTCTGGGGGTCTTTTGGCTCTTACTTCTGCAGAAAACTGACCAACAGCTTGTTTGTCAATTCCAGAAATGATTATGACAGTATTTTTATCAACTTTAACATCAAGCCCTTGTGGAATATCGAGTTCAACTGGAAGAGAATACCCGACATGTAAAATAAGTTTATTTCCAGATGTTGCAGCTTTAAAACCAACTCCAATTAAAGTTAGTTTTTTCTCAAACCCAGTTGTAACACCTGTTACCATATTTTTTAAAAGCATACGATACAAGCCATGAAATGAACTTGTTGTTGATTCATTCTTGACGGTCGCAACTTTCTCTTCAACATTAACACTAACACCATGCAAAAGTTGCAGAGACAACTCTCCTTTTGGTCCTTTTACAGTTACCTGTTTCTCCGAAGCAATTTTAACTTCGACATTACTTGGTAGCTGTATTGGAGCATTTCCTAATCTAGACATTTTTACCTCACTCTACAACGCATAATAATTCGCCGCCAATTTTCTGATCTCTAGCAGCTTCACCTTCTAAAACACCCTTAGATGTTGAAATGATAGCTATCCCGAGTCCGTTTTTTACCCTAGGAATCTCGTTATGTTTAACGTAGCTTCTAAGGCCCGGAGAAGATTTTCTCTTTAATTGGCTAATTACTGATTTGCGATTTTTACCATATTTAAGAAAAATTCTAATTCCTCTTTTCTGATCACTTACAAGATAGTTTTCGATAAATCCTGAATTTTTCAGAATTTCCACAATGTTTTTTCCCATCTTGCTTAAGTTGATATCAACAAATTTATGCTGAGCCATTGACGCATTTCTAATTCTAGTTAAAAGGTCAGCTATTGGATCGTTAAATGACATACTCGATAATCTCCTATTACTTAAATGGGAATCCAAATTTTCTTAAAAGCAAAACACACTCTTCATCGTTTCCCGATGTTATAAAACCAATGTTCATTCCTTGGTTTCGTGTGACTTTATCTAAATTTATCTCAGGAAAAATCAATTGATCTGAAATTCCGACATGGAAGTTCCCTCTCCCATCACATTTAGATTTAAATCCTCTAAAGTCACTAATTCTAGGTGATGCTATATTGCAAAACCTATCAAGGAAATCATACATTCTATTTCCTCTAAGTGTAACTTTTAGCCCAATTGGCGACCCTTCTCTCAATTTAAAGTTTGAAATTGATTTTTTTGACTTTGTGACAATTGGTTTTTGGCCAGAAATTAAAGCTAGCTCTTCTGAGTGCTTCTGAATTGCATTCTTATCACTTAGAGCCTCTGCTATTCCCATGCTTATCACAATTTTTTTCAAAGCAGGCAACTGCATTGGGTTCTTATCTGGATACGCTTTCTTTAATTCAGGTAAAATTTCTTCTTTGTATTTCTTACGTAATCTTGACATTATTTACCTTTAATTTTCTTAATAACTCGATGAGTTTTTTCTTTGTCATTTTCGTGATAAACTAACTTCTTACCGCCATTTTTTTGGACTTTAACTTTTGTCTTAAGTCTTTTTCCATCTGAGGAGCAAAGTGCCACATTAGAGATATGAATTGGACATTCAATATCTAAAATCTGAGACGGCTGCCCTTCTTGTCTACTCTTAGAATGCTTTTTTCGAATGTTGATTCCTTGTACTAATACTCTATCATCATTAACCTTTAGGACTTCACCTACTTTGCCCTTATCATTTCCAGAGATGACTAAAACCTTGTCTTTTTTACAAATCCATTTGCTCATATTCTATCCCCTATTACTAAATTACTTCTGGAGCCAATGAGGCAATTTTTAAAAATCCACGCTCTCTGACTTCTCTAGGTATTGGCCCAAAAATCCTAGTACCTCTTGGATTAAGCTTATCATCTAAAATAACGCAGCTATTATCATGGAATTTTAAATAAGAACCATCTTTTCTTCTAGCTGGTGCTCGAGTTCTTACAATAACAGCTTTTGTTACAGTACCTTTCTTAGCATCTTTGGCGTCGGGACTCGCAGATTTAACTGAACAAATTATTATATCACCTATCCCTGCATTTTTGCGCCCTGAGCCTCCAAGAATTCTAAAGCACTTAACTTTTTTAGCGCCTGTGTTATCTGCAACTTCTAACTCAGTTTCTTCTTGTATCATTTCTCTCTCTCACTATTTTTTTGACACTGCCTCTACAACCTTCCATCTTTTAAGTTTAGATAAAGGTCTAGTCTCTCTAATTTTTACTAACTGTCCTTCTTTACAATTATTCTCTTCATCGTGGGCATAATATTTTTTCCACTTTTTAACTAGCTTTCCATATAAAGGATGTCTAAAGGATCTTGTAACTCGGACAACTACGGTTTTATTCATTTTATCTGAAATGACTTCACCTTGCCTAATTTTGCTTCTGCCACGACTCATTTAGCTACCTTTTCTTTCTCAGTTAAAACAGTTAGAACCCTAGCTCTTTCCCTTTTCTTTTGAGATAGAACGTGTGGTTTCTCTAATTTTCTAGTCACTTTAAGTTCATTTCTTAGCTTAAAGATTTCCTCATCGAGAGAGCTTACAACAGATGTTAGCTCTTCCTTAGTTTTTGATCTTAATTCATCACCTTTTGACATTATTTTATCCTTTCCAATCTTTCCACAAACCTTGTCCTCAAGGCTAGTTTTGCAGCTGCAAGCCTTAGTGCAGCTTGAGCTTCTTCTCTTGTAACATTCGAAACTTCAAAAAGTATTCTTCCTGGCTTCACACATGCCACCCAATGATCGACACTACCTTTTCCTTTACCCATACGAACTTCGGCTGGTTTTTTAGAAATAGGTTTATCTGGGAAAATGCGAATCCATATTTTGCCTTTTCTACTAAAGCATCTGCTGATGGCTACCCTACAAGCTTCAATTTGCCTGCCTGTGATCCATCCTCGGTCTAGAACTTGCATTCCAAAATCGCCGAAATCAACAAAGTTACCACCTTTAGAAACACCTTTGAGATTTCCCTTCTGTTTTTTTCTATATTTAGATCTTGATGGTAAAAGCGCCACGACTAACCTCCAACCTTTGCAGATTTCAGATCTTCACCTTTATTTATCCACACTTTAACACCAATAGAACCATAAGTTGTCTCAGCTCTTGATGTAGCATAATCAATATCTGCTCTTAGTGTGTGCAAGGGAATTCTTCCTTCTTTATATTTTTCTGTTCTAGCAATTTCTGCTCCGCCAATTCGACCTGAAAGCTCCACTTTAATACCAACAGATCCTGCATCAATGCTTGTCTGGATTGCTTTTTTCAAAACACGTCTAAATGGAATCCTTCTCTCAATTTGTCTTGCAATTCCATCAGCTACAAGTTGGGCATCTAAATCCGGTCTTTTAATTTCCTCAACTTCCACCCAAACTTCTTTACCAGTAAGTTGTTTTAGCTCTTTTTTTAGGTTTTCTATTTCAGCACCTTTCTTTCCTATAACCGGACCAGGTCTGGCTGTAAGTATTGTAACCTCAATCTTACCACTCATTCTTTTCACAAAAATTTTAGAAGTTCCGACTAAAGTTGGCTTTTTACTTAAGTGATCTCTTATTTTTTTATCTTCTTCTAATAAAGCGCCGAACTCACGCTTGTTTGCAAACCATTTAGACAACCAATTCTTTCTTCTTATTAATCGGAAACCTGTCGGTGATACTTTTTGTCCCATTCTACTTTTGCTCCTTAACTTCTTCTGTAGACAATACTACTGTAAAATGACTTGTTCTTTTCATGATAGGAACTCTTCCGCCTTTGTTTCTAGGCTTAGCTCTTTTCCATGTTGGACCTTCATCAACTCTAACCTCATGGACTCTTAAAGACTCCTGTTGAAGGTCAAGCTGTGTCTCTGCATTTGCAACAGCACTGTTCAATGTTTTACCTAGTAGTCTTCCAGCTTTTAGCTTTGAGTACATTAGTTGGTTCTTAGCTTCGCTGACGCTTTTGCCACGTATCAAAGCTGCTGCTAATCTAGCTTTTCTAGGGCTAATCCTCACATATTTGGTTTTCGCTTTTGCGTATTGCATTTTTCAATTACCTCACTTCTTAACTGGATGGCCTTTAAAAGTTCTAGTTGGAGAAAATTCTCCTAATCTATGTCCAACCATATTTTCTGTAACAAATACAGTAATAAATTTTTTCCCATTGTGAACTTCAAATGAATGACCAATCATTTCTGGCACAATCATTGACCTTCTAGACCAAGTCTTGATTGGTTTTTTCGTTCCCTCATTATTTTGTTTGTCTACTTTGTCCATTAGATAATGATCTACAAACGGACCTTTTTTCAGTGATCTTGCCATTATTTACCTACATTAGCCTTATTCTTACGTGGTTTAATGATCCATTTATTACTTTTTTGCTTAGATCGAGTGCGATAACCTTTTGTATACATCGCCCATGGAGATTGAGGAACATTTCCTTTACTCTTACCTTCACCACCACCATGCGGGTGATCTACAGGGTTCATTGCAGTTCCTCTAACTGTTGGTCTGATTCCTCTCCAACGAGTTCTACCAGCTTTAGCGTCTACTCTTAACGAATGCTCAGCATTAGATATCGCTCCGAATGTTGCCTTACAATTCTCATTAATTAGTCTTGCCTCTCCAGAAGGAAGTCTTACTGTAACATATCCTCCTGACCTAGCAACTAACTGAGCTGACAGTCCAGCAGATCTAACAATTTTTCCACCTCTACCTGGATAAAGTTCAATATTATGTACTACTGAACCAAGTGGCATATGTTTCATTTGCATACAAACGCCGATTTTAAATGGTGGCTCTGACCTAGTTGCGACCTTGTCCCCTACTTTTAAGCCTTGAGGAGCTAGTATATATCTTTTTTCACCATCTAGATAATGTAATAAAGCAATATGAGCAGATCTGTTTGGATCATATTCTATTGAAGCTACTTTAGCGTCAATATTCACCTTATCCCTAGTAAAATCAACCTCTCTCAGTTTTCGCTTATGTCCACCACCACGGTGTCTACAAGTAATTCTGCCAGTGTTGTTTCTTCCATTCGATTTCTTTTTGGGCTTTAAAAGGCTTTTTACCTTTTTCTTTCCTGGTTTTAGTTCTTCAAAACTTGGAATAATGAGTTTTCTTTGCCCAGGTGTTATCGGTCGAAATTTTTTTGTCATTTGGAAACCTCTTAAACTTGCTCTTCAATTACGTCGCCTTCACGCAGAGTAACGATTGCTTTTTTAAATTTATTTGACTTACCAAGTCTGCCTTTAGTTCTTTTTTTCTTAGGCTTTACTTGAATAGTGTTCACTTTTACAACCCCAACACTATAAATGCTCTCGATTGCATTTTCGATTTCGGATTTGTTAACTTTATCATCAACGATAAAAACATACTTAGGAGATTTGCATTTTCTAACTGACTTATTACTTTCTGAATTCTGAAGATTTTCCAGAACCTTAGACTTTTCGGTCATGTGTCTGTTAAATATAATTTTGTATGGGTTTTTTCTCATGACTGGTCTCCTGAAATTAGCGTTACCATCTGATCAAATGCTGGTTCTAAAACTACAATTGTTTTACTTTTCACTAGATCATAACCATTCAAATGTGAAATCGAAGCAAAATCAGTTTTTGGTATATTTCTCATACTTAAAACAAATTTATTCTTTTCTGCTGTTGTCTTTTCAGCTTTTTGACTTACTTGAGATTCCCCTAAGAAAAGTACTGATTTATTATTAATTTCTAGCTTATTAAGAAAATCAGAAACTAGTTTTGTTTTAGGCTCTTTCATTGTTGGAAGCTTAAGGATCATTAAAGAACCTTCTTGTATCTTCTCACAAATTAACGTTTTAATAGCCAAACGTCTTTCCTTTCTATTAATTCTGACGTGTTGATCAAACTTTGGCTTTGGTCCAAATGCAACTCCTCCTCCTTTAAAATGGGGAGCCGCTAAGCTACCTTGTCTAGCTCTACCTGTACCCTTCTGAGCGTGCGGTTTTTTCTTTGTCTTGTTTACTTCAGCTCTAGTTTTAGTATTAGCTGACCATTGTCTTGCATTATTGCGAATCGCAACAAGATAGTTTTTAATCATTTGCATGTTGGACTTAACATGAAGGACAGAGTCATCGATTTCATGCTTACCAACTTCTTTTCCGGTTAAATCATATTTTTTTAGCGTTGCCACTTCGAACTCCTAGAATTTATGCATTTATTTTTTTCTTTGCTGCTGAAATTGTAACTAAAGCTCCTCTAGAACCTGGAACAGCGCCTTTCAATACAACCAAATTCTTATCTAAATCTACATCCAATATCTTTAGATTTTGTATGGTCTTTTTCTCTCCACCCATTCTTGAAGCTCTTGGACCACCTGGGAAACATCTACCTGGAGTTGATCTCATCCCTGTTGACCCAGCATGCCTATGAAATCCAGATCCATGAGCTGCAGGTCCACCGGCAAACCCATATTTTTTCATCACACCTTGGTAACCTTTACCTTTAGAAAAAGCCACAACATCTACAAAATTTGCATCTTTTATCAAAGCTAAATCAAGCTGCTGACCCAGTTGGTATTCTTCTACATTCTCTACTCTAGACTCATGTAAATACCTACAAGGTTCAACTTTAGCTTTCTCAAAGTGACCTTTTTGAGGTTTTTTCACCCACTTTGCTTGTGGTTTATCTGATAAATTAGACCCGATTTGAATGGCTTTGTAGCCATCTTTTTCTTCGGTTTTGATTTGAGTTACAAAATTTGGACGAACTAAAATCACAGTTCCAATAATTCGATCACCTTTTTCATCGAAGAACTGAGTCATCCCTTGCTTTTGTCCTAAAAATTTTAGAGTCATTATCCACTTCCTTTATTCGAACTCATTTATTTGTAGAGATTAGTAAGAATTAAACTTTTAGCTTACTAATAGGATCAAGCAGAAAGGCTAACAAAATCAGCGATTTCGCTCAATCAAAATCTCTTTTGTTTTTAGCTCATACTAAATATGTAATTGCTTAACGAGCATAAGCAAACTTGCATTTGAACACAAGCAGTACTATTTATTATTCGATTTTTATTTTTTTATAGTAACAATATTTTTTTTCAATTTTGCATCAACGGAATGGGTTTTAAAAATCGAAATAGCGTTCAGAGTTATAAGCAAGCCTGACACTACTAAAAAAATAAACCATTCAGTATTTGATAGCTTTTTTTTGAGATCCATAAAAAATCTCTTTTAGAATGCAAAGCTAAAAGCTTTGCATTAAAGTTAATTGTCTAGATTAAGCTTCGCAACTTGATGCGATGTATTCTTTTTAAGTGTACTGATTCCTAAACTTAAAATAATCGATGAAGTTGAAATCGTTAATAAAGCAAAGTCAGATATTAAACTTATACCTGTTACAATTCCAACAATAGCTATGATTCCAAGTGAAATTGATATTATATCTTTTATAACTTCCAACATAGCGAGCCTTCTAAGTTCAGCTGGATTCTCTTCTGAGAATAGTGGGTGCTCAATCATTCCTAATGTCAAAGGACTTAGGTATTTATAAACACTACACTTAAAGTTAAATTTTCTTTCGGCAGCATCGTTATTTTTAGACAATTTTCCCAGGTCTTTTTTGGTGTCAATACATGTATTTATCAAGCTGGTAATATTGGATGCCTTAGCTATTCTTGCACCAAAAAATCCAGAAGCTGCAAGGATATCTCCCGTAAAATCCAAAGTATCATATATTAATTTCTCTGATATCCCTGTAGACTTATTTAATGTTTTTTTGAAATTAGTCGAAGAGCTGAAAATTTTATTTAACAACGTAGTCTTGCTGGCAATATCAAAGTGAGAAATAGCCTTTGAAATTTGAGGCAAATAAAGTGTCTTGCCCAGATGCTCCATGGCTCTTTTGAAAAGCATCAAAATATTTCTAGCAAGTTTGATCAACTTAGAAACTCCACCTCCCTCGTTTACGCTAGTCGCAAAAGCATCTGCATAATATATCGGATAAGCAGTAGTATTTGGGGTACTTGAAAAAAAGCTACTCATTTTAAAACCCTATTATTAAATTAATGTTAAGTTTAGATGTAGTATTAATTAATGTAAATCAAACTATCAGAGCGTCAAGTAAATGTAAAACTTTTTTTGTTAATCCCATTTACCCAGCTTTTAGAATCCATAACTTTACGTCCTTCAGGTTGAACTTTTTGAATTAGGATTCCTTGATTTTTACATCCAACTATTAATGGATTTTTTTGAACCACAACCCCAGGAGCGGCACTTACATCTATAATCTTTGCAGCTATAATTTTTATTCTAAAAAGTTCTTCATCAATTTTAACAAAAGACCAGGCACCTGGCTTCGGTGAAAGGGCTCGAATTTTATTATGAATATCTAAAGCTTCTTCATCCCAATTAATTTGACATTCTTTAAGGTCTATTTTTGGAGCAAAGGTGGCCATAGAGTGATTTTGCGGAGCGCTTAAAGATTTTCCTTGATCAAAGTCACCAAGCACTTGCAATATCAATTCACAAGAAATATCTATTAACTTGTTTTCGACATCTACAAATGTGTCATCTAGCCCAATAGGGCATTCTTTTTTTAAAATCACTTCTCCAGCATCCATTTTTTCATTCATCTTCATGATTGTAATGCCGGTCTTTTGTTCTCCATCCATAATAGCTCTTTGAATCGGGGCCGCGCCTCTATATTTAGGAAGCAAAGAGGCGTGAATATTAATTGGACCTAACCTTGGAATATTTAAAAGATCTCTTTTTAAAATTTGACCATATGCAACAACAATAAAAAGATCTGGACGCATGTCATTTATTTTTTCTATAAAAGCCTTATCTGATGCTTTTTCAGGCTGCAGAATTAAAATATTTGGACAGTGCTCTAAAGCAAAAGCTTTAACTGGTGGCGGAGATGGCACCTTAGATCTTTTTACAGGCTTATCAGGCTGAGTTACTATCGCACAAATAGAAGCACTTGACTCAATAAGACATCTTAAAACCTTAGAGGAAAAAATCGATGTCCCAAAAAAAACAATTTTATTCACTCTGTGATTTGTCATCTTCTAAAAGACCGTCAAACTCTTCTGAATTTTGAGTAACTCCCTGAAGACCTAGAATTCCTCTCTTTGTTTCCTTGCAGAAGTTAACCCAGTGTTTTATTTCCGGCATAGGCTTCAATTGTTTTTCAATCTCAGCTAATGCTTGCTCCAAATGCAGTCCCGATCGATATGTAAGACGAAAAGCCTTACTCAACTCTTGCCTTACCTCCAGGTCAAATAGATTTCTCTTTAACCCAACAATGTTCAGCCCTCCAAACTTATATGGGGAACCGCCACCTAATGTGTATGGTGGAATATCATGAGATACCCTACTAAACCCACCGACCATTGCATAGCAACCGATTCTGGAAAATTGATGAACAGGAGTCATCCCGCCGATAATTGCATAGTCTTCAATAATGACATGACCTGCAAGCATTGCGTTGTTAGCCATAATTACGTTATTTCCAATAGCGCAATTATGAGCTATGTGACAATAGGCCATAATTAAACAATTGTTACCGACTGATACTTTTGAACCTTCTTGACAAGAAGAATTAATTGTTGCGAATTCTCTTATCTGACAATTTTCACCGATTTCAACAAATGTTTTCTCTCCTTTGTACTTTAAATCTTGAGTTCTTGTGCCTATGCTTGCGCTAGGCCAAATAACAGTACCTTTTCCTATAGTTGTATTCCCATCAATGTAAGCATGCGACTTTATGACTACATCATCGCCGATAGTTACATTTGACTTAATAACAGCAAACGCCTCTACTGTTACATTTTTCCCAATTTTTGCTCCTGGTTCAACTACTGCATAAGGATGTACATTTGATTTCGACATTTGCTTTATTTTTTTTATTCTACTTAAGTTAATATAGCTTATAGCTGATCTTTTTCTACAAGAGCAAAACTTAGTTCTGCTTCAACTGCAATTTTATCCTCGACTATAGCCTTTGCTTTTATTTTTCCGCCATTTTGACTTACGTGAACCGCTGTTGCATGAAGTAATAAAACATCTCCAGGCAAAACGGGTCTTCTAAACTTTGCGTTTGAAACATTTAATAAAACTGCAATTTTTTTCACATATCCTTTCTGATGTACCAAAATACCACCTGTTTGTGCCAATGCTTCTAATATCAGCACTCCCGGCATAATCGGAACCTCAGGGAAATGTCCTTGAAAAAATTGTTCATTAATCGTCAGGTTTTTTTGTCCTATAATTTCATTGCCGTCAAGATCTAAGTGAATAATTCGATCAACAAGTAAAAATGGATACCTGTGCGGTAAAATTTTTGCGATGTCTTTGACATTCAGTACTGTTGATGTCTTCTTTGCCATCAAGAGTTCTCCGTTAAGTTATTTAAAATTTCACGTGCAAATTCTACATTTGCAAAATGGCCTGAACGAATAGCTATAATATGCGCAAAAAAAGATTTGCCAATCAAGCATAAATCTCCTAAAAGATCTAAAATCTTATGTCGCACCATTTCATCAGTAAATCGCAAACCACCAGGATTAACGACTTTCTCATCCTTGATAACTACTCCATTTTCTAGGCCAGCCCCCTTTAAAAGCCCTTTTT
The DNA here is from genome assembly GCA_050302075.1 of Parachlamydiales bacterium. Taxonomy (GTDB): domain Bacteria; phylum Chlamydiota; class Chlamydiia; order Chlamydiales; family SM23-39; genus JBNLAH01. The sequence continues at coordinate 86,698 of JBNLAH010000005.1, read as the reverse complement.
TCAGCATAGGCTCAATTTCCTCATAAAGAGAAAAAGTTCTACAAGGAGCTATATTTTTTTTGTAGCCATTAGAGTTTACCTTAAATGAGTAAAATTGAGAACGTAAAAAATTAGAATGAGGATAATGAAGTGTGTTACTAATTTGTAATTCATTGGATGGAACTGCTATTAAGTGGGTACCATCTTTTGTGAACTGAACAATTTTGTCTAATTTATATGTCTTTTTAACAGCATCTAGCTCTTTAACTTTAGCCTTTTCAATCATCTCTACAAATTGAATTGAGCTTCCATCGCAAGCAGGCAACTCGGGGCCATCAATCTCTATTAGTAAATTATCTATTTGTAAGGCTGAAAGAGCAGAAAGAAGATGTTCGACAGTTTTAATTGTTGCCTTACCTTTTCCAATAATCGTGCACCTAGGGGTAGAAACAACGCTATCAATACTAGCTGGCACAAAAATAGATGGAGAAAGATCCGTTCGCTTGAATACTATACCATGATTAGCACCAGCTGGAACCATAGTTAAGTTTACTTTTTCTCCTGTGAAAAGTCCTTTTCCTGAAATAAAAATAGGCTTACAAAGAGTTTTTTGCATGGGTTGACTTAACATTCTATTATTAGAGAGGGTCAAAAGTTACCTCTTAAAATTTAAAATTACCTTGAAAAATCTTCAAAAAACTTATCCCAGTTTTGTATTTTTTCATCAAGGCCTATTTAGCTTAGAATATCTAAATATTAAAATTACGCATAAAAAACTAATGCCTATAATAAAACCATCTCCTAAAAAGGTGTACAAAGTTTTAAAATGTAGCAAAGGAATTTCAACAAATAAGGCTCCTTTTATTTTTTCAGTAGGAACAATATCTGACTTTAAGACTTTTATAACTCTACCAAAGCAATCAATACCCCCTGTGAGTCCGGTATTGCATGCTCTAATTAGCGGAACTCCATTTTCAACTGCCCGTAATTTGCCATGGTGAAAATGTTGTAGTGGTAGTTTAGAATTTGGAAACCATACATCATTTGTAATATTGATGAATAAATTAGCAGGTAAAAGCCTTCCTTCTCGAGTTATATTACTAAATGTTTCTTCATAGCAAATAGAAACTGACATATCTGTAACTCCAGAAAATACTTCCGGCTTCTCCCCTGCTGAAAAGTTGTCAAAAATACCTAATTTCCTTGCAATTGGCCGGCACCATTCAAATGGAAAATACTCCCCAATAGGCACTAAGATTCTTTTGATATAACGCTTGATCTTTTTATTATTTTGATTAAAAAAAAGCGCGACATTGAATGTATCCCCCCTTTTAAGGTCTAGCTCATACATCCCAATTATAACATTTGCTTTAAATTGATTTGACAAAGCTTTTGCCCAAAACTTGTTATTAACAAAGAATTTATCATCAAATGTTGAAAAAGCGTATTCAGGAGTTAATGGAGGCAAGTTTCTAATCGCACCTTCACCGAATACATCAGCCCATATTCGCTTTACAACCCCTAGTGGATATTCATACTTATTTGCTTCAACAGGAACTGCAACTTCTGGCAAAACAATTAAATCTGCATTTTTTTGGGAATCCTTTAAAAAAATCAAAATTCTCTGCCACTGATACTCAGGTGAAAGAGAACTGAAGCTCATCAAACCGCCGTCTTTTTCATATGGTTGCAAAGAGGTTTGAACTAAAAGGGCTTTTAATGAAGTACTGTCTTGATTTCGAAAAAAAATAGTCAAGCTCCCAAATAAATAGGGAAGGATTGCAACTATAATGGCAGTTAACCAGAATCTGTTTTGCACGGCTGAGCGATAAAATACATAATTACCAAAAATAACATAAAATGACATCCCCAAAACTCCGGCTATGGAGGCCATTTGAAGTGAGAAAGAATAATTGGCATAAGCCATGGCAACAGGATTCCAGCTGAACCCGCTAATGAAGTACAATCGACTCCATTCCATAATAGCCCAAACTGAACTAATGAGTATCCCATTTGAAAGTTTTAGCTTTCTCGAATAAACCAAATAAGTAAGAACAGCGAATTGGGAGCTAAGCCAAATTAATAGAAACAAATAAACCAGTAATATATATGGTCCCTGATATTTAGTAGATGTCATCCAAGAAAGCTGTACAGATTGAACCAAAAAAAACCACCAAAAGGAAATTATAATTTTTTCTCGAATTTGTTTATGGTCTTTAAAGGCATACCAAAAAATTGCATATCCAAAAATTGCAGCAAAAGGCGACAGAAAACCCACCCACGCAGGCTGGCCAAAAGCTACAATCAAAAAACTGATGAGAAAGTATAATGATCTTTTATCTATCAAACTTTACCTTAGGGTAAACAATTTTATTATTTTCCAGTACTCCCCCTTGAGCTAATGCAATTAGTAGTCCACCCAAAATGCTTAAATTTTTTACAAACATAACAAACTCTACTTCTTTTTGAGTTCCATCAAAGAACCAAAATGGGTGCATAATAATCGTTGTTGGAAATAAAAAAATTATCAAAAAAAGCGCCCCAAGTCGAGGCTTAATACCTAATAAAAATAAAATTGATCCTAAAAGTTCTAAAAACATAGCGATGAGTAGAAAAAAAGGCGTCCAAGGCAGAATTTCGGATAAAAAATCTTTCACACTATTCGAACTTACATATGAGTTCCATTCAACTATTTGATTTACTAAAGAATTTTCCACATCCTGCCAACTAAAAATTTTTCTCAAAGCAGAGATCAAAAAAATAATGCTTAAAAAAAATCTCCCAGCAAATAGGGACAGCTTTTTAAAAAAACTCATTCAAGTCTCCCTTATATTTTAAAATTTAAATTCTAATTTACATCAAGCAATGATAAACTCCCTATTCTTTTTCCTTGATTCCTGTTATTATTAGGCCTTTATTGGCTTTAATAATGAAAAATTCATTTAGAAAAAAACATTTACTTGAGATTTTAAATAATTATTCTTCTTATGAGGGACCTTTAGATTTATTTCTTAGAAATACCTTTAAACGATTGCGACAAATAGGATCAAAGGACCGTAAAGAAATTGCAGAAACAATTTATTCACTAGTAAGACATCAGGGATATTACGATTATTTTTGTGAAAAGCCAGTTAGTTGGGAAAAAAGACTTAATGCATATGAGCTTACACTAGATGAAAAACCTGAAATGCCTGCCCATATAAAAGTAAGTTTCCCTAAATTTTTATTTAATAAATTGGTAAAGGATTATGGCTATGAATGCGCAATTAACATTTGTAAAAATTCTAATGATCCAGCACCAACAACTATTAGGGCCAACATTTTAAAAACTTCCCGTGAAGAGTTGATCAAAATATTGTCGCCTCACTGTGAAGTCGTCCCTTGCGAAATATCTCCTCTTGGCATTAATTTATCTAAAAGAGTCAATTTTAACACTTTAGATGCCTTTAAAAATGGCTTATTTGAAGTTCAGGACGAAGCCTCTCAGTTAGCTGCTCTACTAGCTAAAGTAAAGCCTTCTGAAAAAGTTTTAGATTACTGCTCAGGATCAGGAGGAAAAAGTTTAGCCTTTGGACCTTTTATGAAGAATAAAGGTCTTTTATGCTTGCATGACATTCGTTTATCAGCAATTATTCAGGCAAAAAAGAGATTTAAAAGATCTGGAATACAAAATGTTCAATTCATATCAGATCAAAGGCAATTGAAACGTTACAAGCACCAAATGGATTGGATATTTTTAGATGTCCCCTGCAGTGGAACGGGAACCTTAAGACGAAATCCAGATATGAAATGGAAATTAGATAGTTCAACTATTGATAACTTAATCATAGAGCAGAGAAAAATTTTAGAAAAAGCCTTACAGTATTTAAAACCTACAGGCAAAATTGTCTACGCAACTTGTAGCATATTAAAAGATGAAAATGAAAACCAAATAAAATTTTTTGAAAAAACTTTTCAAATGCAATTGATTAATGAGCCTTTTTCAACTTTTCCTTGCAAAAACGGCATGGATGGTTTTTTTGGAGCAGTTTTACAAAAGAAACAATAAGTCTTTAAATTTTGGATATTTTTATGAAGAAACCAACATTTTTTTTATCACTATTACTAGCCGCTTTAGTTTGCGCTACATGTGTGGCACAGTCGCCACCACCACTTTTTGGTGAAGCTCAACATGAAGGCATTGGAGTTAAAAATACAATTTTAGCAAAGGTAAATGGTAAAACCATTTCAGTTATTGATGTTATGAAAAAAATGGATGTTATTTTTCATAACAACTTTCCTCACCTAGTAGATTCTCAGCAAGCAAGATATCAGTTTTATATGAATAGCTGGAGACATGTCTTAAATGAAATAGTGAATTCTCAACTAATACTAGCAGATGCTGAATCCAAAGAGATAAAAGTTGAAGATGCTGAGATCAGGAAAGAAGTGGATAAGAAATTTGGCCCCAATGTTATGTTGACAATCGACTCAATTGGACTCACATATGAAGAAGCTTGGCAAATGGCTAAAGAAGACATCCTAGTTCAGAGGATGAGCTGGTTTCGTATAAATGCAAAGGCATATCAATCAGTCACCCCAGAAGAGCTTAGGAAAGAATATGTAACCTACTGTCAGGAGAACCCACCTAAAAAAGAATGGGAGTACGGGACAATTTCTATTCGTTCTGAAAATAAAGAATTATCTGAAAAAATTGCACACGAAATAGCTGAGTTTATCAATAAAAATCCTGAGATGGACAGAATCAAAGAGCATATTGACAAGCTTAAAGTTTCTGACCCTAATTGTTCAATTTCAGTTTCTGATGAATACAAAGTAAAAGAAGAAGAACTCTCTAAAAGCTATCAAAATGTATTAAAAAGTCTCAAAAAAAGTACTTTTAGTGAGCCATTGTTACAGGACTCTAGAAACAATAAATCTTTCTGCTATCGTTTATTCCACCTGAAAAACTACACAGAGGAAAACCCAGCTGCTTTTGAGACTCTTTACAATAAACTGGAAGAAAGAGTTTTGCAAAAAACTATAGCTAATGAATCAACTAAATATTTAGAAAAGCTTAGGTCATTTTATTGCTATGATCAGCAAAAGATTGAACTACCGAAAGACTTTACTCCATTTGTGCTAGAATAATATGTTTCCAAAAAATTCTTCAGAGCTAATTTCATGGTTGAGGCAGAAAAATTTATTCGCAAAAAAATCTTTATCGCAAAATTTTTTGGTAGATTTTCCTCTTATAGAGAAAATAGTTAAAACATCGCAAGTGTCAGAAGATGATGTAGTATTAGAAATTGGCCCTGGGCCAGGAGTGCTTACCATTGCACTACTAAAAACCAAAGCTCATGTAATCTCTGTAGAAAAAGACAGTCGCTTTGCGAAAGAGCTTGCTGTGCAATTTTCTAAATTTCCAAACTTTGAGTTAATCGAAGACGACATCTTAAAAGTTTTTGATTCTCTTTTTAAAAGGCATAAGTCCTTAAAAATTGTTGCTAATATTCCCTATAGCTTGACCACTTCTATACTAGAGAAAATATGCCAAAATAGTTCGCATATATGCTCTGCAACATTGATGGTTCAAAAAGAATTTGGAGAAAGGGTTTGTGCAAGGCTAGGAAAAATTTCAGGCTCAATTTCGCGTTTTGTTCAATTTTATTATGAACCAACAATAGCTCAAATTGTCCCAAAAGATTCTTTCTTTCCCGCCCCAAAGATTGATTCATGCATCTTAGTTTTAAAGCCCAAAGTTCACCCCAAAATAAACGAAACGGGTTTTTTTGATTTTGTACAGTTCACATTTCAAAATAGACGGAAAAAGCTCATTAGCTCTTTAAAGAAAAGATATTCAATAACCCAGCTTCAGCAGATATTTTATAAAATGCAACTAAGTGAAAATACAAGAGCTGAAGAACTCACCTTAGAAAGATTTCTAGAATTATTTAGAAACCTTGGGGAATAAATCGGTTATCCACTTGCCAAACTCTTTATTAACGTTATTTTGACTGTATAGACAGGCTCTCGCTAATTCTATCCCCTTATCTTTAACTATAAGATTACCCACAATTTGACCTTCTTTAATAGGGAGCTGCACGTTGGTCCATTCTACAAAGGCCTCTATTTGAGGATTAGCTGATAAATAATAACTAATAGAAAGGTTCTCATAAAGTGCAGCCCTTATTGGATTTTTAGCACCGGGAATCATTTTCTCGAAAATCTGACTATCTGAAAAAATTATGTCTTCTACAATTTCCTCAGAAAAGAAAGTATCAAAGAGTTTTATCATATCTTTATACTGCCCAATATTTTTTTCACACCCAAGCACAACTCCAATAAGGCTTCGATTTTCATCTTCAGCTGCAGCGACAAGGTTATACCCTGATTTATGAGTATAACCTAATTTTACTCCAGTGGCTTTTGGGTAATAATAGTTGCTATCTTTAAGAAGGAGTTTGTTGCTCTGCATTATCTTATAGTTACTATTCTTAGCTTCATAAGAAATACTCCTAACAATTTTTGAGAAAATTGGATTTTCCATAGCATATTTCGTGATCATTGCTAGGTCATATGCACTAGAATAATGTCCTGGAAAATGCAGCCCATGTGGATTTTTAAATTGTGTATTATTAATCCCTTTTTCCCTTAAAAATCCATTAAGTTCTTCAACGAATGAGAGGATATCTCCAGATACAGCTTCAGCTAAGGTATTTGATGCATTGTTGCCAGACACGAGCATAATTCCATAAAGCAAGTCTTCCAAACGAACCGGGGTATTTGGTCGAATCCCATACATCTTAGTTCCGTCTTTTTCTAAAATATAAGGAGGAAAATCATATTTTTTATGCTTTATTCCGGGTTCTATTTCGAGAAGTGCCTCAGAACTAGGAGTTACTAGCTGATCTAGCTCTGATACAGTTTCAAGTGTATAGTAAACAGTAGCAATTTTAGTAAGGCTTGCCGGGAAAAACCTATCATTGGCATTTTTTTCATAAAGGACCTGTCCTGTTTTTGCATCAATAACTATAGCTGACTTTGCTGTGATTTTAATATTTGTGCCAACAGAAAATAGGCAGAAATTTGCAGTAATAAAAAAAAATAGTAACCTAAACATATCCTTCATTATTTTTCCATAAGTGTACTTTTATCTTGCTATTAAATACAAGTCGCCTTATTTAACTTCTAGTTTTAGGTACTAATATTGATTATAGTTAATTACAGTTAATTATATAATAATATTATTTACCTTGACTATTTAGAAATAAACTAAATAAAATTAATTTAAGGGGGAGGAACAAGGAGGCTATCATGCTGAACCCACTGCAGCTAGAAGAGCTCTTTAAAGAATACAGCGAGAACATTGCAAAATGGGCTCATGATGGAATTTTGAATGTAGATCTTAATCTACTGAATGAATGCAGTCTATTAGAGAAAGTGGATGAAGACATTGAAGATCCTGATGATATTACCCAATATTTTCACGTAATCGAAAGCATGGAAAAAGTAACCTTGTTCAACGAGCAATTTGCAATCTGGATAGTGCCTAAAATGGACTTAGAAAATCCTACTACCTATGTGCTAATCGCTTTGATTCACAAAAATACTCCTAACTTTGAGTTAGCATTTCAAACAACTGGAGTATACAATACTCCAAGGTATGTGTTAAAGGTGCTTCAGCATTTTTTAATAGATATGCTAGAAACTGAGGCTACTGTAACTGCTTTTGAGAAGAAAGAACCTTAAATTTGCTTTGTAAGGGTAAGCCTATTCATATCCCCTAATCGCTCATATTTAATGTCATCCATGTATTGATGGATCATAATTAGACCGAGTCCCCCTAGAGATCTCTCTTCAAGAGGCAGGCCGCTTTCATAAGATATTTCTTCCTCAGTAGGGTTAAATTTTGGCCCATTATCAAAAAATTTTAGTTCTATAACATGCTGATTGACATCGACTTGGATTTTAATTATTTTATCTGACTGTCCTTGATAAGCATGATTGATAATATTAACTAAAACTTCTTCTGACGCAATTTCAACCTTTCTTATGTCACTTTTTTTTAACTCTACAGTTTCAATATTTTCTAAAATCCAACCCAACATTTGGTGGAGGAGATCTAATCTTGCTGGAAACTTTCTAATAGCCAACGCTGTAAACTATTTATATTTATTATACTCTTCTACCATTGAATTGAAATCGCGTCGACAATTTTTTCAGCAAGACATCTAAAAAGTGGATCTTCAGCTGCATATCTAGCACTTTCTTCTGATTCAAGCTGACCTATAGAAAAGTCTAATACAGTCACTCGTTGTCCATTCTCATCAATAAAAGAAAGATCTTGAAGTGAATTTTCATCAACATAGTCGTAGTCCACATATGCACTAATCTCAGAAGGGCCAAAACAAATTTGGCATGTTCTATTATCGATAAGAGATATACATGCAATGGCTTTAAAACGTCCTTCGCTTGCTATAATATTATCTCTTAAAGTGAAATCTTTCTCTTGGTCTTTTCTGTAACCAATTGTTTCTCGATCTAATTTTACAAGCTTAACTTTTAATGAATAATCACTTTGATTATTACAAAAACTTAATTGTGTAGACTCAGAGATTTTTCGTATTATCTCATCTGTAAGTTTGCCATAGCAATCTCCGGACACAAAGGGAACACAAATTGTCTTGCTATTGGAGGTTCTATATCCACATGAGGAAAATAAAAGCAAAACAGCTATTATGATTGGAGCTTTAATAAACGTTGTTGGCATAACTGAGCAGTTTCAGTTTTGGGAAAAGAGACTATGATTTTCTTGTAATAAATAATCGCTGCATCTTTTTTCTTTCTTCTTTCAAAAAACCTACCCGTCTGAAATAAATTTTTCGCAAAAAGCTCTTTAATTGCTAGTACGATTTTTTCTACATCCTTAATTCTTTCTTCACCCGGGAATTGATCATTGAACCTTTTTAAATTCAATTCAGCTAATGCAATCAACTCTGGGTTAAGATTCTTTTTTTTACATTGCGTATGATATGTCTTAGCAATTTCAATATACGCATCAATTGCACACTCGTGTTTTGGGAACCTTTTAACAAGCACTTGAAATGTTTCTATAGCTTCTCGATAGTCCTCAAAAATTATCTGAATAAGCCCCTTACCGTAAAGAGACCTCGCACTTAGGTCGTGATATGGCAAAGATGAGATTATTTCATCATAAATTTCAATTGCATCTTCTTTTGCTGGTGCTATCTTAGGACTTTTTTTCATGCGAAACATTCTCCGAAGAGATCCATTTCTATATTTTTCTGCAATTTTAAATTTATATTTCAAAGCTTCTTCGAAATGTTTTGGAGTGTCAGAGAGTTTCAAATAACTTGTAAACTCGTCATTTGCTGCAGATAAGTCCTTTGCTTGGTAATACCCTAGCGCCTTAAAATATCTAGCATCATCAACAAAGGGAGTATTTGCAAACTCATCAATGATAATGTCACAGTAGTTAAATAAAGCTACAAAATCTCGATCTTCATATGACATTTTCAACAAGCTATAATAATCTTGAACTGATGTTTCATTATTATGCTCGCTGTCACTAAAAACTTTATTAATTAATAATAAAGAAGTAATTGAGAGTAATATTAATCGACGAAATTTCATAAAAAAATAAAATAAAGCAAAAAGATAAGTTTAAACGGCATTTCAGGATTATGTCAAGATTTTACAACTTCAATATGAGATATAAAATTTAAAGCTTCTAAACTTTTCATTAAATCATCGTGAATCTTAACTCCCCAAGCAACATCTATTGAAAGACGCCCAACAAAATTTTTATTTACATGGAAGTATAATTCTATTTTGGAGTTGCCAGAATTTTGTCTAAATAAGTTTTTTAAATGCAAAATATGACTCATTTGAGCTAATGACAGGTTCATATGTAAAATAAGCGAATCAGATGGCTTCATTTGTTTAGGCTTGTTCATTGGTCTACTTTTTTTCTGAGACTTAAACTGTTCAAAAGCACTTTCCAAGGAGGTAATGTTTTCTTGAGTCAAGCCTTCTAAAGATTCTATATATTTACAGTTTAATCTAATATTATCATCTGATTTATCCAACTGTAATATTGCGACAAGAAGCATATTATCTACTAAAAGATGTTGTTTATCTTCATATAAATCTGGCCAAATAGGAAATTCAAACCTATCCATCCCATCACTAATTGTGATAATTGCAAACTTTCTTTGGCTTTTAGAGGTAAATTTGTACTGAACATTTTCAACAATAAAGGCCGCTTTAAAAACTTCATCGGCTTTCAGACGACTAACATTTTTCAGTGGGGTGCAGTTCAAGTCCTGGAGAACTTCCTGGTAACTTTCCATAGGATGCCCAGTTAAATAAAACCCAAGCAGCTCTTTTTCTTTATGAAGTAGCATTTGCTTATCAGTTGGGCTGGTAATTTTTGGAGGCGAAGAATTTGTTTTTTCAGTCTCTCCCATTAAAGAAAAAAAGTTCATGATACCTTGTGACTTTTCTCTTTGATCTTTTAATGCTTGGTTATATATTGCCTCAACACTTTCTCTAAGCTGATCTCTAGACCATCCTGTAAAATCAAAAGCTCCTGCATAAATTAATAGCTCAATGTTTTTCTTACCTACTCTTGATGTATCTATTCTCTTAATGAAGTCGTATAAGTCTTTATAAGAACCACCTCTTTTCCTTTCTTCAATGATTGCCTCAACGGCATTTGATCCTACGCCCTTAATGCCTGACATAGCAAAACGAATCCCATCTTTTGCCGGGCCAAACTCACTTGACGCCTCATTTACATCGGGAGGTAAAATATCAATATTCATTGCTTGGCATTCGCGGATGAATTTAGCTACTTTTGAAAGATCATCCCTATCACATGTCATTAAAGCGGCCATCCATTCTTTTGGATAATTGGCTTTTAAATAAGCTGTAGTATATGACAAATAAGCATATGCAGTAGCGTGAGATTTATTAAAACCATATGATGCAAATTTCTCGATTTTACTGAAGATTACTTCAGCAGTATTTTGATCAATCCCTTTTTCTTTAGCTCCATTAATAAATTTTTCCTTCTGGCGCATCATTTCATCTTTGTCTTTCTTCCCCATGGCTTTTCTTAAGACATCACCTTCGCCTAAGCTGTACCCTGCTAACTTACTTGCAATTTGCATAATCTGTTCTTGGTAGACCATTACACCATACGTTTCAGCCAGGATCTCTTTCATTAATGGGTGGTCTAATTCGATTTTTTCTCTTCCATGCTTCCTATTAATGAACGAGGGAATCATGTCCATAGGTCCGGGGCGATATAGAGCTCCTACCGCAATAATTTCTTCAAAGCAATCGATATGAAGATGCTTTGCAAGCTCTTGCATTCCGCCTGATTCTAACTGGAAAACGCCTAGTGTTTTTCCTTGATTTAACAAATTAAATGTCGCTTTGTCATCTAAGGGAAGTTCAAACCAATTCAGCTTCTTATCGTGATTTTCAAAAACAAGATCTACTGCCTTCTGGATTGAAGTCAGTGTTTTTAATCCTAAAAAGTCAATTTTAAGCATCCCGACAGCTTCTGAAGGCTTCATTGAGTACTGTGTAACAATGATATCTGCATCCTTTGCCGTGCACACCGGTACATGTTCTGTTATGGCCTCTTCAGAAACAATAATTCCGGCTGCATGAATTGAGGTATTCCGGATACTTCCTTCAACTTTTTGAGCCTCATCAAGAATCATTTTTGCTTCTTCATCTGATTCGTAGAACTGCTTGAGGTCAGGGTCTACCTCTAGGGCTTTTTGTATAGTGATGTTCAAGTCATCAGGAACTAATTTAGCAATAGCGTTTACTTTTGAGAGAGCTACACTTAGAACTCTTCCTACATCTTTGATAGCCATTTTAGCTTTCATTTTTCCAAATGTAATAATTTGGGCAACTCGATCCTTACCATACTTATCTATTGTGTAGTCGATAACTTCCGATCTCCTATCCATACAAATATCGACATCGATATCAGGATATGAAATCCTTTCGGGATTTATGAACCTTTCAAAGAATAAGTGAAAACGCAAAGGTTCTATGTCTGTTATTCCAATTAAATAAGCAATAATTGAGCCTGCTGCAGAGCCCCTTCCTGGGCCGACTGGTATTTCCTTGTTCTTAGCCCACGAAATAAAGTCGTGTACAATAAGTAAATAATCGCACATGCCTTTTGTAGAAATAATCTCAAACTCTAAATCAAGGCGCTTTTTTACAACTTGCTTGGGGTCTTCTGAAGGGTATTTTTCTTTGACCTTATCAAGTGCACTTTTGGTATATCTTTTTTTAGCTCCTTCGATGCACAATTCATATAGATATTTATTTGCACTTTGTTCCCTTTGTTGCTTGGAAAAAGATTTCCCCTGAAGCGAAGGTGGTACAAATACAGGGTAGTGTTTTGTATTGAAGTCTAGTTCACAGTTGCACCGATCACTAATAATTTTAGTATTATCAATTGCTTGAGAAATATCTGCAAAAAGCTCTCCCATTTGACTTGGGGATTTAAAATAGTGTTCGTGACTTGGATAAGTTTTTCTCTTAGGGTTTGGTATTCGATTTTTAGGATTTCCAAAAGAGTCACGCTCCCAAATCTCGCATGGTTCTCCTGATTGAACATTTAAAATAATTTCATGAGCTCTCCAGTCTTCTTTTTCGAGATAGTGGGTATCGTTGGTTGCGACATACCCTATGCCCTTTCTATTGGACACATCTATTAATTTGGAGTTTACTATTTGCTGCTTTCTTTCATAATCTTTTAGCTTTTGAACTACCCAACTTTCTTTATCCATATGTTGATTTTGGATGTCATAGTCGCTCATTTGATGTCTTTGAAGCTCTAAGAAAAAGTCTTCTTTGAAAATTCTTGAAAACCACTCAATTTCAAAATCAAGCTCGTCTTCTTGATTTAATGCTTTATAACTAATAAGTGAATTAATAGAGCCGGAAAGGCATACTAGCCCTTCTGAATATTTTTGCAGAACTTCCTTATCGATCCTTGGAAAATAGTAGAATCCTTCTGTATAGCCAATCGATACAAGCTTACAGAGATTTTTATATCCAATTTTGTCTTTCGCCAACACTACTAAAGGGAAAGCAACCGGCATGTTTGGGACTTTCTTCTTTTCATGTCTCGAAAAATGAGCCAACCAAAGCTCGCATCCAATAATCGGCTTTATATTTTTTGCTGTACACTCTTTATAAAATTCAACAGCACCATGCATATTTCCCTGGTCAGTGAGAGCCATAGAGCCGATTTGGAAATCTACAGCTTTAGCGACTAACTGCTTAACAGATGCTGTAGAGTCCAGTATTGAATATTGAGAATGAACATGAAGAGGTATCCAAGACATTTTTCTCTCTTTTTTAGGAAATGATACAGATGTTGAGAGAAATAAAAAAGGCTGAAATTATGTTTGCTTTGGATTTGTTTTGACAGACCAAAGAGGAATTAAAAGCAGTGTTGATATCCCTCCACAAATACAAAGTATTAAGAAAAACCCATTCCAGCCCCATGTCTTTGTCAATATTCCTAAGGGGCCGCCTGCAGCTGCAGCTCCTAAATAGGCAAAGCAACCTGCAAATCCCGTCGCCGTTGCAGCTGCTTTCTTATGGGACAGCTCGGCTGCTGCCATGCCAATCAACATTTGGGGGCCAAAAATAAAAAATCCAATTAAAAACATAAAAAAGGAATCTCTTATTGTACTTGGACCTTGAAAAGTCCACAGTCCAAAAAGACATGCTATTGTAGCTAATGAGAATATAACATTAACTGGGTTTCTTTTCCCCCCAAATAGCTTATCAGAGGCAATACCTGCGGCAAGAGATCCAAAAAAACCCCCTATTTCAAACCAACAAACGCAAGCACCAGCAACTAAGTAGCTATAGCCTTTTGATTCGACGAGATATAGAAGGCTCCAGTCATTGATCGCAGTCCGTATAATATAGACAAAAAAGTAGGAAAAAGCCAACAACCAGATAAAGGGGTTCAAGAGAACGTAGTTAAACAAGATCTCTTTCACTGAAAGCTGCAATTTTTCTTTTTCTCTAGATTTTGTATTTGGATAGTCATTTCTGAATTTTTCAATTCTTGGGAGACCTAAAGACTGTGGGGTATCTCTAAGCCTGTTTACTAGAAAAAACCCAACTAAGATACAAGTCACACCTGGAACATATAAAGCATATCTCCAACCATGATATTGGGCAAAATATGTGGCAATAATTGGAATTAAAGCGCCGCCTAAATTATGAGAAGTATTCCAAACACTCCACCATCTACCTCTTTCCGATTGTGAATACCAATGGGTAAGGAGTTTTGCACATCCTGGCCATCCCCATCCTTGAAACCATCCGTTAAGCCCCCAAAAAATTGCAAATAAAAGCAAGGTTGATGACATTCCAAAACATAAATTAAAAATGCCTGTTAAAATCAACCCAATTGACATGAAGTATCTTGGGTTTGATTTATCACCAATAATGCCACTGACAAATTTACTAATCCCGTATGTAATTGACAACATACTGCTCAAAAAGCCTAGTTGAGAAATGTCATAGCCTAAGCTATCTTTCATAGCAGGAATTGCAAAAGTGAAGCTTTTTCTTGTGAAGTAAAAAAAAGCATAACCTATATACATCGAGTAAAAGGTTCTTAAGCGCCAATACTTATATTTTTTTCTAACTAATTTTTTGTCTTCAATTTCAGCTTTAGCTGGAGCCGGCTTTAACAAGTTTAGGACGCTCACTATCACCCCTTTTAAGGTTTTAACAGGCTAACTTCACAATAAACTTTTATATACGTTTAAATGAAAGTATTCACCAAATATTAATTGATATCAATTATTAATCACTAATGCTATTACTCTATTTAGAGGCAAAAATAATGAAAGATATTAGACCTGTTCAAAAAGATCCTTATGAGAAAATTAAGGTTTATGAAGCTGAAAAAGAGAAAGAAAAAGAAAAATTTAAGAAAACGAACAACAAACACACGTTAAATCTTTTTTTGGCGTTTTTTGTTAGTACGATTGAAAAAGTCGTCAAATTTTTTGGGGGAAAATCATCCAAAAATATAGCAGAAGACCTACTAACTAATACCATAGTTGAACTAAAAAACCATTTAAAGAGAATTCAAGAAGAAGATGTGAGCTTAAACCTTGAATTTTTTCAAAATTTTTCAAGAGAATGGAAAAAAGTTCTAAAAATCTACCATTTAACTCGACTAGATGAACTTAGAAAAAGTCTCTTACAGACTTTAATTGACGAGTTTCAAAAGTTTCCCCCAAACAAAGAATTTTCTTTGTCTTATTACTTGAAAAGCCATCAAAATAAAGGTTTCATACCACATCCTTTTCAAGAAATGATTCAAACTCTTTATATAAAGCATCAAGAAAACCCTATTAGTAGCAATTTAAAAAACTGGGAATCATTACTAAATAAAATCCTAACATCTTAAAGAAAGTAAGGCTGGCAAGTTTTAGCTTACCTATTTATAATTTTGAGAAAAAAACGGATATCAATGAAGTTTCAGATTCCAAAAGGGTTATTCGATATTCTTCCATACAATTTAAAGGAAAAGTGGAAGTGTATAGACTATTGGCAGTATGTTGAATCTATTATTCACGAAAGCGCTCGCATTTTCGGGTTTAAGGAGATTAGAACACCTGTGTTTGAAAAAGCAGAATTATTCGACAGAGGTGTCGGCAAGACATCCGATATTGTCTCCAAGGAAATGTATATTTTCAAAGACAAAGCAGATAGATCTTTAGCCTTAAGGCCTGAGGGGACCTCATCTGTTATGAGAGCATACGTTGAAAATCCCCAAAACTTTACCAAAACTCCGAAGCTTTATTATATAGCTCCGATGTTTCGCTATGAAAGACCTCAAGCTGGCAGATATCGCCAGCATCATCAGTTTGGAGCTGAAGCAATTGGCATTGCAAATCCAGAGCAGGATGCAGAAATCATCACCATGCTTTGGCAATTTTTCGAAAGACTCGGATTAAAAAATTTAGAACTAAATTTAAATTCAATTGGTGATGTGGAGTGCCGGGAAAAATATAAAAACGAGCTTATTCGATTCTTATCACCAAACTATTCTAAGCTTTCAAAAGAAAGTCAGCTCCGTTTTGAAAAAAACCCTTTGCGAATTTTGGACTCTAAAGATCCAGATGATAAAAATTTGTTGAAAAAGGCTCCTAGTATTTTAGATTCTCTATCTTCAGACTCAAGAGAGCACTTCAAACAAGTCTGTTCACTACTAGACCAGATAAAAATTCCGTACATTATTAATCCAAATATTGTAAGAGGACTAGATTATTACAATCGGACAGTATTTGAAATTCTATGCAACGACCTTGGCGCTCAAAGTGCAATTGGAGCTGGCGGACGCTATGATGGATTTACAGAAGTTTTTGGAGGAAAACCTCAACCTGGGATTGGGTTTGGAAGCGGCATGGAAAGAATCATACATACTATGATATCCCAAAACATACAACCACAAGAGAACACTAACCCATTTATTTATCTAATTCCTTTAGACAAAAAAAGTTCTGACTTTTGCTTTTTGATGATGAACACTTTGAGAAAGGCAAGAGTGCCTGTAGATATGGACCTAGAATTTAAAAAAATAGCAACTTCTCTTCAAAAGGCGAATCAATTAAAAGCACAATTTTCTTTAGTTATTGGAAGCAATGAAATTGAGTCCAATACAGCTAAGTTGAAAAATATGTTTTCAAGGACTGAAGAAACAGTTCCATTAAACCAACTTGAAAAAATCATTAAAGACCATTGGGAAAAAAATGAAATCCAAAGACTATCATAGATCGCACAACTGCGGTGAATTAAGGAAAGACCATATTGGCAAAAATATATCTTTATGCGGCTGGGTCCATAGAAGAAGAGATCACGGAGGACTTATTTTTATCGACCTTAGAGATCGTTTTGGAATAACGCAATTAGTTTTTGATCCAAATGTTTCAATAGATTTACATAACGAAGCGCAAAAGCTAAGGGCCGAGTGGGTAGTATTTATTGAAGGAAAAGTAAGATCAAGAGGAGAGGGCTTAATAAACCCCAAGCTCGCTACCGGAGAAATTGAGATTGAAGTAAAACAGATGAATGTCTTGAGCGAAGCTATTACGCCCCCATTTTCAATTTGTGACGATAAAATTGAAGTACGGGACGAGCTGAGGCTAAAATATCGTTATTTAGATATTAGGAGAGGCGATGTTGCAAAAAACTTAGCTTTGCGTCACAAGGCAATGTTATGTATTAGAAATTTCTTAGATACCGAACAATTTCTAGAAATTCAGACTCCCCTTTTGGCTAAATCAACTCCTGAAGGAGCAAGGGATTATCTTGTTCCATCTAGAATATATCCTGGTAATTTTTACGCCCTTCCTCAATCGCCGCAGATTTTCAAACAGCTACTTATGATTTCTGGGATGGACAAGTACTTTCAAATTGCACAATGTTTTCGAGATGAAGATCTTCGCTCCGACAGGCAACCTGAGTTTACTCAAGTTGATATTGAAATGAGCTTTAAAAGCCCCGATGACATTTTGTCTCTTACTGAGCAAATGATGAAAAAGGTTTTCAAAGAATGTATTGGAGTAGAATTACCAACTCCTTTCCCTAGGATTTCACATCAAGACAGTATGGAGCTTTATGGAACTGACAAGCCAGATTTAAGGTTTGATATGCCCTTAATCAGGCTCGATGACATCATTTTAGAATCTAATTTTGATCTTCTGAAAGACTATGTAAAAAACAATGGTATTGTAAAAGCGTTATGCGTAAAAAATGGCGCAGAATTTTCTAGAAAAGAAATTGATGAGCTTGGAGCTTTTGTAGGAAAGTTTAATATCAAAGGACTTGCCTGGATGAAAAAGACGACAGATGGATTTTCATCTAGCATTGTTAAATTCTTCAGCCCTGATCTTTTATTAAAGATCCAGTCAAGACTTCAAGTAGAGGAAAACGATTTAGTATTAATTGCCGCCGAAAGTGAAAGCATAGTCAACCAAGGTCTTGATCATTTGAGAAGGCATATCGCAAAAAAGAGAAATCTATTTAAAAGCTCTGGTTTCAAGTTTGCTTGGATTGTAGACTTTCCAATGTTTTCAAAAGATGAAGCAACTAAAGAACTTAAATCTGAACATCATCCATTTACACATCCTCATCCAGATGATATCGACCTCATGAAAGAAAAGCCATTAGAAGTAAGATCCTTGGCATATGACCTTGTCGTAAATGGATATGAACTTGCTGGAGGCTCTCAAAGGATCCACAATCCTGACCTTCAAAAAGAAGTTTTCAAACTGCTAAAATTAACTGATGAAGACATTAGAGAAAAATTTGGATTCTTCATTGACGCTCTTAAATTTGGGACTCCCCCTCACTTAGGAATAGCTTTTGGGCTGGATAGGTTAATAATGGTTTTATCTGGCACAGATAATATCAGAGATGTAATAGCTTTTCCAAAAACTCAAAAAGCCAGCGATTTAATGATGCAATGTCCATCAAAGCCTTTAGAAGGCCACTTAGAAGACTTAAAATTAAAAGCAACCCCTACTGAAATTTTTTGGGATTAATAGGTTTTTCAATGATAAAAAATATTTTCATACCAATTTTAATAATGACGAATTTTATGTTCGCAAAGGACTCTTATTCTTTTTGTAGAGCTGAATCAAAACTTTTAGGCAAAATGATTGCAAAAAAAATATGCTCAGATAGTTTTAATCTTGATATCGATGCATTAATTGAGGGGCTTCAAGACAGTTGGAATGAAACTAATGACCTGGAAAATGGATATTTAAATTTAATTAACCACTTGCAAGATTTACTCACTAAAGAGGAAAAAAATATTGGTCTAAAAATTGCAGACAACTTTCTTAAAAAGAACAAAAATAACTCTGATGTAGTTGAAATAATCCCTGAAAAAATTCAGTACAAAATAGTTAAAGAAGGAAGTGGGAATGTAGTTACAAAGGAGGACAGACCGCTAGTTAATTATAAGCTGCTTAAATTAGATGGGACTGTTATTTTTGAAACAAAAGAGCCACAACCAATATCTTTAGATGATGCTATCTGCGGCTTTTCAAAAGGCTTGCTTGGCATGAAAGAATCCGAAAAAAGAATTATATATATCCACCCTGAGTATGGGTTTAAAAAAAGTGATAATCAACTAGCTAGTTCTCTGATTAAAATTGAGGTGGAGCTTTTAAAATCAGATTATGCCTACCCTACTGACAATTCTTTAATAAGTAAATTTAATCAAAGGCATCTTCGTTGAAAATCATCTTATTTGAACCTGAAATACCACAAAATACGGGAAATATTATTAGGACATGTAGTGTTACAAACACTGAGCTCGCATTAGTAAAGCCTTACATGTTTAGTATATCTGATAGAATGCTCAAAAGGTCAGGACTAGATTATTTTAAGGATTTTAAAATTGAAGAAATTGAAAATCTTACAGCTTATTTACAAAGTGTGAACTCTCCTTTTTATTTTTTTTCTAGCAAAGCAGAAAAGAACTACAGTGAAGTCAAATATTCAGAAGATTGTTTTTTAATTTTTGGATCTGAAACAAGCGGCCTTCCAGACTATTTTCATGATAAATACAGAGAGAAATTTGTTACAATTCCTATGAAAGAAAATGCAAGGTGTTTAAACCTTTCAAACACAGTAGCTATCGCTCTTTATGAAGCAAAAAGACAAAACAATTTTACCTTTTAGGAAGCATTAGGGTAACTAAAGTACTTATGATTGCTGCAGATGCAAGGGGAAAGCTTATCCCCCTTCTTGCATCTATCAATAAAGAATCACCAGGAACAGATCCAATCCAACTTAGAAATGAAGGAAGCTCCACTTCAAAGTGTAAGAGAAGCGCCATTACAATAGCAAGTATTGTGGCTCTTATAAGCCAGTTAATAATCATGCAACTGAATCATCTATGAACTCTTTTATTGCCTTTGCATCTCTCAAACCAACTAAGCGATTGATTTCTTTTCCATCTTTAAAAAGAATCAATGTTGGAACAGATGTAACTTGAAATTGAGAAGATGTCTTTTGTTCGCTATCGATGTCCAATTTTGCAATAACCGCCTCTTTATAATTTTCAGAAGCAATTTGTTCTAAAATCGGCGTCATCATTCTGCATGGTCCACACCATTCAGCAAAAAAATCAACTAGAGTAATTCCACTAGCAATTTCACTTTCAAAATTATCATCAGTAAGTTTTTTGATTTGTCCTGTCATAACAACCTCCAAGTCAGGATAAAAGCTAATTTTATATCGATTTGATATTTTTTCCAACTATTTCCGGTTTTAGAGTTTGTTTTATACTAAAGAAAAAATAAACTGATCTTTTAAAATTAGTTATTTTTTTTGTGAGACTTTTTAAGTTCAATTAAGGCTTCTTTTGTTTTTTGAGCAATTTCCTTAATGGCTTGATCTCTGTCTAGGTGATTGAAGTCTTGAATATATATAGGCTTGCCGAAAGTGCAGGTAATCTTTTTAAATAAGCTCGGGTATTTTTTAAACCTTGGCCACGCTCTAAAAGTACCCTCAATAAATGTTGGAACAATTGGAGTTTTACTTTTCCAAGCTAGAAATCCAATACCTGATTTAACTTCTGCAATTTCTTCCGTTCTAGAACGCTCCCCTTCAGGAAAAATTAATACCTTCTGAGAATCTTTTAATAAGTCAAAAGTAACTTTAAAAGTTTTCCGATCAGATGCACTCACCCCGATTGGATGCGCATTTAGTTTTCTAATTAGAAAGCCAAAAAGTTTATTTCTAAAAAGTGAGGCCCTTGCTAGAAAATTTATCTCATATGGACATGAAACAGCAACTACTGGGGGGTCAAAAAATGAGACATGGTTTGAAGCTATAAAAGCTGCCCCAACAGGAATATTTTCAATGCCACGAACTTTTAGTCCATAAAAAATCTTAAGTAAGGTTTTTGCAAAAAACTTAATGCAAGCGTAAAAGAGTTTATTTCTTTTTTTAATCTTTTTTTTTGTAACGGAAAGTATTTTATCTACAACTTCTTCAACGCTCATTTTAGAAGTATCAATTACAACTGCATCAACCGCTTTTTTTAAAGGTGAAATTTTTCTAGTAGAATCGTGGTGATCTCTATATTGAATATCTTCTAGAATCTTATTTAGTGAAATTTCGTTTTCTTTTCCTTGGAATTTTGCTAAATATTCCTTATAGCGCCTTTCAGCTCTAACTTTTGGATCAGCGTCTAAAAATATCTTCAAATCGGCATTTGGGAAAACAACGGTTCCCATATCACGACCTTCAAAAACAGCATTTTTTTGACTACCAAACTCTCTTTGTATCTTTACCAATTTTTTTCTAACAAATTCATAAGCAGATACTTTAGACACTGCGGATGTAACTAAAGGAGTTCGAATATTTTCAGTAACATCTTTTCCGTTTACTAAATAAACTTTTTCACCATTTTTATCTTTAATGTCATAATTAAAATTATCTAGTGCCTGCCTTATTTTTTCTTCATCAGATATATCAATTTGGTTTTCTAAAAGGAAGTGACTAAATGAACGATACATAGCTCCTGTGTCAAAGTAAAAAAAAGACAAGGATCCTGCAAGCTTTTTAGCAACTGTTGATTTTCCTGTCCCGGCGGGACCATCAATTGTAATAATCATAATTTAATAACTCAGCCATATATAATAAAAAGGAATTGTAAATAAAAGCGAGTCCAAAGAATCTAAAACCCCTCCTATTCCTGGAATTTTACTACTATCTTTTATATTAACATCCCTCTTTAAAAGTGACTCACTAAGATCACCGACTTGAGACAAAATAACTGTTATACTCCCTATAATAATGGCATTTAAATAACTATTGAAAGTGTTTGGCAAGAAATATTGGACTAATAGTGCCATTCCTAAAGTTGCAATTATACCTGCTATTGATCCTTCCCACGTTTTGTTTGGGCTCACATTTTCTATCATTTTGTTCTTACCAAATAACTTCCCAATAAAATATCCAAAAATATCAGAGATTTTTGAAAGCAATAAAATTATAAATATCCACATTCTACCATCAACTAAACTAAGTTCGTTTGTTGAATAAAGAATGTAGACCAACATACCCATTGGGACTGAAACATAAATAAGTGAAAATAATGCAACGGACATATCCACAATTGAATTTTTCACATCTGAAAAGTGCTTTATAAACGCTATGATGGCAAATAAAAAAACTATGATTATAGGCAGCTTTAGAAATAAAGGGTCGACAGTGCTTAAAAAAAATGATATAACTACCATAGGGCTAAAGGCTAAAAGTAATAAATTAGCAAAGGTAGATTTCAATTTACTAATGTTGCTGAATTCATAAATTGCAACTGCAGAAAACAAAGCAATTGTTCCAACAACTGCAATAAAAAAATAAGGCACGTAAGCAAATATAAGTAACAAAGCAACAATGCCTATTAAAAAAAAAGAAGAAACTATCCTTTTTATTAAGTCTTTTATTAAATTTTTCATGTTCCACCCAATCTTCTATGTCTTTTTTGATATTCCAAAATTGCCCTTACAAGCTCAGTTTTATTAAAGTCAGGCCACAAAACATCTGTGACAAATACTTCTGTATAAGATAGTTGCCAAAGCATAAAATTGCTTAGCCTTAGTTCTCCACTAGTCCGAATCAACAAGTCAGGGTCTTTTTTCGTTTTAGTATCTAAATAAGATGAAATTATTTTTTCATTTAAGTCTTCCACACTTAGCTTATGATTACCAATATCAGAGCATATTTTCTTAACTGCTCTAAGCATTTCATTCCTAGCTCCATAATTAATTGCTAAAACTAACTCTATTTTATCACAGCTTTGTGTGGATAATTGAACTTCCTCAATGGTTTTTTGTAAGGATTTAGGAAGGCTTTTTATATCTCCAATTGTAGACAGCTTAACCCCCTGCTCGATCATTAACTTTTTCTTTTTTTTCAAATAAACTTCAAATAAGCTTAAAAGATCGATTACTTCATTTTCAGATCGAGCCCAATTCTCCGTTGAAAAAGCATACACGGTTAAAACTTTTACACCTAATTCAGATGCCGCTTGTACAATTTCTATTAATGTCTCAGCTCCTTGCCAGTGCCCGGAAAAAATAGGAGAGTTATTTTTTTTTGACCATCTACGGTTACCATCCATAATGATCGCAATATGGTCTGGAATTTTTTCCATATTTAATTCTGTCAAGTCACTTTCAACAAAGACTTTTAAATTTTTACTTTTATTGAGTGTTGTCATTCTCATTCTATAAGTTTATTTTTGACAATCGATTGATTTCTCTCTGGACCGACAGAAATAAATTCAATTGGAATTCCAATAAATGATTCAATGAAGTTAATATATTTTTTCGCATTTTCCGGTAGCGCTTCCCATGATTTAATATTTCGCAAAGAAACTCTCCACCCAGGCAATTTTTCATAGTTCGGTTCAATTTTTTCCATATCACTTAATAATGGAGAAGGAAATTTTAATATTTTTCCATTTAAAAAGTAAGAGACACATATTTTTATTTCATCTATTTCATCTAAAATATCTAATTTTGTTAAAGCGAGTGAGGTAATTCCATTTAATTGAACTGAAAATTTTAATAAGACAAGATCTAACCAGCCGATTCGTCTAACCCTCCCGGTTGTAGTCCCAATTTCCCTTAGGTTTGCAGAACTTGCAAATAGACTTCGCTCATCTTCAGAAAGCTCAGTTGGAAATGGTCCATTTCCAACTCTTGTTAAATAAGCTTTCGCAACTCCAAAAATTTTCCTTGTATTTATAGGACTTATCCCAGCTCCAGCCGCAATTCCTGAAGATGTTGTAGAACTTGAAGTCACAAATGGATAAGTACCAAAGCTAATATCGAGCAAAGCTCCTTGAGCCCCTTCAAGCAAAATCTTTAAATTATTTTCCTCTGCTTCAAATAGCTTTCTCTCAACATTTTCTACATAAGGTAAAAAAAAAGACCTTAGTTTCGCTGACTCTTCGACTATCTCTTTCAACTTTAAAGCTGGTGCACCATAATATGTTTTTAAAATTTCATTTTTAACTTCAATAACTTCTTTAAGGCGCATACTAAAATCCGGCTCAGACATTAAATCAGCCATTTTTAACCCTATTCGGTTCACCTTGTCTGCATAACACGGTCCAATCCCTCTTCCAGTAGTACCAATAGAGTTAGCTTTTTTCTTTTCATCCATTTGATCGAAAATTTTATGATAAGGCATAACTATTTGAGCATAGGGTGAAATCCAAAATCTATTTTTTAATGAAATTCCCTGATTTTCAAGATTCTCTATCTCTAGTTTTAATGATGCTAAATCAATTACTACCCCGGCTCCTAAAAAACATTTGACTTGTGGGTATAAAATCCCGGATGGAATTAAGTGAAACTTATATTCTTTATCAGCAACTACAATTGTATGACCTGCATTATTGCCCCCTTGAGGCCTGACAACATAATCAACGCTTTCTGAAAGCCAGTCTATAACTTTCCCCTTTCCTTCATCTCCCCATTGCGTTCCTAATACAAAAAACTTAGGCATTTCATCTCCTTTGAAGAAACGAATTACTTTACAAAAAAAATCATTTTAATGGTGAAATATTCAAAATTTAATTTCTCTGGACTTAATCTCTTTTTTTTAAGTACTCTTGTGATTCTGAGACATAACAATTGAGTAATTAAAATGAACAAAAAGAAAAAATGGCAACTATTTATTATTTTAACTGTTCTTTCTCTTACAATTTATAATATTTTGCCTACAATCTTTTATTATTCCAAACCACTAAAATCCCCGATTGAAAACACGCAAGCTGAGAAAATTGCCAAATCGATTTTCAAAAGGGTAAACTCGCTTGAAGAAGAATCTATCAATTGGATTAACTCCTTTTGCTCTCACATCAATGTTAAACCTAAAAAAGTATACTTTGACATTAAAGAACCTCAACAAATAAGTGTATCTTTTTCATCTGTTGAAGATGCTAAAAAATTTAAAACATTTCTTCCTAAAGCAGGTTCATTAAAGCCTTTTGCACCTTCTAGATTGACACTTTTAAATAATGAAAAAGACCCAAAAGTTGTAAGTGTCCAAAGATTAATCCCTATCCACTTCGACCTCAACCACCTAGATAAGTACTATACTTATGGGAAAAAATTTGACGACAATGGAAATATAACGACTTTTTATAAAGATTTAATCTTTGAAAGAGCTTCTCAACTGGCTTTTGCAATAGCAGGGCAAAGCGAGAGAACTACATTACTAAACCAAATTTTGAACAACTCCCAAGGATCTATTACAGATCAAATATTCGCACTGGCAGACTATATTGTTAGATTTGATAATACTTTCGAAAGTAACTCTTCTGCATCAAAAAGATTTTATTCAAACTTTTGGAAGCAGCTAGACATTGACCCTAAAGGAGCTTTTAACAGTTTAATCAGCCATATTGAACACGAGAAAGACAACGTAACACTTGGAAAAATTGCTTTAAAAAAGAAAGAAAAAGAACTTAGCAAAGATAATAGCTACCTAAATGACACTGATTATCAAAATCTTTTAATACTAACAAAAAAGGAAGAGACCCTTGCAACAGCTAGAGCTATTTTAAAAAAGAATGAGTCAATTCTTACTAAAAAGCCTATATTGTTTACGCTTGAGTCAGCAAATGAGTTACTAGAAAAGAATTACTCAAAAGAAAGCTCTTCGCAGATTGTTTCTTTAAGTGGGTTAAATCCTTTTATTGAAAACCTTCAAATTGACTGGAAGAGCAATAAAATTTCTATTCATTTACATAATGATATCCTGGAACATAAGAAACTTACACAAGAAGCTTCTTCAAAGTATGAAAACGACCAATTAGAACAGCTAATTATCAATGAAATAGCTTTTATTACTAGAAAAACAGACGAAAAACTAGGCTCATTAAATGATGGATATGTAATCGAGCTAGATTCATCTCCTAAGACACAAAGCTTTTTATGCTTGGACCTCAAACAGGTTGCAGCCTCATTGAATTCCCAGCTAGTTAAATCGTTGAATAAACTTTGGAAACCAAAACATCCGGAGCTTCAAAAAAACAACTTTCCAATTGTAGATTTAAATACCTACTCAAATTTACCACCTGAACAAAAGTCTCTTTGTTTAACTGTAATATCTCCTGTTTATCAATCAAAGGAAGCTGCAGATGGAATGAAAGAAGGCTCCATATATGTTGTAGCTAAAGGTTTTGATAAGATCTTAAATAAATACCGGCTATACTCAGAAAGTGAAGACGCTCAAATGTTTATTCAAGACTTCCAAAGCTTAAGGGAAATTCTCTACCAATTGGGCTTTGTTGGTTATCCAGCCTCTCAACATATATCTGATTCTAAATTCATAAATGACTTTATTTTTGAAAATGATAGGTACTATCAAAACCTACTTAACTCTACTAGAGAGAACTTTAAAATATCAGGATCTAAAAAATTTGCACTTCTGGAACTATCTGATGTTGAACAAAGAATACTTACTCAAAATAAAATCGAAACTAAGATTCATGAAGATTTATTAAAATGGAAAGACGATTTCAATTCTTCCCAAGTAAGTGTTGATAGTAACGCAAGACTAAGCGTGCCAAAGCCAACCAAAAGCATTTTTTGGAATAACATGCGATTGAGCTTAGCTAAATATTTCCGTGGGGACGAAAGAAAAATACTTCATTGGGGATTAGATCTCTCTGGAGGTAAGACTGTTTCCATTGAACTAAAAGATCAAAATAACAAAACAGTAAAAAACGAAGATGACCTCAAACAAGGAATGAGCGAGCTTTATACTAGAGTTAACAAAATGGGAGTCTCAGAAGTTAACTTAAGGCTTGAAGGAAATAGGATTTTATTAGACTTCCCTGGGTCTCAAAATCTATCCGCTAGTGATTTGGTAAAAGCGTCATCTATGTATTTTCATATTGTTAATGAAAAATTCTCAGATTCAAACCAATCACTTAGAAATGCAGTAAACCAATTTTTACAAGAAGTTTGGAATGAAGCTGTTGTATTTAATAAAAAAGATGCAGAGATGATTAATGAAATTGCTTATAAACATCTTTATGGAGATTCAACTGAAGAGTCTGTAGTTCAACCTAGAACACCTGCTGCAAAAATATTATACGATAATGGTCTAAGACTAGCTTCAGCAAACTCTAGTGAAACTAATTCAAATTATAATGACACGTACTCTAAAATTGCAATTTATCGTGAGGCAGATTTTACAAAATGGTCTGGTCAAACCCATCCTCTTTTGATTGTATTCAAAAACTATGCGCTTGAAGGATCTTCTCTTTCTAACATAAGGTCTTCATACGACCCCGCAAAAGGAAACTTTCTAAGTTTTGAAGTAAAGTCTTCAGTATCTAGACCTGACGGTACCAAATTTAATCCCCGAACAGACTTTCATGCATGGACTTCACAGTTCTCAAAAGATAGTATTCAAGGCACTTCAAACGAAAATCTTTCTCAGGGAAGGGGATGGAGAATGGCAGTCATTTTAAATGAAACTATCATTTCATCTCCAACGCTTGACTCTGCATTAAAAGATAGTGCTATGATCTCTGGAAGCTTCTCACAAAGAGAGGCAAACCAGTTGGCTGCAGATTTAAAGGCAGGATCATTAACATTTACTCCAAAGATATTATCTGAGAAAAATGTAAGCCCTGAGCTGGGCAAACAAGACCGTCAACAAGGAATTATAGCAATGGTAATAGCGCTAGCTTTTGTTATCATCGCAATGATTTCTTATTATCGGTTTGCAGGGTTAGTTGCCTCTGTTGCTGTTTTATTCAATTTAATTATCATGTGGGCTGTTTTACAAAACATTCAAGCTGTACTTACTTTATCTGGGATAGCCGGAATCATCCTAACTGTTGGGATGGCAGTGGATGCTAACGTGCTAGTATTTGAAAGAATTAAAGAAGAGTTGTCACTAACTAAAAAACTCAGTGCCGCTGTAACTGCCGGATACAAAAAGGCATTTACCGCAATTTTAGACTCTAATGTAACAACAATTATAGCAGCATTAATTCTTTTAAATTTTGATTCAGGCCCGATAAAAGGCTTTGCATTAACATTAATTATTGGAATTGCATCGTCTATGTTTACAGCTTTGTTTATGACTAGGTTCTTTTTCATGAAGTGGGCTGAAGATCCTCAACATCAGTCATTAAAGATGATGAATTTAATTAAACCTTCAAAATTTAACTTCCTAGGGAAAAGCAAAATAGTAATTGCTGTTTCCTCTTTAACAATCCTTATAGGCTCAATTTCAATTTTACAAAATAAGGATTCCTTAATAGGAATGGACTTTACTGGAGGACACTCTGTAAGCGTTGAACTAGCCTTTAAAGGCTCTGTCGACTATCGCAAACAAGTGGAAGATGCTCTTCAAAGAAAGGGCGCGTCAACTCATGACTTTTCTGTAAGAGAACTATCTCCATCAAATAATATTAGAATAATGATCTCAGATTCATTAATTACTAAGAGTGGCAAGCTCTACCCTAAATCGTCTAATCCCCCAGTTCAGTGGATTGTTGATGGTTTAAAAGAAGCGAATGTTGAAATTGAATCAACAAGTTTAAAGAATATTGAATCAAGTTGGACATCGATTAGTGGCCAAGTATCTAGTGCTATGAAAAAAAATGCTACCCTAGGCTTATTGTTAGCTCTAATTGCAATCTTAGGTTACATAGCTATTAGATTCGAGTGGAAATACTCATTAAGCGCAATTTTATGTCTTATGCATGATGTTATTATTTCTATTAGTGCAGTCGCAATCTTCCGCCTTTTTGGAGTTCCTGTGCAAATAGATATGAATACAATAGCTGCTCTTATGACTATTATTGGATATTCTTTAAACGATACGATTATCATTTTTGATAGAATACGTGAAGATCTTTCTCTTCTACGCAAAGAGTCTTTAAGCTCTATCGTTAACCACGCACTTAATGTTACATTAAGCAGAACCCTTATGACTTCAATTACAACTATGTTAGTCTTACTAGCTCTTGTGGGCTTCGGAGGAAAGTCTATCTTTAGTTTTGCACTGGTAATGTGCGTTGGTGTTATATTTGGAACTCTTTCATCTTTATTTATTGCATCTCCTTTGATGCTGGCATTCCATAAAATGGAAAATAGAAAAGAGCAAAAAAGTTTAACTTCTAGGAAAGCTTAATCTTTATATTGCTCAACAGTGAGATTTGTGCTATTTTTAAAATTAATTGGAAGTTACCTAATTGCTGAAAACCTAAAAAAAGATGAGAGTATGCTTAAACGCCTATTTATGAAGTAAACAAATTTGTTTTTTTTCACACCATTAGAGGTTTTAGATTCAGTTGAAGGTTCTTTCAATCTGAATGCTTACGTAGAATACCTACATTAAAAAAAAGCGTAAAGATTGGAAAAAAATATGTCTTCGCATGATCTGAGTCACCCGGTTTGGGTTTATCCCAAGGAAAATCCGGAATTAGCTCAAAAAATAATTAAAGAATTTCAGGTTCACCCTGTTATTGCAAAAATTTTGGTTTCTAGAGGATTTGTATCATTAGATAGAATTCATCAATTTCTCTATGCAAAGCTACCTAGCTTATTTAACCCGAGACTTTTCCCTGATATGGACAAGGCTGTTTATCGGATAATGTCAGCTATTTCCAAGAAGGAAAATATTTTAATTTATGGCGACAATGATGTCGATGGAATGACTTCGGCAGCTTTGTTAGTTGAGTTTCTTCAAAACATCAATGCGTCAGTTTTTTTCTTTGTCCCTAATCGCAATACCCTGCAAAGATCATTTACGAAGAACGCCTTGGAGTTTGCCATCTCTAAAAAATGCTCTTTAATTATAACTGTTGATTGTGGAATTACCGCAGCAGACGAAATTGATGAAATTATCCAAAATAATATTGACGTCATTATAACGGATCACCATGAACCTACCTCAAGAATTCCAAACTGCATAGCTACTTTGAATCCAAAATTAATTAACAGCACTTATCCTAATAGAGACTTAACTGGAGTTGGAGTTGCATTTAAACTAGCCCATGCAATAACAAACCACTTAATTGAAGAAGGAAAAATAGCTGAGGATGAAATTGATCTGAAAGACTACTTAGACTTAGTTGCTTTAGGAACTATCGCCGATATGGGATCATTGCTAGGAGAAAATAGAATACTTGTCCGCTATGGCCTTACACAACTTAGAAATACTAAAAGAATTGGCCTTTCAAAACTCTGCAATATTTCAGAACTTGAAACACCTGATGTTACGCCTGTTGATATTGCTTCTAAGGTAGCCCCAAGGCTCAATAGTTTAGGGCGTATAGCAGATCCTCAAAAAGGAGTTGAGCTTTTACTATTGAAAAACGAAGCACAAGCTGAGATTTTAGCTAAAGAACTAGATTTATATAATCTTCAAAGGCAGAAAATTGAAAGATCAGCATCTGAAGATATTGAAAGACATATCCTTAAGCACCCTAGCCTTTTGAATGAAAAGGCAATTGTTTTGCACTCGAAGAGTTGGCACCCAGGCATTATTCCAATAATTGCTGCCAGGCTCTCAAAACATTACAATCGGCCAACATTAATTATCTCGATAGACCGAGGTCTAGGAAAGGGCTCAATCAGAACCATTCCCGAGTTCCCCCTTTTAAAAGTTTTAAGAAAATATTCTAACTACTTAGTAAATTTTGGAGGGCATGACTGCGCTGCAGGGCTTACAATAAAAGAAGAGAATATTGAACAATTCAAAAAACTTTTTGTGGACTACTCAAATGAGTTCCTAAAAGATCAAGATCTTGTAACTAAACTCTATTTAGACGCGAAGATAAATTTTTCAGATTTGACTTTTGACTTTATGGAGTCATTTAGTCTTTTTGAACCTTTTGGCAATGAGAACCCACCTCCACTCCTCTATTCAGATGTAAGTCAAATATGGATGCCTAAAATTGTTGGCAAAATTCACCTAAAAATGTTTCTAGAGCAAAATGAAAGGATGTTAGAAGGAATTGGCTTTGGAATGGCGAATCGCAAAAATCAACTTAGAAAGAAAAAAATTCCTTTAAGAGTTGCTTTTTCCCCTCATATCAATATGTTCTTAAACAAAGCGAGCATACAACTTCAAGTAAAAGACTTTCAATTAACCTAAAGATCTTAAATATTGATTATTCTTTTTATAAAAAAAAGCCTCTCATTTGAGAGGCTTTTAAATTAGATGACCTGTTGGCCAGTAACTGGTTTACCAAGATACTTTTCTTTATACTCATTTAGATC
This sequence comes from Parachlamydiales bacterium, assembly GCA_050302075.1. Lineage (GTDB taxonomy): Bacteria > Chlamydiota > Chlamydiia > Chlamydiales > SM23-39 > JBNLAH01. Next base: position 55,349 of record JBNLAH010000005.1, on the reverse strand, counting down.
ACTAATATTAACGATCCAAGCGGCACCTTTTCGATCTGCTTTAAGATGGCCTACGCGAGTAGCATAATAAATTTTCTGAGCTGGAACGCCTAGTATTTTTGCAGCCTGGTTAATTGAGTAAAATCCTTTATCGTTATCAAATAAAAGTTCTCCATCATAAACTGATTTAGTTCTAGAATATTTGTTTTTCTTATACTCTTCTAAATCATCTAAATGAATAGTCCAACGAGTTGCATCTTTTCTCGCTTTTAATTTATTTTGTTTAATTGCAACATAGATAGCTTGTCTAGTTACATTATTTCTACGAGCTGCTTCAGTGATTGAAACAACTTTTTCTTCAGGCAAGTTTTTCTCTTCTGGAGCTAGAGAAATCTCGCTTTCCTGCTTATGTTCGTCAAACATTATTTTCCTCCAAAAATTAGTTATATAAATCTTAAAATCTTATTATTTAGTTAATTTTATGCACTTTTAAGTTAAGATTATTACATAATAATCTATTGACATCAAGAACTTTGTTAATTTTTCTTAATAAATACTAAAGTATAATTAAATCAGATCCCCCCCTATCTCTAATGGTCTAAAATTCAATTATTTGAATAAGTAGTTGGCTACAACATGCATTTTCCGCTATAGTTGGAAAAAATTGTGGAGTTCTAATGAGACTATTCAGACACAACTTATTCATATTCTTAGCACTACTTTGCATAAATATTGCTTACGCAACCCTCCCTGACATAAATTCTCATGATGTAAAGAAAAAGACAATGGAGATGCTGCATTCACATGTAAATTACAAAAAAATTGATAACCAACTAATGACCAGAACCTTAGATAATTTTATAGAAGAGCTAGATCCTTCAAAGACATATTTTTTAAAAGATGATATTCAAAAATGGCTATCTCCAAGCGAGGAGGACATCAATAAAATAATCAGTGATTACCATAAAGGAAATTTTAGCACTTTTGAAAATATTCACCTTGTGATGTCAAAAGCTATTGAACGCAGAAATAAATTTGAGGCCTTGATTGAAAAAGAAGACATACCAAAACTTGCTGAGAATGAGGAATTTAGTAATTTAAACTGGGCGGGTTCTACTGATGAGCTTTATAATAGACTTCTAAAAATCAGAGGCTTACAGGTTCAAGCAGTTGAAAAAATAGACGATGAAACTGCTGAAAAATTTTTCCAGCGAATAAAAAAAAGAAGACTAAATAGAGAAAGAGAACTTCTAGCAACTGATAAAGAGGAGAAATCTAAATTAATTTATACATATTTCTTAAAAGCTTTTAGTTCAGCTTTAGATGCTTATAGCACCTATTTCACCCCAAGTGAAGCTTCACAGTTCATGATGCAAGTCCAACAAAGATTATTTGGAATTGGAGCACAGTTAAGAGACAGCTTAAACGGGTTCTCTATAGTTAGAATTTTAGATGGTGGCCCAGCTAAAAAAACCAACAAACTAAAGATAAACGACAAAATTATAGCGGTAAATAAAGAGCCTGTTGTGGGAATGGATATTGAAAAAGCTGTTGAATTAATAAGAGGCAAAAAAAACACCCCAGTTCTTTTAACAATACTAAGAGAGCATGGCGATACAGAGAACAAAACAACTGAAAAGCTTGATGTTGAAATTATTCGAGGGGAAATTGTTTTAGAGGATACTAGACTTGAGACAAAAATTGAGCCTTTTGCTGATGGAGTGATTGCCAATTTGAAACTGTTTTCTTTTTATCAAGATCCTAAAAGTTCCTCTGCATCAGATATTAGAAAGGCTTTGGAAGATGTACAAGCAAATCACAATCTAAAAGGCATAATTTTAGATCTTAGAAACAACTCCGGTGGCATGCTCTCTCAAGCTAAAGAAGTATCCGGACTGTTTATTACTAAAGGGATTATAGTTTCAATTAAAGACAGTTCAGGGAATATCCAGCACCTAAGAAACTTAGATGGGAAAATGGCCTGGGACGGCCCACTTGTTATTTTAGTAAATAAGACCAGTGCATCAGCTGCAGAAATTGTAGCACAATCATTACAAGACTACGGAAGAGCCCTCGTTGTTGGCGACGAGCATACCTTTGGCAAGGGTACCTTCCAAGTTTTCACTCTAGATTCTTCACATGACGGAAAAGTTAATTCAAAAGGAGAGTATAAAGTAACCAAGGGAAAATATTACACTGTATCAGGGAAAAGCCCTCAATTAGTTGGAGTAAAATCTGATCTTGTTGTCCCTGGAATTTTTTCTGGAGTAGAGATTGGAGAAAAATTTTCAAAATATCCTCTTCAAAATGATCAAATTGAAGCAAACTTTGAAGATGATTTATTAGACATACCTGTTTTGCACAGGAACGAAATTGGAAGGTTATACAAACATAATCTACAACCTAGGTTGGATACTTATGTCAAGCACCTTGAAACTCTAAGAAAAAATTCTAAAAATCGAATTTCTTTAAATAAAAGCTATCAAAATTTTATAAAATCAGCTGAAGAAAAAAAGTTTGAAGATGAAAGCTTTGATATTTTCTCTCAAACTGACTTACAACTAGCCGAAACATACAATATTATGAAAGACTTAATTTTCTTAATGCAGTTGAATAATCAAATAATGAGATAGAGACTTGAAAAATTAAGCCAAACATAAGACAATGTAGCTCTTTTTAACCTTAGAAAAAATGAAAGTACGAACTCGAATAGCCCCCTCTCCTACTGGAGACCCCCACGTAGGCACAGCATATATAGCCTTGTTCAATATGATTTTTGCTCGCCATCACAATGGTGAATTCATTCTTAGAATTGAAGATACCGATAGGACAAGATCACGAAAGGAATATGAAGAAAGTGTCTTGGAGTCCTTAGCCTGGGTTGGGATCAAGTGGAATGAAGGCCCTGACGTTGGCGGTCCATATGGACCATACCGCCAATCAGAAAGGACATCTATTTATCAAGAATATGCCCAAAAGCTGCTTCAAGATGGTCATGCCTACAAGTGTTTTGCTACACCTGAAGAGCTTCAGGAAATGAGAGAAATGGCTGCAAAAACAGGGAAAAAATCAGGATACGACCGCCGATACAGGAATTTATCTGAAGAAGAAGTAAAAAAGAGAATTGATGCTGGGCAATCATACGTAATCAGACTAAAAGTTCCGCTAACTGGTGAATGTGTATACCATGACGCAGTGAAAGGAAGAGTCACATGCCCCTGGGCTGATGTGGATGACCAGGTGCTTATCAAATCCGATGGACAGCCAACTTACCATCTGGCCAGTGTTGTAGACGATCATCTCATGAAAATTACGCATGTAATTCGTGGGGATGAATGGATGAGCTCAACCCCTAAACATGTTTTGTTATATCAATTTTTAAGATTTGAAATGCCAGTTTTTATGCATATGCCCTTGCTACTGGGCAAGGATGGTAAAAAACTATCAAAAAGAAAAAACCCAACCTCGATTTTTTACTATAAGGATAGTGGATTTCTACCGGAAGCACTGCTCAATTTTCTTACGCTTTTAGGTTATAGCATGCCTTCTGAGAACGAATTTTATTCATTGGATGAAATTATATCTTCATTTGATGAAAAGAGAATTGGTGTTTCGGGAGCTTTTTTTGATGTGCAAAAGTTAGAATGGCTCAATCAAAAGTATTTAATAAATAGTATCAGTGAAGACAATCTCTGGCAAAGGCTAAAATCATGGAGCTTTAATGATCAGTTCATGCAAAGATTAATGCCTCTTATACATACTAGGATTAAGACCTTCTCAGATTTTATTGCCCTATGTGATTTTTTCTTTATAAATGATCTAGAATACACGATTGAAAAACTGTGCCCCAAAAATACGACTCCTGAAGTTGTTTGTTTTATTCTTCAATGCATCATATGGAGCTTGGAAGAACAAGAATCTTGGGATGGGAGTGCTATGGAAAAAGCCTCAAAGGACGTAGCGACTACATTTGGGATAAATCATAAAAAAATTGTAATGCCCATTTTGTTTTCAACAATTATGGGAAAGAGATTTGGGCCTCCACTGTTTGATTCAGTTACTATTTTGGGAAAAGAGAGAACCAGAGCCCGCTTATTAAAAGCAATTGAGTCTTTAGGTGGAATTTCCAATAAAAAAATGTATTCTTTAAGAAAATCTTGGGAAAACAAGGAGTGCAATAAATTAATTCAGGGAAGCTAGTCCTCTTTAAGTTCGGCTTCCGGCTCTTGGGATATTTCGTCTGATACTTGAGAAATAACATATCTTCTTTGTAAATCCCCTCCCATCGCACATGACACCAAACTTAACAATAACAGTAATAACCCTATACGAATGAACAATTTTGACACCTTGCAATCATTTAGTTTTAAATGTTATTTTATATGCTAACAATACACTCTGTCTATTAAATTTTTTTCTATGAAATACAAAAAAGAAAATCCATATCTTGCTACACTAAATAAAAGATATCTTATTAGCAAACCGGGCTCTACAAAAAAAACATATCACATATCTCTTAAAGTTGATCCTAAAGAGCTAGAATACCACCCTGGGGACAGCCTTGGGATAATCCCCTTAAATGAAATAAGTCTCATTGAAAAAACATTAGAAGCCTTAAAGGTTTCAAAATCTGACAAAAAAAACATTGAGCTTTTACATAAAGTAAACATCTGCTCTGGAACAAAAAAATTACTTGAGCTAATTTTAAAAAACACAAAAGACACTGCACACAAAAATGAAATTGGGACACTCCTGACAGATAGAGAATTTCTCAAAAATTATTTAAACTCTAATCATGTATGGGAAATATTGACAATGTACCCGGCAGATTTTTCAATAGCTGACTTTTGCCTTGCTCTAAAGCCAATGCTACCTAGGTTTTATTCTATAGCATCCTCAAGTAAAATAATTGCCAATGAAATACATTTATTAGTCGCTGAAAATACCTACCAGCTAAAAGACAAAATTTTTCATGGAATAGGTAGTAACTATCTATGCAATCTAGCACAGACTAACGACAAAGTTGCTATATATGTTCAAAAAAGCCCGCATTTTAAACTACCTGAATTATCTGACACTCCAATTATTATGATTGGACCTGGCACTGGAATTGCCCCGTTTAAAGCTTTCTTGCAAGAAAGAATGGCCTCAAGCACCCAAACAAAGAATTGGCTTTTTTTTGGCGAGAGAAACAAAAACTATGATTACTATTATCAAGAATTCTTAGAAAACTTAAGTTCTAATAACACCCTTGATATTGATCTTGCATTTTCTAGAGACCAAGAAAGCAAAATCTACGTTCAGGATTTAATAAAAGAAAAAGGCGAAAAATTTTTCAAATGGGTTCAAGATAATGCTACCATCTATGTCTGCGGAGATGCTAAGCAAATGGCTAAATCCGTTGAAGCGGCAATTTTAGATGTTTTCAAAAAACATGGAAAAATGACTGAATTAGAATCTAAAACTTATCTAAAAGAGTTAAGAAGAAACAAAAGATACTTATGCGACGTGTATTGACTTAACTGTTAAAGCACAAAAGCATTGAAGTCCTTCGCCACAGCCAAAGCTTGTCATTCCATCTCCGGAAGTTGCAGTAATACCGACTTGAGCTGCACCAATTTTTAAAACTCTAGCTATATTTTCACGCATTTCATCAATCCTAGGCTGCAATCTAGGTCTTCTACCTTCAATACTCAAAGACACATGAATAATTTTTTTATCCTTAAGAGTTTGAAGGGCTTTTTCCAAGTATACTTGAGAGTCTGTAATCCCATCTTTTTTATATAAATCTATTGCAACCTTCCCCAAGATTGGCACATGAGTTATAGATGTTATAGCATTACAAATACTATGGTAAACAACGTCACCATCAGAATCGGCTGAAAGCCCTGGCATATCTTTAAAAATTAGTCCAGCAATGACGCAGGGTTTTGTAGACTCATCTTCTAAAAATCTGTGACTGTCCTGGCCTAGAGCCATTATGAATTCTGAATCATTCATTTGGTCTATAATTGTTGTATTGATTTACTCATTTGATAAATGATAACATGATCTAGTGAATATAAAAAAGACCTTAAATAACGAGTTAAATTAACCCACATGGCAAAAAAAGCAATCCCAATAAAATTATTAAAGATTAAAGGTGGAGCCTCTTTAAAAGGTGAAATAAAGGCCTCTGGCGCGAAGAACGCCATAACCAAAATGCTTGTGGCATCATTAATTTCTGATAAAATGTGCACTTTTTACAATGTCCCAAATATTGATGATGTAGAAATAACCTTAAACATGTGTAAAGAAATTGGGATGGAGGTTAATTGGGACAAAAAAGAAAAAAAGCTTCAAGTTCATACTAAAGAAATAAATACTTCATATGTTCCACAAAAGTATTCTGGAGCAAATAGAATTCCAATACTTATGATTGGCGCTCTTTTGGGAAGGATCCGTCACGATGTTATAGTGCCAACAGTAGGTGGAGATGATTTAGGCAAAAGGCCTGTTAACTTTCACATAGAGGCGCTTCAGAAAATGGGAGCTTCTATCGAGTATAGAAAAATGAAAAATGAAGGAGCTTATTTTGCTCAAGCTCATAGTGGACTGAAAGGCTGTAATGTCACTTTGCCCTACCCTTCTGTTGGAGCTACTGAAAATATTATTTTAGCTGCAATTACAGCAAAAGGACTTACAGTTATTCATAACGCTGCAATTGAACCTGAAATCATTGATTTTGTTTTGTTTTTACAAAAAATGGGCTGCAGAATTTCAGTTACCTCAGACAGAACAATCTCAATTAATGGGGTAAAAGATTTTAATGATGTCGAACATCTAGTTATAACAGATAGAAATGAAGTTATTTCTTATGCTCTTGCAGCAATTAGCACAAAAGGAAGTGTCTATATAAAAAATGCTCAACACCTTCACCTGATATCCTTCTTAGATACAATCAAGTCCCTAGGGGCCAATTATAAGGTTCACAATGATGGGATTGAATTCTTTTATGAAAAACCACTAGTTTCAAACCTGCAAATACAAACAGACGTCCACCCTGGATTTATGACAGATTGGCAACAGCCACTTGCTGTTCTTTTAACACAAGCAAACGGATTTTCAGTCATTCATGAAACAGTATATGAGAACAGATTTGGGTATACTAAGACCCTAAAAGAAATGGGAGCTTCTTTAGAGCTTTTTAACTCCTGCTTAGGAAATAAGTCCTGCAGGTTCCATTTACTGGACCACTCTCATAGTTTAATTATAAAAGGCCCAACCCCACTTAGCTCCAAAAATATCTCCATTCCCGATTTAAGAGCAGGCTTTGCGTATGTAATGGCAGCTTTGCTCGCAAGTGACGAAAGCACAATAACTAACGTCCACTACCTAGAGAGAGGATATGAAAATTTGGTTGGGAACTTGCAAAATTTGGGGGCAAACATCCAAGAAATCCAGCTCAAAGATAAAAATACTGCATCAACTTGTAATATAGCTACTTAACAAGCTTTTTAATTAACCAATTGTTAAGTTTTAATTTTAAATATACTTTTATTAAAAGTTTTGTTATAATTAATTTGTTAAAATAATAAATATAATTTAAACATGGCAATACAGACAGTTACAAGAGATTATCCATTCGATTACTATAAAATCGAGGAGAATATTTCACCTAAAGATAGATTAATTGTAAAAATCGCGAAAAGTCCATTTATTTTAATCAAAAGCATCTTCCAGATCATAGCCAATATTGCCATTGGCGTTGCAAATCTTTTGCAGTTATATAGATTAACAAAAGTAGAGATAATAGAACCTGAAGCTGAGCCCCCTTTATATGACTCTGTCTATAAAATTATAGCCATATCATTTATATTTTCAAATGCTGCTAAAGCTATAATTGGATCTGGGACATTGTCGTCATATAGTATGAAGCTCAATTCTTTTCTTCAGATATTTAAAGCAGGCCCTATAGAAAATCCCGTAATAGGAACTCCATTATTAATAGGACAGCTGTTTTTCGCAGACAAGGCATTTATTAAAATTCCATTAGCATTATGGACATCTTTTTCTGTAGTTAAAGATTCGTCTTATGGAATTCTAAGATGTTATAACCGCATGTATGAAAATCCTGCTGAAGCCGCTAAGGGGGCAGTTTTTCATATTACCAATATCTTTGCAGCTATAAGCGGTTTCCAACATACATATTATGATCAACCCAACAGTTAATACTTGTTAATTTAAGGTTTTTAAAGTTTCCCCAATTGATTATAATCTTTAAAGCTCAGTTAAAAAGGTTTTAAAAAGTTGTTGGAACACATAAATGCTTGGAGAAAAATCCAAAGGCAGAATTTTACAAAGATAGATCATTTGCTGGATTTTTTGGAATTTGATACCAGCTTAAGAAAAAATATTTTAAGCAAACCCTCTTTTCCATTAAACCTCCCCCTTAGACTTGCTAAGAAAATTAAAAAAAAATCTATCAACGATCCTATCTTAAAACAGTTTGTCCCCTTCGAAGATGAGAAAATAACAGATCCTAATTTTTTAGCAGATCCTGTAAATGACACAGCCTTTTGCAAATCAGAAAAACTCTTAAAAAAGTATAAACATAGAGCTCTACTTCTTTGTACTAGCGCCTGCGCAATGCATTGCAGATACTGCTTTAGGCAAAACTTCCCCTATGAGAAAAAAATAGCTGAGTTTCAAAAGGAACTCGACATTATAAAAAATGACACCTCAATTTATGAAGTAATTTTGAGTGGTGGGGATCCTCTATCACTTGGCAATTTAGAACTGCGCACGTTATTAAATTCAATTAATGAAATCAAGCATGTCAAACGAATAAGGTTTCACACTCGTTTTGTAATCGGAATCCCAGAAAGAATTGATGAATATTTACTAAAATCACTTCAAAATATTGGCAAACAGCTTTTCTTTATAGTTCATATTAATCATCCAACGGAATTAGATGATGATATCGTTCATTACCTAAAGAAGATCCAAAGACTCGGAGTCCCTATTTTAACTCAAACTGTTTTGTTAAAAGGCGTAAATGACTCGCTGGATATTTTGAAGAAGCTGTCTGAAAAGCTTGTTGATAGTGGAATCATTCCCTACTATTTACATGATCTAGATCCGGTCAAAGGGGCAAAACACTTTAAGGTTGATGAAAAAAAAGGAACTGAACTGATTAAAAGGTTAAGAGAAGAGGTGTCCGGCTATGGAGTTTTTCAATATGTGAGGGAAATTCCTTTCAGGACTAGTAAAACTCCCATAGTTTGAACATGAAAGATGCGAACTCTCACTAGATGAGTAGTTCACATTACATCCTATCGACTGTCTTGATACCCAAAATATGAAGGCCCTTCTTCAAAATATTTCCTGTGATTTCACATAAAAGAAGTCTTTCATTTTCCTTATCTGAACCAATAACTTTGCAGTCTCTAAAAAATGCATTAAATTTCTCTGCTAGTTCATACAAATAATCAGCCAACCTATTCGGAAGCAGGTCCCTGACGACTAACAATAGAACCTCTTGAAAACGCAATAAATGGTACCCTAAGGATATTTCAGATGGATGCTTCAGGTCAATTTCATGGTTTTGTTGGACTTTTTCAAAGTCTGCTTTAGACTTTCTCTTGATACCCATTATGCGTACATATGAATACATAAGAAATACTGCTGTATTACCTTCAAAACGAAGCATCCTTTCATAACTAAATACATAATCTTTCGTACGAAGGCATGATAGATCTGCATATTTAACTGCATTTATTCCAATTGCTTTTGCTAGTTCTTTTTTTTCATCTGCAGGAAAATCTGGTAGTTTTTCATCGATAATTTTTTCTGCATGGCTTACGGCGCCATAAAGTAAATCTATTAGTTTTTCAGTTGTTCCTGCTCTAGTTTTGAATTTTTTCCCATCTGGCCCTAAAACTAAACCAAAAGCTACATGGTCAACCTTAACTTTTTTAGGGTCATAAAACCCTGCCATCTGAGCTGATGCAAAAACTAACTGAAAGTGCAAAGACTGCCCTGCATCAACCACAACAATTATACGATCTGCTTTTTCAACATCAATGCGATGTTTTAGTGCTGCCATATCAGTGGTGTCATAGTTAAAACCTCCATCAGATTTTTGGATCATCAAAGGCAGAGGCTTTCCTTCTCGGTTTGTAAATCCCGAAGGATAGATACATTTTGCACCATCTGATATTTCAACAATATTTTTTTCTTCCAGGTATTTTACTAGATCTAGTAATTGAGGATTGTAAAATGACTCACCTCTTTCAACAAGGTTAACATCTAACAAATCATATATTTCATGAAAAGCTTTCCTAGAAATATCACAAATTATTTTCCAAGCTTGCAAAGAATCTGTTTTACCTTGTTGAAGTTGAACAACTTCGAGTTGAGACTGCTTCTTGAAAAAGGTATCTTCGTCAAATCGTTTTTTCGCATCCTTATACCACTGCATGAGCTCTGACAGATCAGCGGTCTCGCTTCCAGCCAAAACACCAGCTTTATTCTCTCGAAGATATGCTATTAACATCCCAAACTGAGTTCCCCAGTCGCCGATATGGTTAAGCCTTAAAACATCATACCCCAAGAACTCAAAGAGCCTTGCCAAGCTCTCGCCTATAATAGTAGATCTTAAATGACCTACGTGAAGTTCTTTTGCTATATTTGGAGATGAAAACTCGATTATAATTTTCTTTTTTTCTTTAACAGGCTCAATCCCTAGATTTTTTTCACTTAAAAGCCCTTGCAGTCTTCGAGATAAAAAATCAGAGTTTAAAGTGAAATTTATAAATCCAGGACCTGCAATACTTACTTGATCGATTACTTTTTCACCTACATCAGAAAAAAGATCCAAACTTGCAGCTATCTCTTCTGCTACCTTGCGAGGGTTCTTTCCAAATCTTTTTGCCAATTTCAAAGCATTATTACACTGATAATGACCATGCTCTTGTTGCATGCAAATTGCAACATCGGCTTTCCTGTCTTCATTAGACAATTCATTTTTAAATGCTTTTGATAAAGCAGCTTCAACTTTATTTTCTAAATATGAAATAAGAGATTGCACAATCAACAACTTTTTTAATGAAAAACAGGCGGTATTACACGCTTGTTTATCTCATAATTTATACTGTATTCTGCCAGTGATATAGCTGCAGCATGAGTAGATATATCATTTTTTTCTGCAATTTCATAAATTGCCATTAACCTATCATAAATTGTATATAGGTTATCCCTAGCTAACTTTGGATCAAAACCACTATCGGTAAGCTCCGTTGCAACGGTGATCAGGCCAGCTGAATTGATGACAAAATCAGGAGCGTATAAAATTTTTCGATTTTTTAATAGATCTGCATGCTCACTTCTAAAAAGCTGGTTATTAGCTCCACCTGCTACAATTTTACACTTCAAACTACCAATAGTATCATCATTCAAAATTCCACCAAGCGCACATGGAGAAAATATATCACAATTAGTTCCCATTATTTTATCTACTGGAACCACTTTTGCTTTATATTTAGACGCAACCAAATCGGTTTTATCTTTATTGATATCAGATACAATTAAATCGGCCCCAGCCCAAAAAAGGTATTCAGCTAAAGAAAGTCCTACATGCCCTAGCCCTTGAATTGCAACTTTCTTACCAAGCAAACTTTTTGACCCATATACTTTTTTAGCAGCTGATTGAATACCTAAAAAAGTCCCCCATGCAGTAAATGGAGAAGGATCGGTAACTTGACCTACAACGTAAGGAGTTTTCTGCCGGATTTTTTTGATATCTTGTACGGAACTTCCAGAGTCTTCAGCTCCAATATAAGCACCCTGAAGAGAATTTATTGCCTTGCTAAATGACTCTAAAAGAGCGTCACTTTTATTTTTTGGATCACAAATAATTACGCTTTTTCCACCTCCTAAACCAACTCCAGCTAAAGCAGCTTTATAAGTCATCCCCTTTGAAAGCCTCAAAACATCATTAAGAGCATCTTCAAAACGGGCGTATGGATAAATTCTAATGCCCCCAAGAGCAGGCCCAAGTGTTGTATTATGAATAGCAACAATACTTTGGAGCGAAGAGTTCTTGTGTGATATTTTCAATACAAGCTCATATCCTTTAACATCAATTTTTTCGAATAGAAGTTCGGAAGACATCTTTCTTAACTTATTCAAGATCTCTAACGAAGAACTTTGTTTGATATCCTCTAGCAACGGCATTAACATCCTCTAATTAAAAGGTTTTTAAAATTCAAAAAAACAATCAATAGTATATGGATTCATAAAAAGAAAATCAACTGTGAAAGACTAATATATTAAGACTTCTCAAAATAACGCCTTTTTATTTTTCTCAAAAAAGCAAATTCAATTTTTCAAAATTAAATTTAAGTCACTACAACAGTAAATACTTTTTATAAGAAATTCAAACAATCATTTACAATATACTATAAACGTTATTAGTTATTATTAAAAGAACTCATCATACCACAACTTAATATCAATTCTCTAGTTTTTTAAACCGCTTTAATTTAAAATTAAATATAATTAATTAAAAAACACAACTAATGAAATTTAGAATTTTTTATTTATTATTAATTACCTTGCTAAGTTTTAATCTACTAAATGGAAAGCCTTTGGTAAAAGATAATTTAAATCAAAATCTTTCCCTAACTTTCAACCAAAGACAACTTAATAAATACATTCATTCTACAATAGAGCAACTTAACGAAGACTATCGATTTGCTACTAAACAAAAAATAGGACCTTTCTTAAGCAGCCGTTTAGCAATCTTTAAGTCAATAGATACGATCAGCAAAGACCCTCTATTGATCAGACAAGGAATGTATGGATTTTGGAAGCTTGCTAGAAAAGCTGCATTGCTCAGTCTAAAAGAAAACCCTGAACTAAACCGGACTATTAACAATAAATATTTTAACTACCAAGAAGGTCTTTCGTTAAAAAAATATCCCAAAGAAACCTCTTTTTCTATTTTAAGCTTTAACGTTTGCTTTACCCCTGATCATATGCCTATATTTTTTGGAGGTATGCTCCCATGGAAAGACAGAATTGATCGCATTGCTAAATTTATAGACAAGCAAGATGCAGATGTCATTTGTCTTCAAGAAATGTTTGACCCCGAAGCCCATGACGCACTTTATGATAAGTTAAAAACCAAATATACTTACTTTTACACTCATATCGGCCCTTGGCATTTCAATGGCTCGTTATCTTCTTTAGGTTTTAAAAGCGGTCTTTTTGTAGCTAGCAAACGCCCTATCAAAAACCCGGTTTTCACCCCTTTTGAAAATGACAACCCTCATATAAATAGAGGAGTTTTTTCATTTGACATTGCAAGAGAAAACGGAGCAACTCTAGGCTCTGTTTTTACAACGCATTTAGAGCCTTTCGACGCCGGGAAAAAGCTAAGAGAGCAAGAGCTTTCTCAAACAGTTGCTCTCATGAATGATAAAAACTTAAATAATCTTCCTGTTATTCTATGTGGGGATTTAAACCTCCCACCTAGCGAAGCAAAAAAATGGATAAACACTTATTTCGAAGACAACATAGACATCAACAATCTGAAGGTAGAGCAAAACAACCTAACCTCTTTCGATTTTACAAACCAAAGATTGGGGATCAAAAACACAGATCAAAAACCAGAGTATCTTGATTACATGCTTCTTTTAAAATCCCGTGAAAAGCATAACATGAAGACCTCTAGAATCAAAACCTTTGACATAGAACATTTAAATGAAGCTTTGTCAGATCATTATGCACTATTTTCTGAAATAACTGTTTAATGTGACCTTAAAGCTTTTGCTATAGACATCCTTGCTACTTTGATGCCAGCTAGCGATGCAGCTATTACAACTACGATAAAGTTTACACTAAAAACTTCAGCAAATATCTTCCAATTGAACTTAAAGGAAATGAACATTTCATTTGTAAGCCCAGGGCCCGGAGGAAGTTTGATTCCATGGTGTAAAAATGTCATCAAGACAAAGTATGAAAATCCAATACCAAATAAAGTGCCAAAAAGCCCCATTAAAGTCCCTTCTGTCACAATTAGTTTCATTACATCAAAAATAGACTCACCATTCGCTCTTAGGTTTCCAATTTCTTGCTTCCTCTCTAGAATTGAAGAAGATATAGTATTAAAAATACCTAAAAGTACTATTCCAATAATAATCGCCTGCACCACAGCAAACTGGGTATTCAACCAATCAACCGAATGTTGGTAGTAAACTTTATCTAGGATATTAAAAGGTGTAGCCTCTAACTTAGGATAATCTTTTGCAAAGCTTGCTGCAAACTTATCCCATTCATTATGGTCCTTCAAACCAATTGAGATACTTTCAATTGATGATGTTTTCATAAGACTTTGCGCTGCCTTAAGCTGGATCCTAAACATCCGATTATCAAAATCCTGTGAACCTGTACAAAAAATACCTGTCACCTTGAATTTTGCATCATTTATATCACCGTTGGAAGAGTTGACATAGATAGTCAAAGAATCTCCAGGTTTAGCCTTTAAAGCTTTCGCCAACCCCTTACCTAATACAATCCCATTTTTTTCATTTTCCAATGGCTTTCCAGCTTCAATATTTAAGCTGTGAAAAAACTCAGCCTCATCTTTAGCTATTATCCCTTCTCCCTGCCCACCAATACTTAAGTTACCTTTCTTCAAAAGACCTGAAAATGTGATGCGAGGAAATACGTTACTTACTTCTTCTTTATCTGATAAATAAGACTGCAAAGACTTTGAATTTTTAATCCAATATCTCCAAGGTTTTTCATATACAGTATCTCTATACCCAATTGTGTTAATTTGTCCATGCCCATAATGTGCATGCACTGTGTTCTCTCTATAGTCATCTAAAATACCGTTAATAAAACCTTTAAATGAGAATAAAGCTCCTGCTCCTAATGCAACAGTCAGCAAAACAGCTATAGTTCTTCTGGCATTTCGAAAAAGGTTCCTAAATGATAAGTGTAAGATCATTCCCTCTCCCCTTCTAGCTTTCCGTCTTTGATACAAAACTGATGCTCTGCATAAGACAATACCATGGGATCATGGGAAGTTATAATGATTGTCACATGCTTTTCTTTAACTAGTTTTTTAAATATCTCCATGATCTCCCTACCTGTTTTCTGGTCTAAACTGGCAGTAGGCTCATCTGCTATGATCAAGCTAGGATTTTTGGCAATTGCTCTTGCTATTGCAACTCGCTGCTTTTGCCCCCCACTTAACTCAGAAGGTTTTTTCATCCGGTGTTCAAAAAGTCCAACAGCTTCAAGGGTTTCTTTTGTTCTTTTTTCTATCTCTTCTTTGGGAAGTTTTAGTCTTTTTAAAAAGTAAGCAACATTCTCTTCAGCGCTAAGAACAGGTATCAGATGAAATTGTTGAAAAATAAAGCCTATTTCACGCTTTCTAATTTCATTCTTTCTAGCATCTGAAATCTTATTTAGATCTTCACCATTAAACAGCATCTCGCCTTTTTGAAGAGGCTCTATTAATCCTAATAAATTACTTAATGTTGATTTGCCTGATCCTGATGGTCCTGATAAAGTTACTAACGCTCTGCCTGGAATATTTAATGTAATACCATTTATTGCGTTAACCTCAAGAGAACCTAATTTATAATTAAAAAAAATATTTTTCAGCTTATAAATATATTTTTGACTGCAACTAGACAATGTCCACTCATTTTTTAAAATTGCATTAATGTTAAATTAATTTGATATTAATATCAATTTAATTTGAAATATTGAATTTTAATATTATTAAAAAGGCCCATATTTAATTTATAAATATCCTACACTAAAAAAAATTTCACAATCTAAGGGAGCTTTAGTTGTAAGAATTAATTTAAACTTCAAAATTCCAATCTTAAAATCTACTAAAACAGTCTTGCAATTGATATTTATTACAAAAGCGAATAAATTCTGATGTTTTTATTTAAAATATATATCTATGAAAAAGAAACTAACTAAAAAGTTAATAATATTTTTATTATCACTAAATTTTATTTTATTAATAAAACCACAAATTCTTTTTTCAACAGAAATTCCTAACTTCCTTTTTTTTACGCATCCACAAGTAGAAGATACAAATTCTTTTATAAGAAACCAAGACACCAAAGAACGATTTTTATACCTATATAGTGATAAGAAGCAGGGATTTGCAGCGACTGAATTAAAACACACCGCAGATAAAACAAAAAAAATGGCGCTTATAATTTACCCTTCCGTAGATCATAACAATGCATTTTCGCATAAGGCGTGTAAAAGAACTTATGAAAAGGTTCAAAAAGACTTTAACCTCTTTTTAGCTAGACCCGCTAGCGTCAAACAATTAAAAAATGCTATTTATGATTTCAATAAACTATATGGGCCTATTGACTGCCTTTGGATTCAGGGACATGGTAAAAAAAACAGCCTTAAACTAAACAGCAGGGAAAACCTTCAATTTAAAAATTTTACTACTAGTAATTTTAACCTCCTGCACAAAGAAGCTAAAATATTTCTAGACTCATGCTATACTGGAATGGAAGATGGCTTGGCCCAAAAACTTAGCACAATCTCAGACGGAAGAAAAATTTATGCTGCAAACCACAAATCTTACTGCCGCTTAGTTGATTTCATAAAAGGTGAAATTCAATTCAAAAATTTAGAAAGAAAAAATATTACAGTCTGCTATCAAAATGGGATTAACATTTTATTAATTTAAAACGCTTGAATATAATCGGATTTCAATGTAATTTTATACCGTAATTATTTATTGTTTATTTCTATACGAGGTTAAAAAATAACGTGTCTATGGCTACTATTTCCATCTCTGAAGAACTTATTAAAGAGCTTACATCATTTTTAAGCCACAATCCTAAAGCAGACCTTATAAGCGTTTATTTGAATTTTTTAGAAAAAAGATTTAACGTTCGACCTGTTTTATTTCCTAGAGAAAAAACTATATTTGAGAGCCTCGACTATTTGATCTCAAAACTCGAAAGTGAAAACAAGCTTTGCAGAGAAACAGAAATAACTATTCAATTTGGACAACAGAGCGTCAATAAAGAGACCAAGAAAATTTACATCTGTCCTTTTACAGGAAAAGTTTTTGGAGATAATACACATCCGAACCCTCAAGATGCCATTTATGATTGGGTTTCAAAATGCCCTGAAAATACAGAAAGAGCCGGAGGACTTAAAGTGAAACGCTTTTTTGTCTCCGAAGACCCCGAGGTTATTAAAAATTACATAAAAGAAAGAAAGGCTCCTGTAAAAAAGGTTGTTTTTTCTTCTGTAGTTACCGGGAAACTATTCAATAGCAAAAAAGCCGTAGTCGATGACTTCAAAAAGCATCATGTTAAATTGATGTCTTTGCTAGAAGTTCAAAACCAAAACAGATATACAATCGATCAAAACCTACTTGATTTTTTACAAAAGCATTTAACAGAAGAAAAAATTTCTGCTTTTATTGAAGCTCTTTCTGAACACACTGAGTTTCAAACATATTTAAAAAAATGGCTTTCTTAACAGGTAGATTTCAAAGCAACAATTTAGATGACACAAAAAAAATTGCTTCAAGTTTAGCTAAAGCGATTGATTCGTCTACGATTTTTGCATTTTATGGAGATCTAGGATCGGGGAAAACAACGTTTATTAAAACTGTTCTACAAGAATTTAATATCCCTCTGCACCAAATTCAGAGCCCGACATTCTCCTACATACACACCTATGAAAATAGGGAAAATGATTTAAATCTTCATCATTTTGATTTATACAGACTTAAATCTGAAAATGATTTTTTTTCGCTAGGCTTTGATGAATATTTAGCCAGTGAAGATGTCTGCTTTATTGAATGGGCTGAAAAAATAGATACAATCCTTCCTAAAGAAAAAACAGTAAAAATTAGAATAAGCCATATTAGTGAGAATCAACGGGAAATAGAGATTTCAAATGCTTAATTTTTCAAATACCAAATTTTTATACTCGGCAACTGATAGGAAGATAAAACATAATAAATTCCAGATTGCCATGATGGGACGGTCAAATGTAGGCAAATCTTCCCTAATAAATGATCTTTGCCAAAATAATCATTTATCTAAAACATCTTCCAAACCTGGGAAAACACAGCTAATTAATTTTTTTGAAATTACGACTAAAGCCTATCTAGTTGATCTTCCTGGCTACGGATTTGCAAAAATCCCTAAAAAAGTTCGGCAGAGTTTTTCGGAAATGATAGAAAACTACTTACTAGAAAATATCTCTTTTGTCCTCGTTGTTGTTTTATTAGATATCCGCCATCTACCGACTGAAGAAGACAAACAATTAATTGAATGGCTTAATTTCCACAATGTTTCATATCAAATTGTGTTCACCAAATGCGACAAAGTAGCAGACACAAAGCTTAAGGCTCAAGCAGAAAAAAACCTTGCTTCTTTTCCTTTGATTAGTAACCCTTTTTATCTTCTTTATTCAACTAAAGATAAAAAATCGCGTAAAAACTTAACACAAATCTTAAAAAAGAAGATGGAAGATGGGATTAATTAATCAAGATACTTTTATATGCTTAGACTGTGAGACTACCGGTCTTGATTCAAAGCATGACAGAATAATAGAACTTGCCGCAGTAAAATTCTCATTCAACTCAGTTATTGACAAGTTTGAAACACTTGTTAACCCAAAAATCCCTATTCCTAAAGAGTCTCAAGTTATCCATAATATCAGTGATGAAATGGTCAAAGGAAAGCCTACAATTAACCAAATCTTAGAAGAGTTTTTAGAGTTTGTTTCAGATCACATTATTGTTGGGCACGGAATTTCTTTTGATATATCAATTTTGAAAAGCGAAGCTGAAAATAACAATATATTTACATCGATAAAAAAAAATACAACTATTGATACTCTTAGACTGGCTAGACTTTATGGACAATCTCCAACAAACTCTTTAGAAAAACTAAGAGAGCACTTTAATATTTCTCCTGAAGGGGCGCATAGAGCCATGAGCGATGTTATAGTGAACATTGAAGTCTTTAAGTATCTATCAAAGAGCTTCAAAACAACTGAAGATCTTCTAACTAGACTACGAAAGCCAATTTTATTAAAAACAATGCCTCTAGGAAAGCACAAAGGAAGAAGATTTAATGAAATTCCTCTGGAATATTTACTAAAACTTGCTAAAAGGAACTTTGATTTAGACCTTGCTTATTCCATTAGGCATGAAATTAAACACCGAAAAACTAGAAAAACGTTTGAGAGTTCCTCAAACCCCTTTCAAGTCTTGTGAAAACTTTTTCCTACAACCCTCTACTTGACTTTTACACGCAAGGTTTCTAGGATCAATTATATTTTTAGTCCGAGGATTTATGACAAAGCTATCTATTCAAGATATACCGCTTAAAGACCAAGTTGTCTTAATGCGAGTAGATTTTAACGTGCCTTTAGATGAGTTTGGCAAAATTACTGACGACACAAGAATAAGAGCGTCCCTCCCTTCTATAGAATATGTTATTAACCAAGAAGCTAAATTGATTTTAATGAGCCATCTTGGCAGGCCAAAAGGAAAAAGATCATCCAAATTTAGCCTAGCCCCAATTGCAAAAAGACTTTCAGAGCTTTTAAATCATCCAGTTATTATGGCTCCCGATTGCATCGGAGAAGATGTTAAAAGCTTAGTAAGCTCGTTATCTCCAAAAGATATACTGCTTTTGGAAAACCTTCGATTCTATCCAGCAGAAGAAAACCCTGACTTAGACCCTTCTTTTGCTAAAAACTTAGCCTCCTATGCAGATATTTATGTAAATAATGCCTTTGGAGCTGCCCATAGAAATCATTCCTCCATCACGACTATCACTCAGTACTTCCCTGAAAAAGCTGTTACAGGTTTCTTATTAGATAAAGAAATCGCCTTTTTAAGCAAATTAGCCCAACAACCAAAAAGGCCATTTTATGCAATTTTGGGTGGCTCTAAAATTTCAACAAAAATTGGAGTCATTAAAAATCTAATAGAAAAAGTAGATTCTATTTTTATAGGAGGTGGGATGGCCTATACTTTCTTAAAGGCTCAAGGATATAACCTAGGTAGCAGTATCATCGAGGAAAATCAGATTGAGAATGCAAAACAAATCATGAAAAAATGCGAAGAAAAAGCTGTAAAAATTTTTTTACCATCAGATATTATCATTTCAAACGATTTTTCTAACGACGCCGAAAGTAAAACAATTTCTGTAAAAGAAGGGGTCCCAGACGGATGGCAAGGTATGAGCATAGGTCCAAAAACTGTAGAAGAGTGGGAAAGTGTTTTAAATCAAGCATCAACTATTTTTTGGAATGGCCCTTTAGGAGTTTTTGAGTTACCTAATTTTGCAAAAGCCACAAGGGACATTGCCGTAATCTTATCAAATTTAACTGCAACAACGGTTGTAGGTGGAGGAGACTCCGTAGCTGCTATCAATCAAATGGGGTTAAGTGAAAAGTTTACTCACCTTTCCACTGGAGGAGGCGCTTCATTGGAATATTTGGAGTTTGGCCACTTACCAGGAATTGATGCGCTTTGCGACCGATAAAAGCTTTTTTTTACCTGAAGATCAGGTTGCAAAATAAGCATTTTTCATTATAATTTTAGGTGTCAAATCAAGAGGCCTAATAGGCTACTTGTATGCTAAATTATGATGATTACATCTTTTTCCTCTCTCCAAAAAATTCTCCCAAATTTTTTGCTAACAACCTTGTGAAAAATAGTTTTATTACATTTATAGTTCATAAAAAATTTAATTACCAGAGGTTTGCCAATGGATGCTAATTCGGGGCAATTTGGTGTGATTAGGTCCTTTCTGTGGCCAATTCACCGCTTTGAATACCGAAAATTCATCCCTATGATAGTGATGTTTTTTCTCATATCATTTAATTACAACTTATTAAGAGCCATCAAAGACAGTTTTATTGTAACTGCAAACCAATCTGGAGCTGAAGCGCTCCCTTTCATTAAACTCTGGGCAATTCTGCCTATGGCCTTCTTAATGACCTATATATTCACTAAACTCTCTAATCGATTCTCCAGGGAAAAAGTATTTTATATTCTAATGGGATCATTTTTGTCTTTTTTCCTGCTTTTTGCCTTTGTCCTCTACCCTAATAGAGAAGTTTTACATCCAAATGAATTCGCTGATAAATTAGAATTATTTTTACCCAAAGGATTCCATGGTCTTATTGCCGTTATCAGAAATTGGACTCTATCAGCTTTTTATGTAATGAGTGAACTTTGGGGAGTAGTTATCTTGACAGTCTTATTTTGGGGCTTTGCAAATGAAGTTACGAAAGTAGGAGAAGCTAAAAGATTTTATAGCCTTTTTGCCATTGGGGCTAATGCTTCAGGAATAATATCTGGACAGTCAGCCATTAAGCTATCTAGCAATCTTTTTAACCCTAATCTTCCTTTTGGTCAGACAGCTTGGGACCAATCTGTAGTTTATTTGAACTGCACCATTGTTCTTACAGGCATTATTGTTATGACTATTTATAGATGGTTCAACAAGAATGTAATTGGCAAAGAATCATCTTCTTTATCACCCCAAAAAGAGCCAGAGCCAAAAATTAAAATGTCTATGCGAAAGAATTTCGCTTATCTTGCTAAATCAAAATATTTAATTTATATAGCTTTAATCGTACTTACTTACAACATAACAATTAACTTAGTTGAAGTTCTTTGGAAAAGCCAGCTAAAGGAACTCTATCCAAACCCCAGTGACTATTCTATTTATATGGGACAAGTAATGACCTGGATGGGAGTAATGGCTACTTTTGTTGCGATTTTTATATCCGGAAATGTTATCCGAAGGTTTTCGTGGACCTTAAGCGCTTTGATAACCCCTTTGATTGTACTTTTCACTGGAGTTGTA
Organism: Parachlamydiales bacterium; assembly: GCA_050302075.1. Lineage (GTDB taxonomy): Bacteria > Chlamydiota > Chlamydiia > Chlamydiales > SM23-39 > JBNLAH01. The sequence goes on along the minus strand of JBNLAH010000005.1, from coordinate 33,474 downwards.
TTTTTTAGTTTCTTGGTTTTTAAGGGATCTGTACTAACCCCGATCGCAGCCTTTTTTAGCAGCACTCCTCTAATGCTTTGTGTCTTTTTCGGCTCCCTGCAAAACTGCCTATGTAGAGCTTGTAAATACACATTATTTGACGCAACCAAAGAACTTGCTTTCGTTCCTTTAGGGAAAGAGGGAAAATTAAAAGGAAAAGCTGCTATTGATGGGGTGGGATCTAGGCTTGGCAAATGTGGAGGTGCTATAATTTATCAAGCGCTTCTATTGATGTTTGGCACATTGTCCTTAAGCACCCCCTATATTTTTGTTATCTTTTTAATTATAGTAGGAATATGGGTATTCTCAGTTATGTCGCTTGGAAATAAGTTCCAAGAATTGACCTCATGCGATGAAAAACCTGCTTTAGAAAAACAGCCGCTAGAGACAACTGAAAAAATAATTCAAAGCAAAGAAGCTGTTAGCTAATTACCAAAAATTGTAAACTGTAAAATAAATACTAAATAAGTATGACCTTTCTCGTTGATCTGATACATGAACATGCACATCATGCTCATTGGATCGTTTTTTCTATGCTCATGTTGGCTGGAATAAATATTCCAATTAGTGAAGATTTGATGATAATCACATCAGGATTAATTGCCGCAACTGTCTTGCCAGAAAATACTTGGATCTTGTTTGCAGCTGTATTTTTGGGTAGCTATCTATCTGATTGGGTCTCCTACTGGATAGGAAGAACCTTAGGCAGAAGAATGTGGAACATTAAATGGTTCAAAAAAACAATTGACCCTAAAAGGCTCATTCAAGCTCAACTTTTTTATGAGAAATATGGTTTTTTTACACTACTTTTTGGAAGATTTATTCCATTTGGTGTAAGAAATTGCTTGTTTATGACAGCAGGTATTGGCAAAATGCATTTTGGTAAGTTTTTGATTAGCGATGGAATAGCTTGCATACTTTCCAATTCAGTACTATTCTTTTTAACATATGAACTTGGAAAAAATTATCAAATACTGCTTAAATTTATAAAGACCTTCAATATTGCAATTTTCTCAATCTTTATTGTAACGTTAATTGCGTTTGTTTGGTATAAAGTGGCTAAAAAACAGAACCAATAACAATAATATTTAAAATGTTTACATTATCAAACGCTATCTCTTTTATCAGAGCGCCTCTCGCTTTTTTATTTCTTTCTGACAACTCTATGTTAAGAGTTTTTGCAATTGCTATGGCAATGATCACAGATAGCATAGACGGTTATTTAGCTAGAAGATCTCACTCAACTTCTAAGTTTGGTGCTATTTTAGATCCTGTTATGGATAAATTTTTTGTTTACTTTGCTCTAACTGTTTTTGTAATCGAGCAAAAAATCAAGATATGGCAAGCATCAACAATGATTTCTAGAGATTTTTTTCTGTGCTTATTTGGGTTATATCTCCTTGCTTTTGGAAAATGGAAAGGATTTAAATTTAAATCTATAAGATGGGGAAAAATCACCACAACTCTTCAGTTTGTCGTTTTGATTGGTTTGTGTTTGAACTATACCTTTCCAGTATATATTTACATTGCATTTATAATATTCGGAGCTTTGGCTTTTGCCGAACTATTTCATTTAAGTTTTAATAAAACAGCCAATTAGGAAGTTTTTATGGAAATTCAGCGTGAATCTATTTTTATCTCGGCGTTTAGATCTTTTTGCAAAACAATTGCAATTGTTTTTGCACTGTTTATAGCAATTATTCCCCTCTCCATTTTATTTTCGGGAAATGGTAAAGACCATCTATCAAAAACAACGCTTAACATATTACCAGATGCTGAAGGTAGAAAAGATATCTTGCCTGAATCTTCCCCCGCTATTTTGCAAATTAAAATTCATGGAGTAATTGGAGCCAAAGAGCTTACAAATGAACACCTTGAAACTATCCTGGTCAACTCTCGCTTAGACACTTTAAAAAACAACCGCGTTAAAGGAATACTTTTAAATATTAATTCACCTGGTGGAGCTGTTTTCGATAGCGATTCTATTTACCGTTTAATCAACGAATATAAAGATAGATTTCAAGTTCCAGTTTTTGCCTATGTTGATGGCCTTTGTGCATCTGGAGCTATGTACATAGCATGTGCAGCAGATAAAATTTATTCTTGCCCAGTCGGCATAATTGGATCTGTTGGAGTTATAATGGGTCCTTTTTTCAACTTGACCGACACAATAGAAAAATGGGGAATCAAATCAAAAACTCTAACTGTTGGAGAGAACAAAGCAGCCTTAAGTCCATTTAAAAAGTGGTCAGACAATGAAGGGGAAGAATATCAGAATATCATCAGCTATGTTTATGAAAGGTTTACAAACATAGTCACAAATGCCAGACCAAATATATCAAAAAAAGATCTAGTTGAAGTCTATGGAGCAAAAGTATTCAATGCTAAGAAAGCTAAAGAATTGGGCTTTGTAGATTATGATAATGCATCATACCGAGAAACTTTAAAGGCATTAGTTGATGCAGCGGGGATTACAAAAGAATATCAAGTAGTTGAGCTGACTCCTAAAAGTACAATCATCTCTAGTTTTCTAGGTTCTGAATCAACTTTATTAAAAAATTTTATTCCATCAAATACAAGTTATAAAGATCAATTTTCATATCTTTATAAACCAACATTTTCAAACTAAAGATGAAGAAACTCTATATAGTTGACGCAGTCAATTATTTATTTCGTTCTTATTATGCTATAGGCCCCATGACAAATGATAAGGGAGAGTCGACCAGTGCTTTGTATGGGTTTATACGATCTATGCAAAAAATCCAGAAAGACTTCTCTACAGAACATATGATAGCTGTATTTGACGGGCCAGACAATAAAAGTTCGAGACAAGCCGTCTATGCCGAATATAAAATGAATCGAAAAGGAGCTCCAGAAGATTTATTTCCCCAGTTTGAGTGGGCTTACGAATATTGCAACTTAGCTGGAATCCCAACAGTGTGTGTTGAAGGTGTTGAAGCAGACGATACAATAGCCAGCATCGCTAACTGGGCAAAAGGCTATGGGTATGAAGTTTATATCTGCTCATCAGACAAGGATCTTTTTCAGTTAGTTTCTGAGCATACTTTTATGCTACTAGCTCACAAGAACAATACCGTAGTAGACGCTGAAAAAGTTGAAGAAATTTATGGAGTAAAGCCCAGTCAGATGTTAGATTTTCTGGCAATCATGGGAGACGCTTCAGATAATATACCAGGTCTTTCGGGATTTGGCCCTAAAACTGCAGCAAACTTACTTCAGCAGTTTAAGACTCTCGACTATATTTTAGAGCATCCAACTGAAGTTTCAGGCAAGAAGAAACAACAGACCCTTATTGAGCAAAAAGATATTGCTTTAATGAGTCGCAAACTGGCCACCTTGGATACTTCAGTTGACATCCCCAATGAGACTTCTTTTTATAAAATCAAAGAAAAAGATATTGAATCATTGATTTCCTTCTTTAGAGATATGAAGTTCACAACTCTACTAAAAGAACTTGGATCTATTGAAGAAACTGCTCCCATCAAAACTATAGAGGAGCCGGAAGAAATTAAATACACTCTTGTACAAACAGAACAAGAGCTTAATGAGCTTGTTTTATCACTATCTCAGGCAAAAGAAATATGTGTAGACACTGAGACAACTTCATTGAATACGCTGCAAGCTAGCTTAGTTGGAATAGGATTTTCGACTGAGCCCGGACTTGCATGGTATGTTCCATTAAATGGCCCACTTCCTAAAGAGAAAACTTTAGATAAACTCCAGACTCTTTTTGAAAGCGATAATACATCTTTCTTTGGACATAATATAAAGTATGACTATCACATCCTTCAAAAATACAATTTAAATATCAAAAATATTTCTTTTGACACGATGATTGCATCTTACCTCCTAACTCCGCAAAACCGGAAACATGGATTAGATCACTTATCTTTAGAGATTTTAGGAAAGCACAAGATCCCTATTAAGAGCTTAATCAAAGAAGGAAAAAAGCAGATATCAATGAATGAGGTTGATCTTGTATCGATTAAAGAATATTGCTCTGAGGATGTTGATTATACTTATCGCTTAAAAAGTTACTTTGAAAAGCAGCTGGAAGATGCTTCTTTAACTTCCATTTTGAGAGAAATTGAAATTCCATTGATATTCGTGTTGGCACGCATGGAAAAAAAAGGAATATATCTAGATGCAAACAAATTAAGCGAAATGCGAAAAAATCTGCTGGAGCAAATTCAAGTCATAAAAGATAAAATTTTTGAAGAGGTTGGAAGTGAGTTTAATTTAAATTCTCCAAAGCAACTTAGTGAGGTGCTTTATACAAGATTAGGCCTGACCCCTCCTACCTCTCGTAAAAAAACAGAATATTCCACTGGAGCAAAAGTACTCGAAATGCTAGCCGATGAAAATGCTGTTGTCAGCAAGATATTGGAATATAGAGAGTTAGAAAAATTACGATCGACTTATGTAGAAGCTCTCCCGGAGCAAATAAACTCAAATACAAACCGTATCCACTGCACGTTCAACCAATCAGTAGCTGCGACCGGCAGGCTTTCATGCCAAGACCCTAACCTTCAAAATATCCCCATTAGAGGGGATGAGGGCAGAAAGATTCGCCTTGGATTTAAACCTCAAAAAGAAAACTGGAGCTATTTATCAGCTGACTATTCTCAAATAGAGCTAAGACTCTTGGCTCATTTTAGTGAAGACCCAGAGCTAATAAAAGCCTTTAAGGAAGAAAAGGACATTCATTCACATACAGCTGCAGCTGTTTTCAACATCCCTATATCTGAAGTTACAAAAGACATGCGATATCAGGCTAAAGCCGTTAATTTTGGAATTTTATATGGACAAGGACCTTTTGGCCTTTCCCAAGAAACTGGCATTTCTATGCGTGATGCCTCAAATTTTATTAAAACATATTTTGCTAGATATCCAAGAGTTTCTCAATACATTTCTGATTGCAAAAAACTTGTAAAAGAAAAAAAATACGCAACCACATTAATTGGCCGCAAAAGACCAATTCAAGAAATTGATAATAAAAACCCGATAATTAGAGCAGCAGCAGAAAGGCTAGCTGTCAACACTCCTTTACAAGGGACTGCTGCAGACTTAATTAAAATTGCAATGATTCAAATTGACAAAGAGATTCAAAAGCAAAAATTATCTGGATACATGATTTTACAGGTTCATGATGAGCTGATTTTTGAGGTACCTAACGAAGAACTCCCCATTTTTGAAGAGATGGTAAAAAGAATAATGGAATCAGCCCTTACCTTAAAAGTTCCACTTTTAGTTGATGTTAAAATTGGAAAAAATTGGGCAGAATGCTAAGATCAAAAAAAATTGCTATAACAGGTGGAATTGCTGTAGGTAAATCTACTGTATGTGATTTTTTTAAGCAGTTTGGTGGATATGTAATTAGGTCTGATGAAATTGTTCATAGTATTTTAACTCCAGAGACTCAAGCCGGTAAACAAATTATTGAGCTTTTAGGGGAACAGATAGTAGTTAAAGGCCAGTTAGATCGAAAAAAAATTGCAGAAATAGCATTTAATGATAAAATTATTTTAAATTCGCTTGAGAAGATCATTCATCCTGTAGTACTGGATGATATTAATAAAAAAATATCTGCAATAACCGGCAAGTACCCATGTATTTTTGTTGAAATACCTTTATTATTTGAGATAGGTCAAGCTGACTACTTTGATTATGTTATCACTGTTACTGCTGAGGAGTCTAACTGCATTAAAAGGCTTGCTAAAAAAGGTGTTTCAGAAAGAGAGTATAAAAAAAGAATGTTACATCAAATGAACCCACAATCAAAAGCTCAAAAAGCTGATTTCGTAATTGATAATGATTCAAGTTTGGATGAGCTAAAGGAAAAAGCGTACAAACTATACAATAGTCTTTTAACAGTTTAACAAATATAAAATTAATAATTTTAGGAGAACCTAATCTAAAATGAACACAACACACACAGTTGCCATGGAAAACAAAAAAGAAAAAGAAGATTCAAAATCTGAATCAACAAAAAAACCAGTAGCTAAAATTACAAAAATTTCTGAACTGCAGAGAATGACAATTGACCAACTGCAAGAATATGCAAAGTCAATCGGCTTTAAGCAACTAGGTGCGCTGACTAAGTCTCAAATTGTATTTGAGATTGTAAAGCTTATCTCAGAAAAGCAAGAAGAAGCTCTTTATGGAGAAGGAGTTCTAGAAATTCTTCCAGATGGCTTTGGATTTTTGAGATCTCCTCAGTATAACTACCTTCCTTCTGCTGAAGATATTTATGTCTCCCCTGCACAAATCAGAAGGTTCGATCTGAGAAAAGGAGATACTCTTTTTGGGTCAATTAGATCTCCTAAAGAAAAGGAAAAGTATTTTGCTTTGTTAAAAGTAGAAAAAATCAATGGTAAAAAACCTGAGCAGACTAGAGACCGCATTTTATTTGAAAACCTAACTCCTCTATATCCAAACCAAAGACTGGTAATGGAGACAACTAAAGACATTATGTCCACAAGAGTAATGGACTTAGTCTCTCCAATTGGTAAAGGTCAAAGAGCTTTGATCGTAGCTCCTCCTAAGTCCGGTAAAACTGTTCTCTTACAAAACATTGCCAATGCAATAGAACAAAACAATCCTGAAGCGGTTTTATTAGTGCTTTTAATTGATGAAAGACCTGAAGAGGTTACAGATATGATTAGAAGCGTCAAGGGAGAGGTTATTTCATCTACTTTTGATGAACCTCCTGAAAGACATGTTCAAATAGCAGAAATGGTTATTGAAAAAGCTAGAAGACTGGCTGAATCTGGCCAAGATGTGATCATTATGCTGGATAACTTAACAAGGCTAGCTCGAGCATATAACACAGTACAACCTCACTCAGGAAAAATCCTTACAGGTGGTGTTGATGCAAATGCCCTTCACAAACCTAAAAGATTTTTTGGTGCAGCTAGAAATATTGAACAAGGTGGCTCTTTAACAATTATTGCAACTGCACTGATTGATACCGGATCTAGAATGGATGAAGTTATTTTTGAGGAGTTCAAAGGAACTGGAAACCTAGAGCTTGTTTTAGACAGACGTTTAGCCGATCGCCGGATATTTCCAGCTATTGATCCGATTAAGAGTGGAACTAGAAGAGAAGAAATGCTGTATCATCCTAATGAACTAGAAATTATCTATGAATTAAGGCAGGCTTTAGCTGACTTGACTCCTGTCGATGCGATGAACTTATTGCTTTCTAGACTTAAAAAAACAAAGAGTAATACTGAGTTTCTTCTTTCAATGAAAAAATAGTCCTATTTTCAAAAAAGAAGAAATAGCGTATAGCAAAATTTAAGGAACAAGAACATACTATATGCGTGCAATTTTCTGGATTTTAGCCTGTGCTGTAATAGGAGCTGGATCTTTTTGGCTCTGGTCCAACTATCCTGGCGCTAGAACCCTTTTCCAAGATGTTGTACCAACTGGCAGATTCCAAACACTTGAAATGCGCTATACAGCTGAGAGCCTCATGGAAGCTCACAAAAGAGAACTTTTAAAAGATGATGAACACGCTTTTTTAGAGCCAAAGCTAACTTATCATCCTTATCTTCTCTTAGAAGTAAAATATAACAGATCTCAAGAAAAAACTGGAGAAGGCTATATTTTATGGAGCTTGGTTGATGGCGAAATGGTCATCAATACCAACAATTGGGAAACAACTCATGGTTTTTTAGATTGCATAAATGCAAATGCTGCATCAAATGAGTTTAAGGTTATCAATGCCCTAGCAAAACGAGGCGGAGTTTTAGATCGAGAAGGTCTTTCTAAAATTTTAAACGTCTCTGATAGGATTTTAGACACATGGCTAGATAGCTGTCGCAAAAAGAACTTAATTGTTTTAAGTGGCAATAACTATAGGTTACATTTACAGGAACCTAAACTGCAGGTTCCACCAGAAACAAAGCTAAAACATCGTTTAGTCACCAAAACTGCTAGAAAAGCAAATAGAGCTCCTAGAAGATTCCGAGTCTCACAAATTGAAGCCACAGCAAAAGCAGCTTTTGGAGACGACTTTGCTATACGAAAAACCACAGAGATATTCCTCCCGGTCTATAGTATAGTTGTACAGAATCCAGACGGCTCTCATATGACTACCTACTGGAATGCACTAAACGGCAAAAATATTGACCAAGCAGTTCATTTTGAATAAATAATTTTATTTTACCGAATTTAAACATGAGTAGAATTTGTTGCACATCAAGAAGAAACACTCCCTGTACGTATAAAATCTTAAATATTTTAACATCAACTGACAGTAATGATCTTAATCAAAAAGTTAAAGCTATAGCTGTAGGCAGTTTCTTTCCCTTATGCCTCTTCTCAGCTTGTCTTTGCGACTTAACAATTAATATAATCCGTGTTTGTAAACCTAATTTTTTTAGAGCTGCTAAAGAAAATGAACTTCCTCTTAGTGTTATTGAAAAGTTTAAAAATGGCCCTCCTAAGAATGCCTCGTAAAATAAACTTCCCACCTAACATTGTCAAAAAAATTCAAAACAGATAAACTCTCAATACTAAAAAATGGAAAGATGGCTGAGTGGCCGAAAGCACGTCCCTGCTAAGGACGCGTACCCCCAAAGGGTACCGAGGGTTCGAATCCCTCTCTTTCCGTCATTTCATACCCTATTGTACTTTTTCACCAAAGCCATAGTGAATTTTATTTGTTTTATTTTTTCTCTTCGAAGAATGCCAATAGCATTTTGCTGCACTTTTTGATATATTGGAAACATCGCATATTTAAAAGACCTTGAAAGAATGGCCAAAGAAATAAAAAAGGTAAAATCAGCTCCTAATTCCAAAGAATCTGAAATGATGGTTTTAGGCTGTATGCTGACAAACATCAATAGCTTAAATGCAGCTTGTGACGGCCTTAATGATTCTGATTTTTACTATACCGAGCATAAAACTATTTTTAAGGTTGTCCTTGAACTTTACAAGAAAGATAAACCAGCAGATATCCATATTGTATCTGAAGAACTGAAGCGAATTGAAAAGTTAAGTGAAGTAGGAGGCATTAGTTATCTCACAACTTTGGCCCAGTATGTTGGGACATCTGCATATGTTGAAGAATACATAAAACTGGTTAGAGAAAAAGCTGTTCTTCGCAAGATGATCGATGTATCTCAGGAAATTGAGAAAAAGGCAATTGAAGAAGCTGAAGATGTTTTTTCTTTACTTGATATAGCTCAAAGCAAGTTTTATCAAATTTCACAAAGTTCTTCATCGAGTGATATTTTAAATGTCAAAGATCTGATCTCTGGTGTTAAAGGAGAGGCTAAACTCCCCTACTTAAAAATCTTAGAGGACAGACAAGAAAGATATCGAGAGCTTGGAGAAGAAGGTGTAAAAGTAGTAGGCGTCCCCACTCACTTTGTAGATTTAGATAAATTAATCAATGGCTTTAATCCATCCAATTTAATGATCTTAGCTGCAAGGCCTGCGATGGGAAAAACAAGCATGGCTATCAATATTGCTGAAAATATCTGCTTTAAAAATAACATACCTGTTGGAGTTTTCTCTTTAGAAATGAGCGCAGACCAACTTCTCCATAGAATAATTTGCTCTCAGTCTGAAGTGGAATCAGATAAAATCCTAAATGGCTCTTTAAACGGACACGAATATCAAAGGATCGTTGCATGTGTAAACTCCATGCAAAAACATACCTTGCTAATTGACGACCAACCTGGTTTAAAAATTACAGATCTTAGGACAAGAGCCAGAAGAATGAAAGAAACTTACGATATCGGTTTTTTAGTAATTGACTACCTTCAACTTATTTCTGGATCAGGCAGCAATCGCTCAAATGAAAGCCGTCAAATAGAGATTTCTGAAGTTTCTAGAATGCTGAAAAATTTAGCAAGAGAGTTAGATATTCCTATTCTTTGTTTATCACAGCTATCTAGAAGAGTTGAAGAAAGACAAGGCCATAGACCTATGATGAGTGATTTGAGAGAGTCAGGATGTCTTTCTGCTGACGCTCTTATTAAAGATGCTGAAACAGGAGAACTTCATAAAATTAAAGATCTGGCTGATAGAAAAGAACAAACCCCTATAACAGTTTTTGGTATCGATCAGAATTTAAAACTTGGGAAACATAAATTAGTAAAAGCTTTCTATTCTGGGCAAAAAACGGTATATGAACTAACAACAAGATCAGGCAGATCAATAAAGGCCAGCGCAAATCACCCTTTTAGGACAATAAAAGGATGGAAAAGATTGGATCAATTAGAAATAGGCAAACACATTGCTATACCGAGAAAGCTTACCCATACAAATAGCACAAATTTAACAGATGATGAAGCTGTTCTTTTAGGTCATTTACTTGGTGATGGATGCATACTACCAAACCAACCATATCACTACACAAGTGCTGATTTAGAAAATATACAAATAGTCTCTTCCTCATCACATAATTTATTTCAAATCAATGGAAAGACTGTAAAACAAAAAAACTGGCATCATCTATATTTAAAATCTCCAGTACACACCACTCACAAGAAAAAGCATCCTATAACATATTGGTTTGAAAAACTAGGGATAGAAAGAGTTAGAGCTCCACTAAAAAGAATTCCAGAGGGGATTTTTAAATCTTCTATTTCTAGACAAAGAATGTCTCAAATATCAACAGCTTTAGACTCTGAAAAACTAAAACACTTAGCTGAGTCAGATATTTACTGGGATGAAGTAGTTTCAATTGAAAAATTGGGAGTGGAAGATGTCTACGATGCAACTGTAGAAAATGTACATAACTTTGTAGCAAATGATATTATTGTACATAACAGCTTAGAACAAGATAGCGATCTCGTTATGTTTTTGCTTAGACCTGAGTATTATGATCCTTATGATAAACCTTCACAAGCTGAGCTTATAGTGGCAAAAAATAGACACGGATCAGTTGGAACTGTAAATTTAACATTCAGAAAAGAAATAGCTCAATTTGCAAACTACACTCCTATGGGGCCTCAAGATTCAGAAGATAATGAAGATGCTTTTTCTGCATTCAGCCCTGAATAATTTCTTTTAATTCATGCCAATTTTTAGTTCACTTTAAAAATTAATTGTTTATAATTATAGTTAATTTAATTATTAAGAGAGATAATTATGAGTATTAATGAAAAATGGTATCACAATAGTTTAGCCGATGAAGGGCTTTATCGTAATAGTATAGCTAGACATCCTATAAATTTTTTTTCAAATTATTTTGAAAGATTTTATCAAACTGAAGAGTTAGATTTTCGAATCCATTCTATCTCAAAAGCATTTTTTAAAACACTTGGACTTACTCTAGATATTATTACAGCACCTGTTCGCCTATCTTATAAAGCTTTTGGAATGATCTATAGTCATTGTTTCTTGGTGCCTATACGAATGGGAGGTGTAATTTACAGTGGTGAGCATTTCTAGCATTTTTTTTAAATATTTTACTCAAAAAGATATGTTAATTTCTTATAATTACTATTACTTAATATTAAGTAGAATTAATTGTGATTATTAGTCCAAATTATTATCAAAATAGCATAGATTTTTTTTCAAATTATTTTGAAAAATTTAACCAAATCGAAGAACTCGATTATCGGATCAACAAATTAGTATAAATAACTTTAAAAATTGTTGGATTTACTTTAGATGTTATTACAGCGCCTATCAGACTACCAATCAAAGCTGGCGGAATGCTACATAGTAGATTTTTTACCCCTGAGCAAATCGAAGGATTAGTTCGTTAATTACTCTACTGTCACATCTTACTTTACATTTTTAAGATCTTTTTGCTATGATCAAGAGAAAATTTTTTGATTATGGTCTAAAATGTCATCAGTAAAAAAGAAAAGAAGAGCCAAAATCGCGAAACATAAGCGCAAAAAGCGTAGAAGACGCGATAGACACAAAAAGAAAAAATAATCTTTTTTAAATCACCATGTGGAAATATCCTAACCCCTATGATGTAATTGTAATTGGGGCTGGCCATGCAGGTTGCGAAGCAGCGTATGCTTCTGCAAAAATGGGTGCCAGTACCCTGCTTCTTACAATGAATCTTGATACAATCGGGAAGATGAGCTGCAATCCATCAATAGGTGGGACCGCCAAAGGACACATCGTCCGAGAAATAGATGCCTTAGGTGGTTTAATGGGAAAGATTGCCGATCGCACAGGCATTCAATTTAGAATGCTAAATGCAACTAAAGGTCCCGCTGTTAGATCTCCAAGATGTCAATCAGACAAGCTAGCTTATCAAGCTGAAATGAAGCATGAGCTAGAAAAAACTCCTAACTTAGATATAAAGCAAGCTTCAATTAAAGATTTTATTGTCGAAGACAATAAGATCATAGGGGTGCTAACTGAGGAGGAAATATTTTTTGTAGGAAAATGTGTAATTTTATCTTCAGGGACCTTTATGCGCGGTCTTATTCACATTGGTCAAACAAGTATCAGTGGAGGAAGAGGCGGAGAGAAAGCTTCAAAGGGAATTTCTGCATCTTTAGAAAATCTAGGATTTAAACTTGGAAGATTGAAGACAGGAACACCTCCTAGAGTAAATAAAAAAACAATTGACTTTTCTAACTTAGAAGAACAACCCGGGGATGAAGGCGTTTATTTTTCTTATGATGAGAAAGAAAAAAGACTACCTCAAATTTCATGCTACATCACATATACATCAGATAAAACAAAAGCTATAATTCAAGAAAATCTAAAAAAATCACCTATGTACTCTGGGAAAATCCAAAGTGTTGGCCCAAGATACTGCCCCTCAATTGAAGATAAAATAGTTAGGTTTGCAGACAAGCAAAGACACCAAATATTCTTAGAAATAGAAGGTCATAATACTGAAGAAGTCTATGTAAATGGGATTTCTACAGGACTTCCTTTTGATGTTCAACTTCAAATGATCAGGAGTATTCCCGGATTAGAGAAGGCTCAGATCATGCGCTATGCATACGCTATAGAATATGACTATCTACTATGCGGACAGGTTTATAGAACACTTGAGACAAAACAAGTTGAAGGGCTTTTTGTTGCAGGACAAATCAATGGAACTACAGGCTATGAGGAAGCGGCAGCCCAAGGGCTTATTGCCGGCATTAATGCAGCTTGTAAAGTTTTAAGAAGACCTGAGTTTTTTCTAGGTCGAGACCAAGCATATATTGGAGTCATGATAGATGATTTGATCTCCAAAGACCTGGACGAACCATATAGGATGTTTACCTCAAGGGCTGAATACAGACTGCTTTTAAGACAGGATAATGCAGATCTCAGACTCCGTGAGCTAGGATACGAACTTGGCCTAATATCAGAAGGCCAACAAGCCAAACTCAAGGCAAAAAAAGAACAAATAGAAATAATAAAGAATAAGCTAAGAAGTACATATAAAAGTATTAATCAAAGATCTGTAAGTTTATCACAGCTCTTATGCAGGCCAGAAATTTCCTATAAAACATTAATGAAAATGTATCCTGAAGATGTCGGTGCAATAGATATTGATGTGCAGTCACAAGTAGAAATGGACCTAAAGTTTGCAGGATATGTTAAACGACAAGAAAATGAGATCAAAAAACTATCCAAACTCGAAGAGATCAATATTCCAAAAAGTTTTAATTTTAAAGATGTTGTTGGACTGCGTAATGAAGCCAAAGAAAAATTAAACAAGTTCTCCCCTGCCAATTTAGGGACAGCTTCTAGGATATCAGGCGTGTCACCAGCAGATATCTCTGTTTTAATGATTGAATTGGAAAAGAAAATCAAATCCTGATAAATAAATATTATGAAATACCCATTATTGCTATTTTCATTTTTTACAACCATCTTAGCTCAAGAAAACCTAAATATTGAAGTTCCCAAGAATTATGCGGCAGCTTCTAGCTCCCAAAAAGACGTAATTTTAATAGAACCAAGTAAGAGAGCTCAGGATTTCGCGCAAGCATATGAAATCATAAAAAAAGGTAAATCACCCCAAAACATTTTGTTTCATCTTTCTGATGGTAGAAAAATTTCTAATGTATCTGAGCTATCCCCTATGACAAATGGTACTTTGATACTCTTTAAAATCACAACCAATATGGGCTCAAAATTCGAACTGATCAGCATAGAAAATATCTTAGGCATTAGTGTTCAATGAAACTTTATCTCCTCAAATTCAATAATTTAAACATCTACGAGCAATTACTGATTGAAGAAGCTCTTTTAAGAACAGATGATAGAAATTTTTGTATAATAAATGATGGATCGCCTAATGCCATAGTCTTAGGAATATCATCCAGTGTAGAAAAATTCGTCGATCATAAAAAGGCTCAAAAGAACAACATCCCATTAATTCAGCGCTATAGTGGTGGTGGAACAGTATTTGTTGACTCTAATACAGTTTTTGTCTCGTTCATCATTAATAAAGAAGTTGTTAATGATCATCTTTTCCCTGAAGCTATTCATAAGTGGGCTGAAAAAATCTACAAAGATGTTTTTAATATTGATGGCTTTGCACTAAAAGAAAATGATTACGTAATTAAGGACAAAAAGTTTGGAGGAAATGCCCAATATATTAAAAAAAATAGATGTGTTCATCATACAACATTTTTATGGGATTTTGAACCTGAAAATATGAACTGTCTTTTGCTTCCTCCGAAAATCCCAAATTATAGAAAGCAAAGAAATCACCTTGATTTCTTAACAAGCATAAGACACCACTTTGAGAGTAAAAAACTACTCATAAAAGCATTAGAAGATACTCTAAGCAAGCATTTCATATCAAAAGAAGTTAAATTAGATGAATTAGATCTTGAAAAAGAACACAGAAAGTCGACAAAAAAAATATCCCGCTGTTAAGGGGCATGCGATTTGCTCTATCAACCTGTTTAACCAGGTGGTGCCACTTCCCAAAAGATGCTCTTTTAAACGCACATTCAAAATCACAGCTTAAGGCGTCGTAGCTCCCTTATAAATAATACGCTGAAGGGCCAAAATACCGCAGCTTATCCAAAACAGCAGGATTATTTCTTAATGTTATTTTAACAATTTCTAAAATTAAAAATAAAGATTATTTATCGGGAAGACTAAAAACATCTTTCAAAGCTTGTTTTGTCGCCTCCCTCCCGATCAGCGAAATTGATTCTGTCAGGGGAATTCCCTTTGGGCAGACTTTAACACAGTTTTGAGCGTTACCACAATCCGCAATTCCACCATCTTCAAGCAAAGGTCTAAGTCTTTTAGACTTAGTAAATTTTCCTGTTGGATTTGAGTTAAAAAGCCTAGCCTGTGAAATAGCGGCAGGACCAATAAATTTAGATTTATTGTTAGTTTGTGGGCAAGACTCAGAACAACACCCACATGTCATGCATGTAGACAGCACATAAAGTGCTTCTTGTACAGCTGGACTCATTTTAGGGGCCATCCCAATATCATAAGTTCCATCAACTTCGATCCACGCTTTAACTTTTTTTAAAGAGTCAAACATTCTTGTTCGGTCAACATAAAGATCTCTGATTAAGGGAAATTTTGTAAATGGAGCCAGTGTAATAGTAGTACTTTTAGTCTTTTTAATATAAGGCTCAATTAAAGCAGTGCACGACTGTCTTGGGATGCCATTGACTAGCATTGAACAAGATCCGCATACTTCTTCTAAACATCCTTGTTCCCAGACAACTGGGGTTGTTTTACATCCCTGTTTATTTATTGGATTTTTTTGGATATCCATTAGAGCAGATATTACATTAGCATTACTTTGCCTTGGAAGCTCAAATTCCTCATAATATTGATTTCCAGGTACTCCTCTAAAGATTTTTAAAGTGTATGTTTTTGCTTCATCTATATTCATAACGGCAATTTTATGTTGTTTGGGACATTCTTCAATTCAGGCTTTACCTTTTTAGCCTGTGTATAATCTCTTAATACAGGGGCAAGATGTCTTAAGTCAACCGGTTCATAAGAAATAACTGGCTCATCTTTAGCTTCATCATACGTTGCAATTGTTGTCTTAAGCCAGTTTTTATCATCTCTTTCAGGAAATTCACTTTTGAAATGAGCCCCTCTAAACTCATTTCGAAGCAGTGCACCTTTAGTGATTATCAAGGCAAGCTCTAGCATGGCTTTAAATTGATGAGCAAAAACATAAGTTTGGTTTAAAATCTTTGAGTGATCACTAAGTTCTATATTCTCGTACCTCTCTTTTATCTCTTTAATTTTATCTAAAGTTAGCGCCAAATCCTTATTATTTCTATTAACAGTAACATTTTTAACCATCCATCCTGCTAACTCATCATGGAGTGCATGAATATTTTCCTTACCCCTTTTATTAAGCAAGCCGTCTTGTAACTTTTGTTCTTTTGCAAAGCTTTCTGAAAAAACGCTTTCTTGGATGTCTTCATAAGTTTTATCCAGGCCCTCACAATATCTTGTAACTTCCTCACCCGCTACAAGACCACTAAAAATACAAGAAAGCAGTGAATTTGCACCTAAACGATTTGCACCATGAAACTGATAATCTGATTCACCAATATTGAAGCAACCAGGTAGGTTTGTCATTTGCCTAAATCTTTGCATGCGATCTGAGTCATCAGCAGCTGGCCAATCGACCCACGCCCCTCCCATAGAATAGTGTACTGCCGGAAAAATTTTCATGGGCATCTTTCTTGGGTCAACTCCTGTAAACTTCTGATAAATATCTAAAACAGCATCTAGCTTGTATTGCTTTTCTTTAGAAAGGTGAGATACGTCTAAAAAAACTTGAGATTTCCCATCTACCCCCAGACCTTGATTACAAACATTTAAGACTTCCCTAGCTCCAATATCTCTTGGAACAAGGTTACCAAAAGCTGGATACATCTCCTCTAGAAAATACCATGGCTCTCCTGTAACTCCACAAGTGCGCATAGAGCCGTCCGGAAACCTAATCTTTTTGCTAGAATTTCCATATACCCAAACCCTGCCACCTTCACCCCTTGAAGATTCAGATATTAAACGCATTTTGTCTAACCCAGGAATTGAAGTTGGGTGAATCTGTATAAACTCACCATTTGCATATTTCATTCCTTGCATATACAAACGTCCGTTGGCAGCACCAGTACAGAATGTAGAGTTTGTTGACCACTTAAATAAAACACCGGGACCCCCGGTTGCTATCACAACTGAATCAGCTTTTAAGGTTTGAAGTTTTAAATCAAATAAGTTATGTAACACGATACCTCTAGCTCTTTCATCAGAATCCTTGACAAGTCTTAAAAACTCATGATTCTCATATCTTTCCAAAAGACCTTTTACTTCATATCTTCTTGCTTGCTCATCTAAAGAATACATAAGCTGTTGACCGGTTGTAGCTCCACAAAAAGCTGTACGATGATATAAAGTCCCACCAAAGCGCCTAAAATCAATATTGCCTTCGTCTGTACGGTTGAAAGGACATCCAAAGCGGTCAAGCATTCGTAATATAGCTGGACCTGCCATGCACATCTCAAGAATTGGAGGTTGGTTTGCCAAAAAATCACCTCCTTTTATTGTGTCATAGGCATGGATAATTGGTGAATCATCTTCATTTTTTAAGTTAATGGCTATATTGATTCCACCTTGCGCACAAACTGAGTGAGATCTTCGTGCATTTGTTAAAGAAACGAGTTTAACTTTGCAGCCATTTTCACAAAGTTTAATAACAGCAGAAAGCCCCGCCAAGCCCCCTCCTACTACAATTACAGTTGGTATACGTTTTTTAGACATTTAACCCTTTAAGATCTTAAGTTAATAAAATAAGTTCCCCAAATTGATGCCAGGCCCAGAAAACCTAAAGCAAGCATCATCAAAATTACAAAGTTCACCATCATTTTCTGAGAGCGATATGATAAAATAACCCCCCAAGTAATCAAAGCCGTCCAAAGTCCATTAAATCCATGGAAAACGGCAGCTATTACAAAAAGAGTGTACAGTATGGCCCAAAAAGGACTTTTAAAAGTGTTCCTAACCATTAATAAAAATGCCGTACCAGCATTTTTAGACACAGCAACAACTTGGGTCTGATTAAGCTTGTATGTGTTTAGTTCTATAATAAATAATTTTTCTTGATTTAGACTTTGCATTTCAGAAATTTTTTTTTCATCTTCTGGAGAATATGAAATAGCTGAAGCAGATGCCCACCTGCTTGCTTTTTCAACATCTTTGAAATCACTACTCAAAAAATTTATTTTTTCTCTATCGAATAGCTCAACGCTTAAGCGATCAGATAATGAATAAAGTCCCTCATCAAAGTTAAGTTTAACGAGATATTGTTTTTCATTGTTTAAGACAGTCTTCTTAGGGCTGTCCAAAAATCTCATCTGAACTACATGCCCTATAATGCCAATTATTAAAACCCAGGATGTAATACGCTGCCAACTGAATGCAACATTTCTACCGTAAGAAAGTACGGGCTTGTTTTTCTTTAAACCACTTGAATTATTTCTGCTTGTAACTGCATATTTTATGCCTAATACTCCATGAAATAATATTGGGACTCCGATTAATACAACTTCTAAGACCTGCAAGAAAGGCAGATTATGAATCAAATTGACCAGCTTAATAAAACCACGGCCGTCATCACCAAGCCATAATGCCGCCTGCGAGTTAACCGTCAAATGTTCAACTAAATAAAAAACAATCATTAAACCAAATAATGAATGAAGTCTCCTCCAGACAAATGCTTTTGGAACTATAACATTTCCATTTGCGCTCACATCAAAACCTCAAAGCTATAACACTATTTTTTTCTAATTTAACTGCTAAAAAATTATTTTTGCAAAATACAAATGCTTCATGAAAATGAAGTTATTAATTATTATTCAGTTATTATGTTATGGTTAACAGATTTACATATTGATTTTAAATCAAATAGTGCTCTTGATGATTTTTTAAAGAAAATATCTTTAGTTGAATCTGATGGAATCTGCATTACAGGCGATATTGGAGAGAATGGAAAATCAATAAGTTTTATAAAAAAATTATCTAAAACGACGAATATACCTATATACTTTGTACTTGGAAATCACGATTTTTATGGATTTAGAATTGATGAGTTTCAAACTGAGGTTCATTTAACCTTTATAAATGACTCTAATATTTTTTATCTAAATTCTTATGACCATATACCTCTATCTGATTGCACTGCAATAATCGGAATTGACAACTGGTATGATCTTAGCAAAGGAGATTTTTTCGCATCTACAGTAACCCCTAAAGATTTTAATGAAATACTAACTTTTTCTAACTTAAGCAAAGAAAAAATTTTTTCATTTATACAGAATTATTCACATAAACTTGTGGATCAATTAAGTAAAAAACTAACTAACATTTTTGCTGATTTCTCCAAAGCTATCCTGCTTACTCATGTCCCTCCATTCAGAGAAGTCTGCCTTTATAACAATATAGTTGCAGATGAAAACTGGGCTCCTTTTTTTGCCCATGGTTACTTGGGAGATTTCTTAACAACTTTTATGGCTAAAAACCCAGATAAGTCCTTAACAGTATTATCAGGGCATACTCATCATGTCGCAAACTATAGTCCAGCATGTAACTTAAACATTAAAGTAGGAAGTTGTCCCGATGAATACTTTACTTGGGACATTATTTCTTTGTAGATTGGTGAAGATTGAAACATTTACATGCATTTTCATAAGTTTTGATAGAAAGCTTTTCTATCGATATCTGTTTCTGATCAGCGATTACTTGGGCTGTTTCTTTGATAAAACTAGGTTCATTTTGCTTTCCTCTTTTAGACTGAGGAGCTAAATACGGTGTATCAGTCTCAATTAGTAACTGATCGATTGGAACAAAAGAAGCTACTTTTCTAAGATCATTTGACCTTTTAAAGCTAACGATTCCACTTAAAGATAAGAACCATCCTCTTTTAATTACTTCTTCAGCTTCATCGATACTTCCAGTAAAGCAGTGTAAAACTGCTTTTTTATCTTTTGGATATTCATCATCTACAATCTTAAAAAGATCACTAAAGGCATCCCGACAGTGAAAAATGACAGGTAAATTCAAACTATCTGCAAGATGTAAATATTTAATTAGATATTTTCTCTGATTTTGTTTTGATGAGTGCTGATAATAATAGTCTAGCCCTGTCTCACCAATAGCTTTGAAAAAGCCTAGCTCAGCAGCTTCTTTAAAAACTTCAAAATCTTCAGCACCCAAGCGGTCCACATCATGAGGTGTTGTGGCTCCTGCTTGGTATACCCATGGATATCTTTTACTAAGTTCTTTTGCGTTGCTTAAACTTTTTTGATCAATACAAATATTCATTATGGCATTGACGTTTTCTTTTTGTGCTCTTAGTAAAATTTCATCAATGTCTTGATAAACTTCATTAATTGACAAATGCGCATGAGAATCAAATAATTTTAAGTTCATAAAAAGCTTTATTTAAGTTTAGTTTGTATATCAAGTTGACTAAAAGAATTATAGAACTCTACAATCAATTTTAACAATTATCAAAGTTATTTTTTTGCTCTATGAATCCTTTTATTGAATCTTTCCAACATTCAGATAAATTTGGAAAATTGATTTTTCTATCTTTATATGGGCTTTCTATTATTTCTTGGGTGGTTTTAATTTATAAAACAATTCTCATCAAGAACTCCAAAAAATTAAGTTTCGAATTTGAAGAACTAGTTGATAAACATAAATATCAGCTTTTAGATTTTTCTCATAATATACATGAAAAACATCGAAGCAGTTCTTTTACTAGAATTTTTAATGTTTTAAAGGAAACCTCTATTGAAAGTCTCAATAAAAACCAGTTTTTTCTAAAACAACAAGAAAAAGATAATAAATCTAATTTTTTATCCGAATCCGACCTTCAGCTTATTGAAGCGCAAATAAATGCAAAAATTTCAAAAGAAGTTCACTTTTTTGAAAAAAATCTTTTTATACTATCGATCATTGTAACACTAGCTCCATTTCTTGGCTTATTAGGAACAGTCTGGGGTATCTTGGTGACATTTTCTAACATGTCTTTACAAACAATTGGAAATGCTAACTTACTATCAGGTCTTTCAATGGCCCTTGGAACTACGGTAGTAGGGCTTATTGTTGCAATACCAGCTCTTATTGCTCATAGTTTTTTAAAAAACAATCTTAGGGACTATTTAAAGGAAATGGAAAGTTTTTCACAAAAATTATTGGCAATATTGGAAATGCAGTATAGAAAGGTAGAAATTTCTTAAATGTAATGAGATACAAAAAAAAACCTCTTTCTAACCATAGTTTCCAAGACACATCAGAAGGAATGATTAACTTAACTCCCCTAATCGATGTTGTCTTTGTTGTATTGATTTCTTTTATGATCATTTCCCCTATGCTAGAGGTAGAGAACATAACTTTAGCAACTTCAGGGATCTCTAACAAAAACCAAAGTAAAACCTCTAGTCACTTTAAGGTCTATGTTAAAAGTGATAACTCAATTTGGGTCGACAATAAATCAATTTCTTTATTGGAACTAAAAAAAATAGCTCATAAAAATCTTGTTTCAAAAAAAAGTCCTATCGTTTTTCATGATGAAAAGGCAAGTTTTGGAACCTATCAAAAAATTAAAAACTTACTTGAGATGACCGGTTTTGAAGAAATGGAAATTGCTCTTGCACCCTATGAGAAATAATTTTTTTTTAAGACCAAAACCACTAAAAATAGTTTTAGGTGTATTTATAGCTCACCTACT
Organism: Parachlamydiales bacterium; assembly: GCA_050302075.1. Lineage (GTDB taxonomy): Bacteria > Chlamydiota > Chlamydiia > Chlamydiales > SM23-39 > JBNLAH01. The sequence goes on along the minus strand of JBNLAH010000005.1, from coordinate 11,741 downwards.
TGTTTTCAGTATTCTTTGTATCCCTAAGGTTCCGAAGATAAAAAAAAACAAAATCAAAGTTCATACAACAATAATAAGAAATAAACATGAGAAGCCTTCTTTACAAAAAAAATTAAAGTTAAAACCTGAAATCCTCTCCCCCCGCAAAAAACAGCCTAAAATAGCAAAGCCTTTGCAAGAAAGAAAACTAGTAAAGATTCAGAATAACTTTGCGAAAGAGCTAGAAAAGTGCTTTAAAAGCTTTGAGTCTGACAAAGATATATCGAAAAAAAATACCTCTTCTTTACCTGTCCCTCAAAAAATAGATAAACTAAAAATTCAAACAAACTCACAAGAAAATGTATCAGTAATTGATAATTATGAGAGCCTTCTTATAAATTATCTGCAAGAAAAACTAGAACTGCCATCTTTTGGAAATGCCAAAATAAAGGTCTCAATTAGCCCTGATGGAAAGTTAAAAAAACTAGAAGTCCTGCAATCGGAAAGTAATGAAAACATCCAATACTTAAAAAATCAATTGCATAGCCTTGCATATCCATGTTTTAATTGTAGCAAAGAAGCGAAAACCCTTATCATTAATTTCAGCAATCTAGAATGATTTTTTTTAGAATTATATTATTTTTTCCATTAGTTCTCTTTTCAACTGAAGAGATCTCTATTGCATTAAAAACAAAATCAGGACTTGAAAAAGTCCGAATCATAGAGGTTCACAATAATGAGGAACCTCATAATTCAAGACACTTCAAAGAATTGAAAAAAGTATTGGAGTTTGATTTTAGTAATAATGGCTATACTTATTTAACAAGCGAGAAATCTTCAAATTATGATATTAAAATTCTTTCTGAAAAAAATAAATTTTTATGCAGCCTAAAAGACAAGAAGCTAAATAAAACCTACAGATTCGAACCCATATATTTAAGTGGATCGATTGATATAGACAGAAAGAAAATTCATAAGCTTTCTGATAGCATCTTGAAAAAGGCATTTGGAGTTCAAGGTATTGCTACAACAACAATTTTATATTCTGTAAGAAAAAAAAGTTCTAAAAATTTAAACGACTGGTTTTCAGAAATTTGGACATCTGATTATGACGGTCAAAATGCAAGACAAATAACTTTTGGAGAACACTACAACGTAAGCCCTACTTTTATTCCACTCAAAAATATAGAAGGATATCAGAACTTTCTTTATGTCTCTTACAGAAAAGGACAGCCCAAGATATTTAGGGCTTCTTTTAATAATCCGATTGGGAAGCAGTTATTCACACTACCAGGCAATCAACTTTTACCCTCTGTTTCACATGATTGTAAAATGGTAGCTTTTGTATGTGATGCGGATGGAAGGCCCGATTTGTTTTTACAGAAATATACTCCATTAGGAGAACCAATTGGAAAGCCCTTGCAGCTTTTTTCGTCTCCAAGAGCAACTCAGGCAACATCATCTTTCAGTCCTGATGGATCAAAGCTAGCTTTTCTCTCAGATAAAGATGGATCTCCCAGAATTTATGTAATTGACATCCCTTACCAAGGAATAGTCCAAAGACCCAATGCTACTTTAATTTCCAAACATAACCGACAAAACTCTTCCCCTAGCTGGTCATATGATGGTAAAAAAATCGCATATTCTGCATTGACAAATGGCGTAAAACAACTTTGGATATATAATTTAGAAACTGATGAGGAAAAACAACTGACTTTTAGTCCAGAAAACAAGGAAAACCCTAGGTGGGCTCCTAATAGTTTACATTTAATATATAATACTGAAGACGGAATTTACTCCGAACTGTATATTATTAATTTGAATCATCCTAACCCAGTCCAAATCACATTTGGGGCTGGCCAAAAAAGGTTTCCTTCATGGGAGCCTAAATTAAAAAAATGAGGATAATCATGAAAGGCTTAATTGCTATTGTAATTTGTTTATTATTTAGCGGATGTCAAAGAAATACCGCCCAGTGGGAAAATGTAAAAACCGCTGGCAGATATGTCCAAAAAGGCATTAACTCTCTTTGCGGGAAAAATACTGATTCATATCTTTTAACATGTGACGATGATTTTATAGGACCGGAACAAGATGAATATATCCCCCTCCAGGACTCCGATTTAAAAACTCAATTTACTTCAACAGATAAGGCCGTCCCTCAACAAAAGCTAACTCCTGCTATCCTCCCTAGAAAGGCAAATTTTATAAAGCCTAACTCTAAACTTGCAGACACTTTTCGTACAATTCATTTTGATACAGATGATCATGTAGTTAGGGAGAGATATGATTTAATTTCGATAGCTAGAATTGCAAACTATCTAAAAAAACATACGAATGCATTCCTTTTAATTGAGGGGCATTGCGACCAAAGAGCTTCTGCAGATTATAATATGGCACTAGGAGCTAGAAGGGCAAATCATATTAGAGTTTTACTCGCAAAACAAAAAGTTGACCCATCTAGGATAATAACAGTTTCATGTGGCAAAGAAAAACTTGTCTCATTTGGATCTACTCCTCAAGATTTGTCAATGAATAGAAGAGCTGAATTTAAAATTTTTGAGAAATAAGAATGAGACATTTTATTCAATTAACCCTATTTGCAATTACTTGCTTTTATCTCTACTCTTGCAGTCCCTTAAAGTCATCTCCTAATGAAGAAAAACATCAAATGGAATTGACAATACACGAGATACAAACAGTAATTGATGACTTAATGCGCAATTATAACTGCTATAAGACTGAGCTGGAAATTCTTGATGGGGAAATAAAAAAACACGAGTATAATTTATCTGATATCAAGGCTACTTTTATTGAAAAGCAAAAAAATAAATTAGAAAAAGCGCTTACACAGCTAACGCTACTTGAGAAAAGAATTCTACTACTGGAGAATAGATTAGAAGATTTTGAGAAGGACATAGAGCAACTTAGTTATCACGCAAATGAAAGCTCTAGTGCTTTTAAACAGCATAAGGAAAAAATAGTTGAACTAGAGAACAAAATTTTCTCCCAAAATAAAAAGTTTGAAGACCTCATAAAATTAAAATCGACTATTCAATCACTTGCACAATCAGCCTTGAATTATTCAATTTATAAAGTAAAGAGAGGTGATTCATTAGATAAAATTGCAAAGGAGTTCAAAACGAGTACCCAACAGTTAAAAAATTTGAACAAACTAGAAGATGACTTAATTGTTGTTGGACAAGAGTTGAAAATTCCAAATTGAATATGTGTTTTTTACTCAGAGGAAAATAAATGAGCCCTAAAAAAAGAATTTTGCTAGTAGAAGATGAAGAAGATATTGCTGCTCTGATAAAACTACAAGCTGAAATATCGGGATATAAATTACATGTAGAGGTAGACGGGATTAATGGCATGAGAGCAATTGAAAGAGAAAAGCCAGACCTTGTAATTTTAGATATTATGCTTCCTGGACAAAATGGATTGGATATCTGTCGAAAAATGAAAAATAGTCCAGATCTTAAAAGTATCCCAGTAATAATTATTTCTGCAAAAGGTGAAGAATTAGATGTCGTATTAGGTCTTGAACTAGGTGCAGACGATTATTTAGCAAAACCATTTTCTCCTAAAGTTTTGTTTTCTAGAATAAAAGCTGTTTTAAGACGAGGAAAAGAAGCTGAGAAAGCACCTAAAGTTTTAAAATTTGCAGACTTTACCTTGGAAATCGATCGATATATACTTAAAAAAGGCGAAAAAATAATTCCATTGACTCTTTCGGAGTTTGGTATTTTGAGAAGATTAATAGCCAATAGTGGCAAAGTATTGACACGTAATCAGCTATTAGATGATATTAATAATGATGACGCATTTATTGTTGATCGAAATATTGATGTACATATTGCTTCTTTAAGAAAAAAGCTAGGTCCCAAGTTTGAGTGGATTGAAACAGTCCGGGGTGTTGGCTATCGATTCAAAGAAGAATGATAATATATTCAAATAAGCAGTTTTTATAACTGATATCAAAAAAAATAAGAACCAGAGGAACTTTTTATGAGATTAATTTTTTTCATCTTTCTTATCCAAAGTGTAGTATGTTTTGGAAAACCAATAGAGAAAAAGATACCTAATCCTAAATCAATTGAAATGTTAGATGAGCAAGAACGAATGATTTTAATGCAAAGAAGTCCAACTACCTTGCAGAAAATAGATGAAGACAAGCATTTGGCTATTTATGACTTAATTCAATTATCTCAAGCTGGCATAAATGATGATAAGATCATTAACTATATGAATGATAAAAAATCTAAATATAATCTAAACAAAGCTCAGATTTATAGAATGCAAAATTCAGGTGTTAGTCAAAGAGTTATCAACTATACAATTGATTCTGGATATTAATTAAAAATTGGCGGGTAATGACTACTTTATTTGAAAATCAAAAAGATGAGGATTTTTCTTACTCAGATTTTCAGCAAAGTTTAACACTACAATATCGTAAGCTACTAAATCAGTTTAAAAAAATAATTCGATTTTTTGTAAAACTTAATATTTTTTTTCTACTGATAACCATCGCTCAGATTTTTATTTTCTTTCTTTTACTTACAAACAAAGAATTTACCCAGCTAGCCTTGTCTATAGGATTGTTATTTCTTACTTGCTCAGCTTATTTTGTCCTGCTTTTTTATTTTCAGTCCAAAAAGCCTGAGCAATTTTACCAGATAAGAAATAACTTCATTTCGGATTCCAAAAAAATTATCACTTCACTCAAAGGAAAGGCCGAGTATCATCTTTCCATTACAGATGCATTAATTAGACTTGTTAATTATTTACACGGATTTGAGTGGAATTTATACCACCTGCCCAAAATTTTTTATCCATTTTTTAAGCCTTTAGAGAAATTTAGTGCTTTTTGTCACTGGAAGGATGTTCTTAGAATGAAAGAGTTATTGCTACATTCAGCAATTGAAGAGCACATCCAGCTTATTCGCCTATCTCCTACAGACCTTGAAGTCCATACATCGCTTGCAAATTGCTATGTTTCCTTGTCTAAGATCTATTTGGAACCAAAAAAAACATCAAATACATATTTTATGCAAAAGCAAGTAAAAAAGTTCAGCAGCTATTTTGAAGAAAAATTTAAAATGGCATCAGAAAGAGCTATTGAGGAATTTAAAATTTTGAATAACTATGCTCCTGATGATCCTTGGATTCATTTGCAACTTGCTAAAAGCTATAACGACCTTCAAATGCCAGAGCAAGAAGTCCTTGAGTATGAAACAGTTCTACGCCTAAAGCCTGATGATAGAGATATCTTGTTTCGACTAGGGGTGCTATATTTCGAGCAAGGCTTAAATGCAAAAGGTCTTAAAGTTTATGAGAAGTTGAAAGAAGCTAATTATAAAAAAGCTGAAGTCTTAATTCGTTTTTTTGGATGCTTTAATGACCAGCCCTTATTTGAAGATATTTTATAGCACTTTTTTTTTATTTTACCTTTTAGGACTTACAATTTTGATAATTAAATTCATTCTAGTATAATGAAATTAAAATGTGAGGTCTACCAAATGCATCGAAATGCATGGCTTTTTTTACTTTCTACTTTTTGTCTATCTCTATCACCTTTATCCTCAAGTGAGCTAGATGTGCAATTTAAAACTGCTACAGAAGAAGAATCGCTATTTGTTCGACGGATCGTTGAATTTTACCAAGAAGATGAGACTGCACTTTTTTTGAACCAAGTTCAAGATTTTTTCAACAAGTACCCCAAAAGTGCTCTTTGCCAAGACTTATATGCTCTTTTAGGGGATTATTACATGGAAAAGAAAAATTTTGCCGAGGCAAGTAAATCCTTTGCAAAAATTAAAGACAAAAAAATCCAAGAAAAAATTGCCATAAACCATTTGCAGGCACTTTACAATTTAAACGAGTACTCACAATCGGTTAAAGTAGCCTCAAAGTACCTAGAAAGCTTCACAAACTCTGACAAAAAAAAGCATGATTCAGTTCATTTCTTTTACGCAGAAGCTCTTTACAAACAGTCAATTGAATCAGATTTAGAAAAAGAAGCTAAAGCAACGGCTGCATATGAAGCGATTAAAGAATTTGAAGGGTTGATTCACAGCGAGTTGTCTATTCAGTCCATGCGTTCTTTAGCTCATCTTTATTATTTATTCAAAAAATTCCCCCTAAGCGCTAGCACATATATCAAACTTTCTGAAAAAGACCCAGACAATAAAGAGACTTATTTAATTCAAGCTGCAAATATTGAAGCTAAATTTGACAAAGAAAAAGCTATTCAGACTTTTACTAAAATATGTCAGATAAAAGAAGAAAACTCTGCTCTTGCAGCCTACAACCTTATGCTTTTATTATATGACAGCAATAAGCATTCAGAGTTAATCCAAGCAAAAGACCAACTATCTAAACTCTTAGAAGATAATAAAAAGCCCTTACTACATTTTTTTCTAGGCAAAGCTCATCTACAAAGAGCTGATTATAAAAGAGCTGAAGCTGATCTCAAAAAGTTTTTAAAAGCTGGTGGCTTTCCAGATGAGCGTAAGAATGCCATCTTGTCTTTGGCTGAAATAGCACAAAAACTTCAGAGCTCAGACCTTTTCAAAGAGATTCTAAGCCTATGTAAAAAATCTTATAAGACCCCTGAAGAATATTCAGATATAATTTTTGCCTCGGCTTTAACCTTCAAGGATCAAAAAAATTATGAAAAAGCTGAAAAACAACTTAGTAAGATTCTTTTGCTTCAGGTTAAAGATGAAGTAAAAGCAGATGCTTTATTTGAATATGCACATGTCTTATTTCTAGCTAAAAAATGGGACCTAAGTCGAAAGAACTTCACAACTTTTTTTGAGAACAATAAAACACATTCTAATAATGTTGCAGCTATTCACTTTTTAATATCTTCATCAAATCAACTGGTCAATGAAGCAAAGTCGGGATTTTCAAAAAAAGATCTTTGCAGCGATCTTGAAAAGCTGATAACTGAGAAATGCCTTAAAGATACTTTAGATGAGCAAAAATACCGCTTTCTTTTAGCTAAAACCTATTTTGAAATATCTGAATTCAAGAAATCCATCAAAACTTTAAAACCCCTATTGTTAAAATGTAACTCCCGTTCGATTTTCTCTGAAGCACTAGTCTTAAATGGATATAACTTACTAAAGCTCTCAAAACCTGCTACTGATTACTTAAAATTCTTCGAGAAAGCCATTGAGACAAATCCTGAGATGGATGGAATTGGTAAAATTCACATTGTTCTTTACAACACTTTTCTAAAAGAAGCTGAAAATAGAAAAAAAGAAGAATATTTGTCTAAAGCAGCCAATCATCTGTTTAAAGCTTATCTTTTAAATGAATCAATATTAAGAGAAAATTTACTCTGGGCAGCTGATCATTTTCTTTCCACAGAGACTAAAGACTATAAAAAATCGATTGCTCTTTTAGAAAGTGCAATTGATCTGAAAAGCTTTTCGACTACAGCAAAAGAGTTGGAAGATGAGATAGTTAAATTATCAAGGCTTTATCAAGAGCAAAATGCTGAAGACAAACAAATAGCTTTATTGGACAAACTTGAAAAAGAATACTTAAAAAATCCAGATATTAAATGGAAATATACACCAGATGTTCGCTATGAGCTTGCAAAAAACTATGAAAAGGCAAATCAAAAAACCAAAGCCATTATGTATTATGAAAGCGTCTTTCAAAGCGGACTTTCCCTTCGCGGATTTATTCAAGCAAAATCATGCCTGCAATCTGCTAGGCTTAGACTTTCACTAATGAATGATAGTTCATACAAAAAGAGCAACCCTGAAATTGTCAAGGTTTTAACTCAACTTAAAGATTTGACAGTTCAAAGATCACTAGACAATGAACCTACACACCTAGAAGCTGCCATAGAGTATATTGAGTTGCTTTGCAAACTTGAAAAGCTACCTAATACCTCCCAGAAGAAACTGGAACTTCTAAAGAAAGTCAAACAACAGTTTACTGAAACGGAAACTATTCTCGACAAAGAATATCATGAAAGAAGAAAATCGAATGAAATAAAAAATCAAATCTTTGAAAATTATATGAATTTCTTAGACAAAGAAATAATGCTTTGTGAAGACAAAGACTTTGATTTAAATGAAGTTTCGGCCTCATTTGATGGCCTGTTAAAACAAGAAAATTTAAGTGATTTTTTAAAATCTAGAATTACGAGTCATCTGAAAAAATTCTTAAATTCTAATGAATTGAATAATAATGAAAACTAATAAGACAAAACTTCCCTTCTCACCATTTCTGATTTTTTCTATCTGTATCCATTTAACTGTGTTTGTATTTATTCAACAGAATTCACTTTGGTTTTTTTCTCCTATTAAAGAAAAAAAAATAACTGAGAACAAATCTTTTCTTCCAAAGAAAGAAAAGGAAAAAATATTAAAGCAATTTATTGCAAATATTTCTTCAAAATCAAGCAACAAAAACAAAGAAACTCAAGCTATATCTCCAAGTTTTACCCAACCGTTATTTGACGAGGAAAGAAATATCAATAGTCCAGATATACAAATATCCTCTGAATATGCTTTTTCTTTGAAACTAGACGAAAATATTAATAGCCTTCCATCTTCTATAAATCTTTCTTCTAAAGATAAACAACTCCATCTTAAGGAAATAAAAGAAAAAACAAACCTAACCCCTGTTAAATATTTTGCAAAACCTGATAGGAAACTTAAAAAAGAACTTGAAGCGGAAAAAGAATATGGTTTTAAAAATATGCTTAGCATTAATGAACCAAATAACCCTCAGAGTAAATTCCTTTTAGATAATAACACATCCCAACTGCCAATAAAACTACAGACTGCTAAATCTAATTTTTTAAAAAAGACTAATTTAGCAAAGAGCCTTACCTTTCCCACACTTAGGGATCTCAAAACTTATCTTTATGCCGATGACTTTGATATAGATGTAAGCCATACTAAAGCAAAAGAAGGTGGGTTTATATTTGCCATAACCCTGATTCCTAGGCCGAATATAGACCTCCCTAGAATACCTCAGCATTATACTCTTTTAATAGATAGATCAAACTCGATTCAGAAGAATCGATTAAAAGCTTCCAGAGATGCCTTATATCAAGCTATTTCATTTTTAAAGGATGAAGACTCTTTTAACGTTATAGCCTTTGATAATAAAATGGAAAAATTGTTTCCATCAAAAAGAAGACTCTCTGATGACTCCAAAAAGCAAGCGAGAAGGTTTTTAATGAACTTGAAACTAGGAAGCTTCTTTGCCCCCTCTAATATCTACAACCCGCTCTACTCCTCAATTTATGATAAATTAGACGAAAGACACATCCATTCAATTATACTACTATCAAATGGAGATGGATTGGCTAGCAAATCATTACAACATCACTTTATGAGACAGTGGACTGATTTTAATAAAGGCAGAACATCACTTTTCTCTATATCCATGGAAAATGACAAGCAGTTGGCCGATTTAGAAATTATTAGTACGTTAAATCGAGGATGGCTAGCAACATCATCTACAAAAGGCGGTTTAAAAAGAAAAGTTATGAAGCTAATGAAAACCATACAAAATCCGATTATCAAAGATGTTGAGTGTTCATACATATCAACAACTGGTAATAGTTTTGAACTATTTAGGCCACATAGAGGACTTCCACACCTTTATGCCGCTGAGCCTTATGTCATAATTGGAAGATGCGACAAACTAGAAGATTTTACTTTAGTGCTTCAAGGTAAAAATAATGATAAATGGCTAAATATCAAAAAAGATATCAATTTAAAATCTTCAAAAAAAGCAGATAGAGCGCTTTTAGAGCAGTGGGCGCTTCATAAAGCTTGGAACTATTACTCTGAATATTTAAAAGAGTTGAATACTAATTTTCTTGAAAAAGCTAAAAAAGTTTTAGAACCATTTGACATCCCACCCGCATTCGAATGATCAAAGTCACAGCAGGAAGATTCAGGGGCTCTAAAATATTATCACCCCCTAAAATAGCTAGACCTACTTCTTCTATGATGAGAGAAGCCCTGTTTAATATCATTTCAGGTCAAATTGAAGGTGCCTATTTTTTAGACCTATTTGCTGGGAGTGGAATAATGGGAATTGAGGCTTTATCACGCGGGGCAGAAAAAGCAGTTTTTGTCGAAATGGATCAAAAAAATGCAAAAAATATCCAAAGAAATCTGATAAATTTAAACGCTGATGACAAGGCTCTAGTGATATGTAATGATGCTGTCAGGGCTATAAATCAACTAGATTTATCCTTTGATATTGTTTTTGCAGATCCTCCTTATTCAAAGAGTTTTTCATTAATTTCTCAAACATTTACCTCATTAAATAAAGCAAATATTCTAAAAAATAATGCTGTTATTTTTGTTGAAACTAACTTTAAATTCCAAATAGATGAAATCTCTATAAAAAATTTTAATCTTGTTAGATCTAAAAAATATGGAAACTCTGCCTTACACCAATATCAGTTTATAGACACGACAACAACCTAAAAAAATTATCTTTTTAACCCCCAAAATATTGACGTACTTTTAGCTTTATTAAACTTCCCCTATCACTCTAGTCATTCTTTTTTTCCTCTCTTTTTGTTTCATTTATAGTAGTCTCACATTCTCCTTTAGTGAGGAAAGCTTTGATAATTTCTATACCTCTATAAGCTGACAAGAAAAATTCTCGGCTACCTTCTTGGCTCTTAAGAATAAGTTCTTTTTGATAACCCTTCTTAAATTCATTTTTGGGTGCTTGGTCTTTTCCAAAATTAAGAACATTTTTATTTTTTGATGAGAAGCTCAACTTCAACATTTAATTAATTTTTTTTATAAAAAATTATGTTAAAACTGCTTCGTGTTATATCAAAAAAAACTATCTTGCATCAATATCAATATTGTCATAAATAACAAGTATGAAAAAAGGATTACTAGCAGGGAGTTTTGACCCGCCAACATTTGGACACTTGGATATCATTGAAAGAGCTGCCAAGCTATGTGATGAACTTGTTGTAGGAATAGCTATTAACCCTTCAAAAAAACCTATTTTTACAGTAGATGAAAAAAAAGAGCTATTAGAGACTCTTCTAAATAAGCTCCAAAATGCTACAATAAAATCATTTGAAGGTCTTGTAGTTGAGTTTGCAAAAAAGGAACAAGCAAACTTCCTTATTAGAGGACTCAGAGCTTTTAGTGATTTTGAATATGAACTTAGGATGGCGATAGCTAATAAAAAAATAGCATCTCTAGAGACTCTTTTCCTAGTAGCCGACTTTCCCCTTTCTCAGATTAACTCTACCCTGATTAAAGAAATAGCTTCCTTTAAAGGACCAATTAATTTTTTTGTACCTGAAATAGTATCAAAAAAACTTCAAGAAAAATTAGGTAATTAGATTAAAAACTTGATCATTAATTAGTGAAAATTGAAACCCTAGATTTTTAAGCTCATTTTCAACATTAGGAATTTGGTTTTCGATAATCTCAAGGTATCTGAGTTTTTTTAAGCTCTTTATTAATGCAGGAAGCTCAGTTAAACGATTGTAACCAAGGTAGAGGTTCACTAGCTCTTCTAAGGCAACTATAGTTTCTGGCAACTTTGTTAGTTGGTTGTGAGAAAGGTAGAGGCCCTCTAGCTTTGTTAAGCCCCTTATAGCATCAGGTAACTCTGTTAGTTGATTGCGAGAAAGATGGAGTTGTCTTAGCTTTGTTAAGGCCCTTATAGCATCAGGCAACTCTGTTAGTTGGTTGTTACCAAGATCGAGACTTTCTAGCTTTGTTAAAGCACTT
>JBNLAH010000004.1:135884-244699 GCA_050302075.1 Parachlamydiales bacterium | reverse complement strand
AAACTTTCGAATATAGAAGTTCTAAAATTAGACTTTAGTATGGAAAGCCTCAGTATTGTCACTTTTGTAGAAGGGGTTAGGAAATCTTATATTGCAGAGGCTCAGATTGATTTTGCAGATGTATTAGTGGCTGAGTTGGAAAGACAATTTCCAAGAAATAATACTTTGGATGGAATAAAAAAATCACTTGAAAGTATTAAAAAAGACACAACATCGACTCTAATAGTAAAAGCTGAGGAAATTAATAACACTATTATTGACTATCTAAAGGCAGACAGTTCTGACAATCCTATAAAAGATGAAGTAAGATCATTAAATCTAAAGTATAGAGGAATAAAGGCTATATTACCTTGTATTAGTGAGTTTCCAAATCTAGAACAACTCAACCTCAATAACAACAAACTAACGCTGCTACCTGAGAGTATAGGCCGCTTAACAAATCTAGAACAACTCAATCTCAATAACAACGAACTAACGGTGTTACCTGAAAGTATAGGTGGCTTAACAAGTCTATGGGATCTATATCTTAATAATAACCAACTAAGAGTACTACCTGAGAGTATAGGCCGCTTAACAAATCTAGATAACCTCTACCTTTCTAAAAACCAACTAACAGTACTACCTGAGAGTATAGGTGGCTTAACAAATCTAAGCGATTTATACCTCAATAACAACCAACTAACAGTACTACCTGAGAGTATAGGCGGCTTAACAGATCTATTTAAGCTATACCTTGATAATAACCAGCTAATGGTATTACCTGAGAGTATAGGCCGCTTAACAAATCTAGATAACCTCGACCTTTCTAAAAACCAACTAAGAGTACTACCTGAGAGTATAGGCCGCTTAACAAGTTTAGATACCCTCTCCCTTAGATACAACCAACTAACGGTACTGCCTGAGAGTATAGGCCACCTAACAAGTTTAGATAACCTCTTCCTTGGTGACAACCAACTAACGGTACTGCCTGAGAGTATAGGCCACCTAACAAGTTTAGATACCCTCTCCCTTAGTGACAACCAACTAACAGTACTGCCTGAGAGTATAGGTGGCTTAACAAGTCTAGAGGGTCTCTTCCTCAATAACAACCAACTAACGCTGCTACCTGATAGTATAGGTCGCTTAACAAATCTATGTTATCTAGGTCTCGCTAACAACCAACTAACGGTACTACCTGAGAGTATAGGCCACCTAACAAGTTTAGATGACCTCTCCCTTGGTAACAACCAACTAAGAGTACTACCTGAGAGTATAGGTGGCTTAATAAGTTTAAGACTTCTATCCCTCACTAACAACAAACTAACGGTACTACCTGAGAGCATAGGTGGCTTAATAGGTTTAAGACTTCTACGCCTTGGTAACAACCAAGTAAGAGTACTACCTGAGAGTATAGGTAGCTTAACAAATCTAAGAATTGAATGGAGAAGGGACTGATCTTGCAACCTTTAGGTTGAGTTGTTGCTAGGTAGAATATCAGATAAATGGCACTTCAACCCTTTTATATTTGCTTATTTTCCTTAACCCAATAATTACAATACTGATAAAACACGTTTCTGCATATCTCTAGATCTCTTCAGATTCACCTGGCTGTTCACTGATTTTAACTGTTCAATATATAATGAACAGTATACTGAACATTAGGGGGTTGTAATGAAAGGAAGATTTCTATTGAGTTCCGCTGAGGCTCACGGCTGTAAGAATACTAATCTAAATTCTCTAGAATTATACATGCTCGATCCTTCTGTCAGATCAAAGCTAGAAGATGTTCTTCAATTAGAGCCTCAAGAAAGAGGATACGAAGTTTTACTCATCAAGCCTTAATATGAAAGCTTGCTTAGCCTTTGCGTAGATTCAGGCAAAGGACTGAAAATCTCTTCGGTTCTTTTAACTTTCCTTGATCTTTACCATTTCCCTTTGCGTGGACGTGATCAGGCAAAATTTATGGCAGAACGTGTTCCAGAGCTAAAACGAATCTACAAAAGCAGTTAATCGCAATGAAACAAAGCCAAGAAAATAAAATTATCTCCGAATTTCTAAATTCGATAGGCCCATGGCTTGAATTTATTGTTATCGGGGGCGGTTTTGCCCTGTTTATCTACAAACTCTACCTGGCTGATCCAAAACTAGAGAATACCCCAATAGGAACACGAGATATTGATTCGCTTATTCCTCGCAAGGTGCCAGAAATCTCTAAAAAGAATATTGCAAAATATCTCCATGAAGCTGGATTTACACATGTTTTTAAATATTCCTGCAACGGAAGTATATATCAAGGAGATCGATGGCTTAGAGGTAGAAATAGAGTTTCTGACGGATTCCGCTACTCGATAATAATAAAAACAAAAATGTGCTCATTAGAGGTGTCGTAGCTCAGCCTCTAAGCTATTTAACTTTGAGCTTGCAGATGACAGCAGAGTTTCAGACCTATTCAGGCGAAACAGGACGAGTTGTCTCTTCTGGAGCGTGGGTATTTCATAAGGGTTTGACTTTTACAAGACGAAAGAGTTCTTCAAAGATGCTCAAAGATCTTTATGGGATCTGGTATGTGGCAACCCAGCTGGGAGACTTTTCAGATCAGACTCTTGCCGAGTTCAATGGGTTGACAAAGTCGCATTCAAAATGGTTTGAGACTCTTCGTAAAAACCTGCAAAATTGGATGGATAATGCAACTCCTGCCGAATGGTCTAATTTAGAGGCTCAAGATCCCTCCGGGAAACTGAAAAAGCTAGGTTTTGAACGATCTATTAAGCTCCTTTTGGATAAAAGTTAACAAGTGAGGCGTTTGGTAGTAAATGTAAATAACTTTTATTGTCTTTTTTTGTGACCCTTGTGTCACTATAACAGACATATTTTGACATTGTCAGCAGGGCTAGGCTTAGGTTGATTTAGTTGAAAGTGATAGAAACTACTATTGCTAAATGTAGTGAAAGTTGTTGGTTATAGAATTGTGTCCGGACTTGAAAACAGAAGTTGGGCAACCAACCGGGAGTTCGAATCCCTCCTCTTCCGAATCTTTTTAAGCTCTTTTTTCTCTCAATAATTTTCACAAATTTTTCATATCCACTCTCGGGAATTCCTTGAAAATCTCTTAAATTCGCTGCGTTGTGTGTAATCTCTAAATCGAAAAAAATATAAATCCCATATCTTTGTGGCAAAATACAGTAATGTACACCAAAAGAATTTTATATTAAGATTGTCCACTCCAAACCTATGAAGAAAATTTTTTTTATGAAAAGAGCTGGTCAATATCTTGAGCTTAAACATTCTGAAATAGAGCAAAGTTGTCGACAATATTTCCAAGATAAAGGAATGCTTCAGAGTTATGAGGTGCTTGCTGGGGGAGCAGTTAATACGACCTATAAAATTTGTTGGGATGGTGAGTGGTTTGTATTGCGATTTTATATTAGGGATAAAAAACTGGCCCTTATAGAAGAAAAAGTCTACCGATTGGTACAAAAAACAGTGCCTATTCCTGAAATGCTTTTTGCATCAGTTGAACCTTATCCCTTTGCAATTTTCAGCTTTTGTTCGAAGCCGCATATTTATGATGTCGGTAAAAAATTTTCTAAAAGACTATCTTATGACCTCGGTTCAGCATTAGCAGCTATTCATTCTTATCGTTTCGCGCAAGCAGGATTACTTGGGGCAAATTTATCAGTTGATACTGAGTTTACTGAAGGAAGTAGCCCATATTTAGAATATTGCCTGGAACATTTGACTCAAGATTCGCTTGTATGGAAGCGTTTAGGGAAGACACTTTCAAAAGAAATGATTAGCTTTATGGAAGAAAATCATGACTACTTCCCTGTAATTCAAAGAGGGGGGTGTCTTGTACATTCCGATTTTAAGCCAGTGAATCTTCTTTGGAACGAGACACAAGGATTAACGATACTAGATTGGGAATTTGCTCATAGCGGTGATGGAATTATGGATTTTGGTATTTTGCTGAGACATTTCAAAGATTTCCCTATAAATGTTTCCCAGTTAGAAAATGGATATCGGGAAAATGGAGGCAATCTGTCATCGGATTGGATTCAAAGGGCTCGAATCACTGATTTTATAAATATCATTCAGTTATTGAATACCCCTTCAGAAAAGCCAAAATTATTTCAAAGCCTGATTGACAGCCTTAACTTTACCCTTGTCAATTGGAGAACTTTACATAAGGGAATAATTATTTAATTTAGCAATCAACTAGCGAGAAATTATGAATCAAATCAATTATAAAGTTACTTCTGAGCAAGATATACTCCTCCTTGGAAACATGTATGTTGTGTCTAGAGCTCTTCATGTAGTTGCAGAGCAGAAAATAGCCGACCTTTTTGAAATTGAGCAGTCAAAATCTCTTGAGGAAATAGCAAGTGAGTGTGCAATGTCTGCAGTTGCTTTAAAAAAGCTACTTAGAGTGTTGTGTCCGTTCGGTATTTTTACAGAAAATCATGATGGAACATTTACTCTTGAAAAAGTTGGACAAATCTTACAATCCGATCATCCTTCATCTATGAGAAACCTTTTATTTTGCGAACCTTGTCGTTGGAATAGCTTTGGAGAAATGGGAAAAGGTCTACGAACAGGGAAAACAGGTTTTTCTCAACTCTACGAAATCGAATATTTTGATTATATAGCTCAATTCCCGCATTTACAGGCAGGGTTTGATAATCACATGAAAGCAGTTTCTGCCAAAGAAGACCCAATAATTGCTGAATATTTACCTTTAGAGAATAAGAAAAAAATTATTGATATAGGAGGAGGAAAAGGTGGACTTATTAAAACAGTATTTGAAAAAAAATCTGATATTAAAGGCGGAATATTTGAACTACCAGGTGTAGCTGAGCAGGAGATTAAGGCTCTTTCAAAACAATACAGGGAACGGTTTGAGGGTATATCTGGTAGTTTTTTTAAAACTCTTCCATTTAAAAGTGATGCCATCGTTTTAAAGAGAGTATTACATGATTGGGATGATGCTCATTGTGTTCGTATTCTCTCCCATTGCAGAGAAGCTCTCGAAGATGACTTTTCTGAAATTTTTGTTGTGGAATCTATAATAAAAGGCAAAGAAGACCCACCTTTGCTACGGATTTTTGATTTATTATTATTAACTGTTTTCGGTGGTATTGAGCGAAATATTGAGGAATATACTTCACTATTTAAACAAGCTGGGCTGAAGTTCAAAAATGTCATCTCAACTCCTTCTGATATGAGCATAATAGTAGTTAAAAAGGCATAGTTACTTACCAGAAACTAAGTTGTGGAGCTGAAATGAATGTATCTTTAGTGAAAGTGGAAAAATCAGAGAAGGGCATCATACAGAACTTAGCTGCCTTTTATACTTATGATATGTCGAGATATTGTGGTGGTTTGCCTGGATGGGAAACTCCTGAAGATGGGGCATTTTCATGTTTTGATTTAAGCAAATATTGGGAAGAGCCAAATAGATATCCATATTTCATCAAGGTAGATAATGAACTGGCAGGATTTGCTCTCATTCATAAAATTGGAACAACAGAAGACATCGATTGGACTGTTGGAGAATTTTTTGTAGTAGCAAAGTTTCAAGGAAAAAGTGTAGGACGCAAGGTAGCTAGGAAGCTATTTATTCAGTTTCCAGGTAAGTGGGAAGTTATGCAAATACCCGAAAATACCGCGGCAATTCATTTTTGGGAAAAGGTCATTAGTGAATATACAAATGGCGATTATAGCAAAACAAACAAGGTAGTCGAAAAACCAAGACCACATCCAATGATAGCGATGACATTTTTTTCAACTTCAGACAAAAGGAGGTGGTGAGTTTGGTTTTAAGCTTTTACTTCATAGAAACAAGTCATTGTCATATCATTTTGTAGATTACTGTAGACATAAAGGAGTAATGATTAGGAATGAATGTTCGAGATCAAATAACCCAAATCATTGAACAAATTGTTCCTTTAGATCAGGAAGAAAAAAAACATAAGCAGTTTGTTTTTGAGTGGATCAATTCTGGAGCTGAACTCTTTAGAATCCAGAAGCCAGCCACCCCTAGGACACATCTAGTATCTTATTTTGTCCCAATTGATGAAGATCAAGGGAAGATTTTGCTAGTGCATCATAAAAAGGCAAATCTGTGGCTTCCACCAGGAGGACATGTTGATAGTAATGAACATCCAAAACAGACCGTTATTCGAGAGATGGAAGAAGAACTTTTTACGAAGGCTAAATTTCATTTAGAGCTGCCCATTTTTTTGACCGTTACTGAAACAGTAAATGACCTAAATCCTCACACAGACGTATCCCTCTGGTATCTAGTCAAAGGGGATTCAAGCACAGTTTATTCTTATGATGAAAGGGAATTTTATAAAGTGAAATGGTTTTCAATAGATGAGATTCCCTCTGAAGGGATAGAGCCACATTTATCTCGATTCTTGAGTAAATTAAACTGTGTAATAAGTGTTAAAAAATGAGTTTTGAGGATTTTCAAAGGTAACTAACTACAGCGACAAAGTGAAAAAAACAATTCAAAGCCTCATAGCATATTTGCTGGTCACTCAGATTTTTTTACTAAAACTCTAATAAAGATACATCAGAGATTTGATTTAACATATCGTTCCATTAATTTATCAAATGTCAGGTAGTTGGATAATAGCATGTATTGACCTATCATTTTAGCTTCTTGCTGTTTTTGGTTGATCAAGATGCTTTTACCTACTTCTCCAAGCTTTTTTAATCCCCATCCAGAAATTAATCTGACGGCAAAGTGACTATCTAATAAGCCTTTTTCTAAAATAGAAGCTCTTTTCTCAACTTTGGTATTAAATATAGCTAAAAATGAAGTAAATCTTATTTGCCAGTTTGGATCATCTAAATTTTTTTCGAGAAAGTCTAAAGACTCAGGAGTGGGAATATTCTTTAAAGCATTAAAAGCCCACCATTTTAAGGGAAAATTACTACTACTCAAATCATTTTTTAATAAATTAAAAGTTAAAAAGCCTGTTCGTTCAGATAAGATTTTTAAGCATATTATTCTTTCATTTTCTTCTGCTCTTTTGTAAATATTAAGCAATAGCTGAAAAGTTTGATTTGATGAGGTAAAAAATGAATCTCTAAAAAACAATTCGATCGTTGATGGAGATATTTTAGACATGTATTTTATACAGGCGTAGATCAGCTCACTATTTTTAATGTTAACTGCATAGTTTACTATAGCAAGTTGGAGTAAAATCGTTTCACTTTTTAGAAATTTAAAGGCATAGTTTTCGTATACAGGATCAAAAGACATGTTTAAAGCCCTAATTGCTAAGATTTGCATGTCCCATTTTCTCGAATTTATGTGAGATACGAAATCCTCATAAAAAACATCATAAATTATCCATCTTTTAAAGCTGGTCCAAAAAGAATCGCTAAACATTTGATCAAATTCTTGTAGTATTTTTATAACAGACTCAAAATCTCGTATTTTATTTGGGATCAATAAACCTTCACCAAAGACCCGCTGAGAAATAAGTTGAGATAAAATAACTTTCAAGGTCTTAGCTTTAAAGGCTTTCCTTCTGTACTTTAATTGAAAAAAGAATGTAAAGAATGCGGCCGATATTGAGAGTAAAAATAGAAGACCATATTCTAGTAGAATAATTTTTTTTATTGTAGAGTCTATCATTTTAAAATCAGTTCTTCAATTTTCGTAATTAAGCTATTAATGTTGAATGGTTTATTTATTGAAATAATAAAAGAGTTAGACATTAGCTCTAGATTCTCTGTTTCTTTTGAACTACTTGATAAATAAATGATAGGCGTTTTTTTCCCAACAATACTTGAAAGCTTTTCAGTGATGACAAATGAATTTTCAGTTTTTAAATCTGAGTCGATTAAAATAAGTTTTGCGCTTTCATGAAATAGATGATCTTTCACCCACTTTGTAGCATCTTTTCCCATATCTAAAAAAAATGGCCTGAATTGTCTTACTGTAAAAACATAGTTAAAAGTTTCTGTTAAAATGGGATTGTCGCATAAAATTAGAATGATATTATTTGTTTTTTCTTTTGAATATGCCACCACAGCAGTTGAGCCGATTGATACATCACCTGGTTTTTGGTTTAGAATTTGCATTTTAGCAAAAGATACTAAAGTGTTTAGGGTTTTTCCATGGTAAGGATATACTGCTACAGTCCCTAAAATGTTAATTTCATCTTTTTGCGTTTTTTCTTTATAAAAGTTTAAGAATTCTATCATTATTCTTTTGAGCTGGTTTGAAGAAAAATCTGTTGAGATAATTAAAAAATCATTTTTTCTGTAATTTCCAATCAGTTCCTTTTTACTGAAATACGAGCTTAAACATGAGCAAAAAAAGTCGTATGACTGCTTAACTTCATCTGGTTGTAATTTAGACGGATCAAAGAAAAAATAGCCGATTGAAAATTCATTATTAGTTATGCAGATAGTATCAAACGAGTCGATTAAGATTTTTTTTTGATATAATCCATAGTATAAATCTTGGTTTTTAAGAGAGCTTAAAATTTGCTGCTTGGCAAAAAAGCAATTAAGCGTTTCTTTAAAGACATTTAAATCGGCTGACTTTTTCAAATAATAGTCTATCTGGTTTTTACTGTTTTCTCGATTTTCATAAGACTCAGTTAAAGCAATTTTATAGATATCTGAAAATCTCGGATCATTCTTCATAGAACTCATAATATCTAACCCCTTTAAGCTAGGGTTTTCAATATTTATAATTACAGACTCTGGATAGTGATAGTTCAATATTTCAAAAAAATGATCTTTATTAGAGCTTGGCAGAAAGATAATGTTAGAAGTTTTGAAGATGGTTGTTAGCTTTTCTAAAAAACTCTGATCTTCATCAAGCATTAAGACGTATTTTTCTTCCCTTAAGGATTCCTTAAAAGGTGATTGGAGAATTTCGAAAAGCTTTGCAAATTTCAAAGGTTTAGCTAGAAAAAAATTAATGGGAAGATTCTTTGTTTTTAATCTGGTTTCAATATCATCATGAGAGGTTAAAATTGAGATTATAGATCTTTCAGCCAATGGATTTTCGGATGTAAATTTATTGATAAGATCAAAACCTGTAATAGCTTCTTTTGAACTTTCCAAATCAAAAAAAATCATTCTTGGGCAAAACTGATTAGAAACAATTTTTTCGCTTGCATTTTGAAAGTTTGACTCTACTTCAATTGTAAACCCATGTTTTAGTGCCTCATTCTTAGCTAAGTTTAATATATCAACATCATCTTCAATAAAGAAAAGATCACAACTATATCCGAAAGGACCTTTGCGAGCACTTTCTTGGGAGCCTTTCTGAAGCACCTCTAGTTGGACTGGACTGAAATTTTGGAGCTTTGAAGTAAATTCCTTAAAAGTGTCAAGTAAGTATTTTTCTGTTGAACCATCTTTTGTTTTACTTGGGATCTCTTTATCTAACTTTTTGCAGTAATTTCCAGCATCTTCAAATCCAAAAGAGCCTAAAGTACCAGCTAGTTTATGGTATTTTTTGCGAACCTCCTCAAGTGTGATATTTTTAGATTTGTCTAGCGTTTCTGAAATTGTTCTTTCTATTTCGTAAATTTTATCGAAAATACTTCTTTGATAATCCAACATTAGTTGAGCACTATTGGACTTATCAGTGAGAATGATTTTAAACAATAAGTTGACTAAAGATTCATCTATTGGAACCTTTAAAAGATAATCTATTGGGAGAGTTTGCTTTTTTTCTAGGATTTCAGGATATAGATGTGCTTCACAAACAACAATTATTTCAGAAAATAAGTGCTTGCTAATATTTTCATATGAGCTGGTACTATCCAAAGTTTGTAGTGAGTCTATAAAAATAAAAAGGCATGTAGGTTCATTCTTTACATCTATTTTCTCTAGCTTCTCTTGATTAAGCTGTTCTATATTGATATTATTTAACTTTGCGGCATCAAAAAATGCCTTAAACTTAATGTTTTGTTTTCGATCTAAATCATTTGTTGAGAAATTATAGAATACAAACTTCATAGAACTCTTAAGTAATAATACTAAACTTAAATGCTTCCTTATTCAGAACTTTAAACCTTAAATCTCCTCCCATCTTATTTATAACTATTTTACTTATAAAAAGTGGCAGGTGAGTTTGAATATTTTTCTTTATTGAAAAAACAATATCGTCTAACCCTTTCTCTAACAAATATAAACTGTTTTCATCTACAATTTTTGCTTTGATATAAATTTCGAGTAGCGCATCAGGCTTATTTTCAATGTGTATTTCTCCTTCTTGCGAAATGTGTGTTACATAGTTGAATATATTCACAAACAACTGCCGAAAACGCAAAACATCTAATTCTGCAGATATCATCGAGTCGATCTTAAGATTGATGGTTAGGTTTTTTTCTTTAGCTTTTATCTCTAGCGTTTCGAGGATATTTTTGACTAGTTTTTCCAAGTTTACATATTCTTTATAAATGATTATTTTACCGCTTTGTATATTAGTTAGATCAGCTAGTTCATTTATTAATTTTAAAACTTTAGCGCAGTTACCGGCAATTTTACTTAAAGAAAATTTTTGTTCTTCAGTTAAAGGACCATCAGATTCATTTTTCAAGCTTTTGATAAATTCTTTTGATGAGGTTAAGGGAATGTTTAATTCATTAGATAGCAGACCAATAAATTCATCTTTTGTTTTATTTGCCTGAAGTACTTTTTTTTTCTCACTTTCAATCACCCAAAAAGTACTTAAGTTGTCAATTGAGATTCCAATCAATGGGAAAAGTAGTGAAAAAAGCTCTAAAAACTGAGCTAGGTCATAGGAATTTATAAGTTCTTGGGGCGAAAAAGCTATATATACTTCTCCCAATGCCATTGGAAAAAAACTTATAAATAAGCCTAGAGAAAAAAATGAGGTGGACTTTCTATAAAAAATATAAGCGCAAATTAGTAAGAGGAAATAAATTGTAGCTGGAATTAGTTCTAGCTTGTGGCGCAAAAGCCCTTCAAACAGCAAATCTGGAATATTTTTATTGAATACGGTGTAGTATGTACTATAAATTGCAGCCGAAAAAGTAGAAATGCAGATTATTGTGATAGCAAATTTTTCTTTCCTAATTTTAAATATCTCAAAAAGGGCGATTATTAAGAATATTAATAAATATAAGGCCGCAAGCGTCGACCTACTAACCATCCAATAAAACTCGTTTAAATTTTCACGTGGAGATTTAAATACCATAAATTCTACAAAGCTAAAGTAGGCCCAAAATAAAAAAATGATTCCAAGAAACTGGATGTAAAGATTATTACGTACTTGATGAAAGAAAAAGCAGCCAAGAGAAATATAAATGGCGCTACTGAAAATAAACCAGTTAAGTGTTAGATGATACAAAAAAGATATAAACTCAGCCTTCGATAAGCTACCTGTTTGATATTCTTGCTTAAACAAAAAAATGATAAGATCAAGCGCCGCAGAGTCTTGATTGAAAAAAAGATAGGTGAGAATGGAGGCAATGCAAAAAAGACTAGTAAAGATCAAAAGAACAACAAGAAAGGGAGTTCTTCTTATTCTATAATTTATTTGAAGGCTTTGCTCACTCATATATTTTTTTTGTTAAACTATTTCAATAATTGATTTATTAAGATCAGTCAATAAAATACTTTTAGATAAAGAATCGTTGTGATACCTAAGGGAAATGACCAGTTTTGTCTATTTTATTGGAAACTTCATTGTTAGTTATTTTCTAATTGTAAACACTTTTTATGCATTTTTGATAGCGCTGTCAGTTCCAATAATCTATAAACGTTTTAGAGAAGTAAGTTTAGAAAACCTCTTTAAAATTAGAAAAGCAGAGAACCTACCTTCAATTGCAATTTTAATACCTGCATATAATGAAGAAAATAATGTGATCATGGCGATTGAGAATGCCCTATCTGCCTTTTATCCTCAAAAAGAGATTATTGTAATAAATGATGGGTCCAAAGATAAAACACTACAATTGGTTATGGATCAGTATCAGTTGGTAAAAATACCTTTGGTAATTTCTCAAAAAATTAAAACAAAGGCTATCAGAGGTATTTATCAATCAAAAACATTCCCAGAGATACTAGTAATTGATAAAGAGAATGGTGGTCGTGGCGATGCACTAAATACAGGAATCAATACTGCTACAAGTGATCTATTTTTAACTATGGATGTCGATACGGTATTAGAAGCAGACTCATTAACGCGTATGATTAGACCTTTCTTAACAACTCCTGGTGTTTTAGCTCAAGGAGGTACGTTAAGGATCTTAAATGGTTGTGAAGTTAGGGCAGGTAAAGTATATAGAGTTGATCTTCCGAAGAGTTTGATTCCGGCAATCCAAGTAGTTGAGTACCTCCGGGCATTTTTGTACGGGAGACTTGGGTGGAATTCATTAGGCGGTAATTTAATAATAGCAGGAGCATTTGGGCTTTTTAATCGGAAAGTAGTTTTAGAGTTAAATGGATATGATACATCTACTGTAGCTGAAGACTTTGAGATAACGCTTAAAATTCAAAAATGGGCTAGAGAAAATGGAAATAAAAATTCTGTTTTTTTTATTCCGGATCCGGTTGCATGGACAAAAGTTCCAGATAAACTATCTTGGATTGCAAGACAAAGAACTAGATGGCATCAAGGTATAATTGAAGTCATAATGAAATATAAGTCTATGCTTTTCAATCCACGTTATGGAAAAGTGGGCTTAATTGGAATGCCTTATATGTTAATTGGAGAGATGATAGAGCCTTTTTTTGAGTTAGCTGGATTGGGACTAATCGGTTTTTGGCTGTTTTCAGGCTCAACTAATTTTGAAGTTGTAATTTATATATTAATGGTGTCCTATGGGATAACTTTTGGGTTGACAGTGATTTCTATTATATTGGAAATTACAACTTTTAGGCGGTATAAAATCTTTCCACAACTAGTAAAGATGTTTATTTTCTCCTTTTTGGAAAATTTTGGCTTTAGGCAATTATATATATTTTGGAGGATAAAAGGATTCTATATGTATTTTACTGGTAAAAAAAAGTGGTAGTAATGAAAAACTACTTAGTAGTTTGCTTTTTTATTTTTTCTTTTCAGCTTTTTTCTCAAGAAGATTCAGCAATAACTCCAGAATATGCAAAAAATCTCATGGAACAAAGGGAATATGAAGAAGCTGAAAAAGCCTATGAGTATCTGTTGTCGCAAAGTCCTAATAACAGGGACTATCTTTATAACTTAGGGGTTGCAAACTATCGCTTAAATAGAAATGAAAAAGCCAAATACTATTTCGATAAATGCATTGAATTGAATGAAGATGATTTAGATGCAAGACTATTTATTGGATATATACTTCAAAGAGAGAAAAAAACTAAAGAAGCTCGAAAACAGTGGGAGTACATACTTAGTAAGAACCCCGATTATAATGATGCTAGACAAGCATTAGATAAAAGTAGCCAGGATGAGTTTTTAATAACTTCTCAGTATGCTGAAAATCTTATGAATCAAGGGGAGTATGAAGAAGCTAGAAATGCTTATGAGCATTTGCTTTCACAGGATCCAAGTAATCGAAATTACCTTTATAACCTAGGTGTTATCAATTATCGCTTAAATAAAAATGAAAAAGCCAAATATTACTTTGAAAAGTGCATAGAGCTTAATAAAGATGATTTAGACTCAAGATATTTCCTTGGTAATATTTACCTGAGAGAGGGGAAGCTGACTGAGGCTAGAGAGCAGCTTCAATATGTAGTTAGTAGACATCCCGGTTATTATGACGCCAGGGTCTCATTGGCCAGAATTTATGAAAAAGAAGGTAACATCGTTGATGCAGTCCAGGCATATGACCAAGTTTTGCTAGAAAACCCAACTAACTTAGAGGCTTTAGACTTTAGATCTAAAGCTCAGCTAAGACAAGAGTACTATAATTTGGGATTGAAAGACTTACAAAAAATACACGAAATTAATCCCACTAATGCCCTTAAAGCTCAAATAATTGCTTTGAAGCCGCTTGTAAACCCTTCTATTTATACCCAAACTGGATATTCAGAAGAGACAGAAGAAGATTTAGTACTGTTGATTAGAACTGTGCGTTTAAAGACTTGGTTTAGTGACTTTCTTTTCCAATACCCTATTACCAACTATTTACGTGCATTCGGAGGTTTCAATTACTCTCAAAATGAGCAGTATAATATCCAGGCAGGAGTTAACAACTATAAATACAATTCCTATGATC
Source organism: Parachlamydiales bacterium (assembly GCA_050302075.1). Lineage (GTDB taxonomy): Bacteria > Chlamydiota > Chlamydiia > Chlamydiales > SM23-39 > JBNLAH01. The sequence continues at coordinate 230,513 of JBNLAH010000004.1, read as the reverse complement.
AAAGAGTAGGCTTAGAAAGTTATTTTCAAGATCATTGGTATATAAGAGTTGAATCTAAATTCTTGTGGGCCAGAAATACTGGGATTAATATTTTTCCATTTTCAGCACCTACTATTTGGCAGCCCAGTGCTATTTTTCGTTTTTCAACCCCCCAACACATAGCATGGACAAGTGGCTACAAAGACTCTTTTGTTGCAAGAAATTTTGAGGTTATAACCTCTTATTTGGTCAGGCGAAAAGTGTTTCTACTAGGTTATGAGTATCGTTATTTGCTTCCCTTTTCAGGTGTTGGGGTAGAGGGATCCTTAGGTTGGTATGATGGATTTATGAAAAACCGTAAAAAAGAATTCAAAATGTGGTTGCGGTATCAATTACCATTTGAGAAGACCAATTTTATTATTGCATATAATGGAAGATGGGGAAGTTATGATTTAGTTGACCCGGATTATTATTCTTACAGGTGGCAGTGGAAGCATGATGGCAAATTTACTTGGCTGCATCTTTGGGAAGGACAAGGTTCATTTGAATTTACATATACGTTCACTTGGTTAAAAGAAAGAGACTTTGTAAATATTGCAGAGGATATCACAACAACAGTAAATACTCCTCAGGTGCTTAATAAAAACATTTATAGGGCGAATACAGTTGAGTTAAAGCTAAAAAAATATTTCAGGACTAATATTGAGCTTGAAGGAGACTTTCTTTATTATAATAATACAAATAATTACTTAGCCTATGCTGGAAGGCTGAAACTTAATTTGCTTTTTTGATTATTATTCTGAGAGTTTTTATTGGCCAGTTAGCTCTTTTATATGATCAGTAATTTGATTAAAATTACAAGGCTTTGTAATAAATTTGACTTTAGGTCCTTCAGGTATTTGAGATCGCTCAAAATCTAAAGTAGCTGTCAAAAAAATGATAGGGATGTTTTTCAGGCTCTCATCTGCTTGCAATCTTTTTGCCACTTCGATGCCGCTCATTCCAGGCATTTGGATATCTAAAATAATAAGATCAGGCTTTTCATCTCTTGCTTTTTTTAAACCATTTTCACCATCTTCAGAATAGATACTTTCATAGCCTGCATTTTTTAAGTGAAAAGATAAAATCTTTATCAAGTCAGGATCATCATCAATGATTAGTACTTTTGCCATTTGACCAATTAGCGATTGATAAATTATCAACATATGTCAGTGTTTAGTTTTTGTAAAAGCTAATTCTTAGCTTTTTGTTGACGCGATAAATTCATTATTATAGATATTAAAAATAATAGACATTTAATAAAAAAAAAAGTGTCTAGTGACTAAAGGTGAAAATTGAAGTCAGTCAAGGAAAGAATTAAAGCTTATTCAGCTATAAGCTCTGGTTCATTTCTAATATTACTTTCGTTACTTGTATTATTTGGATGGTATACAAAAAATGAAACTATAATTAGAGTTTCATCTTCTTATTCAGCAATGGTCTTCAATACAGCTTTGTCTATTTTAGGAATAGGAATCGGGCTTTTATTTCTTCCATCTAGATGGAGGGTAATTACAAGAATTGTAAGTTTATTAGTATTAATTTTGACTTTTTTAAGTCTAGCTCAATATTTATTTAAAGTTAATTTTCATATTGATGAACTTTTCCATAAGTATGACTTAACAACACCTATGCTCTTTCCAGGCAGAATGTCCTTGAACACAGCTATTTGTTTATTCGTTGGCACGGTTACTCTTTTTTTATTAACTTATAAAAAATATGAAATAAATTTCCTTTTCTCACTAATTCTAAGCTGTGTAGCTTTAAGTATCCCTGTTGCAAGTATTTTTGGTTATTTTGCTGGAATTGAATCAATTGTTGAATGGGCAGGTTTTTCTAGAATGTCTTTAAATACAGCTATCAGCTGCATTTTTATGGGTATTACAATTTTAATTTGGTCTGCTATAGAGTCCTATAGGAGCTATTATAAAATCTATGCATTTCCTATTGCAATTTCATTTTCAGTTGTGGTCGGAACCATTGCCGTTTGGGGAGCCTTTTACTCTAGAGATTTTTTATCATCTATACAAAATGCCGAAAACAAAGCAAAAGAATTACAATTTGTTATTAATGTGTTACTAAAAGAAGATGTAACCGCATTAGCTCGAATGGCTGAGCGTTGGGAAGTTCTTGGCGGCTATTCAAAAGAGTTATGGGAAGTAGATTCTAGTAATTATATTCATGATTTACCTGCGCTTAAAAGCATCCAAATTGTAAACAAGGAGTTAAAAGTTCTTGACCAAACTTCTTTAATAAAGAAAAAAAGTTTGGGTGTAATAAAAAAATATGAAAAGCAGCTAGAGGATTTAAATAAGGGGAAAAATGCTTACTATTATGATAAGAATCAGGGATTATTAAACGTTTTAATACCGATAAAGAAAAATTCGGAGTTTGAACAATTTTTATATGCATCAATTGATATATCAGTAGTTTTTCAAAAAGCGCTAGAGTCTTTGAAAATTAGCTTTTATAAAGTTCTTTTTCTTAAGGATAAAAGGATAATTTTCTACGGAGAGGAAGTTCAATCACCATCGATAGGTCCACCTGTAGAAAAAATTATAGCCGAGAACTTTGTTCCTTTTAGCCTTCAGCTATTCGTTACTAAAAAATCTTTGAAAGAAGAGTTGTCTGGACTTGGCTTATTTATTATTATAACCGGAGTTACCATTACTCTTTTATCTAGTCTGCTGGTTTATTTCTTTCTAGATACAAAAAATAAGAATATTCTTTTAGAGATATTAAATAGAGATCTAAAGTTTTCTAAGGAAAAATCCGATCAAGCTACATTAGCAAAAAGTGCGTTCCTTGCGACTATGAGTCATGAGATACGTACACCATTAAATTCAGTGATAGGGACAGTACAAATTTTAGCCGAAACAGAAATTAATGACGTTCAAAGAAAATATATAAATCGAATTGAGTTTTCCAGCAGAGCTCTTTTGAATTTAATTAATGATATTTTAGACTATTCAAAGCTAGAAGCTGGAAGACTCAACTTTGAAAATGCCCCATTTGATTTAATAGAACTTGTTAAGAGTATCTATGAGGACTTTTTAATTAAGTCTGATGAAAAAAAAGTATCTTTTTTTATTGAATTACCAACTCAGCCTATGCCGCAAATAATCGGAGATGCACACCGAATTGAGCAAATTCTTATCAATTTAATTAATAATGCTTTTAAGTTTACAGAACAAGGTGAAATTACTATAAAAATTGAATATAAGCCTAAAGAGCAAAACAATGCTTATGTTTATTTCGAGGTAGTAGATACAGGTATTGGTATTTCCCCTGAAAATCAACAAAAACTATTTCAGAAGTTTTCTCAAGTAGAAGTTTCTAACGCGAGAAAATATGGTGGTGTTGGATTAGGTCTTTCTATCTGTAAAAGTCTAATTGAAAAAATGCAAGGACAAATAGGAGTTAAAAGTGCTGAGGGTAGGGGAACAACTTTCTGGTTTGAAATTCCATTTCTTGTTCAAACGAGTGAAAAGCTGGAGCTTTATTCTTTAGAAAATGCACAAATACTTCTTTTAGATTCCAACAAAAGAGAAAGTGAAATCATTTATAATTATTTAAAGGCCTGGAAAGCAAATGTACAAACAAGTTATGCAGATGAACTATCTGATATACAATTAGTAATTATATCATCAGATCAAAAAGAATTAATTCAAAAGTTAGAAGAAAAAAAAGTACCGATTTTATACATTGAGAAAAAAATATCAAATCAGGTGGGAGAAGAGGTCATTTTTCAGCCAATTACTCCAGGATCATTATGGAATGCAATACAGAAAAAGTTAGGTAAATAAATGGACTGGAAAACTTGTTTTCAGGGTAAAAAAATTTTAGTTGTGGACGATGATTCGATAAATAGGGAGTTAATGAGCGATATTCTAACTCAAATGCAATGCAATGTTGATTTTGCGAAAGATGGTAAAGAAGCGATAGAGAAGGCATCTAAACAAAGTTATGATTTAATCCTTATGGATTTACGTTTACCTGATAAAGATGGAATGCAAGTTACTAAAGAAATCAGGTCAATAGAAAAAGGTAATAAGAATACACCTATTTTAGCCTTTACAGCTGCTTCTGAGGATAAGGAAGCTATTTTGGAATCTGGAATGAATGGATTGATTAGTAAGCCTATCGATCTTGCGGAATTGAGAGAGAAAATGGCTAAAATATTGTTGGAGTGATCTTGAAAAAGCGTGTTTATTTAGTTCTAACATTGTATGTCATTTTTGCAACTATAATAGCTTGGCTTATGTTTCGACAAATGGCTTTAACTAGAAATTCGCTAGTAAAAAATCAATTTTTCAATCAAACAGAATCATTTTTATTTTCTTTAAAAGAGCGCTATGAACGAAATCGGGTAGTACTAGATGGTTTGGATGGCTTTTTTAAGGCGTCTGATTTTATTACTTTTGATGAGTGGAAGCCTTATGTATTAAATTTAAAGCTACCAGAAAAATTTCCAGGGATCACTTGGATTGCATTTATAAAAAATCTACCAGAATCAGATAAATCTAACTTTGTCCAATCAATCAAAGATAAACAAATAAAAGATTTTAAGATCTGGCCAGAAAGCAATGACCCTTTTTATTATCCGATAGTTTATATTAGTCCAAAATATTTTGAAGATTTGATTGGCTATGATTTCAATACAATGAAAGCCCAATCAGAGGCGTTAAAGAAAAGCATTAATTCTAGAAGTTTAAGTACCTCATCTTTTATCGATGTAACTTCCACAAAATCAGTAAAATCAGAGAGAATCCTTTTTGAGCCAATTATTAAAGGTGACAATAAAGAGATTTTTGGATGGGTCGCAGCCTCAATTGACTTTGCAACAATTATAGAGCAAACGGAGAAAGGGGTTTTTACTTCTGACATTGATATTGATGTATATGCTGGGGATCAGCCTACTCTGGAAAATTTGGTCTTTCAAAAAAGAACTGCGACCTTAAAAGAAAGCTCACTTTCTACTACAAAAATTTTTGACTTTGCAGGGACAACATGGACTTTTATTTTTAAGTCTACGGCGGATGTTAGTAGCAATGTTTCAGCCTATGGGGTGTTACTTTTTCTGTTTTTGGTATTAATAATCTCGTCTTTTGGATTATTTTTATATTTTAAGTATTTAAAAAAGTCTGGTGTAGTTAACTTTGATAGTGAGTTAGAAAAATGGATTTTATCTAGCACTCAATATGCAGTTATCGCGACTGATTTAAATGGTTTGATTATATACTTTAACTCAGCCGCTGAAAAGCTCTTAGGTTATAGATCTGGAGAAGTTATTGATAAGAAAACTCCAGTTATCTTTCACGATTCCGAGGAAATTACTTTAAGGGCTGAAGAGCTTTCATCAATTTTAAAAAAAGAAATAAAACCTGGGTTTGAAGTTTTTGTAGCTTTGGCAGAAAAGGATATTCCTGAATGCCGTAGATGGACCTATATAAGGAAAGACCAAAGTAGAGTTTCGGTGCAACTCTCTGCATCAACCATAAAAAAATATAATAAAGAGCCTATTGGATACGTAGGGTTTACAATAGAAGTTGATAAAATCAAGTTCTAGGATTTTTTTTATATCAAGTTTTACAGATTTTTCTTAAGTCAGTGTTTATGTACATCAATGGAGATTTTTGGTATAATTAATCTCTTTTTGGAAATATTTATGAAAAAATGTTTTTCCCTATTTACATATTTTTTGTTTGTACTTGGAGCTTTGCTAGCCCAATGTCAACTTTCTGCCTTTATTTTAGACGATAGTTTTGATTTAGGGGAGTTAAAGGGTAAAAAAATAGGATACTATATAGGCTCTTTTGATCCCATTCATCTTGGACATCAACATGTGATTGAATCTTCATTGAAAGAGGGTCATGTTGATTTTGTTCTTATTTACCCAGCTCCGGGGGGCGATACTTTTAAAAATAGGAATAAACTTGCTGCTAGACAGAAGATGATAGCAAGTATTTATCGAGAAAATCCCAGAGTAATTTTAACGTACTGGACACCAAAAAAACTTCAGGAAAAGTTCTCTCAAATTGAAAAAGAAGTAGAAGTCATTGGAATAATAGGTTCAGATGTTATTTCTGAGAAATTAATCGGGCCGAATAAAGAGATAAGCGAAAAATATCAAAAAGTATTCATGAGGGGCTTGCCACTTCCTGAAAAGCATAATAAAGATACAGTAGGAGCCTTAATGGCCCTAAAAGCAGAATCATTTTTAGTAGCTCTTAGAGGTGATGTAGACCTTTCTCATCTTAATGGATATGTCCACGATCGGTCTATTCGTGCATTTATACAATCAAAAGATAGTTCGTCTACCAAGGTGAGAAACGCTATCAAAGAAAAAAGGGCTTTTGAGCAACTTTTGGCATTTCCTGTACAAGCTATCATAAAAGAAGATGGGTTATATGGGCATTCATCTTTATTAAATAGCAGACTCAAGCAAGAGCTTTTAAAAATGCAAGATCAAGATCAGAAAGCTCGAAATTCTCTTATAGGAATTAAAGGCCTAAAGCCAAATGATTGGGAAAAAGTGGCCCTTATAGACAAGAAAAATGGGAAAAGACTGAAAGAGATTGTGAATGAATTTGGATGGCCTGGAGTTTCATTAGTTGGACTAGAAGGAACCTCTGCAATGTGGTTATTAGTACAACATCAAGATTTAGATATAGAGTTTCAAAAGAAATGCTTAGAGCTTTTGGACAAAGCTACTAAAGAATTTGAATCGCCAGCGCATGATTACGCATATCTTTTGGATAGGGTAAATAAGAATCAAAAATTGCCTCAAATTTATGGAACTCAGTGGGTTCAAGAAGATGGTAAATATATTCTTTATCCAGTTGAGGATATAAATAATCTTGATAAACGTCGTTTTGCGGTTGGCCTATGTCCTATTGATGAATATAAGGAAATCATTAAGAATGTATATCAGTTGACTGATAAAGACTTTAAATAGCTATAGGAAAAGTTATGTTTGAAGGAATGAAAGGCAAGACTGCTGTTATAACTGGAGCAACTTCTGGAATAGGTCGAGCATCAGCGATTTTACTGGCCCGTCAAGGGGTAAAGATAGTTCTTGCCGGAAGAGATGAAAAACGTGGCAAGGAACTTGAAAAAAAGCTTGTTTCCTTAGGAACGGAGGCTCTTTTTATAAAAACAGATGTTTCAAGAGCTGAGTCAGTAAGAGAGTTGATTCGTATCACTAAAAGCTCTTTTGGAGATATCGACTTTGCACTCAATAATGCTGGAATAGAGGGGAAGTTAGGTCCACTGAGCGATATGGAAGAAAAAGATTTTGATGAAGTAATTGCAATTAACTTAAAAGGTGTCTGGCTATGCCTCAAATATGAATTAGAGGCGGCTGCACAAGATGGAGCTTCCATTGTTAATATTTCAACAAATATTACCCGCATGGGAATGTCGGGAACGAGTGTTTATACAGCAAGCAAAGCGGCTGTAGAAAGCCTTACAAGAGTTGCTGCAATAGAGTATGGTGAAAAAGGAATTAGGGTTAACGCAATTAGTCCAGGAGCTGTAGATACTCCTATGATTCACCGTATTTACCCAATTGAGCAAGATTTAAAAAATATATCAAATCAAAATCCTCTGAGAAGAATAGCTTATCCTGAAGATATAGCTAATACTGTGCTTTGGCTCTTTTCACCAATGTCAGCTCATGTAAATGGAGATGTTATCTTTGTCGATGGTGGTAGTTCTATTTCAGGCTGAAGATTAAAAAGATAATAAGAACACTTGATGTAAAAAGTTCTTTAATAGAATTAGACAGTTTTTTTCAAAGTACCAAAATTCAAAATAGTACTGGCTTTATTTATTCAAAAAAATAGTAATTTTTTGTTGAGTTTTTCTTCCCGAAAACCATAGAATTTGCGACCCAACAAAAATTCATGGGTTAATATATGTTTGAAAATATTAATTGGGGAAGAGCTGCTGAATTTGTCGTCAATGCAGGTTGGTGGGTAGCTAACGCGAATCGAGTCAAAGATGTAGTAAACAGAGCAGCAGATATTGCTGATGAGAGGTCTAAAGACTGCACTAAAATTTTTCAAAATGCTATTGAGTCAATGCTTCAAAAAGGTAGTGAGATTATTGACGACTGGAATAACTTGACCAAAAGAGTAGCTGTTTGTGTAGTATCATTTGGCTTGAAGTATCTATTTAATAAATTATCAGACGAAAATGGGGCGCAAGATTACCCTTCATATTTAACAAAAGTTTTTTTTGACGCTGTAACAACATTAGTACCTTGCTGCGTTTTATTTGAGATGTTAGGAGTAATAAATATATCTAAACTACTATTCTCAAGACAAAGTAATTCTAAATTAGATGTAAGCGAAGTTAAAATGTGTGGAGTCAAAAAAAATGAACCATCTTTTCTAGTCCACAAACTTTTCGAGAGTAAAAAATATATTACAGTTGAAAATGAAAAACTTTTAAAAGTTGAAATTGGTCTGGTTAAAAGGGCTTTTTATATTCTTACTCCTCATAGGTTATCTGGAAAATTTTTATTTAGAGATTTGACAACTGTAAAAGTTAAAGATAAAAGCATTGCGAAAGTTAAAGTTGAAAAAGAATGTATTAAAATAACCCCTAGAGATAACGGTGATAATTTGGAGATTTCACTCTTAGAGTTCTTCTGTTATAAAGAAACAAGATGTTCGAGTTCAAAACTTGACCACTTAAAATTAAGAGTTTATTCCTCAAGCAGAAAAGAAGAAACCATTATAGAGATCACAAGAAGGAAAGATAATCCTGCTTTGAATTTTGCAAACGTTGTAGGTATTTTGGAAGAAATTAAAAAGGAAATAGAAAAGTCAGAAAAAATGATTATGTTAAAAGTTAGTCGTAATGACATTAATGGTCAACTTCGAGAAGAATTAGCTGAGTCAAGTCTTAGGGATGTTTTAGTTGTGAACAGCAACTAACTGGGAGTGTGTTAGGATTATCTAAATGGCAAAATAGATAAAGTTAATAACAAAGCTTTAAAAAAAAATTAAGTTCTGCCTATTTAGGCAGAACTTTTTCTGTAAAATAGTCTGCTTAAAAGTTGCTGTGGGACTAACTTTAATATCATTTCTATAGCTGCGCTTAGCTGAAATTTATCACCTGTAAAAGCTAGTAATTTTCCTTGAAATTCTCTTTCGTAAACTTATAGAATCTCGTCCCAATAAAAAATTATGAGGTTATATATGGCTAATATTATAGCAGCAGTACCGGGGATAGTTGGCGCTGTCGTTAATGTAGGCTGGTGGGTAGCTAATGCGAATCGAGTCAGAGAGATTGTGAATAAAGGAATGGAGATTGCAGATGAGCGATCCAAGGACTGCGTTAGAATTTTTCAAAATGCTATTGACTCAATGCTTCAAAAAGGAGGGCAAATTTTTGGCAAGTGGAACAAGGCCGCTATTGGAGCTGCAAATGTTATAACAGCAGTTTTTATAAATCACTTAGTACACAAATATTCCCCTGAGAAATGTAAAGATGATAGTTTTTCACTAGATTGCTTGCCAAATCTTGCTGCAACATCTGTCTGTTCAGCAGCAATTGCTGGATGGGGTGTAAAAACTGTTAAAGATCTTTGGTCTCCTAATTCAAGTTTAGAGCAACAAGGCTTTGGTAGAGTTGCAGTTTTGGAATCTAATGCCAGAGCTGAGGGACCTGAAAGACAACTTTCTACTGAAGAAAGAATTGTAGCTTTGGAACCTAATGCCAGGATTGAGCAAGTTGCGAGACAAGTTTCTACTGAAGAAAGCCACGGACTTGAAGATAAAATGCCATATTTTAAAACCAAAGGGAAAAAGTCTATAAGTGTTAGCTATCCTTTAGATATTATAATGGGTGTTGATGGTAATAAATTTTTCTTCAAAACACCTGACCAACTGAGAGGTAAATTTTGGGGCAAACAATTGACAACTGTTAGAACTCTTGTTGGTGAAAATAACATTGCAGAAGTTGTTATTAAAAGAAAAGACATTGAGATTAAACCAAGGATTCCTGGAGATAATTTGAAAATTTTGCTTAAGAGTTTCTCATGCTATAGAGATTCTATAACCAAAAGAACAAAGCTTGAGAGTTTGAAATTTCATATATCTTCTGAAAGCAGATCAAAATCAGTAACTATAAAAATTAAAAAAGAAATAGGTGAATTCTGGATCTGGTGGGATATAATAAAGTATTCACATGAAAGAAGAAATATGTAGTAACTTATCTTGAAAGATAACACTTTTGATAAAGTGATTTCAGAGCTGGAAGAGCTTGCTGGTAAAATTCCAATTATAAAAATAAAGTTGCTGTAAAAGGAATGAAGACTAATATTTCGCTTCAATATTGATGAGAAGGAGGAAAATAAAATAACTTCTACTGCGTATAGTTTTTCTTGAAATTTTCTTTCGTAAACTTATAGAATCTCGTCCCTCAATAAAAAATTACGAGGTTATATATGGCTAATATTGTAGCAGCAGTACCGGGGATAGTTGATGCTGTCGTTAATGTAGGTTGGTGGGTAGCTAATGCTAATCGAGTCAGAGAGATTGTGAATAGAGGAATGGAGATTGCTGATGAGCGATCTAAGGACTGCGTTAGAATTTTTCAAAATGCTATTGAATCAATGCTTCAAAAAGGAGGGCAAATTTTTGGCAAGTGGAACAAGGCTGCCATTGGAGCTGCAAATGTTATAACAGCAGTTTATATAAATCACTTAGTACATAAATATTCTCCTGAGAAATGTAAAGATGATAGTTTTTCACTAGATTGCTTGCCAAACCTTGCTGCAACATCTGTCTGTTCAGTAGCAATTGCTGGATGGGGTGTAAAAACCGTTTATGATCTACGGTCTTCTAATTCAAGCTTAGAACAACAAGGCTCTGGTGGAGTTGAAGCTTTGGAATCTAATGCCAGGGTTGAGGAAACAGAGAGGCAACTCTCTCCTGAAAAGGTCTATGGAGTTGAAAATAGAATCCCGTACTTTTTAGTTAATAGACTTTTTAAAGGTTTTAAGCTTATTGAATTTAATAATCCTTTAAATCTCAAAGTTCATATAAAAAAAGATAGCCTTCTTATACAAACTCCTCATCGACTTAGTGGAAAAAATAGCGGCATTTGGTCAATGTCAGAGGTAGATATTGAAGATAAAAAAATCGCAAAAGTTTCTATTGAAGACAAAAATATTCGAATACGACCAGGAGATGTTAATGATAGTTTGAAAATTCAGATCATAAAGTATCTTTGCTATCCAAATCGTAAGCTTCATGTTTTAGAATTTGAAGTTTATTCTGAAAAAAAATCAAGTAGTACTACCATAAAAATTGAAAGAGATTATGATGAATTTATAATGAACTTTATGAGTAGTAGAGATAATTTGACAAATCTAGTTCAAGAAATAAGCCGTTAAAAGCGTTCAAGGCAAATACAAGCGAATAGAAGTTAATAGCATTGAAAATGATTAATCAAGCCAAGCTTTTGGCTTGTTTTTAACCTATACCTCGTTTTTTTTGACACTTACCGCAAAGACAAAAAATAACACTTATTGGTATGATCTGACGCTTCTTAAATTTTCCAGAGAATTGAAAAATGATAACTAAAGTTAGAAGTTTTTTTGTCACAGTAAGTTTCTTATTAATAGCATTTCAAAGTTATGCAAAAGACCACGCCTCGCCAATTCTTACAACAGCTGCTATAGTTGAAGTATATGTAGAAGGTGATTTTAAGGGGATTGTACTTATTGAGTGTGGAAAAGATCCATTTAAAATAGCGCTTCCGGGTGGCAAGGTTGAATATGGCGAGACAGTAGAAAGTGCTATCAGAAGAGAAATGATGGAAGAGGTTGACTTGGAGCTATTTGATTTAAGGCAATTCCATGTCTATTCAGATCCTTCAAGAGACCTTAGGCATCACTTTGTCGAAGTAACTCACATAGCTAATTCTTTTAAACTTCCAAAAGCAAGAGATGATGCTGCAAAAGCCTTCTTAGTTAAACTAGAAGATATCCCATGGGAAGAGCTTGCTTTTGATCATGAAAAAGTGCTTAAAGATTATATTGAATGGAAAAAAGGGGTAGCTTCAACATTAGTTAATTTTTCTAATGAAGACGCAATTGAGAATTATTTTAGAGATTTTGAAATCTTGTCAGATATGGGGAGTTGGAGCGAGCTATTTGAAAAAGGTGTCAGAGCCTTAGATATTTCTATAAAAGAAGATAGAGTAAAAGATCAGGCAAAAATCTGCGCTCAATTGACTTCAGTTGCTTTTTATCAAGGAAATTATGACAAGGCCTTAACATATGCAAAGATGTGCCATAACTTGTCTGAGGAATTTGTTGATCCTACCTTATTTATTCAGTCTCTTTATGTAGAGTCTGCAGCCAACCTGGCATTAGCTAGTAAAAGTGATAATGAGAAATTGCAACAAGCTTATTTCTTAAAAGCTATTGAAGTTGCTGAAAATGCTTTGGAGATTTATGAATTAAAAGGTATTAACTGTGATATTTTAAAGGGCAAGATCTATTATAACCTTGGCGCTGCTCATGCAGACAATCCAAGGGGAAGCTTAGATCTGGCAGCTCATTTTTACTCTGCAGCATTACAAGCTTTTGAAAATGCTAAAGATCTAGAAAATCAAATGAAGGTACAGCTTCATTTAGGAAAAGTATATTTATTGCAGAAAAGTTTTGAATATACACAGAAGACTATAGATAAAGCTCGAGATTTAATTTCAAATAAGTGGGCATTGATGCACTCAGATTATTTGGAAGCGCAGCTTAAATTGGCAATGAATAGTTTTATCGAGGCCGCAAAAATAGCTGAAAGGGGACTTGAAAAAGCAAGGTCACTTAATTTGAAAGAGGATGAAGAGCGCTTTATCTCGCTTCTACAAAATATATCTAATTTTTTAGATAATTAGCTGTTAGCTTGGAACTAATTTTTTATTCAAAGGTACAATTATGGAAACAAAAAATAACAATAAGTATTATGAAAAATACAATTCTCAATTCTTGGGCAAGTGGTATAGTTGGGATTCGCCTATTGGCTTGACCTTAGCCATTGCTATCACTCTTTTATCTATTGGACTGTTTATCTATTTACTACATCTATCCAATCTGTTCTAAAAAATTAAAGAGTTCCAATACAAAAATTCTAAAATATAGATTTATAAGGAGGCATTTATGCCTCCTTTATTTTTAGTTAGAAACTTGTTTTTCTTCTTGATAGTCAAAATATGCCCATTTGAAGTCTGATGAATTTTTTCTAGGAGGATAGAAATTTTTTAGCTCTTTTTTGCAAGTGAACACATTATTAATTATATATAAGGGGCAAATAGGCATTTCATCCATTAATATTTTCTCAGCTTCTCTTAAGTATTGCTTCCTATCTACCTCATTTAATGCATATTTTGATTTTTGGACCATTTCTTTAAATGATTCATTTGACCAAGTTGAAAAATAACCTTCTCCGTTTGCTAATTGTTCCAGCAAATAAGACGGATCATCACTTAGATTGCATAAGTAGAAACCACCTGCAGTGAAATCACCATTTCTGGTTTTTGATGTAAAAGTTGGCCAATCATATTTTCTAAGCGGGACTTTAATACCAAATACTTTTTCCCATCTATGTTTTAAGTAAACAGCGATGCTCTCATGTTCTGGATAGTTGCTGTGAATTAGTGTGAATGTGAAATCTTCTTTGTTTATCCCTGAGTCTTTTAAGCCTTCTTCAAAAAGTGCTTTAGCATTTTCAATCGTAAAATTTTTAATGTAATATTCTTTTTCTAGAGTTGAAATTTCTTCTGGGATAATCGAATTTAATTCATTCTGATATAAAGAGACTCCTTTAACAAGTTCTGATCTGTCAACTGCATATGAAAGAGCTTTTCTAATTTTGGATGATTTTAACATTGGGTCATTTGTGTTTAGAAATATCCAAAAAGGGGATGTAGTATTATAGTGTTTAAGATCTTGAATTTTATCTAACATCTCTTTTGGTATGTCACAATAGGGACTACCGGCCCAGTCAAACTCTCCCATCTCATATAGCGAAAATGCAGTTTTTTCATCTTTTATAAAGCTAATCTGAATTTCGTCTAGCTTTACCGAGTCTCTGTCCCAGTAAAATTTATTAGGAATAAGCGTCAAAGATTTTTCAGCTTCATAGTTTTTTACTGTAAATGGACCGTTAAAAATAGTTGGAAAGTTGTAATTATCTTCATAAACTGGCAAAAAAGACACATCTGAAGCTATCTCTAGAAAATAAGGCAGAGGAGTTTCAAGCTCTACAATTATTGTTTTTTCATCAGGTGTATGGATCCCAAGTTCCTCAATAGGAAGTTCTCCTTTACTTACTTTCTTTGCATTTTTAATTATTAGCAGTTTGCCTACGTGAAAGCAGCGTCCAATTTTGGGGTCTAATGCCATTTTCCAAGTATTTGCAAAGTGATAGGATGTCACTTTTTCCCCATTTGACCACTTAGTATCTCTTAAAGTGAATGTGTATATCCTCTTACAAGGTGATACCTCTACCCTCTCAGCTGTTGCTAACTCAATTTTTCTTTCTGGGTTAATTCTTGTTAACCCTTCATACAATGATTTACACAAAGTAGCGCCAGCAACAACTCTAACTAGATGAGGATGAAAAGAAACGGCAGTAGCAAAAAAATTTATTCGAAGAACTTGGTTTTTTGAACTTTTTTTGGAATTATCTTTACCACAGCCCACAGTTAGTAAAAGTATCGTTAATAAGAAACAATACAGTAGATTTTTTAAGATTCTTAAATTCACTGAATTTTCCTCTCTTTTGGTTAATCAAATTTGTTCTTATGGAACCGTTTGTTCAAATAAATTCAAGTAATCTAAGCCAAGTAGGCATTTTTTAGAATAAAATATTTAATAAATATCGCTAATTTTAGCGTAAAATATTATTCTAATAGAGGGATTTCTTAAAATTAATTATTTGTAAGTATATATAAAATACCCTTCAAGACTATTGTTCTATAGTTTTTTAATTGTAAAAAGATTACTCTTCTGCATAAAAAAATTGTTTTTTTAAGGCGATAAAATTTATGAGCGCTGTTTCAGAAGTTAAGAGTAGCAAGCTTTCAGGTAAGAGGCTTTTGTCCGGATCCTTTTTGATAGCTGGAACTATGATAGGCGCAGGGATGCTGGGAATGCCTATGGCGACAGCAAAATCCGGATTTATTCCAGGCAGCTTAACTACTATAGGTGTGTGGTTATTTATGCTGATGACTGGAATTTTGCTCTTAGAAGTATGCCTTAAGATGCCCAAAGGTTCTAATTTTCTATCCATTTCTGAGCATTTTTTAGGCAAGTTTGGTAAGTATTTTATCGGCTTCATGTTTGTTTTTTTATACTATTGCCTGATAGTGGCTTATATTGCAGGTGGAGCTCCCTTGTTTAGCGAATTAATATACAAAAGCTCTACGGTTTCACCTATGGGATATTTGTTTTTTAGCTTGATATTTGGAGCTATCGTCTTTTTGGGAACTAAATGGGTAGACCGTTTCAATATTGCCTTAAGTCTTAGTATGTATGCTCTTTTTATATTTATTATATTTTTTAGTGCTAGCACGATAAATGTATCAAATCTGTCTCAGCATAATTTTTCAAAAATGCTATTTTCGGTTCCTGTCTTGTTTGGGGCTTTTGGCTATCATAATGTAATTCCATCACTTTGCGATTATCTTGAAAGAGACAGAAAAGTACTTATTCTATCGCTTGTATTTGGAACTTTGATTTCGCTAGTAGTTTACCTAATGTGGCAACAGGCTGTTTTGGGCTCTGTAAATATGGAGTCGCTTCAAAAGGCAATGATAGAAGGTAAAACCTGCATTTCAACTCTACAAGAGGTTTCTACAAATTCGAAACTTTATCTTTTTGGTAAATATTTTGCCGTTTCTGCTTTAGCTACTTCACTTTTAGGCGTGTCTCTTTCAGTTGTTGATTTTTTAAAAGACGGTTTTTCAAATTATAAAATAAAAATAAGCAGAGCATTACTATGCTTTCTGGTATTTGCTCCTTGTACTTTTTTTGCAATTTTAAAACCTGATATTTTTTCAAGCGCTTTAGGATTAGCAGGGGGAGTTGGAGAAGCTATTTTAAATGGAATTTTTCCAGTAACCTTAATCTGGGTTGGATTTTACAAGATGGAGGGGTTATTCGGTGAAAAAAAATATTATTTTGGCAAAAGTTATTTACTCTTCTTATTTTTATTAGGTTTAACAGCAGTTGCGATCGAAATAGTTGATCTTCTTTAAATTATTTTAGGTTAACTACTCGTTAATATCGTTTCTTAATAACCTCAAGTAAGCCCGTCCCATATATTTTGAGAGGTTTAAATTGAGCCCTCTTCTTGTCTAACTATTGTTTTTACCTTTCTTTAAAGGTTCTTAATTTTTTTATTGGCAAAAATTAACAAAAATTATCAAATAAAATTTTTAAAAATATAAAGAAGGACAGATAATACTATGGCTGTAGAAGCAATTAACACAGTTGTTCGTCAATTTTTAGGTTTTAGCTTTAGAGGGATTAATTCACATTCAGCAAGTAATAAAACTAAAAAGACTGCTGCAGTAGCTTTAACTTCCTTGTTTATTATAAAGAAAATATCTGAATATCAAGTCAGGCATGGAGAGGGCAGAAGAAAGCAAGTAGCTAGGATTTTTTTAAAAATTAGATCTATTCGAGAATTTTATTTAAAAAAACTTAACGCTAAAACAAAACACTTTGCAACAGAGTTTTTAGATAGCTGGGCGCAATTTGGAGACCCAATTGTAAGAATTCCTGAAAATGGGATGAAACCTAGGGCAGTTTTAGAACTTATTAGATCTTATGCTAATTCAACAGAAGCGAATCTAAAAAACTTCCACATGTCCGGGGCTATTTATGGAGCTAACTTGACTCAAGATCATCCAGATCTAATTAAAATAAGAGATGCCAGGATTGCATTTAATAATGATATTTTTGACAAATATGAAGAACTTCTTTCGACTAATGACTTAAGCTCAGAAGATCTTATCAAATGTTTAACCAGTGTCTTAAGTGATTTGTATGCAGAAGCAACTAGAGAGGCATATTTTTGGAATTCATTGCATTCTGATGATTTTCCAATTGGGAGTTTTTTAGATTTTCAAGTAACTCAAATGATAGGAAATATGCTTGGAGCAGATCCAAAAAAAGTTATGGGGATAATAACTTCAGGTGGAACCATGAGCATACGTGAGGCTATGTTAATGTATAAGAAACGATCTATGGATTTAAGACATATAAGTCTGGGTGAGGGAGTTATACTGGGAAGTAGATTTTCTCATGCAGCTTTTAATAAAGCAGAACAAGATTTTTATTTAAAATTTGTCGATGTTGACTCAACCAATGAAGGAAGAATAGATTTAAATGATTTAGAAAAAAAGCTTAAGGAGTATGGGAAAAAAGTTATTTGTATTGTAGCTTCTACTCCAAATTATCCAATGGGAACAGTGGATCCTGTTAAAGATATATCAGATTTAGCTTGTGAATATGATTGCCCAGTACATGTAGATGCATGCTTAGGTTCATTTGTGGTTAATTTTTTAGATGAATTTAAGACTAAGTTTCTTAATCGCAGAGAGTTTCCAGCTGTTATGTCAGTATCTTTCGATTTTCATAAATATGGTCAAGCTCCAAAGGGAAGTTCGTGTGTAGTTGGATATGAAGAGCTTTTACAATATGCTGTTAGAACAGTAGCTGGATGGGAAGGGGGTAGATACGCAACTTATGGGCCCGAAGGAAGTAAGTCATGTTTACCATCACTTTTTGCGTTCATTACTATGTTAATTATTGGCAAAAATAGATATCAGAAGGTTGCCTTGAGGTTAAAGGAAAAAACAAAAGAGATTATAGATTGCCTTAAAAAAGATAACAGGGTTGATCTTTTGGGAATTCCAGACACTAGTGTTGTGGCTTTTAAGTTAGGAGAGGGTTTTCCTAAGGGTGCAGCTCTTAAATTGGCAGATGAGATGAAAAAAATAGAAATTATTCTTAGTAAATTAAAAAATGACTGTGTGCATATGTGTATAACTCCAATGTACTTATCTGATTCTAGAGCTATTGAAAAGTTTAAATTGGCTCTTGGAAATGGCTTAGCAGAAGTTACCAGGTTAAGAAACAATGGGCAAATTCCGCAAAAAGACAGCAGTGGGTATGTTGAAATAGCTGAAATGCAAAGCCCTAAAATGGAGGGCAGCTTTAGTAAATTTATAGAGAATTTGATATTTGGAGTTATTGCTTCTGAGGATGTTTTAAAAAGATATTTTATGTTAAGGGCAAACCCTTATTCACGTGATAACTAGTTAACCTTTAGCTATTGCATTTCCTACCTGGATAAATGTATCAACTGGTTTTCCTAAAATAGTTTTATTGCCGCCATTATCTGTTTTTAATAATTTCGCTTTTTCCAGCGCACTAATAATTTTATTTTTTAAAATATCTGATTCAACAATCATACCTTCAATATACTCAGGTGCTATTCTTTCTTTAATCATAATTTCGTTAGAGCCGATGTAATTTTCATTTTCCCTTTTTATGAATTTAAAAATATTTGGTCTATTTAAATAATTATTGCCCCACCACCATGAATTAAGACTTCTATTTCCAGAACTATCATAATGATACTGGTATGAGATAGTATCAAGTGCTTTTAAAGAATATAAAAGACGAACTTTTCCCTTGTACCACATATCATTGTAACTATCATTATTTTTTGTGACAAGCTGTGTAAAGACGCTATCAGATCCGCCAGATCTAAAATCGGTAACGGGAGAAAGCCCATTTTGAATCATATCAGCGTAATGCCTTAATTGAGTGGATAGTGCACCCATTTTAAACATGGAGACGATACGCTCGCAAAGTGACTTGTCGCTATGGGTCCCAGTTATAACAGATGTTATACTTCTAGCTCCAAGCTCATATAGCTCATCTGCAAGCCCCTTAACAGAGCAGCGCATTCTTCCTGGCATAATTTCCCTAAACTCAACGCGGGGTAGGTATTTTTTAAAATTGTTATTCATCTCAGGCGCAATCATGATTATTCTCTGCTTTAACTTTTCTATTGATAGATCAAAAAATTCGGAGCTTCTTTCAAAAGTAGTTGCAGCCTTAGGGCAGCACATTCGAAAAACCTGCCCGATTTTCATTCTCTCTATGTCTTCTTTTGCCGATGCTTTTAATACATTGTTAAGGTCAAAAAATGCTAAGACTTCGTGCAGATCATATAAGCTTTTTTCCTTTTTTAACCTAATTCGCACTCTATCATACAATCCAACAAAATCTTTTGAAGCGCCAATGCTTAAATTACCAATTCCTTTTAAATTTATAACCAAATCTTTTGGCTTATAGTAGGAATTCATTTTGAGGGAGTCCTTTTCACTAAAACATATTTGAGTGGAATGAGATTTACAAATTTTTAAACAATCATTCAATTCTCTTTTACTGCTAGACTTAAGCTCATTTATGATTTTTGTAAGTTTATCTCGATTCACATGATTTACTTTAAACTCAAGTTCAATTTCATTGTTTTCTTTTTTAAGAGACAAGTTCATTCCTTTAACCTGGTCTTTACCATAGCCAAAAAAATGCGAACCAAAATCTATTTTTTTCCCATTTTCGTCTTCTAAAATAACAGCATTTTCATTGATTTTATCAACCATCTTAATTAGTGGGTGGTCATACAGCTCATCTATTTTTCTTCCGTTTTCAATCCTTTTTTTAATATCTTGGTACTTTTTAATCTGTAAAAGAGCATCTCTTTTTCTAATAAGCGAGAACTGATTTTTAGATTCATTTATTTTAATAGCAGCTAAAACAATGTTGGCAGCTGTTTCTAAATATCTTCCTTGCTTAAATTCCTTAGATGCTAGCTTAAGCTGTGTTAATACCTGCATTAGCAGTGAAATTAGGGTAATTTCTAGAGAGCCAGTAAGTGCTATTCCTAAATAAAGCAAACTATTAATTACTTGGAACAAAAGCTCAAAAGCTTTTTCAAAATCTTGCTTTTTTATCGCTTGAAAAATTTGAAAGAGGTTATTAGATATATCGCTGACTGTTGTTAAGTGAATTCCAATTGTAGAATTAAAGTAAGTACCAGCTAAACTAATCATTGATAAGGATGCTGAATATGCATCAGAAAACATCCCTTCATCAAAGTTTTGATCTTCAATTCTTTTTATACATTTTGAAAAATTAGATGCAGTCCTTATAGTTGTTAGAGATAAATTACAAAAACTGGCAGCAGGCTTGTATAAAAATAGGAATTGAAATCCTATTTTTGAGACCCTTGATAAAGTGTTTGTTTCATTTTCTATGTCATTATCAATTTGTCTATGATAATAGGAAGGTATATAACTTTTGTGAGTATAATAATTTATTAAATTTGTCATAAAAATTATTATTAATAATTAAAATTAAACACTGTAATTATAATTAATTATGCTAAATAAAATTAAGTTAATATTGTCGATTTTTCCAGTCCTTTGCTTTTCAATGACGTTTGACGAAAATTTTTCTCAAATTACCAACTCATATAAAGAAATTTTTTACACAAAAGGTGATGTTAAAATTTTCTTTAGTAATGATTTTAAAAATGATTTACAAAAAGCTTCTGAAAAAAATACAGATATCTTGCTTCTTTTTTTTCCCCAGGACTGCGGTTTAAGCCTCTTTACAAAAGACCAGAGCTGTTTTGAAAGCATTAAGGAAGTAAGAGATTATGTGGCATCGATTGGCCTTAAAGTAACTAATTTTCAAATTATATCAGAAATAGCTCACTTTAAAAATTTTAATGAAATGAATGATTTTTATTTAAAATACTTTAAGAAAAAAGCCGACTATGACCTTGTTGAAAATAGATTTGCAAACCATCATGGCGATTATTTTTTTCCAATAAAGTTTTGTTTGGTAAAATTAAAAAATAATTTATAAATCTTAAAAACTTATGGGGTTAAATACCCAATAGTAGAGCACCTGATTTCTAAAATTAAATCCTTGATTTTTAATAAATTTTCCTTGAAATTGCAGAGATTAATAATGTGTTATATGAAAGGCTTATTTTTCACAGTCATTATTTTTCTTAGCATGTTTTTCTCCTCATGTAATATTCCAAGCAGGATGGCATTGGAAGGTTCGGGAGGAAGAAACGCATATAATACAGCAGTTCAGATATCTAACAATGAGCAAATGCTCTTAAATTTGGTTAGACTCCGTTATTTTGATAATCCATATTTTATAGATGTAAGTAATATAACCACTCAGTTTACTTACAGAGCTGCGGCAAGTGCATCCATTCCAATACCTGGATTTAATTCAAATAACCCATTGTCACTAGGGGGCGACATTTCATGGCAAAATCAGCCAACATTGCAATTTACTCCCTTAGAAGGGCAAGCTTTTTCTCAACAACTTCTAACTCCAATTGATCTTACAACTATCCAACAGTTGATCTATTCTGGATGGGATATTGATAGAGTATTTAGGTTAGTTATTCAAAGTTTTGATGAATTAGATAATGCACCTGAAGCATCAGGTCCAATACTTGAACGTTTGCCGGAATATGAAAATTTCTTCGAAGCTACTAGATTAATGCGATATTTCCAGCTCCGCAATGAGCTTCGTATGGGAGTTCAGATTAGAGAGGAAAAAGGTAAGGTTAATAATCTTCAAATTGCTTTTCCATATGAAGGAGAAGAGGCTAAACGCTTAGCTTCTATGCTGAAGGGAGTCTATACATCTAATGGCAATTATGTTCTAAGTATGGAGTTAGGGTTTAATGTCAAAGGACAAATAGGAGTCTATCCACGTTCAATCCTCTCTTGCATGTATTATCTAAGTCATGGGATTGAAATTCCAAAATCAGATTTAAAAAAGAGTCGAGTTCCATATTTCAGTGGAGATGAAAAACGATTATTCGCCTGGTCTGATTTAGTCGGAAGCCTAATTAAGGTTAAATCATGTGATTACTTGCCAAAAAATGCATATGTTTCAGTAAAATATCGGAACCATTGGTTTTATATTGACGATTCGGATATTCAATCAAAGCAAACGTTTTTACTTTTGTTGCAGTTGTATAATTTGCAGGCAGGTAAGCCTCAAGTAACTCCACCTATATTAACACTACCGCTAGGCGGCTAAATTTTACGGTTTGAATTATGAATAATTCTGTTGACTATCAATTTCTATCTGTTTTTATTGCTACCATTGTTTATATGGCTATAGGATTTTTGTGGTATTCTCCATTTGTTTTCGGCAAGCAGTGGGCAAAATATTCAAATGCCCGCTCTAAAAATACTAAGTTAGACTTAAAGACCTTAGTTTTATCTTTTATAAATTCATTTGTTTTGTGCTTTTTCTTTTCATTATTAATTGGCTTTTTGGGAATAAATTCAGCAATAGATGGAATTTTTGTAGGGTTTGGAATCTGGATCGGCTTTGTGGCAACAACACATTTGTCATCTGTTATTTGGGCTAAAACTTCTTTTACTTTATACTTAATTAATACCTTTTATTGGTTAATTTCTTTTTGTGTTGTGGGAGCAATTCTTGGATCATAATTTTAGCTCGGCAACAATTGGCAAGTGGTCTGATGCGTCTTTAGCTTCATGGAAGATGTACCCATTTATAACTTCCAGTTTCCTTGAAAAAATATAATCTAATTTGACTTTTGGATTGTTTGAAGGATAGGAGTAATAAATTTTGGGATTTTTTAGATATTTTTCTGAATCAATGCATGATTTAAAACCGAGTTTTTTAAGAAAAGCTAATGTTTTTTCATTTTGTAAGTTATCTTGGTCTATGCTTATAAACCATGGTTTGTCTTGTAAATGATAAGTGGTTTTAAATGAAGTTTCTGGAGGCTCTAAATTTAAGTCTCCTCCAAGTATAGTTGGATATTTGAAAGGTCTTATCCAATTAATTACATTTTTCATCTGTAGTTCTCTTTCATTGTAAGACCATGGGTCTAGGTGTAGATTTACTATAGTTATTAGTTTGTTGCCCAAGTTGATATCTACTTTTTGAACTCCGTGAGGGTTAAAGAGCCATCTTAAAAAAAAGGGTATACCTTTCGATAGATTGAAAATTTGCGCTTCATGATTTGTTAATGGAAATTTAGATAAAATGCATAGACCATGCTCTAAAATACCGTGCCTACCATTAATATCTGGAAAAACTTTTCGCCTCCAAAGTGATGCACATGCATAGTAGTTATAGTTTGATTTATTTGCTAGATACTCTCCTTGATTAATTTTATACGATCTAGATGAGTTAATATCTACTTCCTGCAGTAAGACAACATCAGCATTTGTACTGTTTAGCACTTCAGCTATTTTATCTAGTCTTTTCCTGTAACCTTCTGCATCAGCATTATCAATTTTTTTATCATTTAAGCCGGTTGCAAAATGAATGTTATATGACATTACTTTTAAAGTATCTTGAGGTAAGTAATTTTTCTGATGAGCGACAGTTTCAATTTTTGGAGTTTTTTCTAAATAGGGGATATTATTATAAATTGCTCCTGTAAAAAACAAAGTGACAAGCGCAATAATAAATCCAAAAATTATAATTAAAAGTCTTTTTAGACCTTTCATTAATTTTCCTTAAACGGTATTACCTAAGCTTTAAACGAAAAAATATAATTAATTCAATCAAGAATTGATTTTGCAAGGACAATATCATCTGTGATTATGCCTTCAATGTTACCTGCAAATTTCTTTATAGAGTTCTTATTGTTGACAGTCCAGACCCAAATTTTCAAGTTTAACTGATGAATTTTGTTAATAAAGTCTAAGTTTGCAAGAGACTGTTTTGCTGCAATTATTTCGACCTTTAACTTGAGGAAATCTTTTAAGTAATTAATGTTGTTATCATCTACTATTCCAATTAATTTCATGTTAGGATCTATTTTATGTACTTCTTGCAAAATAAATGGTGAAAAGCTAGCTATTTTTACTTTTTCGTGTTTAGACTCTGCTATAATTTTTAAAGTCTCTAAAGCAAGGTCAAAGTCACTCGCGCTACCATGCTTTATTTCAATCATAAAGCTAGTGTCTAAAAAGTTTATAAGAACTTCTAGTAATGTCGGTATTTTTTCTCCTTTTAGGACTTTCAGTAGTTTTCTGTTTTGAGAAGTCCCAGAAATTTTTTCATTTTCATATAGCTTAACAAGCTCAAGATCATGTATCACTATTGGCACCTTTGAACTAGATAAATGGACATCTAATTCTATAAAATCTGCAGATAGATCTTTTGCTACTTGAAAAGCTTTCATAGTGTTTTCAGGCATAATTCTAGAAGCCCCACGGTGGGCTATAATTTTAGTGCTAATGTTGGCGCTTGTCAGTTGTGTCGTCATAAAAATTGAATATTTTATAAGGGTGCTAAAAAATCTACTCATACATAGAAAAAACAGGTTAAACGGCATTTTTATTAAACATTATTAGAAATTAATGAACTACAAAGAAAAATCAGAGCTATATTTTAGGTAAGCTAGCTAGATTTTTTGCAATAAAAGTGTAAAGTTTTTATTATAGAAAATCTTCTAAAGCAACGGTTAAGAGCTCTTTCTTCTATGCAGGAGAGCGATTTTTAGTAAGTGATATAAAAATAATATGAACCACAATGAAAGACAAAAAATGAAAGAAAATGTGCTCATTATTTATGCATCCGGAGGAGGAGGCTTAATTCAAGCAGCCGAAGCAAAATGTCAAGAAGTTTTAGCTAAAGATCCTAATGCGAATATTATTAAGAAAGATTTAATGATAGACTGGGTTGGAATGCCTTTTGGTTATTTTGGAGTGAAAGCTTGGGATTATGCCCAAAAAAAAGGGAACATATCTTGGCTTGAGCAAATTCGTTCTTGTCAAAGTGCCGCTGATTATTTTTTTTGGCCAAATGTTTTTCTTAGAGCCATCAGAGTTCTTTTAAAAGAAAATATCACTCGAGTTATTGATACACAACCTGTTTGTACGTCTGCAGTTATAAAAGCTATTAGACTCGTCAACTACTATAGAAAAAAAAATATTCAGCTAGAAAAAGTTGTTGTTGACTTGCCGACAGATTTAAACACTCATTTTTTTCGTCCTATTAAGAAATTAAGCGATAAAGACCGAAAATTCATAAAGATATTTACAGTAGATCCTTTATTAAAAGGAGATGAAACTGAAGAACAGTTTTGGGAAAGAAACTGTAAACTTTCATTAGATAAGGTCTGTTTACAGAAATATTTTATAAGACAATCATTCAAAAAGTATCAAAGCAAAGACACAATAGATACATCTACTATTATTAGAGCAAAATGTCATGATAATGAAGAAATCCAAATGACCGAAGATGCTTTAAATGAAAAAAATATAAATTTTGAAAAAAAGGGCTTGGATTTTTTCTATAAAATAGATGCTGCTGATTTAGTATATACAATTCTTTTAGGCTCACAGCCAGCAGGTGATGCTACTATTGCATACTTAAAGGGCTTCTTAAATTTGTTTGAAAATTCAAAGAAAAATTCAAAGCACATCATTTTTATTTTCTGCTCAAAGCACAATATGCAAAAAAGATCATTATTTAAAACTGTTACTGATTTTACTAAAGAACATAACCACTATAGTAACTTAATAATAATACCAGTATCTTTCCAAAATGAAGAAGTAATTTCGCCTATATTTAGCCGCAGCAATGTCACTTTTACCAGGTCAGGAGGGCAGACAGCTATGGAGTTAATGGCAGTTATGCGAGGAAAGATGTTTATTCATTCGGAAGTAAAAGGCGTGCCTACTAGAGAAAAACTTTTAAAAGGAATGTATGCTTGGGAATCAGGTAGCGCGCTTTATTTAGAAGAAAAAAATGGAGCTACCATTGTAACCCCAGGAACATTTGAAAAGCATTTGATCAAGTATTTTTAGTTGTTAACTATATAGCGAACAAATCCTTCCCAATCTCTTATTTCAACAAACTTTAAAAGGCTTTCTGAGTGTTTGGAGTTTAAGTTAATTTCACTTAGAAAATCAGGCATGTACTTTTGAATTTTTCCTTTTTGAGCTTCTTTTGTCATATTTGCACCAAGTCCATCGAGAAAGTTTTTCTTTTTGAAATAATCTTTTAAAATTTCAGGCATGCAAACTTTTTTTAGATATTCATCTCTAAATACTACAGTTAAGAACTTTAAGGGATGAACTCCCTGGATTAGATCTCCACGTCTTGTAAGTTCTGACTTATTAACTAAAAGAGTTAATTTACCCTGCTCTCCAAGACTTGTAATAATATAAGTGATGTTTTCCTTGTCTTGTTCAGTTAAACGAAGATTATGAAAAGGTTCATTTTTCTCTGGTTTTACTTTAACTAAACTGCCTAGGATATTTGTATTAAACCGTATATTACTTGCAACGCTAGCTTGGACACCTTGGCTTAATACAATTAGGGTAAAAAATAAAAAGAACAGTATATGAGATAGAGGTTTCTTTTTGAGGTAAAAAAAATTCATTTGTCTTCCTTTTTTAATTGAAACTTTTTATCAATTAAATTTTTTAATTTCAATGTAAAATCATTCTATGAGCATATCTTGTGCAGGTATATGATTAAAATAAAGAGAATGAAGTGCTGGAGTTTTCAACTGCAAAATTGAAGAAATCATGCCATTTTTTCTTTTCAATTAAAGTGGCCATCTTGTCTCTCTTAGACAAATGAATATTAATTGAGTGCATAAAGTCAGTTAAACATGGTTCTAAAAGATTTTTATTGCTTTCTAATGATTTAGTAAGTCCTTTCATAAAGCTCATTCTTTTAAAATAATCTTTTAAGATTAATGGTAGATGTTCTTTTTTCATTTTTTTGTCAGATAAAACATAAGACATGAACTTTAACGGATGAACTTCTTTAATTTGACTACCGCAAGAACTTAACTTACTGCTCATCGCTAAAAGTTCAGATTTACTCTTGGTAGCTAAGTTGTTTATTATAAATTCTATATTTTTTTTATCATCACTGCTAAGTTTTAATTTATTAAAAGAAATTTCTCTTGGGTTTGCTAACTCATTTTCATTTGGATTAGCTAGGATTATGTAAGTAAAAATGACTGCTAATAAAGGAATCATAATCAACGCAATAGACTTAACTTTTAAAGCCAATGCAAGAAATGAATTTGTAGGTTTCGATAAATGCAAAATCTGATTAGAATGTGTGTTAAATCTGGCTAAATTTATTGGTGTCATAATTTTTCATAGTTTAATGAACATTTAATATACATAATTCATTATTTATTGACACTTGCAGATCAATAAAAATTGGGCTTTTTACTTGAAAATGAGAAAAATAGTTAACTTAATTTTTTTTCCAGTGATTGTATTCGCATTTTTTATGCTTTCTGTAACAATCAAAAAATACCAAATAGGCGGCTTTCGTCTTTCTAAAATTTTGAAAGTTGAAAATTATAATAGTTTCCCAAAGTTCTCCAAGGATAGACATCTTAAAGCGCTTTTATCAGGTCCATATTACTATTTGGGGAAAGGGACTCAATTTTATGCCTTCGTAAGCCATGATAAGGAGCATGTTATTAAGATATTGAGATCTGATAGAATGACTACTCCTATGCATAAAAAATTTATGACGTCTGCTACTTTAGAACTAAATGCTAAAAACAAAAAAAGAAAAGAAAGGTTTCTAAAAGCCTGCAGGTCTGCTTATAATCGATTAAAGAAACAAACAGGCTTAGTTTACTTGCACTTGAAGTCAACTGCTAATTTACCAAAGGTTGATTTAGTGGATAATTTTGGACTACATAGGAAAGTAGACCTTAATGATTTTTGTTTTTTAATCCAGAAAAAGGCTGTTTTGATTAAAGAGTCTTTCGAAAGTTCAAAAAAACAAAACAATTTAGAAGAAGCTAAAAGAAAAATTAACTCTTTTTTTAAGCTTTTAACAACTCGCTCCACCAGCAGCATATCTAATAGCGATCCTAACTTATTTCAAAATTTTGGATTTATCAGTGATCAAGCAATAGAGTTAGACTTTGGCGATTACTATGACAACCCATATATTTTAAAGAACCACTCTACCTATGTAAGCGAAATTGATAAACATGCGTTAGCTTTAAGAGATTGGTTTATAACTTTTTGGCCGGAACTTGTACCTTATTTCGATGAACAGTACAATTTAGCTCTTCAAAAATGAAAAAATTTTTAATTCGCTCTTTTATTTATTTTTCTTTTTTTTCCATTTGGTCATTTTATCGTTTAGACGGCTTTCAAATATCTAAAGTAAAAAGGTTTGCTAAAGTTAATCTGGATCTTACAAAAAATGATGATATTGAGGAAATTAAGTTCATTTTAGATAAAGATTTTTTTTACCTTGGAAAAGGTCATCAATGTTTTGTTTTTGAAAGTGAAGATAGTGATTATGTTATTAAGCTTTTAAATTATAGAAGATTCGATCTCCCTTTAATTATTAGAACTTTCACTTTCATACCATACATAAGAAGAATGAACCAAATTAGGTCTTTAAGGCTACAACCTAGCTTGAAAAGTTACTGTCTAGCTCAGCATTTACTTAAAGAAGAAACTGGGTTTGTATACACACAAATGCAAAATAATAATTTTCATAAGATAATTAAGGTAAAAGACAAAGCAAATAATGTACATAAAATCGACTTGTTTGATGTTGATTTTGTTGTACAAAAAAAAGCAAAACCAATCTTCGAGCATCTTGAAATACTTTATCGGACGAATAAAGATAAATTCAAAGAGGCCATTAACTCCTTTCTAGAGGTTGTGTTTTCTCGCATAACTAAGGGAATTGCAGATGATGACTTAGATGTTGAGATCAACTATGGATTTTATAAAGAAAAAGCAATTTTGATTGATCCTGGTCGTGTATTTGTCGATGATAGCCTTCTCAACCAAGCAAACCAAGAAAAAGAGCTGCTACGATCAACAAGAAACCTTAGGCGATTGATATTAAATAAATATCCAGATATGTTGCCTTTTTTTGATCATCAACTATCTCTCAAAATACGAGCTTTTTAAGATTTTAACCTAGTTGGCATTTCACTTACTTTTCGATCTTCTTCATTTCCTTTTTTTGTATACAGTTTTTTCGCATACCATTTAGAGAAGGGAAGAGAAGTTATCCCATGAAGGAATACGCTTAGGAAAATGGTAGCAATGGCAGTTGAAAAAATCATTGTTGCTACGCTACTTTCAATTTGTTCAATCATTAGAAATGTAAAGACTATCGAAGCTATCCCTCTTGGGCCGAACCACCCCAAATAAAAAAATGTTTCAAATTTCAATTTGCAACCTAAGATACTAAGAAATACTGGAGCCATTCTGATAATTGTTAAGCTTAAGATTGAATATAGAAAAATTTTCCAACTAATAGTGGCAAAAACGCTTCCTAAAAAGCTCGATCCAAAAAAGAAAAATAAAATTAAAACCAACAGCTGACCTTCTGCTGCAGCGAAGTTATTTATTTGAGAACATAATGCCTTTGATGTTTTCCCGACTATCAATCCGCATACGAAGACGGCGATAAAACCATTTCCATTCAATGTTTGCGCTAGTGAATATGTAAAAAAAGCCATAGCTATTGCAAACAATTCTTCAAAAAGTTTATTCATCCATCTTTTTTTTATACGGCTTTCAAATATCTTTCCTCCAAAATATCCAACGAATATCCCAACTACTATTCCAATAGTTATTTGCATAAATAGAAATAGTAACCACTTGTTTATGCTTAGGCTTTCAATGCTTGTATTGATAAAAGACAACAAACCAATAATTACGGGGACCATTAGACCATCATTCAAGCCACTTTCAATATTAAGCGCTTGCCTAATTCTTATTGGGACTTTCTGATAGCTGACAACTGTATGAATTAAAGCTGCATCGGTAGGAGCTAAAATAGATGCTAATAAAGCAGCTTCAAACCATGAAAAATTGTTAAACAAAACCTTGGCTATGCCACTTCCCAAAATCACTGTTAAAGGAAGTCCTAAAAGCAAAAGCCTGATGGGTATGTTATGATGTTTTTGAACTGAGTTAAGTTTTATTCTTGAGGCATCGCTATATAGTACTAAAATTAAAGCAACTTCAGCAAAAAAGCGAATTAAACCACTTGAAAGGGGAATATCGATTAAATTTAAAAAATCAGGGCCTAATAGAAAACCAGTAAATGTAAAAGCTATAGGTAAAGTAATTATCGTGCCATGCAACTTGTTCGATAACAATGAAAAGAACAATACAGTGAGAGATAGGATTAGAATTAATTCATTAATCATTTTCTATGTCTAAAATTTTGTTAAATTCTTCTTGCTTAACTGGCTGGACTGATAGTCTTGAGTTTTTTAGAAGCGTCATGTTTTTCAGCCCGCTAATACTCTTTATTTTTTCTAAAGTTATAATTTTCTTAAATTTTTTCAAGAATTGAATATCAACCATGAGCCAAGTTGGTTTTTCTTCTGTTGACTTAGGGTCAAAGTATTTGCTTTTTTTATCAAATGCTGTGAAATCAAGATAAGCTTCCTTTACAACTTTTGCAATGCCAGCAATGCCTTTTGGTTTAGCATTTGAATGGTAAAATAAGACAATATCTCCCAACTTCATGGCTTTCATATTATTTCTTGCCTGGTAATTTCTTACCCCATCCCAATGGGTTATTTTATCTTTTTGTAACATATCGATAGAATAAACTTCTGGCTCTGATTTCATTAACCAATAATTTTTCATAAGTTTTTAATCCTCTTAAAAAAGACAAATATAATAACCTTTAGGGTTTTTTCATAAAGTTATGGAAATGAAAATATCTTTAAATATCAAAGTAACTTTGCTAAATGTAAATTAATATGACAAATTTTATTAAAAATCTGAAAAATAAATTTGAGGGATTTTTAAAATCACCTGTAAGGAACTTAAACGGTCACCGTAAAAGATTTGCTATAGTGATCAAAATTTTTATCATTTCTGTGCATGCTTTTTTTAAAGACCGGTGCACTTCAAGAGCCTCCTCCCTAACGTTTTATTCATTAATGTCAATTGTTCCAGTGATTGCTATGTCTTTTGCAATTGCCAAGGGATTTGGATATCAGGCAGTTTTAGAAAGTGAGCTTAAAGAAAGATTTTCAGAGCATCAAGATGTTTTAAATCAAATAATTACATTTTCAATTAACCTTTTAGAAAATACAAAAGGAGGATTAATTGCAATTGTTGGTTCAGTTTTACTTTTTTGGAGTGGCATTAAGGTTTTAAATAATATTGAAATTGCATTGAATGATATCTGGGGTATTAGAAAACAGCGTTCTTTGAGAAGGAAGTTTACCGATTATTTTACGATGATGTTGATCGGCCCTACTGTTTTTTTGGCTGCAAGTTCCGTAACAGTTTTTATAGTAGGTAGGTTGGAGTATTTAATTTCAAGTCTGTCCTTACACGAAACAATTACTAGTCCTATTTTATTTCTTATAAGGCTTACTCCCTTTTGTTTGGTTTGGGTATTGTTTTCCTTTATTTATTTTTTTATGCCAAATACAAAAGTTCACCTCTCATCAGCTATATTTGGCGGAATAATAGGGGGCACAGTTTATCAAATAACTCAAAGGCTTTATCTTATTTTTCAAATAGGTGCAACTAGATATGGAGCAATCTATGGAAGTTTTGCAGCTCTTCCATTATTTTTAATTTGGATGCAGCTCAGCTGGATTATAGTTTTGGCAGGTGCTGAAATAAGTTTTGCATGGCAAAATTTTGAAATTTATGAATTTGGCTATCAAGAAAAACCACTTTCTCATCGTTTGAGAGTCATCATAAGTCTTTGGATTACATCAATATGTGTGAAAAATTTTGTAAATAGAAAGGGTCCTGTGACACTCAAGGAGCTTTATAAAAGAACTAAAATCCCAATTCATTTCTTAGATTCCATAATAAAAAATCTTGAGGAGTGCAATGTTCTAAATGAAGTTGTTCAATCCAAAAAAAATTTAAAAGGATATCAACCTGCAATTTCTGCAATAAATCTTCGAGTTAAAGATGTGATTGAAAAATTGAGTCATGAGGGGTTAGATGAAATCCCAGGGCTTTATAGTGGGCTGGGCTCTAAATTTAAAAAAGTATTAGAAGATTTTTTAAAAATCGTTGATAATTCTCCTGAAAACATATTACTTAAAGATGTTGAAGAGAGCAATTTATGAACATTTATCCAATCCGTTTTACTCCAATTTATAAAGATTACATATGGGGAGGTGACAGGATTGTTAAAAGATACAATAGGAAAGTTCCAAATGGCAGGTATGCCGAGTCATGGGAGATTTGCGACTGTGACTATCAAAGTAGTATCGTAGAAAATGGTGGATATAAAGGACTCAGTTTAGCTTCATTGTTGTTTGAGTGGCAAGATAAACTAATTGGATTAGGAAAGACATTTAGGAAGTTTCCACTACTTATTAAATTATTAGACTCAAAACAAAAACTAAGCATTCAAGTTCATCCAGGAGAACTTACAGCAAAGAAGTTAAAAGCTGATCCCAAAAATGAAGCATGGTATGTATTAGAATCAAATAGATCTCATGTCTTTGTTGGATTTAAACATGAAGTAAGCAAAGAGATATTCAAGGAGGCAGTAATTGAGAAAAGACTGCCTGAAGTTTTAAGAAAAATAAGCATTGAGGAAGGCGATGTTATAAATATACCTGGTGGTGTTGTACATGCTGTTTGTGAGGGATCTCTTTTATTTGAAGTACAACAAAATGCGAATACTACTTACAGGATATACGACTGGGATCGTGTGGATGATGAAAACAAGTCAAGAGAACTGCATTTATTACAAGCTATGCAAGCTATAGATTTTCAAGATGATAGAAATCCTGTTGTCAAACCTGAAATTGTATTCAGCGATGAAAATTATACTTACCTAAAACTCCTACAAACTACTTCCTTTAAAATGGAAAAGGTTATTGTAAAAACCAAATGGATTTTTGATTCAGATCAAAGCAGTTTCCAGATTTACTTTTGTTTGAAGGGGAGTGCTATAATTTCAGCAGATGGTGCAGCTGAAAAAATCACTTGTGGTCAAACCTACCTAGTTCCAGCTTTAGCAAAAGAAATAAAGATAACAAGCGAAAATAAGGAATGTGAAATATTAAAGGTCACACTTCCTTAGAGTCTAGCCATTTTAGAATTGCTTTTAGAAATTCGGGTAGATCTCTTGGAGTTCTTGAGCTAATTAAGTTATCATCCACCACGACTGCTTCGTTCTTCCATATGGCTCCGGCATTTTCTAGGTCATCTTTAATAGCATCAACACTTGTAACACTTTTCCCTTTTACAATTTTTGCTGAAATCGGAACCCAACCTGCATGGCATATAAAAGCAACTAGCTTATTTTGACTAAAAATCTGAGCTGTTATGTCCAATACAGTTTTGTTCCGCCTCAGTTTATCTGGAGAAAATCCACCTGGTATGACAAGCCCTGCAAATTCATTGATTTTAACATCATCTACGCTGATTTCTGATTTACAAGGATAGCCATGCTTGCCTGTATATTCTTTATTTTTTAAAGTAGCTGCAACAACTGTGGAGTAAGCCGCCTCTTCTAATCTAATTTTAGGGTACCAAAGCTCCAGATCTTCATAATTTTCATCTACAAAAAACAAGATTTTTTTCATTTTTTTCTCTTTTTTTTCATTGGAGATAGCTTAAAATTCTTTACAAAATCTTTTTCTAAAATAGATAGTTATACTTAGGAAAATTTAATGAAAAAATTCTATTTACCACTTCTAGTTGCCATCTCAGCTATAGCAGTATGCTTAGCTATCTTAGTGTCTAGCAAATTATTGTATTTATTAGCAATTATCCTGTGTGTATTAACCATAGGCTTTCTTTTGAAGAGCTTTGCTTTTATTTTTCCTAAGGGGGCCAGAAACTATGTAGTGATAGCTTATGTTGCTTTATTAGAGTTTTTTGGACTTGTTCTTATATACCTCACTAGTTTTTTGAGCTTCTTTCTAAAAAGCTTTAATACTAAAGTAAAAAAAACACCTATATTGCTCGTTCATGGGTATGTCAATTTTTCATCAGTATGGCTTTTTCATATCTTGAGGCTAAAAAGAAAAGGATATGGTCCGCTTTTTTTAATAAATCTTGGTTTTCCTTTCTCTTCAATTGAGGTATACGCCGAAAAAGTAAAAAAAAAAATAACTGAAATTCAGAAAGTCACTAAAAAAAATGAAATAATCCTTATTGGACACTCTATGGGAGGGTTAGTTTTAAGCTACTTTGCTGAAAAATATCCAACTCATGCAGATGTTAAAGCAATTATTACACTGGGTTCTCCACTTAAGGGAACTAAAGTTGCCAAAATCGGAATTGGCAAATGCTGTCGCCAAATGGAATATAAAAGTAAGTTTATTCAAACTGCTAAAGAAGGCTATCCAGATAAAATAATGTACCATATAGTTACAAAAAAAGATCAACTCATCATACCTTATACTTCAGGTATAGTTAACGAAGAAAAAAGCAGAAACTACATAATAGATGATTTAGGTCATGCTTCATTATTATATTCAACCAGAGTCTTTCAAAAGATAGATTATTGGTTAAAAAAAATCAGTTGAAAACAATAGTTTTAAGGCCATTTAAAAATACTCTTTTTTCAGCATGGTATTTTACAGCCTTTGCTAGTACCTGTGACTCGATCTCCGCTCCAAGAGTTGCCAATTGTTTTGCACTTAGACTATGGTCTACTCTAATAACCTCTTGCTCAATAATTGGTCCCTCATCTAACTCATCTGTCACATAATGTGCAGTAGCGCCAATTAATTTTACTCCTTTCTCATAAGCCTGGTGATAGGGTTTAGCTCCTTTAAAGCTCGGCAGGAACGAGTGGTGTATATTAATGGCATTAGCTAAAAATTTTTTGGTAAATTCTGGGGATAGAATCTGCATGTACCTGGCCAACACTAAAAGCTCAGCTTTTTTTTCCTTAAAGTGATTATAAACTAGTCCTTCTTGCAGTTTTTTATTGCCTTCTATAGGGAAATGATAAAAAGGGATATTAAAAGCATCAGCTAGAGGCTTGAGATCTAAATGATTTGAGACAACGGAAACAAAGTCTACGGGTAAAAAGCCTTGTTTTGATCGATAAAGCAAGTGGTTTAAACAAGTTCCGTCTTTTGTTACCATTATCACAGCTTTGGGTCTGTAATTTTCAGGTGTAATACTGAATCCACTTTTAAATTGCAGTTGTAGCTCATTTTTTATTCCCTCAATTAAGAGCTCATCAACCTCGAATAAAGAGCGCATAAAAAATTCACCCGAGTCAGGATCTCCATACTGGGAAGACTCTAAAATGTTTGCTGAGTTTTCAGCCAAGATCGAACTTACTTTGGCTATTATTCCTAATTGATCTGGGCAAAACAAACTAAAAATAAATCTCTTATTCATAATATTAACTCAAAATAAACTGTTGACATTTTAATTAAATATTTTAAAAATTGTAATTAAGAGAGGGAGGGGGATTATGAGACACAAATTACTATTATCTTTGATTATCACTTTTTTTGCCTTTACCTCAATTAATGCTGTATCGATTGTTCCGGTCGAGGCGACGCCTCAACCTAGCCATGTAAACGTAAGGATTGCTTATCCTCAAGATCTATCTCATGATAAAGCAAATCCCGTATGGGTTCAAGTAAGATTAGAAGGATATTCTCTTGGAACAAATTCATCTTTTCCAAGAGCTAAACAGATTGCTAATTCAGACAGAGGACAGAGTTTACATATTGTAGTTGATGATAAGCCTTATTTCCCTGTTTCAAGTCCTGGAATTGATCCTTATGATGAAGTAAGTGATTATTTTGTTCAGTCGTATAAATTCTTACTACCGTTTGATTTAAAAGATGGAATTCATACTTTAAGGATTTATTGCGCTAGGTCATTTGGTGAATCATTAAAAAATGCGGGAAGTTTTGACTCTGTCTATTTTTATGTTGGGAAAAAAGATAACCAAAAATCTGTTGATTTAGATGGACCAATGCTTACTTATAATGAGCCATCAATGCGCTTTTTTTATGAAGTTGGAACACCCATTTTATTGGATTTTTTTATTTCAAACTGTGAACTGTCTGAAGATGGATACAAAGTAAAAGTAGTAATTGATGATATTCATGAAGAGGTTCTAACCAATTGGCAACCGTATTATATTTATGGACTTAAACGTGGAAAGCACAAAATTAATCTGGAGCTATTAGGTCCAACAAATGAACCAGTTGGAAGTCCTTATAATTCAACTAACCGCATTTTTATTGTTCACTAAGAAAAGATGTGATTTTTTTCCCAGAATTTTAAGGTATTTAAGATTGTTTTCAAAAAAAGTTCCTTATGATGCTTGTCATAAGCTTTAAAGATATATGTAGTTATGTAGATATCATAAACTTTAAGGTTTGAAGTCGTTAAATCTAAAGAAGGGATATGTATCTGAGACAATGAACTTTTAATGAAAGTTTTAAATGAGGGATTTTCAGATCCAATAGTAATGAAAAGATAGTTTTTTTCATTTAAATATCTGAAAAATAGTTTATTTTTTTCGAAATCACTTTCTGATGCTTCATGTAACATTAAAAAAGGAACTCTTAGTGTCTCAGGGTCTAGAATTGACTGCATGATACCAGGCTTCAACGAATAGAAAAAGTTCTCTAGCAAATAATATTCATCTAATCCCGATGAGGAGATTAATCTTCTAAGTTCAGAAAGTGTCTCATGTTGCTTTAAAATCATGCCACCATTGTAATCTCTAAAGTCTCCAACAAGGTTTATGAGCTCAGATACGACGTATTGTCTAGCTTTTTGTAAATCTAGTGAGTAATCTGGCCTGAAAAAAGGATCCTTATCGACAAATACTCTAAAAATATTAGCTTCCTTAGGGTATTTCTTTTTTAAATATCCAACTATCTTAACCTCATCTTGGATAAATTTGGTCTTAGTTGTCTCCTTTTGAAAAAGATCTTTTGTATTTTTCTTTAAAAGTCTAAGCAAAATAACCATAAATGATAGTTGGGTATCTGTTTGTTTATTATATGTAATAATGACTTGTGGGATGTCGTTTACATATTTTAACTGTTTGCTTAGCACTATAATATTTCTAATAATCTCCTCTTCATTGCGCGGCATGAAAGTTGGATGAACTACATTTTCTATTTTTAACTTGATTTCCTTAGGTAATTTTTTTCTTAAAAGCTTTATTTCATCAAAACTGAATTTTGCCTCATTATTTTTTTTTATTTCAAAATATATGGATCTAATATTTTCATTATTTCGGTCAGAGAAAAAAGAATTTTTTATATATTGTACTTCAACTAAAATAGACCTGATGGCTTCTAAAACATGCTTTTTTTCAAAGCGTTCTGTCTCAGATAGTAAATTCATTGTGATTAAAACACCTATGCAATGTCTGTTTTGAGAATCTTCATGTTTTACTTTAAAAAGCTTTAAACTGAGATGCCTTTCATTTGGACTTTGGCTGAGTTTTCTTAATATTTTCTTTTTAAATAGGTATTGAAATCCAATAATACGACCCAAATACTTTGCATCTTTTTCAAATATAAAGGGGTCTTTTAACTGAACTAGTAAATCTCGAATTTCGTAAAAAATGCCTCTATCAAAAAATTTTGGTCTTTTATCCATAAGATATGAGACATTTTTCTCTACTTGTTTGATTTTTTCATCTGATGAAGTTTTCATCAGAAGATTATGCATTTGATCAAACAGACTGCGGTCCATGAAATTATTTGGGATTTTTAGTAGAGAAGATATATTTTCTTGGATAACTGCTGTTTTATCCTCAACCGAAAGGCTCTTTATAGATACAATATACCTGGCATGGTAAACGGCTAAGATATTTATTCTTAGCTCATTTAAGTAATTTGAGATATTTCTTTTTATTAAATCAAGTTCATTGTCATCAGATAGCCTTACATAGATT
This sequence comes from Parachlamydiales bacterium, assembly GCA_050302075.1. Lineage (GTDB taxonomy): Bacteria > Chlamydiota > Chlamydiia > Chlamydiales > SM23-39 > JBNLAH01. Next base: position 192,490 of record JBNLAH010000004.1, on the reverse strand, counting down.
TCATGCAGATAATAGCAGTGTTTTGGGCACCGAACAAAACTAAAGTCTATTGACCTAGTAGAAACAATGGGCAATGATTTGCCTGGAATCAACCATCTTCCCATCATATCATTTAAATAACCACCAACTCCACTTGTGTACTCTGAATGGCACAATAGGCCAATTGAAACGGTATATGGAGCACTGTCAGAAAATGAACAATTGAACATGGGCAGATTATAATTTAACCTCAAAAAAGCCTTTTCAATTGTTTTTTCTGACGGAAAATTCAAAAGATCTTCTAATATAGAATGAGGGAGGATTTTTTCTATATATTGCTCAATCGACATTAGAAAATAATCAAAACTTTGTCCATTTTGAGAAAAGTTTGGTTTAATTTGAAAAATATCATTTTCTTTTAGAAGCTCAGAATCATTCGTTTTTAAAGATTTTAGAATCATATTTCTGCAAATTTTATTTGGTCTTTTTTATCTTATGTGAGGATATCTTATATAAATCTTAAAGTTTTGTTAAAAGAAAAAATTTAATTTTCAATAAATTTTTAGAAAAATTCTTTTGCAAATAAACTTTGTTAGCTATCTTAAAGATAAGTTAATTTTCGAGCGCAGATGACATATTTCAAAAGTCTATTCTTTAATTTTTTAATTGTGTTTTTTGTGAATCACATCTTGCCTGGAATTAACATTGACTATTATACAAAACTACCAGAAATCAAAGGTGATTTGATCTTTGCTGCTTCTTTAGGTTTTTTAAACTCGCTTATATATCCGATTCTAAGAGTGTTTCACCCAAAGCCAACTCATTTTAAAATTGGATTGATTAGCTTTATTATAAGTTTTGGTGCGTATTCTATAGTCAATATCTTACCATTGGGAATTCATATTGCTACAGCTGGTGCTTACGTTTGGGCTGGAGTTGTTGTTTGGGCGGGGAGCTATCTGACAAACCATTTAGAGCTTAGACATCATCAAAGGTTAAAAGAATTAGAGGAAGAAGTTCAAAAAAGACTAAAAGAAGAGAATAAGAAGTAATGTTTATAGTTTATCTTTTTTTTAACTTTGTTTTTGTAATGATTGCAAATAGGATGGCTCCAGGAGTTACAATCACCGATTATGAAAAAGTAATAAATATCGGTGCTGATTTAATGATTTCTTTTATTATTGGATTTTTAAACACGCTAATTGTGCCTGTGTGCATAAGTTTAAATATTATACCCACCTTAAAAAAAATAATTATTTTTTCGGTGATTATTAGTTTTGGGTCATATATCGCATTAGCAATAATTAATCATGGAGTTAAAATAAATGCATTTTATGGTGTTATTTTTGCTGGATTAATTGTTTCTTGTGGTTCAATAATTGTAAGTCTATTCTATAGAAGAAAATTTATTCGCTAGGGGTTTTTCATCAGCATTTTTAAATTATGAGCTACTTGCTTTTTTGCTCAGGTTCCTCTGAATTTTCACTTCTTGGATCAAGCTCGCCGACTGTTGGACTAGTCCTTGGTAAATTTGCATATGGGAGTTTTTCCTCTGCAGGTATCGGAGCTTTTGTAAGAAGCCTTACAAAAGAATAAAAAGCTAAAATTGCTGCAATTATTGCAAAGTATATAAATAAACCTTTTGGGCCTAACAATCTAAATGAAAGAGGAGCTATCAAAGGACCAATAATTGCACCAAACCCATAAGCGAGCATCAGTCCCCCTGTTGCAGCTACAAAATCTTTTGGATCTAAATGGTCACAGGCGTGCGAGATGCTCAAAGGATATAATGTAAAAGAAAATCCCCCAAATAGAAAAACCAATCCAAATAATAAATAAATATTATAAGCATCTAAAATTGCAATTAAAATGCTTATAATAGTTGTTAAAAAACCTGATATTAAAAGAATTTTCCTTCTATCTATAAAATCCGAAACATGTCCAATTGGCCATTGAAGAACGAGCCCACCAAAAATTACTATGCTCATAAAAAGGGCAATGTCCTTCAAATTTAGACCGATCTCTTGTGCATACAAAGGAGCTAAACCATAGACAGCACCTAACATTATACCAGATAGCAAACAACCAATTACTCCTAATGGAGATATTTTTAAAAGTTTAGAAAATTTCAAATATGAAGGCTCAGATGTGGCAGGGGCACTAGCTTTAGTTAAACAAACTGGAATTATAGAAAGACAAGTTAAAATTGCAATTAGAATATAGGGTACCCAACTTAAAGGATCTGACACATTCAATAAAAATTGACCTAATGATTGAGATGCATAGAGGGCTGTCATATAGATAGCCAAAACCTTCCCTCGTATTTTAGGGGTACTTTTAACCAGTAACCAGCTTTCAATTGTAATGAAAAGCCCAGCCATCATGGCACCATTTATCACTCTTAGAATAGACCAACTCCATATGCTAATATAAAAACCCTGTAAAAGGCTCACCACAGATAATATAGAGGCAAAAGCTGCAAAAGCCCTGATATGTCCTATGCGCTCGATCAATCGGTTTGCATATAAAGATCCGATCAAAACTCCAGCGTAAAATGATGCAGAAACAAATCCAATTGCTCCATTTGAATAATCATTAATTTTTAATCTAACTGTGACATATGTCATAAACAGCCCATTGCCTAAAAGTAAAATGATTAGGCTCAAAATTGGAGAAATGATTGATTTAAAAGTGTCTTTCATAGGTTTTCAAAGCAAAATTTAGTTTTTTTGGCTACAAGTATGATCTTTTAATATATTTAAGCTCAAATTCATTGAATAAAACTTTAACAAATTATATGTAAAGGTATAAGAGCAGCTCTATTTAATATGAAAAAAGAAGAAGAAATAATTAAAATGCATGAGGCCATAGAAAGCCTAGCTTGCATAGCTGAATTAGATGTCAATTCTGAAAAACTAGTTGGAATTGTCAAAAACCATAAATTTGTTCTAAGTGATTCTGACTACGACTATAAGTCTGTTCAATGGCTAACGAAAGAAACTGCAGAAGAGTTTGTTGAGAATGTTAAGCAGATTTATAAAACTATTTTAAGTTACTTAAAAAAGATATATGAGAATGAGGATTTTGATTACGAAGATCCTAATAATCGAAAAAGGTTAAGATCTATTATTTCTTTAGCTGCTGAAGCTGCAAATAAATTAGATGCTTTTTGTGAAAATATCAGTGGTGTAGAAATCACTAAATTGACTGAAAGCAAGCAGTTTATTGATTTAAGAGATTTTTATTTAAAGAAAATTTCTAAAAAATTTGAAATTGAGTTAGAAGGGGATGAAGCTTGGGTTGAGGACTATAGCGATAATGAAAAAATATTAGATGTAGACTCAGAGAAGCTTGGTATCAAAGACTTTGATACGATCCGAAAAGATAAAGAATATGAGCTTTTTTATATTCGACAAGAAAATGGCCATCCTTATTTCAATTCCTCTTTGTTAAAAAATATCAAGCTTGTTTGCGATTTTGATGAAACTGTTGATATTCCAATTGAAGAAGATCCATTATTAAGAATAAGAGCTATGCAAGACAAAGACTTGCATGGTGGTGCTCAGCAAGTATTAAAATTCTGTGAAAACGATATACAGGCTTTTTTCAAATCAGATGCCAGGATTTCTAATGAAGATTTTCCAACTTTGTTAAATCGATGCGTTATGGCATTGATGCTTACATCAAATCCTAAAAATTTAATTCAAAATACAGCTGGAAAAAGTTCTTTGTTATATTTTAGTGACTTTCTTCACTTTTTGAGAAAAACTGTAGAATCAGAAGGATATAAAACAATTTTGGCATATCCACCCGATGATTCAGATCAAAAAAATTTAAATATGAGACACCTCGTTCAACACTTATGTGAAGGCCTTTTTACTAGGAAAGGGGCAATTAAAGAAGAAATGATAGGTTTTATCTATCATTTGATCCACAGAGGGCAGCAATTAAAATCAAAAGAAAAGACAAAAGTATTTTCAGAGTCAACTTGGAACCAAATACTTGAGGAAGATGAGTCTATTAGATCTATATTAAAGTGCTATCCCAATGGTCCGTTGTTTAAAATACTTGATTTATTAAGAGATGAGGATGCTAAAAATGTTAATATTCCATTTGACCCCATTCTGCAAGAAAACCATCCTCACTGGATTTATGACTTTAAAATTGATAAAAAACTAATTACTTTTATTAGATTGCCATGTCCAACTACACAAAGTTTCATTAACAAATCAGCAGTTGTAGGGGAGTTTTTAGCATGTCTTAGATCTTTATTTTCAGACGAGTCAACTTATTTGGTCATCAATCTACAAAACAGGACTTCATGGAAAGAATATGCTAGGTGTGAAGCACTTGAAAATTTAACCCAACACGCTGAGTTTTATAAAAATATTAGTGTAATTACATTAGCAAAAGAGACTAATTTTTATTATCAAATTGATGAGTACTTTGATTTAAGCAATAGTAAAGATTTTCTAAAGGTGTTTCAAGATCAAATCAAAAGCGAAAAAGAGGTTGGATTTTTCTATGGTATTAAAGAAAAAAAACAACTTTTTTTAGATAATTTAATTAGCCTCTTAGAGTTTATCTACAAAGATTTTTTCGATTCTTCTAAGGAACTTAATCGTAGACAAAGATTAGATTTTATTGAAATCTTTTACCATTTTTTATCATTAGAGCTTATTCAAATGATAAATCCTAGATATGTTAGCTTTACTTGTAAAGATGGAGTAGATACATCAGCCGCTGTCAATGCTAGCTTCTACTGTTTCGTCAAATTGCTCAAAAATAAAAAAATAGACAAACATGAAAAAGATACAGCGTTATGGCTGTATTACCGCGAAGCATTATTGATTAGAGAAAGGTTAATTGATTCGCAAAGATTTAATAGAACATTATCTTTTCTAGACCATGTAGAGGAGAAAATGAAAAAAATAAAAAAAGATCAACTTCTAAAGCGATATCAAGTACTAAAAAAGATCGAAGTTATTGATTAGTATTTATTTGGTCTACTAGCTCTTCATTATAAGTTCTAATGGTCTGAGAAAGATTTTCTACATGGTAGAGGAGACTCTTAAAGTCTTTTAAAAAAGCCTTTGAGTTAACGATTTTATTCTTATTGTTCGAATTTTCAGCTTTTTCCATTAGTTTGTTTAGTCTAGATAGTGAAGTATTTATCTGATCTACCTCTTTTTCAAAGTATGCTCTAAATTCTTTAGGAGTATCAAGTGAATCTAATAAATTTGCCCTTTTTGTTCTTGTTCTTTGCCACTTCTTGTCGTACTGAAATAGTATTCCATAATGATTAATGTCATTAAGCAAGGTATTTCCTTTGTTCATCAAGGAGGCCACCCTTAAGTACATATCGTCTTCTTTGACCAGCTTTCCAATTGACCCGGTGCCGCTTGCAATATCACTTGATATCACATTAATATTTTTTAGAATCTTTCTGCCATCTGTATTAAACAAATCTAAAGAGTTATTTAAATTGACCAAAGCTGTATTGAATTTTGTAATTGTATCTTCATTTTGAAACTCTTCAATAGATGATTGGACAAGTTTCATGTTATCACTAAATATATCGACAGCTTTTTTAAATTTGGTCACAACTTCTTCTTGATTAAAGCTATTAATAACAAGATCTAGTTCGTTCATGGCGGCGCCAAATGACTGAACTGCAAAGCTTAGTTCCTCACTATTTTCAATGAACCATCCATCAATGTCTTTGACGGCATCTTCAACGCTTTTAGAAAGATTTGTTAGCTCATATAAGGTATTTTCTAGAGGGTCGATTGAATCAGCATAAATAACCTGACTGGCGATTAGTTTAGGGACTTTTCCTACAGGGGCAGCTTTCGGGATAATCGCAATTGACTTTTCTCCCATCAATCCGGTGGTTGAAATAGTCACTTCATCTGTATCATAGACATCAACACTCGAGTCAACTTTTAAGACTAGTTGATAAAAATAAACCCTGCCAAGCTCATCAGTTGGTTGCTCTCTGGCATTTGTAATTTCATGGATTGAGGTCACTTCTCCCACAGGTTTTCCAGCAAAAGTTACTCTGGTTCCGACATTTAATCCAGAAATGTTAGAAAATCTTACATTTAAGACTTTTCCACCATCACCAATTTTAGGTTCTAAAAATAGGATAATTGAAATTGTTATGGCAATTGCAGCGATTACAAATATTCCAATAATTAAATTTTTTAGAGTTTCTGAAATTTTCATGCTTTATTTGCCCTTGGGTGGTGTGATAAGTGGTCTTTAAGAAAAGAAATAGTTGGGTCATTGATTTCAAAAAAATCTTCTGGTTTGGCAACATATGCTATACGTCCACCGCTATGAAGAGCCAGCCGGTCACTGATGTAGAGTGCTGAGTGAACATCATGGGTAACTACAATGCTAGTTGTATTTTCAAGCTCACTTTGAATTTGGACTATCAATTCATTAATCTGTTGAGCTGTTATCGGATCTAATCCAGTTGTCGGCTCATCGTACAATAATATCTTAGGGCGGTAAACAATTAACCTAGCAAGTCCTGCTCTTTTTCTCATTCCACCGGATAGATCAGATGGCATTTTTTTTTCTACATTTTCAAGTCCGACTTTTTTCAAAGCCTCCGAGATAAGGTCTTTAATTTCTGACGACTTATAGGGCTTTTTTGTCTCTAAGTTACCGTGTTGCCTCAAGTAAAACGCTATGTTGTCTTCGATATTCATTGAATCAAATAATGCAGCTCCTTGAAACAGCATCCCCATATGCTTCACAGCATTATAGAGATCGCTTTTTTGAAGCTCTGAAATCTTTACTCCATCTACTTCCACAAAACCACTGTCTGGTTTTTCAATTCCAATTATTAACCTCAGTAGAACACTTTTTCCAACTCCAGAGCGCCCCAAGATAGCTACTGTTTCTCCTGTTTCAACAATTAGATTAAGTCCTTTTAAGACTTCATTGCCATCATATTTTTTCTTTAAATCTTTTATATGGATCATTTCGTTAGTCTGTCTATAGTTAGCTCTCTATGAATTGTATTCAAGGCAATAGTTAATAGAAAATCCCAAATTAAAATAAGAACATAGCTAATTACAACACTATTAGTTGTGGCCTTGCCCACGCCTGCGGCTCCTCCTTTAGTTCTCATACCTTTATAACAACAAATTGTCACTAAAATTATTCCAAATGTTGTTGCCTTTACAATACCTGTAAATAAATCAAATAAGGTGATATGAACAGGCATAGGATCAAAATAAGCAGATGTGCTCATGCCAAAATAGTGACATGATATTAGGTATCCTCCAAAAATGCCCATTGCCATACTAAATATTGTAAGTAACGGAACCATGAAAATCCCAGCGAGAAACCTGGGTGCAACCAAATAACTGTTTGGATTAATTGCCATCGATTTAAGCGCATCTATTTGCTCTGTGACTTTCATTGATCCCAGTTCTGCACACATAGCTGATCCAACTCTCCCGGTTACCATAAAAGCAGTAAGAACTGGTCCGAGTTCAGTTATCATAGATTTAGCAACCAAAATCCCAGTTACGCTGGCAAGTCCTTTTTCATTTAGCTGATAAAATGATTGAGCTGCTAACACGAATCCAGTTGTGAAGCCAGTGATTGCAACTACAGGGAGTGACATGACGCCAATGTTATATAGTTGCTCTTTTAGCAAACTCCAGCTAGGAGGTTTTCTTACAGATGCAACAAGTGCCTCAGCGATTAAATTTACATATTCTCCAACAGATGTAAAAAATCTGAAAGTTAAACTTAAAATGGCTACCATAGCTATAGTTTCCTTTGACTTACTGAATTGTAGATAACAATTAGTTTCAGGTCAAAAAAAATACAGCATTAGGCGTAGACTCTCATTTCAGAAGACATTCTAGAAAGTGAATCCTCTATTGATTTAAGCTTGTTTGATGATCTATCAAACTCTCTTTCTAGATTTTGAATATCTTGGTTATAAACATCTATCATGCCCCTCAATTCGCTTAAGTTTGCTTCACACCCTTTTGTTAAGGATTGAGAGAGAATTTGAGTCGCTGCAGATATATTTTTTAGTAATTCTTTAGTATCTGCGATTTCTTTGAGATCTGGAAGAAATTGAGCAATAGATAGCGTTAAAGAAGCGATTGCTTCCGTAAATGAGATTCTAGATGACTTCAAAGTGGTGAGTTTTGTTTTTTGAACTTCAGCTAATACTTGGTCTTGTTTTTGATCTATTTTAACCCTTTCATTTGTTCTTTGAGTTTGCTGAATCTTAGCTAAAGTAAATCTTACTATGGCCATTAAGTTATTCAAGTTCCCGTCAACCTCTGGGTTATCTGAATTTGTAACATCCAATTTCCAATCAGGATTTTTAGTAATATCATCTATAATTTCAGGGTCTATTGGTCTGACAGGCTTATTTGTCTTTAGTTCATTAATTTGTTGAATTACTTGATCTAAGTTGTTTTCATTATTGGTATATTGTTGATTGTAGACTGTTTGGTCAGCATCACGTCTTTCATCTTTGATTTGTTGTTTGTTATTCGTTTGTTTTTGTGCCGGATTTAAACGATGTGAAGAAGGAGCTGTATTTACTGTTCTATTTACTCTTGTGTTTGCCATTTTGCCCCCTTATTGTTAATCTAAGTTTGTATTTGCTAAAATTTGTTGCTTAACGCTGCGTAGTATTTGCTCATCTTTTTCAAATGACAGCTCTATTTCTTTTAAAAAGTTATTTAAAGTAAAATCAATTTTTTGCTTAACTTTCCCAAGTTCTAAATATTGAGCTTTATGCTGATTCTGCTTATACATGTTAAAGTTTTCGCCAGTTTTAGTTATACTGCTTAAGAATAATAAAGATGAATTAATCACATGTAAACCAGTTTTTGCAATCATATTTGAGTTTGCAGATGCCATAGCCATAATACTAGATGCGAGATTTAGCTTTTCTAGAGAGCTTTTGTATTCTTTTAAAAAGCCAGATAACTTTACACCAGATAAAGCAGCTGATATTACAAAGACTGATCCAACTATCGGAGCTTTAGCATAAATTAACTCAAAACCTATAACTGCACTGGCAGACGCAGAAAGCGTTTCTGCTATTTTTTTTGCAGAGTCAAGTAAAGGTTGAGCTTTTTTAGTGTCTTCTAAATCTTTTAAAACCTTAAATATCTCTTTTTCCGTCTTCAACATTAAGTCGCTATTATTTTGAAGTTGCCTTAATCTGATTTTAAGAGTGTCTAAATTAGTTTGTTCAACTGATCCGTAAAGCTGTGCAATATTATATGAAATATTATTTCCATAAGAAGAGATCGAGTCTTTAATACCCGAAACTCCTTTTGGTACAGAAGAAGATCCTTTTGACTCAGATCTTGCATTTTGAGTCTTTAGAATGGTTGAGCTTTTTTCTGAATCAAGCTTTGCTTCTTTAACTTTTCCAACTGGCATATTTTACCTTGCTATCTGGTTGTCAACCATTTTTCGTCTCGCGTCATTTTTCAAGCTTGCTTTTGAAATATCAAATATATTCAAAAGGTCATTGAATGATTTTTGGACAAAAATAAATAGCCTGTGAACTGAAGACTCGCACATAGTATAATATCTCGACGCTTCCCGTTTTATAGTGTCAATATCATCTGTGTTTGAAAAATTAATTTTAAGTCCAGATTTTTCTGAAACGATTCCAGGGTGCGTAGTGGGCATTTCTAAGTTGGTATTATTGAGATCCTTAATCAAATCTTTCATTCGGATTTCATCTTTAAGGTCGAGCTTACCATCTTTGCTTTGAATGCTCATCAGCTCGTTTAGTTTGCTCATAATATCTTGGTATCTTAAAGAAATATTGATCTGATTTTTAATCATCTGGTTATAGTGCTCTTCTACTTTAGCGTGTATGAGAACCATTTCTTTGGGGGGATTATATCCATATTTCCGGATGCAGGCGGTGGAGACTCTTTCTTCTGCTTTTTTTAGGTTATCAGCTAGTTTTTCAATTTTTGGAGATGTTGGTTTTTTCTCAACATCACTTGCCTGTTCTTGTAGATCAAGTATTTCCTCAACTAGTTCTTGCTTTGCAACTTCAAGTGGATCTTGATTTTTCAAACTGTTTGCATCTGAGGAATTAGTAGATTTGATCTTATTATTATTACTTTCAGCTGAAGATCTTTCAAGTCCAAACATAATACTTACTTAGGGTTGTGTCAGTTTTGCGAGTTTAGCATTAACATGTATTTTTAAACTATGAAAGTTTATGCAAAATAGAATGATGATATTATTTGAGGTTAGAGTACTTGTAAATTAGACTGATAATGTATGCGCTAATGTAAAATGAAACTGAATTTTCAAAGGTGAAGATTTTTTTTCCTTGGACTGCAGCAAGCCCTGCTGTAGCTCCTACAAATGTTGAAAAAACATGATGGTAAAGGCTCTTTACTAGTTTGGCTTTTATACGATTTTGATTAATTCCATGGTACATGTCAGAAAAACTAGAAAATATAGGAGAAACAAGCCCTCCAATTAAAAAGCCTATTGTTTCATAATACCTATTGTCTGTGTAAAGAGACCCTCCTACATAACCACCTAGAAAAGAACAGATAGAATATTTAAGTTCTTTTTGGACAATTAAAGTAGGATCGACATTCATTTTCTTTACCTAGGGGTGAGTGAAAAAATATATCAGAAAAAACAAAAATGAAAATCTTTTTTTAAAAATTTCTATTCCATTTTAATGAGAAACGACCTTGTTCTTCTTGTTGAATTGATTCAGCAGAAAAAACAAACCCATGTTTCAGATCAACTTCAATTACTATATTAGTGCTACCTTGTTCAACCCCTTGAGAAAAACTGATTAGAACACCTTTCGCAACGTATTTACCGATTTGAACTGCAAAATCTTCTTCACCTGTGCTTCCAGGAGATGAAATAACCGCAAGTCTATCTACACCAAGTTTTTTTCTAGTAGCCTCTAAAATGTCTGTGCTACCCCCAGCTAGCGATGCGGCTGTAGATGCCAATGTTACTGCTTGTAAGGCGGAGATCTCTGAAATATCTGATCCAAAGAGTAAATAAGATAAGATAGAGCTCAAAGGCAGCGGAGGCATCGATTTGAAATCTAAAGTAGGGGAGTCTAATTGCCCGCTTAAAGTTGCAGTTATTGTGATTCCCTGAATATTTGTTTGTGCTGACAAAAATAAAAATGGCAGAGCTCCTTCCTCTCCAAATACAAATTCTCCCTTGGTTAAGTCAAATGAGTGACCAGAGAATAAGAAGTCTCCTTTAACTAAGTCTAAATGGCCTTTTGTAATAAGATTGTTAATGCTTCCCTCAAGCTTAATTTCACCCTTTAATTCAGCTGTCAATCCTCTTCCTCTTAAAAAGACATTTTTAGGTGCATTTAGATAAACATCGAGATAGAAGATAAATTTTTCTTTTTTTATTGGTGATTCAAAATCTTCGGGGGCATTTACATAGGTTACAGAAAGGCTTGGAATTCGAGATTTAAAGCCTTCGGGGATAGAAACCTCAGCTTCTTTAATCAAAGCGTCACCAGTTAGCACTGCTTGTTTAGTATTTCCTTTTAGCTGAACTTTACCTTGGAGCTTTCCTTCAATGTAGTCTAATTTTACAAGTTGAATTGAATCTAGATCGGCATTCAAAACATATGGAAAATGTTCTTCATAGTCTAATATTAATTCTCCAAATCCATTTAAGTTTCCGCCTTTTACACCATTCGCTGTTAATTTAACTATTTCCAATTTGTTGTTATTTCCAATTATGTCAGCATTGATGTTTTTTAAATGTACACCGGCTAGATAATTCTCATATGTGCCTTTGGATAAAGAGCACATGCCAGTTATGTTGGGTGCTGAGATAGTCCCATCAAAGGATAGGTCACATTTTAAGTCTCCTCTCAAGAAGTTAAAACCTAAGTCGAAGAAATCTAAGAGGTCTTCAGCCCTAGCATTATATGATAAATTTCCTTTAAATGGAGAGTTTCTTAAGAAGGATATTTTTAATGGAAACGGTTCAACTTGAATTCCAAAAGAAAAAAATGCCTTTAAAAGTTCTTCTTCTTCAGACTGAAAATTTGAACTGACTTCTAGCACGTTATTTTTCAGCTTACCAGAAATTTTTCCAACTCCAACAATTTCTTCACTATCATCAGGAGTATAAAATTTAGTGTTTTTTGTTCGGAAATCAAACTGGCCATTTACATTTCCTTTGTCATATGTAATCAACATATTTCCTGTGGTCATGCCTTGAATAGATAGCTCAAGGGTATTCAACGTTATAAAATCTATCGGGAAATTTTCAGCTTCAAGTTTTACAAAAGCTGCATTAGGAGATAATGACATTCCACCTTTCAAAAAGGCGTCTTCCATAGAGATTACAAAATCAGATATTTTAAATTCTTTATCTTTTAACCAGTCAACATATATAGGTTCCACTAAAAAGAAGGATTGGTTGTAGACTGTTCCAAAAAAGTCCTGAACATTAATGTTAAAGCTTTTTTCATCTAATTTCCAAAATCCATTTATATTAGCATCGATATTTTTACCAGTGGTTATTATCTCAAATGGCCAGTTTTGTTGGTCTATTTCTGTGCTGAATAAAACTGATTGGAATGTTGTATTGAATATCTTACTGGGGCCTAACTTAGCTTTTATTTCAAATGTTGGGTTATTAAAAGGTGAGTTAACTACTAAATCTACATTTCCGTACGATGTTCCAACTTTGCCATATTCAATATCAGCAATTTTCATTGAAATATCTATGCTGTTATTCTGAACGGTGTCGATATTAACCTTTGCTTTTGCAGACCCGTCTATGAATATTTTAGGGAAGGCCATTTCAAGCATTGAAATGTCTTCGATTCCTAAATTTAAGCGGCCAATGATCTTATCTTGCGAGAAAAACTCAAGGTTTCCATTTGCGTTAAAAAAATCACTTTTGAGCGAAATCTTTGAAAGATTTAAAGAACTGTCATTTTGAGCTATATTTGAAAATAGTTGTAATTTCCTATTTTGAAAAGTCGACTCCATTGAGTATTTGCCTGATATTTTATTGTCTTTGACATTTCCATTAAATGTCATATCAGAATCAGAAATATTCAAATCATTTAGAAGAAAAGAAGAGACGCCACCTCTGAATGAAAATAAATATTCCATTTCTTTTCTCTCGAGGTTAAACCTTCCTTTTAATGGGCTTAACAGCTTTATATATTTTAGATCTTCAATTGAGTAGATGTTATAAAAAAGATTAGCTTTTTGAAGTTCTTTGAAAGAGGTAAGTGTAAGAAGTCCTTTTGCATCAAAGTAATCATTGAAGGCAAGTATATCACTTAGAAATATGTTCCCGTCAGGATTTAGAAAAATATTGCCTTTGATTTCAATATCTGTAGCCATAGGAGAGCTGACATTTTCAAATTCCTCAACAAAGACATTAAAAGCACCGCTAAAGTCGGCTAGATTCTTAGTATTATTTTCAAGTAGTCCCGTAAATGATTCCCATGGACCATTTAAATAAACTTTGAAATTAGATTTATTTTTTATTGGGATGTCTAAATAGGGCTTTAAGCTATTTATATTCTTGATGTCAGCAGATAGATTTAATTGAAAAAAGCGATCTTTACTAGCTCTTACTTTAACATCTAAATAACTGTCGGGGAATGCAACTCTGGATATTTGGGAGCTAATAGACAGGTAACTGAAATCTGTCTCAACTCTTACTTTTCCGTTTAAGTTGAATTCTCCTTGTAGACCATCTATTTTCAAGTTTCTTAAGGAGAAATTTTTGATTTGTATTCCAAAATCAAGACGGTCAAATAAACCCTTCTGACCTTCTGCTGACAACTTGTCAAATCCAATAGCTTGGATATTGAAGGCTTTCATAGTTTTAAATGAGAGAGTTTTTTTTAGCAACTTTGAATAAGAAGGCCTGAACGATATTTTTCCGATTTGAATTGACTTGTTTTCATCTAATTGTAATTTGACATTATATAAAGTAAATTTAAAAGGAAGAGCTCCACTTAATTTATCAAAAGATAGATTTATTTCTTTATCCTTAGAATAGATTGCAACTTGATCAATTAGTTTTTTCTTGCCCCATGGAGTATTTAATAAAACAGTTAGGGAAGCTATTAACACAGAGAAAATAACAATAAAAACCGAGAAGATGTAAAATAGCTTATTGAAAATTTTCATATTAAAATGTCTGACCAATGCTTAAATAAATCCGATAATTTGGATCTCTTTTTCTTTTATCTAATGGTACACCAACGTCTAATCGTAGTGGACCAAAAAACGTAAAATATCTCAAGCCCATTCCTACTGATTTAAACCATTTTCCAGTAACTGTGGGGTACTGCTTCAGTGTAACATTTCCCCAATCTGTAAAGGGGACAATACCTATGCTTTCAGTAACTCTAAATCTAAGTTCTAAAGTTGCGTAAATTACGCCTCTTCCACCAAGAGGATCTCCATTTGAATTAGTAGGAGATACAGTCTTAAAACGATACCCTCTTAAGTCATTATCAGATCCTCCTAAAAATCTTTTTGTGAATGGTACGTTGAATAAGGGCGTTCCCACAATTGAACCTAACTGAATCCTTAAGGCTGTTACAATCCTTTTAGAATCATCGAGTGGAATGTAAAATGCCCCAACTATTTTCTGTTTTAAAAAGAAATCTTTGTTATGAGATATAGCTTGATATGGAGTTGCCTTATAATAGATGGAATAACCAGAAACTGGATCTAAGATAGAGCTTGCTGTCGAAAATTGTAAATAAAGTGGGAAACCTAATAAGGTGAACTTTCCATTTGATATACTTTTCACTACATTAATATATTCTACTTTAGCGCCAAAAGAAATTTTGTTGTGGTCTCCAATATTCCACTCCAGCCTGTTTCCAGCTCGGTATGTAAAACCAAGATAAGGCACAACATCTTCTCTTACTACCATGCCTTGTAAGATATAATCACGATTTAATTGATAAAAATCAGGAATCTTATAAGTTAAAGAACCAGTACTGGCAACTTTTGAGATATCTGCCTCTAAGCTCAGAAGTTGTCCAAGATGCATTACATTTCTATTTTCCCAGCCTGCATTAACACCCGGGCCATCAATTGTCGCATAGCTAACACCAATGTTAATGGATCTGTGTTTTGTTTCTGTCAGTTTGATGCGCATTGGCAGTTCTTTCGATTCATCTAAAGCGCCTGTATGAGACACTAATACAGATCCAAAAAGATTTGTTTTCATCAACCGCTTTTGTGTCAAAGAGATTAAGTTGAGGTCATAAGCTTCACCTTCCTCCCAAGCTATTTTTCTTTCAATAAAGCGAGGATCAATGTCTTTTAGGCCTAAAATTGTAACTGAGCCAAATCTCGAAAAAGGACCAGTATCAGCACAAATATCTACATTAACACTTTTTTCTTGAACATCAACTAAAACATCTCTCTTTTCAATTGTAGCAAGGGGATAGCTCTTCGAGGCTAGTTTTTCTAATAAGTAATTTTCTGAATTTAAGATACTAGTGGAAATGACTGGAGCATTTAACTCAATCCCAATTTCTTTTAATGAAATTTCTTCCATAATTTCAAGCTTGCGCTTTTCATCACATGGTTTTCCATAAACATTAAAAGATTTTAATAAATATCTAGGACCTGGATGAATATTAACTATAACTTCTACTTCATTTTCAAAAATTATATCAGCGTCGATTCTGGCATCATAATACGAATAGGCATGTAAAATTCTAACTAACTCTGGTATATCAGAGTTAATTCGGTAACGCAAAGCATTAATTGAAGGTATTTTTTTACTTTCGAATTTTAGTAAATCAGAGTTCTCTTTTAGTATGTTAATAAGCTTTGTATCTTTTATACCACGGAATCGGACTCGGTAGAAAAAGTCTGCAGATACAGAAGATGTGATTCCAATAAAAAAAATAATTAAATAAGATACTTTTTTTAATAACATTTACTATTACCACAACATACTAGTATTGCCCAAAATAGAGTTGAAGGTCAACAGTCATGAAGCTAAAAAATAGAATAAAAAGTAAAAAAATATACGAAAAGTGTCTTAAAGTCATTCCTTCTGGCGTAAATTCTCCAGCAAGATCATTTTCTGAAGTAGGAATATGTCCTTTAGTTGTTGACTTTGCAAAAGGTGATTTAATTTTTGATGTGGATGGAAATTCATATATCGACTTTTGCGGAGCTTGGGGATCATTGATTTTTGGTCACTGTCCAGACTTTGTTGTTCAAGAAACAATTAAACAAGTTAAGCTTGGGACAAGCTTTGGCACCATAACGCCTTTTGAGGAAAAAATAGCAAGCCTGATAGTCGATAATTATAAGTCTGTTGACAAAGTTCGTTTTGTATCAAGTGGAACTGAAGCTACGATGACTGCAATTAGAATTGCTAGAGGTTATACCAATAAAAAGCTAATTGTTAAATTTAGTGGAAACTACCATGGCCATAATGACCCACTTTTAATGGAATCAGGGTCTAGTGCATCTGGTTTGGATATTACGACTACATCTTCCGGTGTCCCCATAGAAGTGATTTCTAATACTGTTTCGCTAGATTATAATAACATTGATCAGTTGGAAGAATTTTTTAAGACAGAAAAAAGCAATGAAGTTGCTGCAGTTATTATTGAACCGATAGCCGGAAACATGGGCTTGATCCCAGCTGAAAAAGAGTTCCTAGCAAGACTTAGATATTTTTGCACAAAGAAAAATAGCCTTTTGATTTTTGATGAGGTCATCACAGGTTTTAGAGCGTCTTTAGAGGGAGCTCAAGGATTTTATGATATTTATCCTGATATTACTTGTTTTGGAAAGATCATAGGAGGTGGGTTTCCGGCGGCTGCAGTTGGCGGAAAAAATCAAATAATGGATGTTCTGGCCCCTATGGGAAAAGTGTTTCAAGCAGGAACACTATCAGGAAATCCAGTTGCAATGAGAGCAGGTTATACTACATTAAAAGCTTTGCTTATGGACGGAGTTTACGAAGAACTTGAAAGTAAGACTGAGCGTTTCTTAAGGCCTATTAAAGAATTTATTCTAGAAAAAGATTTGCCTATTGCAATTAATCAAATAGGCTCAATGTTTACAATATTTTTTGGAATAAAAAATGTTAGAAATAAAATTGACCTAAATCATTTAAATATTAAACTATTTAAACAATTCTTTTTGTTTATGTTAGAAAGAGGGATTTATATTCCTCAATCTCCTTATGAGACAAGTTTTATATCTATTGCTCATGAAGAGAATAATTTATTAAAAGCAAGTGAGGCCGTTCTCAATTTTTTAAAAATTAATTATGAATAAATTTGTTTTTTTTCTTTTATTTAGCATCTCTTGTTTTTCTCAAAGTCAAACTACTCTTAGCTCATTAAATCAACGAATCAAATATTCTGATACAGAAGCAAATAAAGTCGGATACATCTCAATCCCAATTGACCGTCAAATAGACCAGTCAACATTTATTCATGCAAAGCTTGCTTTAGAGGACTTCAGAAAAAGTGGAGCAATTTTTGTTCTATTAGATCTAAATACTCCCGGTGGTCAAGTTTTTGCAGCTCAAAAGATAAGCTCTCTTTTAAGAGAGCTAGACTTGCAATATGATATTCCCGTTGTAGCTTTTGTAAATAACTGGGCAGTGTCTGCTGGAGCAATGCTAGCATATGCCTGTCGTTATATTGCGGTTACGCCCTTTTCAATTATGGGAGCTGCTGAACCTGTAATTTCTACAGGATCTGAAGTAAAACAAGCTTCTGAAAAAATAAACTCAGCACTTCGAGCAGAGTTCATGAACCTAGCTGCAACTTACGGTCGCAATCAAGATATTGCTGAGGCTATGGTTGACCAAGATGTAATCTTAGTTTTCAGAAACAACCGGATAGTAAAGCTCCAGAATAAGAATCAGATAAAGCAAAGTGATGAAATAATTTCTAACAAGGGAAAGCTTTTAACATTAAATTCTGATGCATTAAGAAAGTATGAAGTTGCAGATATTTTTGTGCCCTTTCAGAAAAACAATTCAACAAAAAACGAAGATAAACAAGCTATTGAAAGGTCTTTGCTATTTCAGCTAGAATTTTTTAAAGATATTCCAAATGTTGAAATCATAACATACAGAGACTGGAAAACCGGTTTTTTCTCGTTTTTATCTCATCCAATTGTATCGTCACTTTTACTGATGGGAATGTTAATTGGGTTTTATTTAGAGATTAATACTCCAGGCTTTGGTGTTTTTGGAGGGATAGCCCTAGGTTGCCTTTCTCTTATTTTATTAAATAGCCTGGCAATTCAAGCAATAAACTGGCTAGAGATAATAATATTACTTTCTGGCATAGTTCTAATAATTATAGAGCTTTTTGTTATCCCTGGCTTTGGATTTATTGGAATTTTAGGGATTGCTTTAACTATAGCGGGGCTTTTTGCTTTAATGGTCCCAAATATCCAAGACATTACATTCAACCCAGAGAAAGTCACGCTAACTGCTATATCAGCTCTTCATAGACTTGCATGGCTTGTTGCATCTATTCTAATTGCAGCTTTAATTATATTTTTACTTTGGAAATATCTTTTTCCTCGCTTTGGATTTTTTCATCATATAGTTTTGAAGGGAGAACAAGAAGGGTATGTAGCAGGAGTTCCTAAAGAAATGCTGCCTGATGTAGGAGATACTGGAGTTGCCTCAACCTCTTTAAAGCCTGCCGGAAAAGCTCTTTTAAATGAGAAAACTTATGATGTCTCGTCTGAGCGTCAGTTCATTGAAAAGGGAGAGAAAATTATGGTTACAAAAATTGTTGGGAATAGAATTTTAGTAAGGAAAATATGATAGCAGCAATAATAGCAGCATTCTTTGGTTTAATTTTAATTTATATAGAGTTCTTTATCCCTGGCGGAATTATGGGACTTATAGGTGGTCTGCTCTTAGCTGGATCTGTGGTAATTATTTTAATTTCAGACTTGGGTGCCCTACCTTTATTATTTTTTATTGCAGCAGTATTTGCAGCTTTAATAGCTGTGATCAAGCTAGCGCTATGGCAAGTTAGGAGGACTGGTAAAAAGGGAACTGTATTCCTTGAATCAGACCAGGCTGGCTTTACAGCAAGTTTTTACGACAAAAACTTGATAGGGTCTCTTGGCAAAGCAGAAAGTGATTTAAGACCTGCGGGATATGTCAGCATAGATGGAAAGTCATATCAAGCAATTTCTAAGGGAAATTTTATTAGCAAAGGATCTGATATTCAAGTTTTAGGCGGCGAAGGCGCCAGATTAATTGTAAAAGAAAAAACAAAGGAATAAAAAATGGATTTTTCGACTGGAATATACATAGCTATTTTCATAGCAGCAGCAGTCGCAGTTGTTTTTCTATCACTTATAGGAAGATTTATAAGTTTGTGGTTTCAGGCATTTGTGTCAGGAACACCAATTTCATTATTTAATATTGTTGGGATGAGTTTGCGAAAAATTCCCCCAAAGCTGATTGTAAATGCTAGAATTAATGCATTTAAGGCTGGCTTAAAAACGATCGCCGTTTCAGATCTTGAAACTCATTACCTAGCAGGTGGAAAAGTAAATGATGTTGTAAGATCGATGATCGCAGCTGATAAGGCAAATATTCCATTAGATTGGAGACAAGCTACGGCTATTGATTTGGCAGGAAGAGACATTTTTGATGCAGTGAGAACCTCTGTAAACCCAAAAGTAATTGATTGTCCTGGCGAAGGAGATTTTATTTCAGCTGTCGCAAAAGATGGAGTAGAGCTAAAAATAAAAGCCAGAGTTACTGTCCGAACAAATATTTTACAGCTTGTTGGAGGAGCTACTGAAGAGACAATTATTGCAAGGGTAGGCGAGGGGATTGTAAACTCAATTGGAGGTACTGATACTCATCAAGAAGTATTGGCATCGCCTCAAAGGATTTCCCAGCTTGTATTAGATAAGGGACTAGATGCACAAACTGCTTTTGAAATTTTGTCGATAGATATTGCTGATATAACAATTGGAGAAAATATCGGAGCAAGACTTAGAGCTGATAGAGCTGAATCGGATATGAGAGTAGCCAGAGCTAAAGCCGAAGAGAGAAGGGCACTAGCTGTTGCTATGGAACAAGAAAATGTGGCAAAAATTAGAGATGCTGAAGCTAAAATTCCCGAAGCTATGGCTGACTCATTTAGAACTGGAAACTTAGGGATTATGGATTACCAAAGGATTAAAAATATT
Source organism: Parachlamydiales bacterium (assembly GCA_050302075.1). GTDB lineage: Bacteria > Chlamydiota > Chlamydiia > Chlamydiales > SM23-39 > JBNLAH01. The sequence continues at coordinate 172,271 of JBNLAH010000004.1, read as the reverse complement.
CAAGCTGATACAGAAATGAGAAAATCCATTTCAAAGGATGAAGAAAAGCATGAAAGCTGAAGAAGTACTTGATTGGATTGTTGCAATTTTTGTTTTGCTGTTTATTTTAGTTCCAATGGTAAGTTCTATTTTCTTTAGGAAAAAAATCCCCCATCCACAAAAAGAAGCACCAAAGCAACATATACATCCCAAGAAAGGAAAGAAGATAATAAGGCAAAAGGAGGTATTAAAGCCTCCTTTAAAGCTTGTCAAACCAAAGCCTTTAGCGAAAAAAGCGATGAAATATGGCAGTTTGAAGCAAGCTGTCATTCTGTCTGAGATTTTAAAAAGGCCTTATAGTTAGGATAGAGATTTAGAAATAACTTCAAAGGTTTAAACCCATTGGATGAAATTGACTTTCTGATCTTTTATAGGCGCTCACCCTCTGGAGAAAACCCTAATTTATGAAGCATCCTGTCAGTACTAGCAATCTGATTATTACTGATGAATAGGTTTTTTAGATTTTCTAAGGTGCATATAGACTGAGGGAGTGTGGTTAGCTTGTTGTGACTAAGGTAGAGGCTATATAGGTTTGTTAATCTACTAATAGACTCAGGCAAAAAATTGAGTCTGTTAAGAGTGGCATTGAAAATTTCTAGCTTTTTTAAGTCACCAATAGACTTAGGTAAAAAATAAAGTTGGTTACAATTAATGTTAAGAATCCATAAATTTATTAGTCCACTAATAGATTCAGGTAAAAAAGTTAATCTATTATTATCAATATTTAAAACTTTTAAGTTCTTTAGTCTATCAATATATATAGGTAACGCAATAAGTTTATTGTAACTAAGATGTAGAAAACTTAGGGTTTTTAAATTGCAAATAGCCTCGGGTAAAAAAGTAAAATTGTTATTATTAAGGTTAAGGTCAAAAATACTTGAAAATTCACAGATGCATGGTAATATTGCCTTTAGATTTTTTTTTCTAAAGTCTAGAAACCTAACCTTATTTCTTAGAGATATATCAGATCTTAGATGAAAAATAAAAACTTCATTAATTTCTTCAGCTTTTTTTATTGGATTCAGTTCGCTAACTTTAATTGATTCTATTAAAGCTTTTATTTGATTTGTAGTCTCCTCACCTGGAAATTTTCTTTCCAACTCAGCCACTAATACATCTGCAAAATGGATTTGAGCTAGTGCAATATGAGTTTTTCTAGCTCCTTCTACAAATAAAACAATACTATCAGTCCTTTCAATACTATCAGTCCTTTCAATACTATCAGTCCTTTGTATTTTAAAATTTTCAGTTTCTAATTGAAGTTGAGCTTTTATTAAATCTAATCTAATGGAAGGTGATAAGTATTCACAACTTAAAATTCCACTAAAAGCTTTTCTACATTCTTCTGATTTTTTAATTTTATCGAGTTCTTGATTTGCTAGAGCATTTTTTCTTCTTATGGCTTCTTTTCTATTTAGTCTTGAAACTATATTAAAATTGCCGGAAGATTTTCTGTCAGAAAAACAGCTAATAGTAGCAATTAAGTCTCTAGTTAAACCACAAAATTTGGGGTTTTCAGTCGCTTTATCTACTATACGTTCGACATATCTGCTTATACTCCTATCTCTAGATATTGTATTTTCGATTATTATGTTTTCAACTTCGAATAGTTCATTAGAATTTTTATAGCCCAAAAGATCTCTAATTATGTTGGTAATTTTATTAGCCTCTCTAGATTGTTCTTGAGATAGAGCATTGTGTAGTTGAAGAGGGTTACTTGGTAAATGATAAGCTACAACAATATCAGATGGGGCTTCTAGCTTAGAAATTATTGACATAATGTATTTAACAATTAACTTTAAATTCGATAAGAAAAGCTAATTTATAAGAAAATATACATCAAGAAATAAGATTTTTTACAAAAACTTACCCTATAAAGTAATCCAAAGCTAAAAATCCCTTATAAACAAATGAATTTTTATTGAACTATTAACTTAAAGTATTATCTTTTAGTCTTTCAATTTTTTGTATTTGGACTTGAGATTCAGATATTAAAAACTTTTCTCCGTCAATTTCAAGTAGGTAAAGAATTGACTTAGGGCTTATGGTTCTTCTTTCTAGAATTTGAATTGATTTTCCTTGTGCAGCTAATTGCATTCTTGAATTGATGAACTTTTTAAGTAACCAGACAGTTAGAATTAAAAAAGCAATCAAAAGAATTAGCATAAAGAACATCTTCATCAAAGATGCCTGATAATTTTCCACAGGAAAAATTTCTCCAGGTTGGTCAACTTTGAACTCATTAGCATTTAGGCCTATTGCTAATAAAGATAATATTGACAGAACTTTGAAAATTATTTTTAGCAAATTCATGTGAACCATCTTACATTAGTTATCTAATTTTTGTCTTCTTTAGCTTTTTGAAGTTGAAATTTAGAGACATCAAGTTTCTCTGTTATACTATGACTGAAAAACTATCTTTTTTCTGTTAAAAGTGATAACTTATTAGTAATCATAGATTTTTTGAAGGTTTTATGAGAACTATAGGTTGGATTGCTTTAGATATTGATGGAACTATTACAAATAATAAATTTTCAGTGCCAAGCAAGGTAAATATTTATTTAAAGACACTTGCTAAGCACAGTTGGAAGATTATATTCACAACAGGTAGATCCTTTTCCTTTTCTCAAAAGGCCTTGTCAGAGATTGATTTTCCTTACACCATTTGTGCTCAAAATGGTTCTGTTGCAATTCAAATGCAAGAAGGAAAAATTATTCACAAAGATTATATACTCGGCAGCAATTTGAAACACATAGAAGATGCATATGATGGTTTTGAAAGTGACTTTTTAGTGTATTCAGGTGTAGAAAAAGGAGATTTTTGTTATTGGAGACCTCAAAAGTTCAATGATGAGCAGTTAGCTTACCTAGAAGATCTTAAAAGTAGGCAAACGGAGGACTGGCATACGGTTGATGAGTTTGATCCAATTCATGTTATTGAATCTCCATTAGTGAAATGCTTTGGCAAGAAAGATATGCTAATTAAAATTCAAGATAGACTTGAAAAGCTAAATATCTTTGAGACTTGCATGATCAAGGATCCATTTGATGAAGAGTATCACTTATTACAAGTAACTGCAAAAGGAGTTTCGAAGGGCAATTGTATAGCGCATTTGCGAGATAAAATTGAGCCTAGCGCTTACATTATTGCAGCTGGGGATGACTATAATGATTTGTCTCTCTTAAATGTTGCCAATGAAAAAATAGTAATGCCAACTGCGCCAGCCGATTTAAAAGATATTGCAACAATTTTGGCTCCACCGGTTGAAGAATTGGGAATTATTGACGCTTTAGATATTGCAATCGCAAATATGTCCAAATAGGTTTTTAGTGTCAGGATCAATAAAAATAGGATTGGAACAACTTCAAGTTGAAATGTTTATCGGGATTAATGAGGAAGAAAAAAAATCCAAACAAACGGTTTTTATAGATATTGAGTGTGGAATTGATGTTTTAGCAGAGCAAATTGACAAAACACTAGACTATAGAATTTTTGAGTCAATATGTAAAGATCTGTCAAAAAGTAAACACTATGATCTTATCGAAACTTTTGCAAAAGACATTTTGTTGAGAATAAAAGAACTAAAGCAAATTATGTCCGTTAAGCTAAAAGTTACTAAACCAGCAGCAATTGATAAGTCTAAAGGTGCCTATATTTTAGTTAAGCAGTCATTTTGAATTAGATATATGAAAAAAATATTAATTACAGGAGCCGCTAAAAATTTAGGGGCATTTCTAGCTAAAAAATTAGCAAAAAATAACTATTCGGTAATTGTTCACTATAACAAATCTAAATCAGAAGCTAAAAAAATTATTAAAGATTGCGAGTTGGAAGGTGTTGAAGCCGAAATGTTGCAAGGAGACTTTTCTAATTACGAATCACTTAATGCATTTGTAAGTAATCTTAAGAGCTTGACCAATGAATTGTATGGCTTTATACATAATGTTGGTAATTTTGAGGTAGGATCATTTCTTAAGACTTCTTATGTAAAATGGGAAGAGCTAATTCAAGTAAATGTAAATGCTTCATTTTTTTTGCTAAAAGAAATAATGCCGCTTTTAAGGGCCCAAATGGGACACATAATATGTATGGGCTTTGCTGGAATTAATGCAAATAGAGCGGATACTTATTGCAGTACTTACTCACTTACAAAGCAAGCCTTGCTATTTATGGTAAAGTCAATCGCCAAAGAAGTTGCAGTCAGCAATATAAAAATAAATATGATCTCTCCAGGATATTTAGAAAAATCTGTTGTTTTTCCCAAAGATCCTTTTCCAATGCAAAGGCCAGCTTCATTTGAAGATATTTTCAAAACAGTTCAATTTTTATTAGATCAAACTTATATTACCGGACAAAATATTGAAGTTGCCGGGGGAATAAGGCTTAGTTAATCAATATTAATAAACCTTTACTTAATATATTAATAATATTAAATTAATTGCCATTAATTTGAGGTCTTTAATGATAAAATCTATTCAACATGTGTCTATACCGGTATTAAATCAAGATCGTGCATTGAAGTTTTATACAGAAAAATTAGGTTTTGAAATTTTAGTCGATCATGATTTTGGTGAAAAGCAAAGATGGATTGAGCTTAAACTAAAAGATGGCCTAACAAAACTTGTTTTATCTACACCAGAAGGTCAAGAGAATAGAATAGGGGAGATCTCTAATATTATTTTTTACACAGATGATGTAAAAAAAACTTATGAGGAGCTGGCTAAACAAGGTGTTGAGTTTACAGTTCCTCCTACTGAGGAGCCTTGGGGTATGTACTGTATGATGAAAGACTCTGAGGGAAATGTATTTTGCGTCTCTTCAGCATAAATGCGGGTTTTTATGGATAGTACTTCACTTGATAAATTTTCAGTATTAGAGAATATAAAAGATTCACAGTTTTTGAACTTACTTATCCCTTTTGAAGGGAATGAAATTTCTTTGTCTGCAGAGGACTGTGAAGAGTTTGAAAAATCAGTTATTTCAGAAAATCTGGTAATTCTTGACTTTAACCTTAAGACTGAGTTCGTAGAGGATAAAAAAGATGTTTTTGAGGTTAAACTATATGTTCAAAGATCTAAGGATCTAAAAATATTAGTTAATCAGGAAATTGCCAATACATTTAGATTAAATGACCCGGTTGAGCTCCATCTTTCTAACAGAAAAGTTATAATTGAATTTAGCTTAATAGAAGGTGAGGGGAGTTTTTGGGGGCATTTGTTTTATTCAAACCGACCATCAAATTCTGTTGAAGATCCATTTCGGTCTTTTGATTGGATGGTCGGTCTTAGAACTGTTAAAAGAGCATCAGGTTGCAGGATTCGTGCAAAGATCAGCTTCTTTTGAATGATTTAATGACATGCTGTCAGTTGCAACACCCATTGCATTCATTCCATTATCAACATAAAGAGTCTCACCTGTGATTCCAGAGGCGAGTGGAGATAGCAAGAACGCAGATGCATTTGCAACTTCTTCAGCTGTCAGCTCTTCTTGAAGAGGTGTATTTGCCTTATAATACTCAATCATATCATCGATCATTCCAATTGCTTTAGCAGCTCTGCTTCTTAAAGGACCCGCTGAAATACAATTAACTCTTAGCTTCCATTTTCTACCTGCTTCATAAGCAAGTGTTCTCATGTCACTTTCAAGCGCAGCCTTAGCAGAGCTCATGCCTCCACCATATTTAGGCACAACTTTAACAGAGGCCATATAAGATAAGCATAAAACAGATCCATGTTCACTAATAAGTGGTCCAAAGTTAGAAAGCATACTAACGAAAGAATATGAAGACGAGCTAAGGGCTGCCAAATAGCCTTTTCTAGAAGTTTCAAGTAATGGCTTACTAACCTCAGGCCCATTTGCTAAGCAGTGGACCAAGATATCAATTTTTCCATGTTCATTTCTTATTTTTTCGGCAACTTCTTCGATTGTATAGCCACTTAGGCCTTTGTAGCGTTTATTTTCTTTAACATCATCAGGAACCTGATCCATATTATCAAAAGCGGCATCGATTGGATAAACTTCTGAGTATTCAAATAAGCTTCCATCCGATAATTTTCTTGAATTATCAAATTTTCCATTTTTCCAAGATGTTTTAAAGATATTAACAATTGGTGCCCAAGTACCGATGATAACTTCAGCTCCAGCTTCATACAATTTTTTTGCAATTGCAAAACCGAATCCTTGGTCATCTCCAATCCCGATTACAAATGCTTTTTTTCCCTTTAGATTTAAGTCCAACATAAGGCCTCTCAAATTAATTGATCTTACACTTATAACATAAAAAATTATAAAACTCAAGAATGCGCGATTTACTAAAATTAAAAAATTATTTATGTATCTAAAAACAAATTAAAGAGTAATTGATATGGAAAGGACTCGAATAATCGCCATAGTTAACCAAAAAGGCGGCTCAGGAAAAACAACTACAGCTGTTAATTTAGCTTCATCACTAGTGGATTTAAATAAAAAAGTTTTATTGATTGATATGGATCCACAGGGATCAGCTTCATTATGGATAGGTATTAAGGAGGGTGGTAAAAAACTATTTGATTTGATGACAAGCTCAAATAGCCTCACGAGTGCAATTATTTCTACAAAACAAAAGGGATTAGATATTATCGCAGCTTCTCCTATTTTGGCAGGGATTGAAAAAGCATTAGCTAATGAGGTTGGTTCTGAAACAATTTTAAAAAATAAATTAAGGGAGTTTGGAGAAAATAAGTATGAATATATTTTAATCGATTGCCCTCCAACGCTTGGTATTTTATCTCTAAATGCTTTAACAGCTGCCAAAGAAGTTATAGTTCCAGTTGAAGCTCATGTTATGGCCTTACACGGCCTTGTACAGCTTATGAAAACTATCAACTTGGTTAAGGAAAGACTCAATCCAGGATTGGTAATTTCAGGTATTTTACCATGTCGTGTAGACTTTAGAACAAAACACTCAAAAGAAGTCTTATCTCAGTTAAAAAGTCGTTTTGAGAAACAAATTTATAAAAGTGTAATTCGAGAGAATATAAAATTAGCTGAGGCACCTCTTCATCTAAAACCTATTTCTAAATATGACAAAGACTGTCATGGGGCAAAAGACTATAAAATGCTTGCAGAAGAGCTTTGTGGTCGTAGTTAATTATGTATTAAAATTAGGATTTATTGTTTATTTGAGCTTGGTCTATAGAACCTGTCGCTTGTTAATAATATTGAGTTTTGCTTAAGATTTTTAGTAAGATAAGCTATTTCTAAGTACAAAATAAGTATAAAAAACATGAATAAGTATTCCATTCAGTATTTAGGTGATTTAAAGACCAAAGCTACTCATTTGCAGAGCAACCAGTCTATTTTCACAGATGCTCCTGTTGATAACCATGGAGAAGGTAAATTCTTTTCTCCGACTGACTTAATCGGTGTTTCTCTGGGTTCTTGCATTATGACGTTAATTGCAATGCAAGCAAATTTACTAGGAATATCAATTCAAGGTTCATATATGAATGTTGAAAAAGTTATGAAAGACTCTCCTAGGTCAATTCATAAAATTTCAATCAATTTATATTTACCAGATATTGAAAAAGAAAATAGGCCAAAACTAGAGAAAGCTGCCTTTAATTGCCCCGTATACCACTCACTTCACCCAGACTTGGAAAAAAACATTGTTTTTCATTGGGGATCTATATGAAGTTCAAAGATGCGCAAGGTTTTTTTTCTCATCTAAAAAATGCGTCATTTGATCATTTGTGTAGTATGTATTTAATTATAGTCCCTGATGATTATGAAAGGTCTCAGGTTCTTAATTATTCTAAGCGATTTTTTTTAAAAGATGGCGTATCGTGTACCAAGTTTGATGGTCAAGAGCTATCATACCAGAAAATACATGAAGAGTCTGATTCCCTATCGTTGTTTTCAGAAACTCCATTATTTATAATTGACAATATTCATAAGTTGAAGGATTTAAAAAAGGTTTCAAATCTCATTGAGAATTTTAAAGGAGGCTTTTTTTTATTAGCGACACCTATGCTTAAGGGTGTTGAATTCTTAGAGAAGATCGTAGAAAAAAACGGAGTAATCTTTGATTTGAGCAAAGAAAAGCCTTGGGAAAGGAATGATCGAATTGAAAAAATGCTTTTTTCTAAAGCTAAAACAAAAAAAGTAGAGCTCTCGCCTTTAGCTCACAAAAAGTTGATTGAGAAAGTGGGCTATAACTTTGCTCTTTTAGATCAAGAGTTGCAAAAACTTATTTTATTCACGTATGACAAGAAGAGAATAGATGTAGAAGATGTAGAAGAAATAGTCCAACAATCAGCAGAGATCTCAGCATGGCAAATGGCTGAGGATTTTGTTTTTGATGGAAAGTATCCATCCTTAAGCTTAGGAGATATTCATCTTTTTATAAATGCAGTTAGACATCAATTGCAGTTTGGGTTTAAGCTAGCATCGCTTATGAGGAAAAAGATTTCTTCTCATGAACTAAAAAGCTATTTCCCTAAGCTCTGGCCAAAGCTTTTTGAAAAAAGAAAATCTCAAGTTCAATCGCTTTCAGTTTCTTATTTCAAAAATGGCTTGGCTAATCTCTTCGATGCTGAAGTTGAATTTAGGAATGCAAAAGTGTCAGAAGAGGCTATTTTAGATTTGTTTTTATCAAAAATGTACTATGCAAGAAACTAAACTATATTTACTCCCAAATAGCTTGGATCCAAACAACTTCGATATGAATCTCTTTCCAGCAAACTTAAGCTCAGTCGTTTCTAGCTTGAACGGAATTTTTGTAGAAGATGAAAAAATAGCGAGAAAATACCTTTTGCACTTTATGAATAGAGATGAAATGCAGAATATACAGATGGAAAAGTTAAATAAATATACAGACGATAAGGAGTTAAAAGAGTTTATTTCCGTTATTAAAAAAGGTGGTAAGTTTGGAATTTTATCAGATGCAGGTTTGCCATGCATCGCAGACCCTGGATCAAGGTTAGTTGAGTTAGCACAAAAAAATTCTATTCCAGTTACTAGTATAACAGGTCCTTCATCAATTCTTATCGCTCTCATGTTGTCCGGGTTTTCAGCACAGAGCTTCACTTTTCATGGATATCTCCCTAGAAAAACTGAATTATTATCTAAAAAGCTTGCATTTATGGAAAAAAGCGCCAGATTAGAGTCTTTTACACATGTTTGGATTGAAGCTCCTTATAGAAGTGATAAAATGCTCCAGGCATGTATTGATACGCTTCATCCAAAAACTCTTTTGTGTATTGCTATGAGCCTAACAACAGAAGATGAGAAAGTCACCACACTCCCAGTTTCTCTCTGGAAGCAAAAAAAAACAGAGATTGGTAAAAATCCATGTGTCTTTCTATTGGCCTCAAATGACAATAAAAAATAAATTAACTACAAATCATCCTGAGTCTTAGTGCCTTCAAAAAATCGCAAAAAAAAGATTATGGTCAAATGACTCCGTAATTTGTTAAGTGTAGATATAGGATAACAAGGAGGGGTTGGATGATAGAAAATGGTAAACAAGTGAGTCTTGAATACTCTGTATTCATGGACGACGGAAAATTGATAGATAGTAATGTAGGTGAGGATCCTGTAATTTTTCTACAAGGGTCACATCAAATTCTTCCGGCTTTAGAGGATGCCATACAAGAATTAAGCGAAGGAGAAACAAAAAGAGTTACTCTTATGCCAAAAGATGCCTATGGAGAAATAGATCCTGCTGCATTTCAAGAAGTAGACTCATCTTCTATCCCTGAAAATATGCGATATGAGGGAGCTGTGCTCGGAGTTCAAGATGAATTTGGCCAGCAGTTCAGGATTAAGATTCATAAGATAGAAGATAATAAAGTGATTGTAGACTTCAATCACCCATTAGCAGGGCAAACACTTACTTTTGACATGAAAATTTTATCAATAAAAGATACTACAGCCTAGGTTATATTATTTCCGATGCAAGAGAATCATAGAAGAGAAGCCCCTTATTTGTGAGGCAGATATTTCCCTTATTTTTTTGCAAATATCCTTCACGATAAAGCTTTTCTACAGCTTCTTTTGCATCAGAAGGTAATTCTCCGTATCTATTTTCAAAAATGTTCAAATCAATGCCTTGAATTAGCCTTAGTGAAATGATAAAAGCCTCTTTTACCTTTTTATGAAAACTAATTTGGTCGACAAAATCTACAGGGCTTTCTTTTTTCAAAATAGCATTAACATACTTTGGAAAATTACAGTAATTCTGTACTCTTTCTCCATTATAATAAGAAAAAGCTGAGGGACCATATCCAATACAGGGTCTGTTCAGCCAATACCCAACATTGTGTTTTGAATATTTATTGCCTTTAGCAAAAGCAGATATTTCATATCTTATCAACCCTAGTTGCGTGAAGCTTTCAATGGCCCTTATTAGCATTTCCTTAGAGTTGATTCCAGAGGGCCTTTGTTTTGTTAATTCATTTTTTCTTCGATAGAAAGCTGTATTAGGCTCAATTGTTAAGTTATATAAAGAAATATGAGATATAGGGAGATCCTTGAGCAAATCAAGCGTATTTTGCCAGGAATTTATAGTTTGCTTAGGCACATCATACATCAAGTCTACTGAAATGTTTTCAATTCCACTATTATAGACATTGTTTATTGCAGTTAATATAGTGTTTTTATTGTGTGTCCTTCCCAATAATTTTAAAAGACTATCATCTAAAGACTGGACTCCTATGCTTATCCGATTAAAGCCCATATTTTTGAGATGTTTAATTTTTTCTTCGCTGATGTCTTCTGGATTTGCTTCAATTGTTATTTCAATATCTTTTGAGAATTTAACATTACAAGCTTGAACTTTTTGAAGGATTTTCTCTAAAAAATGAGCTTCAAATAAAAAAGGGGTCCCTCCGCCAAAATAAATAGATACAATCTCTTTATCATTTAAAAGATCTGCTTTTTGTGAAATCTCATTGGTCAGTGCACATAAAAGAGCTTTTTGTTTTTCTAAATCATTTCTTATTACAAAAAAATGACAATATGGGCACTTTTTTTTGCAGAATGGGATATGAAAATAAAGGCTAATATCACCAGTTGTCGGAGTCGGGATCTTCAAGAATTCCTCGTTTCCAACGGTTCTTGTCAGAAAATGGATCTTCTTCTTCTTCAGACTCATAATGCGTACGGTCTTCATCAAACTCAGTATCAACTTGAGTTTCGTCGTATCCACCGCTATCCATATCAAAGCCAGCTTCGGTCATTTCCATGCCCATTTCCATGTCGGACAATGTGTGAGCTTCTGGATAAACTTGTCTAGGTGGAGCTTTCTTTGGAGTCACATACTCTTCAATTTCACCATTTTCTTTTAAAAATCTAAGTCTGTCTTTTTCTTCTTCGATTTTCTCATTTAAAATGCGCATTTCATCTTTGTGTTTTTCGATGTCTTTCTTGGGAACAAGTCCTAGTTTTAACCATTGTTCTAAGTCTTGTAGTTCAACTTCAAGTTTCTTTAGTCTTTCGCTTTTCATAAAAATATCAAACTCCTGATACTAGCTTTACGATTTGTTTGTTAACTTAACAATTATTTTTTGAAAATCTTTTTTTTCATAGGGGTCAAAATTTATGGGATTGTATCTATGAAGTCAACCCTTATATATCAAAACGCATATTAATAGCTAACCTTATTTATCATAGAGAGCGTATTTTTTTGCAATCCAGATGACCTCTGCCGATCAACATTTTAATATGAGAACTATCAATTGTTATTTTTTAAAACAATAGCGAATATCAAATTCTTGGGAATTTCCTACATAAATATTATTAACATTAGGTTGAATAATAGAACATGCTGAATTAGAAAAAAGGGGAATAACAGGCTTTTCTTTATGGAGAATTTCTTCAGCTTTAAAATGGAGTTTATTGCGCGCTATAGGGCAATTAGTTTTTTGAATTAACTTACTTAAGTAGTTGATTTTTTTGCAGTTCCAACAAGAAATATTAATAATATTTCCTTTGGATGAAAAAGCATTAAGAAAATAACTTGGATCTTGAATCCTATTAAGCCAGACGTACATATAAATATTAATTCTTTTTTCTCTTATCAATGAAAAAAAGCTGATATTATCAATTGTGATTGGACATAGCTTGAGACCAAAAACTTCGTTAAGCTGCTTTGCAATTATGACTTCAATACCGCGAGAAAGTGAGTTAGCATATATTTTTTCTTGATCGAATATGTTAGGCTCAAGCCCATCTTCTTCAAGAGACTCAAAAAAAAGCTTTTTGGCGAGTGTATAATTTTCTTCTTTACAAGTACTCAAATTAAGTTGGGTAAAATCTAGAGGGTAGGGAGAATAATGTGGTGAAGATTCACTGGAATTAGAAAAAGAACAGGTTAATATTTTTCTTTGAAGGGCAGGTGAAAAAGCTTGTCTCATTTTTCTATTTGAAAATGGAGGCTTTGAACAATTAAAAGTCAGGTACCTTACTTCAGATGTACATTTCTTTTTTTGAATATTAAAAAAATGCTGTGATTTTGAAATCTTATTTTCACAAAAAGGATAAAGAAGAGCATCAAGCTTCTTACTTTGAAAAGTCTGTAGAGCATCTTGTTCAGTCATATTTGAAATGACGACTTTTTCTAATTTAATATGATTTTTTTCCCAAAAGAATGGGTTTTTCTTAAGGACTATCTCTTTATTATTAACTATATCAATTATAAAAGGTCCGTTGCATACATAAAAGCCTCCTAAAGACTTTGGCCAACTTGGATTGGTAATATCAAGAGACTTGCAAATTGGAGAAAAAGCAGAATGGGAACAAATCTCCAGAAAATAAGGAGCTGGATGATCGTTATTTTCTTTCAAGGTATTCAATTCAAGCTTTCAAAGCAGTAGGAGTTGCAAGTTATTTAGTGTCCTTGTTTCAAATTACTTGTGTAAGATTCGCTACTAATAATCAGGTCTTTGTAGGAACAAGCTTAGGTAATAAATCGCTCGGAAATATTGGCATCTACACTTGGCAAATGATATGGGTTTCTTTGCTTTCAATATTATTAACCCTTCCGATAAGTGTTGTTGTTGAAAAACTATATTTTTCTAACACTGAAGTAAAAATATTGGGAGAAGCATATTTTTCTATTATGATGATAGGAAATTTTCTATTTCCTCTAGGAACTACTTTAGCGTCTTTTCAACTTGGACTTGGAAACACTAAGGTCTTATCATTTTTTTATAGGTAGACTAGCGAAAGAACCAAGTCAAGAAGAGTCTATGAATCTTAAGAATAAAGTTGCTTATCCATTTTTCATTTTTGAAACTTACAGCAAAGGTAAAAGTGATTTTTATATGGTTCACTCAAAAGGTATTCGTCATTTTACTGTCGATACAGTACATGATGATGGGGTTTATTTATCAAGTATAGATAATATGCACAAAGGATATCCTGACTTTAAACTATTTATTAAATGTACCCTTAAGTCATGTTAATTGATATTTAGAGATTCTGTCCTACTGCCTACTGTACAAACTATTGTCTTGTTCAGTAGGTAGTTGTCTACATTGGAACATATCAAGCATTTTGACTATTACTTTATAGGTATGTGAAATCAAAGTTAAATTTCTTTTTGCATCCTAACTGCACAAATAACTTCAATCAAATTTTTTTTTCAGGTATTTGTCAAGATTAATAAGAAAGGAATCTTGAATTGCTGATAAATATCTCGAATTTAAAAACCGTTGAAAAAATATATAACTCATACAAAGAAAATCCGGATAGTGTAGAGCTAAGCTGGAGGTCTTTTTTCGATGGTTTCGAGTTTGTAGGGGATTTAAGTGCTGATGACTCATTAAAACAAGTAAGCGTCTTTAAACTGATTAATGCCTTTAGATATGAAGGATTTAAATATGTAAATAATAATCCTTTAGAGAAAAATGATAGTTACTTGAACATAGGGGATTTTAACTTAACCGACTCAGACTTAAATACAGCTTTTTACTTTGATGAAAGAAAAATTCTCTTAAAAAGAATTATAGAAGATTTAAAGGATATTTATTGTAACCGTATCGGTTTTGAGTTTGGACACTGCGATCAAAGCTTACGTAGCTGGCTTCAAAAAGAGCTAGAAAATTCATTTACCTTAAAGCTCACATCAAAAGCAAGACATGCAATTTTAGAGGCGTTAAATAGCGCTGAGATTTTTGAACAATTTTTAAATACAAAGTACTCAGGTCAAAAAAGGTTTTCTTTAGAAGGCGCTGAAACTTTAATCCCTGTTATCCACTCAATTATAGGGGATGGTGTTAAGAATCATAACTTAAAAGAAGTTGTAATTGGAATGGCTCATAGAGGAAGGCTGAATGTATTGGCAAACATTCTAAAAAAACCTTATTCAGTTATTTTTCATGAGTTTGAGGAAGATTATTATCCATTTTCATATGAGGGGTCAGGAGATGTTAAATATCATAAAGGATTTTCAACAACACTTAATAAAGAAGGTGACAAGACAGTTCATATTCATCTAAGTGCAAACCCTTCTCATCTAGAGTCAGTTGATTCAATTGTTTTAGGACAAACATATGCTAAACAATTGTTGAGATCTGATCTAGAAAGAAATGAGGTTCTACCAATTTTAGTTCACGGTGATGCATCTTTTGCAGGTCAAGGAGTTGTTTATGAATCGCTTCAGTTCATGCAACTTGAAAATTATTCAGTTGGTGGTACGATTCACATTATTATTAATAATCAAATTGGCTTTACTACTTTACCAGAGGAGGGGAAATCAACTCCGAGGTGCTCTGATATAGCCAAAACTTTTGGCATTCCAATTTTCCACATAAATGCAGAGGATCCAGATAGCTGTATTGTTGCTGCAACATTGGCTATGGAAATTAAACATAAATTTAAAGTCGATGTGATTTTAGATTTAATCTGTTACAGAAAGTATGGTCATAATGAAGGGGATGAACCTGCTTTCACTCAGCCATTGCAGTATGACATAATCAGAAAGAAGCGCTCTATCCGAGAAATTTATCGAGACAGCTTAATCAGCCAAAACATAATCGAAAAAAAAGAAGCTAAATTGCTAGAAACAGCTTTTAAAGAGACTTTAGATAGTGCATTAAAGAAGAGATTAAAGTTTAAGGAAATGCCTCCAGAGTCTGAGATGATGTTTGGATCTGTTTGGTCTAAATATTTACACCGTAACCAAGATGATAGTTTATTTTCTCCTATAAATACGGAGGTAGATCTTGAATTACTCAAAATAGCTATTTCAAACTTTTCTAAACTTCCGGAAGGTTTTAATTTACATCCTAAGTTAAAAAAGTGGCTTTTGTCGAGATCTGAGAGTATAAATACAGATCTTAATGATCAATGTATTGATTGGGCTTTTGCAGAAATGTTGGCTTTTTCATCTATCTTATTACAAAAAATTCCGGTTAGATTAGCAGGTCAAGATTCGAAAAGGGGAACATTTAATCAAAGGCACTTAATGTGGGTAGATCAAAAAACCGCAAATAAATATTACCCACTTAGCAACCTAAGTAATGATCAAGCATCATTTGAAATTGTCAACACACCTCTTTCTGAGTTTGCTGCATTAGGTTTTGAATATGGATATAGCTTGTCAAATCCTATGGCTTTAGTTTTGTGGGAGGCCCAGTTCGGAGATTTCAGCAATGAGGCACAAGTTTTAATTGATCAGTATATTGTTTCAGCAGAAAAAAAATGGCAAAGGTACTCTTCTTTGGCAATGCTTTTGCCGCATGGTTTTGAAGGGCAAGGTCCGGAACATTCTTCTGCTAGAATAGAAAGATTTTTACAACTTTGTGCTAATGACAATATTCAGGTAGTTAATTGCACAACCCCAGCCCAGTACTTTCATCTTTTAAGAAGACAAGCTCTAAGGAAGTTAAAAAAACCATTAATTATTTTTACCCCAAAGTCCTTGTTAAGAGAAAAACTCTGTAAAAGCTCTTTTCATGATTTAACAACAGGAAGCTTTGAGGAAATTTTAGAAAATCCATGTGAAATAGAAAATCCTAGAAAGCTAATTTTTTGTAGTGGCAAAATTTTTTATGACTTGATAAGAGAAAGGAAAGAAAATGCTGTTGTAATAATTAGAATTGAACAGCTATATCCCCTTAACAAAGATAAAATAAAAAAAATTATTGAGAAAAATCAAAATGTTAAAGAATGTTTGTGGGTGCAAGAAGAACCTGAAAACATGGGAGCTTGGAGTCATATATATCAGCCACTAGAAAGTCTTATACAACCTTTAAAATTAAAGTATATCGGCAGAGAGGCTAGTGCATCCCCAGCAGCAGGATCTCACAAACAACATTTAGATGAACTAACTACACTACTAAATAAGGCATTAGAGTAATGAAGGTAGATATTAAAGTTCCAAATTTAGGAGAGTCAATTACAGAAGCTACAATTTGTAACATTATCAGAAAAAATGGAGATATTGTCCAAGTTGATGAAGAGATTCTTGAGTTAGAAACTGACAAAGTAAATCAAACATTAAATTCTCCAGATTCAGGTAAAATTGAGCTCTCTATAAAAGTTGACGATATAGTTAAAGTAGGGCAAGTAATTGGCTTTATTGACACCGATTTTAAAGCTGAAGGGATAGTAAGTGAATCCAAAGAACAGATACCTACTGAAAAAACAGATATTGAACCTATTAAAAAAGATATTTTAACTTCAAAGGAGGAGAAGTCTGCTTTACCAGATAAACCAAAAGTATCTGCTAAAGAGGAAAGAACTCGAATGTCAAAGCTTAGGAAGTTAGTAGCTGAGAGGTTAGTAGCCGCTAAAAATCAAACAGCTATGCTTACGACATTTAATGAAGTTAATATGGAAAAAATTATTGACTTTCGATCAAAAGAGCAAGAAGCTTTTCAAAAAAAGCACAATGTGAAACTTGGGTTTATGTCGTTTTTTATTAAAGCATCAATTCTTGCACTAAAAAAATATCCGGATGTTAATGCCTATATTGACCAAGATGAAATTGTTTACCGGAAATACTATGACATAGGCATTGCAGTTGGAACTGATAAAGGACTCTACGTCCCAGTTATAAGAGATTGTGATAAAATGAGTTTTTTTGAAATTGAGAAAAAGCTAAAGGATTTGTCTGAAAAAGCCAGAAATTCCCAGATTTCAGTCGAAGACTTAAAAGGTGGAGGGTTCACCATAACAAATGGAGGAGTTTACGGTTCTTTGTTGTCCACTCCCATTTTAAATCCACCTCAAAGTGGAATTTTAGGGATGCATACAATTCAAAAAAGACCAATTGCAGTTAACGATGAGGTCGTTATCAAACCAATGATGTACTTGGCATTGAGCTATGATCATCGTATTATAGATGGTGAAGAAGCCATTGGATTTTTAGTTGAGATAAAAAATCACCTAGAAGATCCAACTAGAATCCTAGTAGACTTATAACTTGGCCAAAAATAAATTAGTAACTATGTGAAGTTCCACAACTGCAAGAAGATTTTACATTTGGATTACTAATTTTAAATCCAGCTCCTTGAAGCCCGTCAACGTAGTCTATAAAGCAACCTACTAGACGATCAGAATCAATTTTTTTCACGTGGACCTCAACTCCGTTGGAGTTAAAGATTAGATCATCATCTTCTGGCTTTTCTGAAAAGTCCAAAACATATTCAAATCCACTGCATCCAGCTGCTTTTTCCATCAAACGAAGCCCCCAACCTAGCTTATTCTCTTCCTTTAAAATCGAAAGAAATTTTTCAGCTGCTTTTTCACTTAAAGTAACTGAACTTGTGTCGATTTTTTCCTGAATAATTAGGTTTAGTTTTTCTGTAAGCCTGTCAATTGCTTGATCATCAAAACCATGCCCATACATTCCAGCTTCAAGAGTTTCCCACGTAGCTGCCGAACAACCAGCGCAATGAAGACCTGTATTTGACATTTCTTGAGCAAGTCTTTGGCTTTGCTGAGGGAATTTTTGGAAAATTTCCTCGATTGTCATATCTTTTGTAATTTTAATTTCGCTCATATTTTAATACTTAATTTTAACGGTTCCAGTTTTGATTCTGCATTGACAAGCTAGGCGTTCTACTTCTTCAGCATCAACGTCTTCTTCGCCAAGGAAGTCTTCCTCAGCTTCAGTGAACTCGGATAAATTTTCATTTCCTTTAACTTGAATCACACATGTCCCACAAACACCTTCTGTGCAGGCAAATGGAATTCCTTGTTCTTCACAAGCTTCTGCTATTTCAGAATTTTCAGGCAATTCAACTTCTTCATTGCTATCCTCAAAGATTAGCTTTGCCATAGTCCCTCTCATTAGTTAATCTTAAAAATTAACTTAGAGTATGAAAAAAAATCAAGATTCTTCAGTTAGACACTCTTCTAATAGCATAGATTCTATTGTTTTCTTTAAAGTATCAATGCCATTAACAAAACCTGCTTTAGTCAATAAATTATTTAAATAAAATAGTTCTGTTTCAAGATAATCTAATTTACTTTCTAATTGAGCTTTATACATGCTGAAACCTCTTTTTACTCCGCCTCCTAAATTGTAACACAAAATTAATAAAAAGTCAATTGAAAGGAAATTATTTATTGTTATAAATATTTGTAATTTAATTAATTATTAAATTAGTCAATAACTAAAGATATTATCATCAAAAGATAAAATATATTTAGCGCATTTGAGTTTTAATTACTTTCTAAAAATTTTAATACAAGACTAGTCTTTTGAAGCTCAGATTAAATTTTAAAATCTTTTTGTTTATTTGTAATTCTTAAGTCTTTTTAATTTGATTTTTTTTCACATTTAACATATAAATATGTCATATTTTTCTAATTTTTGAGGTAGGCTTTATGAAAACTTTTTTGGATTTACAATCATTGCAAAATTATCCAACTGAGTTACCTCCAGCAGTTTTTGATCCCACTATAAGGTCATGGGGTGAAGCTAAAAAAAGAGTTGACGAACTGCGTGTGCAATCAAGTGCTTTAAATGCAATTTCAGCTGCAGGAGTAGTCTTTGCGGCTTCAGTAGTTACGTTGTTGAATTTTTGCGTCACAGCTCCAGCAATGTTAATAAATTTTTCAAGATTAAATAATTTGTTAGACGAAGAAGTCAGGTTTGCAATCGATAAAAATGAAGGGATGAAATTTAGAAATAGAAGACTTAAATATGACTCTTTAGAAAAGTTCGCCGGTGAAGAAAGACGTAGAATTGTTAATCTAATAAATAGACGAAATGACGCTTTAAGCTCAGCTAGTCCTGACCAATTAGCATCTTCAAGACAGATTGTTTTTAACAATATGGCAGATATAATGTCGCTTCCTGAAAGCTTCTGGCCTGAATTTTTAAGTAACATTTATGAAGATAACTGTGAAACCATCGATTTTGGCATAAGTGAAATAGATGGAATTTTAAAAGATGATGAAAAAGTTAAACAGCAGCTTAAATCATACAAAAAAAACTTAAAAGTTAGATCTGCTAGATATTATGAACTTAAAGCTCAAAAAGCTAATTTAGAAGAAAAACTTAAAAAACTATCTAAAGTCCAAGTTGACAATAATCTACAAAAGCATTTTATAGAAGTATCTAGGGATTTGGACAATATTCTCTCTAAAGCAGATAAAAAGGCTTTAAATTCATCATCTGAAAGATATCTTATAAAAGCGATTAGGCAGAATCTAGAAGATAGAAAAGCCTTTCTTGAAAAGATCAGAAATTATAACGAGAGCTCATATATTGTAGAAACGCAAGTATCTTGGACTAAAGCAACATTTAAAGGACTTTCAATTCTTGGAATGGTAGCCAGCGGAATTTATATTTATAATAATGGCATTCCAACAAAAGATGAGCTATTTAAAATGGCACAGACTGTAGTCAAGCATATTCCTAGTTGTGAAGAAATTAAAACGGATCTACTTTGGGCTTGGAAAAATCCAACGGATGCTATCGTAAAAGTTAAATCTGCAGCTTCTAAGAATACAACATGGGCTTTAATATATGCAGACAAAGCCACTTCAGCTATTTCAAAAGACATTGTTTGGGTTTTTAATAATCCATCAAGCGCTGCTATGAAGGTTAGATCTGTCGCTTCAAAGAATGCAGAGAGAGCTTTAGAATATGCTAAAAAAGCCACTTCAGGTATTTCAGAAGATATTATTTGGGTTTTTAATAATCCATCAAGCGCTGCTATGAAAGTTAAATCTGTGACCTCAAAGAATGCAGAGTGGGCTTTAGAATCTGCTAAGAAAGTCACATCAGCTATTTCAGAAAATATTAAGTGGATTAGAAAAGCTTAAGCAGCTTTAAAAAATTAGTCTTGAACCTTGGCAACTCTATTTGCCAAGGTTTTTTTTACGCCAACCAATCTTTGATCATATTTTTGATATTACTATCGAAATTCGAGCTAATGTCAATGCTTTCGTCTAATTTAGTATTTGCTATCTTTATTATATCTTTGAATTTATTAATGACATTGTTAAGACTGTGTTGCTTCCCTGCACTCGTTAATTCGCTCTGAATATGCTTTAGAATATTATCTTTAAAGAATTTTTTGGCTTCAGGTGCAGCTTCATATCCATTATTAGCTGCATTACTCAATTCTCTAATATGTTCTAAATTTTTCTTATCATTTAGGTCATCTTCAAGGCTATTTGCTGAAAATGGGTTAGAAAATAATTTTCTTAAAAATGACGATCCATAATCAAAAGCTTTATCTACAAACCAATTTGTCCAGCTATCAGAATCAGCAACAGAGCCAGATATAGTTCCACTTGTTTGGAGGTTGTAAAGATCCTCGATAGAATCAGATATAGTAGGTTCTTCGCCAGCTATCTTCATTCCCTTATAATTTGTGCTTTCAGAAAAGGTTTTTAAAAAAACTTCTCTAATTTTTTTATCTGAAGGACTACCATCGATTTTAGCTCCTTCTTTTGGATTATATTCGATTTTAGTCTCAGTTATTTGCCTTGAGTGCAGATCTTCTATTTTATCTACCCCAAAGTGTGAACAAAGAATAGCTTCAACTAACTCTTTAACTTTAGTTGAGTCACCTTTTACCTTTGCATCAGGGGTTAAAATTTTAATGTTATAACTTAAACCATTGACTAAAAAGGCATTATGGTAAGTAATTGTGTTAATATTAGACATAATTAGAATTAATGTTGTTTGTTTATTAATTAATTATATCAAAAAATGGACTTATTTTCAATTAATTTTTAATTAGTTCTATCTTGTTAATTACTAATAATAAATACTATATATAAGTACCTTAGATTAAGTTTGCTAGATAATAAGATATTATGTAACCTCAAGTAAAAGGTTCTAAATGGCAGAAAGTGTTATATTTGAGCAACCAGCTCGCTTTAAATCAATTTTAATTTTTGGCCCACCTGGGTCGGGTAAAGGAACGCAGGGAAAGTTTTTAAGTAGTGCTGGAAATCATTTTCACCTTTCTTCTGGAGATGTTTTCAGGGGCCTTTCTCCTGAATCTCCAGCTGGTAAAATATATCATAAATATGCATCTAAAGGGCTTTTAGTTCCAGATGAGGTAACTATCAAGATTTGGCATTATTATGTACTTGGACTCATCTCTACTAACAGATATTTTCCAAATGAACAATACCTTCTTTTGGATGGGATTCCAAGGACGGTAGAACAAGCAAAGCAATTAGATCAGTATATTGAAATTGAAGCAATTATTGTGCTTAGAGCTGCAAAACAGTCTACTTTATTAAAAAGAATGCAAAGAAGGGCATTGATAGAAAAGAGACATGATGATATGGACCAAAGTGTCTTGAAAAAAAGGTTTGAGGTTTATAATAAAGATACAAAAGAAGTTCTAAATTATTATAAAGGCGAAAATATTTATAGATTTGAAGCTTCAAAAAAACCTCTGGAAGTTCTAAGAGATATTTTAGATGATCTGTGCCATATTCTGGCTTGATTTTTCATAATTTTTTAGGGAGAAATGTTGGAAATACATGACTTAATAGATAGTTTTATTTCTTATATACGTGTAGAAAAAGGTCTTTCTAGCAATACAGTATTGGCGTATAGCCAGGATTTGAATCTTTTTTATGATTTTCTAAATACTCAAAAAGTAAAAAAGATTGATGGTCTTAATAAAAAGCTTTTAATGACTTTTTTTTCAGACCTTCATAAAAAAAAGCTTTCAACGGCCTCAATTGCAAGAAAACTAGTCTCTTTAAAATCTTTTTTCAGGTTTTTAAATCAAGAAAAGGTAGTTACAACTTCATATGACACAACATTTGAGACTCCTAGACTTTGGCAAGTTATTCCGGATATCTTGACTGAAGAGGAAGTAGATAATTTAATGAATCAGCCAGATATAACTACTTTTCAAGGAAGTCGAGATAAGGCTATGTTTGAACTAATGTATGCTTCCGGACTTAGGGTATCTGAAGTATGCGATCTAAAGCATAAAGATCTTTATATTGATCATGTCAAGGTAGAGGGAAAGGGTAAGAAACAACGATTGATACCGTTTGGAGAAAAAGCAAAAAAAGCTCTCTTAAAATATCTTAATAACTATCGAAAAGACATTTTAGCAGATGAATATGTTTTTTGTTCTAAGAGAGGAAAAAGAATAAATAGATCTGCAGTTTATAAACTAATTAAAGAATATGCAGCTTCTGCAAATATTTTGAAAAACATATCACCTCATAGCTTAAGACATTCATTTGCTACACATCTTTTGGAAAACGGAGCAGATCTCAGAGTTATCCAAGAGCTTTTAGGTCATGAAAGTATTGCAACAACTGACCGTTATACTCACATTAGCGACAAGCATCTACAAGATGCTTTTTCAAGTTTTCATCCAAGACCTTAAGCTATTTTAATTGACAAATTACCTGCTATTTCATTTGATGTCTTCTTGTTTTTTATTCAGAAGGTTATGAACATTAAAGGTTTAAATCAGGTAGAAGGGTTACTTAAAAGGGCAGAAAAGTTTCCAAATCTTTTTGACGAAAGTTTAACTAGGGGATATTTCAAGTTATTAGCTGCTAAAGATGATTTGTTTTTTGAAATGAGATCTCAAAATCACTTAATAAAAATATTGTTATCTCAGTACTTTTTACAAAAAAGAATTAAAAAAGCCCTTAGAAATAAAAATGATAATCAAAGATTGATCATAGTTAATGTATTTAAAATTGATTCTAAAATCTGTGTCTCAATTATTTTAACCTATGATAGACAATCAGAATTTTTCAATGAAAAGGACATTATAAAAATTCTTCAAAATAATATCACAGGCATAAAAGAAATTCCAAATTCATTTTACACCTGGCAGTCAGTAGAAGAATCATACATTTTTTGCTATTTGGAAATTCAAAAAATAAGGGGAAAGGGACTAAGCTTAAAAGAGGTTAAAAATTTACAAACTGTCTTAGAAAAACAAATACCATATGAAGTTAATAGTTTTTGTCCTGAGATATTTTGGCCTTATCACTATGAAGATGCATTTAGACAAATCAATATCTTAAAAAAAGAGCTAAGTTGCGAAAATGATATTCCTCAGATAAGTATCAATTTTAAGGGACAAACAACAAATGCTTTGGAATTTATTATTTACATGGCATATCCCCAAAAAAGGGATCTTTTAAAAAAGATTACAGCTAATCTTCCAGCATTTATTTCTTTAACTCTTCATACTAGTTTTGTAAATCAAGGAGATCTATTTGCAGCATCTGCAGTATTCTCGCTTTATTTTCCCATAGATAGAATTGACCAACCGATCAATTTGCTTTCTATAAGAAAATCTATCACTGTTTTACTTGAGGACATTATTGGTCATTTCAGGGATTTCAATGGCGGGCTATTAATTAAGCAAGAAGATGTCTTTGAAAAAATAAAGCTAAAACTTAATCCTGTTATCTCAAACTTCAATTTCTTTGCAAGTAGGCTGTTTTATTCTTTAAAGCCTATAGAGACCCAGCTGACTATCGAAGTAAATCAGGTGGAAGCTTTATTTAAAGCTTTTTCTAAAGTAGTCCAAAATGACCAAAGCGAATTCTTCCTAAGAGAAACTAAGAAAGCTTTTGTCATAAAATCTCAAAATGGTACTTTTTTAAAATCCCATATAAAACCAATAAGTGCTTCACCTAAAGTAAGCTACGCATATTTGGAAATTGGTAATTCAAGCTATTTAGCGATATTAGATCCTTCCGGTAAATGTATTGATAGAATTATAAATCAATTATCTTCATCAAATATTGATAATAAATACCAAAAAAGAACACTTCGCTTAGCATTTAATGAAGGGGCTCCAGCTACTTTAAACCCTTGTTATATATATTCTGATATAAGGTGTATTACAATATATCGAGCTCTTTTTGAAGGGCTTACTAGAGTAGATCAACATGGACTAGTTAGCTTAGCTGCAGCTGAGTCCTATGAAGTTAGTTCGGATAATAAAATTTACTATTTTAAACTTAGGCCAAGTCGTTGGAGCAATGGAGAAAAAGTAACAGCTTTTCATTTCGAGCAAAGTTGGAAGGAAAACATCAGATTAGGTAAAGAATTTTTAGCCAACGACTTTTCAGTAATTAAAAATGGAAAAAAAATCTTAGATGGACAAACTTCTCAAAACACTTTAGGTGTAAATGCGATTGATGAGGATACGTTAGAAGTTAAGCTAGTGCGGCCTGATCAGCATTTTTTGCACAAACTGTCTAAACCGTTGTTTTATCCCTCGTATGATATGAACAAAGAGCCTTCAATTTTCAATGGTTCTTTTATTGTCTCAGATTTTAATTCTAGTTTTTTAAAGCTTGAGAAAAACCCATATTTTTGGGAAAAAAAAGGCATTTACTTTGATTTTATTAACATTTTATTTACCTCAGATCCATCTGTAATTTATAGTCACTTTGAGAAAAATAAAATCGACTGGATTGGAGCTCCGCTCGCCCATGTCCCACTTCATATGGAAAAAAAATTGGCAGACAAGGGCATTTTACAAAAAAGAGATGCCTCACATACTTTTTGGCTTTATATAAATAAAAAGCCTTTGCATTTAAAATCAAAACATATCAGAAAAGCCTTAAGCCTTTGTTTGGACCGAAAAAAAATTTATCAAGATATCTATTCTGAAAAGCCTTTAAACCTTCCATTCTCTGAAAAGATATATTCAGAAAATATAGATTATTCTCCTCAAAAAGCTAAGCAGCAGTTTGAAATCGGTCTTAAAGAAATTGGTTTAAATTTAAAGACATTTCCTCCAATTGAATTAAGTTATTTTATCAATCCCAAAATGAAAGATTTAGCTGAATATATTTCTAAAACATGGAAAGCTATTTTGGGAATTAATGTAAATTTAATCGAAAAAGACTGGAATTCTTTTAGAGGTTCTTTAGAAAATGGATTGTTTCAGGCAGGAGGTTGCTTTGAGACTTCATATTTTCCATCTTTTTATGACTCATTTCAGAAATTTAGCTACGTTGATTCAATATGCTCTGACCCTTCAGAAAACTCTTTGCTTATGAAAAATGTGTGCAACTTTAATAGGCAAAAAAAGGAAAAATATTTAACTAAGGCGCTAGATTTTTTTTTAGAAGAGCTTTTAGCTATTCCGCTTTTTAGCGGATTGCAAAAATATGCTAGCAATTCTGCCATATCCGGTTATGTTTTTGATGACGTGGGTGGTATTGATTTTTCTAGGGCCTATTTAAAATAAAAATATACTTCGAGAAATAATATGAACAAAAAATACTTATTTTTAATTACGTTTATTATTGCAATAACTTCATTTAGTTGTCAGAAAAAAACAACTGACAAAGAAGCTGCAAAAAAACTGGAGTTAATTTTTCAAGAAGGTGATCCACCTTCTTTGCATCCTCATCGCAACATAAGTCATATACGTTGCGTTAGTTTAAATAAGCTTTTATTTGAAGGCTTAACGAGAATAAATGAAGATCAGAAAGCAATGCTCGCAGGTGCTGAATCAGTAGAAGTTTCTGAAGATAAAATGTGCTATACTTTTACCCTTAGAGACTGCATGTGGTCAAACAAAAATCAAATAACAGCATTTGATTATTTGAAAGCTTGGCAAGACGCGATTATGCCAAACTCCATTTGTCTTCGCCCTGATCTTTTTTATGTCATAAAAAATGCTAAAGAAGTTAGGGAAGGTCAGAAAAACATCAGTGAATTTGGAGTTAGCGCTATAGATAAAAAAACACTGAAAATAGAGCTAGCTTATCCTTGCACAACATTTTTGGAACTACTGGCAAACTCTATTTTTACTCCATTGGGAAATCCAAACAAAGAGCCGGAAGCTTTTAACGGCCCTTTCATTGTTACAAAGTGGAATAAAACAAAGAATCTTATTTTGAAAAAAAACCCTCTATATTGGGATAAAAAAAGCATTCATTTAAATAAGATTGAGATCAACTTTGTAACAGATGTTTCTACGGGTTTTTATCTTTTTAAAGCGGGAAAAATAGATTGGTTGGGACACCCAATCAGCGCAATTTCAGTTGAAGATGAGGAGACCTTAAGGCAAAGCAATATCTTAGAAGAAAGACTCTCTACTATGATCTTTTGGATTCACATCAATACAGAGCTTTTTCAGTTTAAGTCTAAGAATATAAGAAAGGCATTGAGCTATGCCATTGACCGAAGAAAAATTAATGGTTACATTTTAAATGGAGCTGATCCCATTTCATTTTTACCATCTACAATGGCCCCTTTTGAATATGATTTTGAACATGACCCTGATAGAGCAAAAGAGTATTTTGAAAGGGGACTTAATGAACTTAAAATATCTTTAGATGAGTTTCCTGAAATAGAAATAAGTTATTTTACTTACCCGAAAATGAAAATGCTAGCCCAATATTTAGAACGAACTTGGTCTAAAGTATTAAATATTCGCAGCCATTTGATAGAAAAAGATTGGAACGCTTTTAGAAATGCTCAAGAAAAAGGCGAGTTTGATATTGGTGGTTGCTATGAAACTGTTCTTTTTCCAGATCCAATGGATCTTTTAGAAAGACTTGAAAAGAAAAACGGTTGGGACAAAAAAGATTATGAAAGGATTCTTTTATCTATGAAAAAGTCCTTAAATGAAGAAGAAAAGATGCCGTTTTTTAAAAAATCTCTAGAGATTTTAAACGAAGAAATGCCCTTACTTGTTTTATCAAATAAAATACAAATATTTGCGCATAACCCCCATTTAAAAGGATACTATTTTGATTACACAAATGGGGTTGATTTCTCAAGGGCTTTTTTCGAAAATAACTAAACGTAACTGGGAGCAATAATAATGGATAATAAAAAACAAAGCTTACGCCTGGTTTTTCAAGAGGGAGACTTACCAAGCTTACACCCTCAACAAAATATAACTCACATTCGTTGTGTTGGATTGAATAAACTCTTATTTGAGAGTTTGACAAGAATAGATGAAAATCAGAAAACAGTGCTTGCAGGAGCTTCATCTTTTGATGTTTCTGAGGACATGAGTGAATATACTTTCACTTTGAAAGATGCTAATTGGTCTAATGGCAACCCAATAACTGCACATGATTATGTAGATGCTTGGAAAAATGCTATTTTACCAAATTCAGATTGTCTTAGAGCTGATCTTTTTGACATTATTGAAAATGCCAAAGACATACGAAGCGGCAAAAAAAATATCAATGACTTTGGTGCAAAAGCAATTGATAGTAAAACTCTGCAAGTTAAACTAGCTCATCCATATCCAGAATTTTTAGAATTAATGGCTAGTACAATTTTTGCGCCTGTAAAAAAAGCAACAATATTCAATGGACCATTTGTTTTAGACGAATGGAATAAAGGAAAAAATCTTATCTTAAAGAAAAATCCTAGTTATTGGGATAGAGAAAAAATTCATTTGAATATGATCGAGATTAGTTTTGTAAAAGACATTCCAGCTGGTTTTTCACTTTTCAAAGATCAAAAAATTGATTGGATAGGTACTCCAATTAGTTTTATCTTACCTGAAGATGCTAATAAAACAGACATTAAGCAGAAACTTTCTGATTTTATTCTTTGGGCACACATTAATATGGACCATTCTTATTTGCAGTCTAAAGATATAAGAAAGGCGCTTAGCTATGCAATTGATAGAAAGCATATTAATGAAGCTATTTTATTTGGCAGCGATCCAATATCATTTTTGCCGACCTCAATGGCTCCTTCTAAACAGAGCTTTGAATATAGCCCTGAAAAAGCAAAGCTTCATTTTGAAGCAGGGATTCATGAATTGCAAATGGATTTCCCTGAAATAAGCTTAGGTTATTTTAACCGTCCAGAAATGGTAGCTCTTGCGAAATACCTAAAAAACACTTGGGAAAGCAACTTAAATATTTCAGTCAAACTTATTGAAAAAGACTGGAATGATTTTAGAGAGGCTCAAGAAAAAGGTGATTTTGATATAGCTGTTTGTTATGAGAGTGCACTTTTCCCAGGACCATTTGACCTTCTTCAACTAATAGAAGAGAAACATAATTGGGATAAAGGAATTTATCAAAAAGCTTTAAAAGCTGCAAAAAGCTCAGCTAACAAAACAGCCTTTTTGAAAGAGGCTCTAGAAGTACTATCAGAAGAAATGCCTGTTATCACATTGTCAAATCAGAACGAAATATTTTCTGTAAATCCTAACCTACAAGGTTATTATTTTGACTCTGCTAACAGCGTTGATTTCACAAGATCATATTTCATTTAATTTACTTTAGATCAAGATTCACCTTTTATAAGGTGAATCTTGACTTTGCATTAGATATTTTTCAGATACCTTCAATTGGCTAAAACTAACAAGCCATCTTTCATAAGTCATTAATTATAAAAAATTTGCACATAAAAAATTGTATTGAAAAGCTTGACTATAAAAAGTTTATTCATTAGATTTCTACATCTCAAAAAAATAAATTGAGGTAAATTAAGCAAACATCTTCTTTAGGATCAAATGATCTTAGTGTCTCAATTCATAGAGAAAAACATAAAGTAGTAGGTGTGGTGACTAGAAGAGTTAGGAGAGTTCCAATAGAACCTCCAGTTCTAAGATATGAATGTTCGTAGAGCAATTTTAAGCGAGATTTTACATGGCGAAGATGCATTAAATATGCAGCTCCCATTTGCTGTTTTGCCGGTGTAATACTTAGCTTTGTAGTCTATAAAATGAACATGGATATTAACCAGGACCAAGATCAGGATAATAATTAGTGTTGTCTTTTACAAAATTAATTAAAAACAAAAGAGGTAAAATATGTCAGTTAGTTTAAGAGGAAGAGCTCCATCTTTTAATGTAAATGGAGATGAATACGAAATAATAGGTGCTATAGCTAGGCGTAGGGAAGCTCCAGAAGAAAATAAATGTTCTGAGTGTGTTAAATCAACTGTGGCGACGTGCTGTTGTCTTACTATAACTAGCATTGCTATCCAAATTATCGAAAAACTTGGTAATTTTTTTTCGAGCTAAAGCTTTAATTCAATATTGCAGCGCTATATCAAATGGTGCTGCATGTTAAAAAAATCTCTTCGTATATTCATATAAAATTCATCTTGAAGTAAGTCATTAACCATAAAAATTTTATATCGAAAAACTTGACTATAAAAAAATGTATCTACTAGCCTATTTGGGCTTAAAAAAATTAAGATAGGTAAAAATATGACATCCGCACTGAGTCCTCTAGTTGAAGCAACTACAACAATTAATTCTCAATCAAATTTAGCTAATACTGATGCAGAAATATCGATTAGGATATGCAATAGATTAGCTAATTTTATTTTCGAAAATTATCCAGATGAATATGACACTGAATTAGTGGGCAGGCTTAATCAAAGATCAATTACTCAAGGAGATCTTGAGTTTGCAATCTCTATTATCGATGATATCACTATTACTAGAATAGAAAGTCCTAATAGTAGAATAATTGATATTGAGCCTTCAAATGAATCAACAGAGCTCAAAACTTCTGATGTTTCTAGGCAAATGTTTATTCTTTTAGAAGATGAGTATAATGCTTTGACAAGATATAGCGAAGAATTTAGTACCGTAGAGAACAGTCAACTAGAAGTTGAAGCGCCAAGAAGATCTTTAATAAGGAGTTTTCTTAGCAGTGATGAAGGTAAAGCTTGCATGATTTCGATTTCAATTTTTTTTATAAGTGGTGGGGTCTATTCTATATTGAAATCAGCTTCAAATGAACATTATGAAATTTTTTGAGCTTAAATGCTATGGGTAAGAATCTTATATTTAAATTTTCTTTTTGAAAAATAATAAATATTTTATTACTGTTTACCTCCCTTAAAAAAAATAATAATAGGAAGGTAAAATGGCAGCAGCAATATCAAGTCAAAGAGAAATAAGTCTTCATTCAGATCGCAGTCCAGGTACACCCATAAGTGGTGATAAAGAAATATCTGAAGCAACACTTGAAAATTTAGCTAGTTTTATTTTGGATAATGATTATGAGCTAAATTATGACAGTCAAACACTCAGGAATTTGAAAATAAAACCTCTTACATGCGATGAAATTAAATTTGGAATAAGACTTATTAATGGTCATCCATTGATAGCAGTTGTAGAGGATAAAGAAAATATAAGCATATCTGGGAGAACCAGAATTACAATGGAAAGAACTATTTATATTAAAGATTTGCATCGATTTGGTATTGCAAGTGATAGCGGTCTAGCCCTTGGCAGTTTGGAAGCTGGAGCTTCAATAAAAATTGTTACTGTCGCTCAAGTTGCCTGGGATGCACTTAACAGGTATAAAGCAAAATTAGAAAGAGATGCATATGCGCCTAGATATTCTTTTAGTAATTATGGAACTGGCTATCACTCATTACATGATCCTGTAGAAAGAATTTCATGTAGCCTGGTCGCTAAAGCATGTACAGGGCTGTGTTGTTGTTTGGGGATAACTGGAGCTGCTTTGTATGGAATTATTAATCATATAAGTAATAGTCTTAGTGAAATTCAAGATTAAAGTTACCTTTTTGCAGCATTATTCTATATAGTGCTGCACTACAAAAGAGCTTTCTTTTTTTAGAATCCAAAGCCCTCAACTTATTAAGATATGAAGCCTAGTATTTTTTTTATATAAGTTGCTGAAATAAAAATCTTTGTAATTAAACTTTTTTCTTTGAGGAAAATAAATTATTTATTACAGTCTACCTCCCTTAAAAAAAATAATAATAGGAAGGTAAAATGGCAGCAGCAATATCAAGTCAAAGAGAAATAAGTATTCATTCAAATCGCAATGAAGGTACACCTTTAAATGGAGATAAAGAAGTATCTGAATCAACGCTAAGAGAATTAGCTAGATTTCTTTTAAATAATAATTATGAGCAAAATTATGACAGGGAAATGCTTAGGAATCTGACAATAACACCTCTTTCTGCTGATGAAGTTAGATTTGGAATACGCCTTATTCATGAGCATCCACTAGTAGCTGTAGTAGAAAATGAGCTAAACGAATCTGAATCCGGACTTACCCTTGTTACAATGGAAAGAACTATTTCTGTTAGAGATATGCATCAATTTGGTATTGCAAGTGATAGTGGTCTAGCCCTTGGCAGTTTGGAAGCTGGAGCTTCAATAAAAATTATTACAGTTTCTAAACAAGCACTTGATGCTCTTAATAGACATTTTTTTTCTTTAACTCCCTGCGGTAAAGCTGTAAAGTTTGTTCGCCGATTTGGAGCCTGCATTTGTTGTTTTGGATTTGTTGGATATTTATTTCCCCAAGCTCTTCTTTTAGGAGATCCTGTAAAAGATGATTAAACCCTTTCAAAATACTTTTAAAAGAACCACATCAACAACTTGAGTGGTTCTTTGTACTAAAAAATATCAAATTTAATTTGTCCCTAATGTGAAAATAACTCATCTACTTGATGGGCTATCAGATAAAAAGTTGGGGAAATTTCTGAATTTAAGTTACTGAAATAAAAATTCTTATAATTAAATTTTTTCCTTTGAAAAAAATAAATTTTTTATTACCGTATACCTCCTTTAAAAAAAATAATAATAGGAAGGTAAAATGGCAGCATCATCATCTGTAGGTTATCAAGAAATAAGTATTCATTCAGATCGCAGTGCAGGTCGTCCTTTAAATGGCAACAAAGAAATGTCAGAAGTAACTCTTAAAGAATTAGCTACATTTCTTTTGGACAATAATTATGAGCACTTCTATTCCAGAGAAAGTCTTGAAAGTTTGAAAATAAGGCCTCTTTCTCTCAACGAAATTAGGTTTGGGATAAGGCTTATTCAAAATCATCCATTAATTCAGATAGTTAGTAATGATGAAAATATGAGTGAATCGGGAAGACCCCGTGTAACAATGGAAAGAGAGATTGCTATTAGAAATTTGAGTAGATTTGGAATTACAAGTGAAAATATTACAGGGATTGTAGATTTGGAAGCAGGGGCGACTATAAAAGTTATTACGGTCTCTCAAAATGCCTGGAATTCACTTCACAATTACAAAAAGAGATTAGAAGAAGGATGCTGTAATTGCAATTGTCGTAAAATGGTTTCATGGGGAATTCTTCTAACTTTTGCTATATATGTAATCGCATTTAATATTTTAGACAAAGGCGATTAATTAATTATTTTTAATATGAATTTAGCGCTTATAGGCTATGTAAGGCTAAACCTGGAATTATTAGCTCTTCACAAAATTTTTTTTTAATAATAATAAGAAGGTAAAAAATGGCAGCAGTATCATCTGTAAGTTATCAAGAAATAAGTATTCATTCAGATCGCAGTGCAGGTCGTCCTTTAAATGGCGATAAAGAAATGTCAGAAGCAACTCTTAAAAATTTAGCAAATTTTATTTTGGACAATAATTATGAGCATTTCTATTCCAGAGAAAGTCTTGAAAGTTTGAAAATAAGGCCTCTTTCTCTCAACGAAATTAAGTTTGGGATAAGGCTTATTCAAAATCATCCGTTAATTCAGGTAGTTAGTAATGATGAAAATATGGATGAATCGGGAATACCCCTTATAACAATGAGAAGAGAGATTGCTATTAGAAATTTGAGTAGATTTGGAATTACAAGTGAAAATATTACAGGGATTGTAGATTTGGAAGCAGGGGCGACTATAAAAGTTATTACGGTCTCTCAAAATGCTTGGAATGCACTTAACAGATACAAAGAGAAATTGGAAGAGAGATGCTGTAATTGCAATTGTCGTAAAATGGTTCTATGGGGAATTTGTCTAACTCTTACTATGCCTACATTCGTAGCCCTCATTTTGAACATAGATGATTTGAACATTGAATATAGATGATTTGAACAAAGGTGATTAATTAATTATTTTAATATGAGTTTAGTACTTATAAGCTATGTAAGGCTAAATCTAATTTTTTTTAACAATAATAGGAAGGTAAAATGGCAGCAATAACATCAAGTCAAAGAGAACTAATCCTAGATACCCTGAAGTATCTCTTAGATTCAAACACCTAGAATTTTTAAGAAACTACTTAATATAAAAGAATAAGAAAATCTTATTTTCAAAGGTAATATAATGACTAACTCTGTAGGCAATTCCAAAACTCAGCTATTTACAACTAACTTTTTAAGAGATATTTATTTAGGTAGTGCATCTGGAATTTCGGCAGTAGCCCTAATCAAACCTCAAATGTACTTTAAAAATATATCTCAAACTCCAAGCTTAAATGCCAAGTTCACTATAAATCCATTAATTTTATATAGAGGGACTGGAGTTTTTGCAGCAAGTTTTGTTCCGATAGTTGCAATTCAAACTGTTGCAAACGGTTTACTTTCCTCTAATAGCTCAAACCCTCTATCACCAGCTATTGCAGCAGGAATTTCATCGTCGATAATTGTATCTCCATCCGAATGTATTTTAAGGCAACAGGAAATCACTGGGAAAAACCTTAAGAAGACAATATCAAATATGTATTCTCAAAGAGGTTTAAGGATTTTTTGTAGAGGGCTGATTCCAACAGCAATTAGAGAAGGTGCTTTTGCAGGCAGTTACTTAGGTGCAGTTCCAGAGCTAAGAGAAAAAATTAAATTTTTTGGTTTTTCCGATACACAAGCTCAAGTTTCAGCAGGCATTATATCAGGTACCATAGCAGCTGTAATAAGCCAACCATTTGACACTTATAAAACCCAAGTTCAAAGCGACTTGTCCAAAAAAATATCATTAAGGGGTGTTTTTCAAAAAGGTGCTTTTTTAGGCCTATCTTGGAGGATTTCTATGATGGCGACAGCTACAACAATAATGCCAGC
The DNA here is from genome assembly GCA_050302075.1 of Parachlamydiales bacterium. GTDB lineage: Bacteria > Chlamydiota > Chlamydiia > Chlamydiales > SM23-39 > JBNLAH01. The sequence goes on along the minus strand of JBNLAH010000004.1, from coordinate 138,021 downwards.
TGTAAAAGAAAAATTGAGTAACTGAATCTCAAAAAGATAATTTTTTTGCTATTTCTTTAGTTTAAGAAGATATCTTCTTTAAGAGTCTAACTTTTTTAATTATTAGGTGTTTATATCTTTAACAAATGTTAAAAAAAAATATCAAAAATCTTGATCAAAAAAAAAGATGCATGTCCAAGGTATGACTTAATTTTTCTAACAACTAATGCTGAACTAAAAAAAGATGACAAGGTTTGTGCTGCCTTGATAAGAGAAGGTAGAATATCAGTAGCTTCATTTAGTAGTGAGGCAAGAATAGAGTTTCTTTTCGTGTCTCAAAATGCATTTGATGCACTTAACAGGTATAAAGCAAAATTAGAAAGAGATGCATATGTGCCTAAATATTCTTTTAGTAATTATGGAACTGGCTATCACTCATTACATGATCCTGTAGAAAGAATTTCATGTAGCCTGGTTGCTAAAGCATGTACAGGGCTGTGTTGTTGTTTGGGGATAACTGGAGCTGCTTTGTATGGAATTATTAATCATATAAGTAATAGTCTTAGTGAAACGCAAGATTAAAGTTGCCCTTTTGCAGCATTATTCTATATAGTGCTGCACAGCAAAAGAGCTTTCTTTTTTAGAATCCAAAGCCCTCAACTTATTAAGATATGAAGCCTAATAAATTTTTTAGCATATTCAAATAAACGTGATCTTTTTTTAGCTCTACAAATTTTGCTAGTATTTTTTATATATAAGTTGCTGAAATAAAAATTCTTATAATTAAATTTTCTCTTTGAGAGAAATAAATTTTTTATTACCGTATACCTCTCTTAAAAAAAAATAATAATAGGAAGGTAAAATGGCAGCAGCAATATCAAGTCAAAGAGAAATAAGTATTCATTCAGATCGCAGAGAAGGTAGAACTTTAAATGGAGATAAAGAAGTATCTGAAGTAACACTTAAAAGTTTAGCTGGTTTTATTTTGGATAATAATTATGAGCTAAATTTTAACAAACAAATGCTTAGGAATTTGAGAATAACCCCCCTTACATGTGATGAAATTAAATTTGGAATAAGACTTATTAATGATCATCCATTGATAGCAGTTGTAGAGAATAAAGAAAATAAAAATAGATCCGGAGGAATCAGTGTCACAATGGAAAGAACTCTTTCTGTTAGAGAGTTGCATCAAATTGGCATTGCAGCTGATAGCGGTCTAGCTCTTGGCAGTTTGGAAGCTGGATCATCAATAAAAATAATTACAGTTTCTCAACAAGCATTTGATGCACTTAATAGATATAAATCTCAATTAGAAAGAAGAGAATCATATAGCCTCAGATCAGTATATGTAGCTCCTGAATACCCAAAAAGAGAAGAGCATCGACTACTACATCGAGAGAGAAGTTGTTGTGAAAAGATTTCAAGATGCGTTGATAGAATTTGTTGTGAAAAGATTTCAAGATGCGTTTCTTCTGTGTTTAGTCGCCATCGTGAGTTTATCGCTAAATGTTGTATGTTTTTTTGTGGAGTTGGTTTTTTTAGTGCAATAGTTGTCCTGGGATATAACTTGATTAAAAATACAAGAGATATTGCTGGAATAGATCCTGGATGAGAAGTAAAAGTTGAAGTAGCAGTTTTTAAAGTAAAGAGATCTGGAGTCTGCAATCTCTATTATATAAGATAATACTATAGTTAGAATAGAAAGTCCTGATAGTAGAATAACTGATATTCTCATCCCAATAAATTAACAGCTTTAAAAACTTCTTATATTTTTGGGCTAAGATTTATGCTTTTAAACGACGAATATAGGGCCCTGATGAGATACAACGAACAATTTAACACAGTTACGAACTTATTGTGATTCCAACTCTTTGTGCTGGCGCTGGTTTATATCTTTTTTTTTTTTAAAATCCCGTCAAGTGTACATTATGAAATTTATTGAACTTAAGTACTTGAGATAAAAAAATTTATAATTAAATTTTTTTCTTTGAGGAAAATAAATCTTTTATTATCGTATACCTCCCTTAAAAAAAATAATAATAGGAAGGTAAAATGGCAGCAGCAATATCAAGAGAAACAGAAATAAGAATTCATTCAGATCGCAGTCCAGGTACACCTATAAGTGGCGATAAAGAAATATCTGAAGCAACACTTG
>JBNLAH010000004.1:0-135786 GCA_050302075.1 Parachlamydiales bacterium | reverse complement strand
AAAGAATTAGCTACATTTCTTTTGGACAATAATTATGAGCTAGATTATGAGAAACGAATTCTTAGAAATTTGAAAATAACACCTCTTTCATGCGATGAAATTAAATTTGGGATAAGACTTATTGATGGTCATCCATTGATAGCAGTCATAGAGAATAAAGAAAATAAAGATAGATCCGGGCTAATTAGATTTACAATGGAAAGAACTATTTCTATTAGAGATTTGCATCGATTTGGTATTGCAAGTGATAGCGGTCTAGCTCTTGGCAGTTTGGAAGCTGGAGCTTCAATAAAAATTGTTACTGTCTCTCAAAATGCTTGGGATGCACTTAATAGATATAAATCTCAATTAGAAAGAAGAGATGCATATAGCCTCAGATCAGTATATGTAGCTCCTGAATACCAAAGAAGAGGAGAGCGTCAACCACTACTACATCGAGAGAGAAGTTGTTGTTCGGATTTGTGTAGTTTTTTTAGCGTAGATAAATGCTGTGATTATGCAGATAAATGCTGTGATTATATATTGTACTGTTGCAAATTTACCATAAGAGCAGGCTGTTTAGGCGTTACTTGTTTTTTTATATATCTCCTTGGTGGTGCCTTTATTGAAAACAATTTTTAAAAATTAAATAAACAATTGGAAAAATATGGCAGCAGCAAAATTACCAGCACCGACAAGAACTAGCTTTTCTGAACTTTTTAAAAATGTAAACAGCTACCAGTATGCATATTATGTATGTCAAAAAGATATGGATGTAGATGAAGCAATAGCTCATTTAGCTTTTAGCTACATATCACAATCTTTACAGAGAAAAGGTGGAAAGTTTAAAAGCAGAGAATTTGTTAATTTGACAAAGTTGCCACTTGTTTTAGAAGATTTAGAATTTGGTTTATCTGTTATCAAAGATAAGTCGATTATTTCAATAGTAGAAAAAACTGAAAACGATGAGTTAGAAAGTAAGGATGATGAGAAAATTTTAGTGTTTAAAGAAGATTTGGCCGCAATAGAAAATTATATAGGGGAATTAAAAAAAATTAGAAGAGAGTGTAGAGAGTCTGAAAGACAAATAACATATTACTTAGCAGAAAAAGTATCCAACTTCATCATTGATAATGAGCTATTTGCAAATTCTGATGAGAAAGAAAAAATAAGAGCATTAAGTAATCATCCTTTATCTTTTGATCAGCTTGTTTTTCTAAGAGATCTTGTTAGTGATCAACTTGACTCTGGAAAAAATATAATTAAAAGCGACGATGACAATAGGATAAATGGAAAAGTTAATTACACATTAGAAATCCAAGATGTTGAAAATCTCTCAGAAGATGATAAAAGCAAAGTTAAACAAAATCAGAACGGCAAAATAAAAATACTCTCAATAGCAAGCTGTGCATTTTTGTCTATTGAACAGCATATAAAGTTATTAGAACAGGAAAATACTTAACTTTTTAATAAGAGTTCAATGCTAATTTGAACCCTTATTATTTAGAATCAAGTCTTTTGTGAATAAGTTCGTTTACGACTTCAGGGGAAGCCTTTCCCTTGGTTTGTTTCATTACTTGCCCAACAAGAAATGAAAAGGCTTTTTTCTTGCCCATCTTATAGTCTTCAATAGATTGCGGATTATCATTTAAAACCTTTTCAACTAGAGGCTCAATCTCTGAGGTGTTAGATAATGGTTGATAATTTGGATTGCTTTTAACAATTTCAATAGGATCAACCCCAGGCTTTTGCACCATATCATCAGCAACTTCTTTAGCTATTCTGCCAGTAATTTTTTTATTATCTATCATATTGACTAAGTTAGCGACATGTTTTGCAGGAATTCCAATTGAATAAAGAGTATGTCCAATTTCTTTCAACCTACCTGGAAATTCAACTGTAATCCAGTTGCAAAGTGACTTAGCATTATTGCAAGCTGCATAAGCTTCTTCAAAATAATCAGAGGTCATTTTATCAACAATTAAAACAGAGGCTGCGTATTCACTTAATTCTAGTTCAGAAATGTAGCGCTGCATTCTTTGCTGAGGCAGCTCGGGAAGGGTCTTCCTGACAGATTCAATATAATCTTTCGTAAGTACAATCGGAATAATGTCTGGCTCAGGGAAATATCTATAGTCTTCAGCTCTTTCTTTCATTCTCATCATGACTGTTTTTTTAGCTTCCGTATCATAACGATATGTTCCAGGAATGATTACATTGTCAGGGTTTTCATCTGGGTATTTTTCATATAAAGCAATCTGTCTTTCAATTTCACACTCTAATGCAAGTTCTAAGAAATAAAAAGAGTTCATGTTTTTTATCTCTGTTTTATTTCTCAGTTTTTTCTCATTTGTTTTTTTAACAGAGATATTAGCATCCATTCTTAAAGAACCTTTTTCCATGTCGCAGTCAGAAACATTGGTATATTCTAGTATAGCTTTTAAAGCCTTCACATAGGCAGTTGCTTCTTTTGGTGAGGAAATACAAGGTTTTGATACAATTTCAATCAAAGGAACACCGGCTCTGTTGTAATCAACACCAGCAAAGGAAGAAAAATGCTTCAACATTCCAGCATCATCTTCTAAATGAGCTCTATCGATTTCAAAAGTTTTTAGCTCTCCATCAATTTCAGTAGTTACTTTTCCTCCTTTAATAATCGGGAAGTCTAACTGAGTAATCTGAAAGTTTCGAGGAGAGTCTGGATAGAAATAAGATTTTCTATCAAATCTAGAAAACTCTGCTACCTCAGCTTCAATAGCTAGACCGAGTTGAACTGCCTTAAAGACTGCTAGCTTGTTTAATAAGGGCAAAGAACCAGGTTGTCCAGTATCTGTAATTGAAATATTAGTGTTAGGCTCATCACCAAAATGATTTGGAGCAGCTGAAAAGAGCTTCGTTTTAGTATTTAATTGAGTGTGGACTTCAAGTCCAATGACAACTTCCCATTCAGCCATTTAAAACTCCTTATCAAATTGTGGTGGTACTATTCGGTTGAACTTTGTCGCCATTTCAAAGGCATGTGCATACTGAATCATGAATACATCGTGCATCTGTGGACCAATAAACTGCAATCCATATGGTTTTTTATCACTATCAAACCCAGAAGGGATGCTGATAGAAGGAAGACCTGCTAAATTTGAAGAGATAGTAAAAATATCCTGGAGATACATCTTAACTGGGTCTTGAAAGGTGTTCAACTTAAAGGTAGTAGTAGGTGCAGTAGGCATACAAACGGCATCGCACTTTTCAAATGCGCTTTCAAATGCCCTAATAACTAAAGTTCTTACTTTTTGCGCCTGTTTATAAAATGCTTCTTGATATCCAGCAGACAAAACAAAAGTGCCCAAGAGGATTCTTTTCTTTACTTCTTCTCCAAATCCCTGATCTCTTGAAATATCATACAACTCTTCAAGATCCTTGGCATCAGGAGATCTTACTCCATATCTTACTCCATCAAACCTAGCTAAATTTGTAGAAGCCTCAGCAGTAGCTAGAATGTAGTAAACAGCGATTGAGTATTTTAATATGTCCAAATCAATATCGATTATTTCAGCTCCTAAGCTTTTAATTGTCTCAATAGAAGCTTTAAAATTATCCTTAGTCCCATCACTCAATTGTTCTAAAAAGTGCCAAGGTACTCCAATTTTTTTCCCCTCAAGATTTTCAGGTAAATTTTCAGTGTAGGTCTCTTGAGGTAAGTTCAAACTTGTAGAGTCAAATTGACAATGCTTTCCCATAACTTCCATTGCAAGTCCAGCATCTTTCACTGAAGTTGTAATAGGGCCAATTTGATCGAATGAAGATCCAAAGGCAACAAGCCCGTATCTAGAAACTCTGCCATATGTTGGTTTAAACCCAACTATTCCACAAAGGGCTGCAGGTTGTCTAATTGACCCCCCGGTGTCACTTCCTGTTGCTATAGGAGCTAACCTACCTGCAACAGCTGAGGCTGATCCTCCTGATGATCCCCCTGGTGTGCAAGACAAGTCCCAAGGATTATAAGATGGGAAAAAAGCAGAATGTTCGTTAGAAGAGCCCATCGCAAACTCATCTAGGTTTGTTTTTCCAATAAAAATTGCGTCTTCTTGCTCTAGTAACTTAACAGCTGTGGCATTGAAGGGAGCCTTATAATTAGTTAAGAATTTAGAACCACAGGTGGTTATCTCACCTTGAATATGCATATTGTCTTTGATAGCAATTGGAACTCCAGCTAACTTTCCAAGTTTTTGATTTTCTCTTTTCTTTTTGTCCAAGGTCTTAGCTGATTTAAGAGACTTTTCGGGGAAAACCTTCAAAAATGCCTTTAATTTTTTATCAGCTTTTTCAATTCGATTTAAAAAATACCTAGTAATTTCTTCAGCTGATAGCTTTCCTTGTAGAAATAATTCTTTAATTTCTGATGCGGTTAACTTATATAGTTCCATAATTTAACTTTTTATTATTGGAGGTACTCTAATCATGCCTCCGATTTGGTCTGGGGAGTTTTCTAAAAATTGATCACGGTCAAGCAATTCACCAACTTCATCCTCTCTAAATACATTCTTTGTTTGAAACTGAGATACTAAGTCACAGCAAGGTACTTCCTTGGTATCTACTTCAGATAAAAGCTCAACATAGTCCAAAATTTTTTGCATACTTTCTAAAAGATTTTGGTTTTCATCAGAGCTAAGCTTTATTCTAGCAAGCCGCTGTAGATCTTTAAGATCTTGTTCATTAAAATTTGACATATCTTAATTTTTTTTGAAGTTACTTCTAAGAAGTTTATCAAAACGTTTTATGAGCGTCAAATAATTTAGAAGTAATATGATATAAAAAATGAATGACAATGAATAGTTTATTTTTTAAGATGAGGATTAAGATCAAAATTAGGAGGCATCTAGTGAAAGTAGTTCGTTTTATCGTTTTACTATTAATTATTATTGGAGCTCTAAATTGGGGACTCTGGGGATTTTTTCAATATGATCTAGTCGCAGACTTGTTCGGTGGACCCTCTAGTGGCTTGTCCAGATTTATCTATGCTATAATTGGTCTTGCCGGCTTATATAGTATTAGCTTTTTTGGCTGTTCTTCTTTATACTGCGGCGGTAAATCTTCCGAGTCATCGCAAGAAAATAAAAATCAGTAATGCAAATAAGGGTGCGATACAATTGCACCCTATTACTTCAGGTTTCCATGAATAGATATATGCTTATCTCTGGCTCTACAGGCTTTATTGGAAAAAGTCTGGTCAATTTTTTTTCAAATGCAGGTTTTGATGTATATCAACTGATCCGAAAAAAAGATGGAGAGAAGTCAATTTATTGGAACCCAGAAAAAAAACTTATAGACCAAGAGAAAATAAGAAATTTCGACATAGTTATTCACTTGGCTGGAGAACCCTTAACAGGTCTTTGGACTAGGTCCAAATTAGAAAGGATTTATAAAAGCAGAGTAGAGTCTACAAGATTTTTAGTAGAGACCCTACAAAGATTAGATGCTGCACCAAAAATTTTTATAACTGCATCTGCTATCGGTTTCTATAACCATAAAAGCGATGATGTGAATACAGAAGAGTCTGATGTTGGAGATGGCTTCTTATCTAAAGTTTGTGAAAACTGGGAGAGCGAAGCTAATAAAATGAAGTCTTCAAGGGTCATTAACCTTCGTTTTGGGAATGTACTAGGAAAAGAAGGAGGACTGCTTCCTGCTATGAAATTTATGCATAAGCTGATGTTAGGGGGTAGATTAGGAGATGGAAAGCAGTATATAAGTTGGATAGCAATTGATGACGTTGTCAAAATTGTAGACTTTGTTATTCAACATGAGGAGATAAGAGGCCCTGTAAATGTTGTGAGCCCAAATTATGTGACACAAAAAGAACTTGGTGAAAAAATTTCTAAAATACTGAAAAAGCCTTTTTTCTTTCATATCCCAAAATTTTTATTAAAGATTCTTTTTAGAAGACAAGCAGAAGAAATGCTATTATCTTCAATTAAAGCATATCCTAAAAAATTAAAAGATTTTAACTTTGGCTTTAAGTTTGAGAATTTAACAAGCGCTTTAAATCGTTATTTGATATAGGTTGAACTATGACATCAAAATTTGGCTTAAATCCATGGGTAACTATCTGGACCCAACCCCGTAAGACAATTCGAGCAATTGTAGAAAACAACCCCAAGTATGGTTTTTTTTATTTAGCATCAATTTTAGGGATAAGTTCAGCTTTCTTCTCTATTTATTTATATAAAGTCGCAAAAGAGAATTTTCTTACTACGCTGATTTTAAATATTATAATTGCTCCATTTTTGGGGGTAATATCTTTGTACTTTAACGCATGGATCTTGCAGATTACAGGAAAAATATTTAAAGGAGATGCTCCTTTCTTGCACATAAGAGCTGCGCTGTCTTGGTCTAAGGTGACCTATATTTTGCCTATTTGTATGTGGCTTGTCCTTTTAGCCATGTCACCTAATGTCATTATATCTCAAAATGAACCACCAACTACTTTATTTGTATCTTTGATTTTCCTTATTAGCTCTATTTGGGCCTTTATTATTCTTTTAAGAGCAATTCAAGAAGTTCAAAAATTTTCAGTTTGGATTTCTTTTTTTAATATAATCATAGCATTTATTATAAGCTCTATAGCTATGTATATATTTGGAATTATACTAAGTTATGTTGTAAATTTTTTTATTAGATAATTAACTAAATTTAAGTATTTTATAAAATTAATTAAATAATTGCTATTGATTCATTTATTTTATCGATTTACTCTGATCCTAAGGGGAGATTCCAAGGAGCAAGGTAATGTTGTCATTGAATCCGTGGACAAATATATGGATTCATCCAAAGAAAACTATCAAGCAGATTGTAGCTTATAACCCGAATTTTCGACTTTGGGTGCTATCTACAATTATCGGATTTTCATCTTTGATGTTTCTAGAACAGCTTTTTTCACCAGGGCTTAAGTATAGCTTAAAAGCAATCTTACTGTTTTCTTTCTTTGTTTCACCTTTTTGGGGGTATTTTATACTTTGCTTCTTGTCATTTCTTATCCATAGAGTTGGGAAGCAGATGAATTCAAAGGCAAGTTATTCAGATGTTAGAGCTGTTGCCAGTTGGGCTTGCGTTCCATACATTGTGTCTTTGGTTATTTGGATTGTTATGATTTCTTTTTTTAAAAACGATTTATTTAAGAGTTTTCCTCAAAACGTACTCTTGACAGAAGCTCAAATTAGTTTTGTATTGGTTGCACTAGGAATCAAACTAGCTATGACTATATGGTCTTTTTTTATTTATATTCAGGGACTGTCGTCAATACAAGAGTTTAGCATTCCTAAAACACTTTTGAACATAACATTTGTAGCACTGATAGTTTCTGTCATTATTTTCTTGCTGTGGGCTGCCATAGTAAACACCTGTGGATATTTTTATGATGTTCCACTGATTACATTTAGATTTTAAAAGGAGGGGAGGAATGAAGGTTCAAAAATATAGAGGTCAGTATGCAGTAGCTTTTATAGCTATGCTATTGACTGCTTTTTCAATTTTTATACCGCATAAACTGGAAGCTACAGAGTTCAGTAGCTGGAAAGAATTTCACTGTGAGAGAGGTCAGTGCTCTGTGGCTTTTCCAACAGTTCCAAAGCATATGCAAGAGCAATTCGAGTTGCCTAAGTCAAAGGCGAGAGTAACTTATGATGCTTATGTTTCATCAAATCAACCACAAACGGTCTTTATGATGTTAATAGCAAACTATCCAGTAGCTATTAGTCCTGAATATCAAAAAATTAGTTTAGAAGGTTTCGTTAATGGTTTGGTTCAACAAGGAGGACAGATAGTATTTGCAAATATGTTGGATCTTACAAATGCAACTGGGGTTGAGTTTTTTATCAAGAATGGCAACGTCTACTTCAAGGGAAAGGCGATAATGAAGGGTAAAAAACTGTATTTAATCGCTATGGAGAGCTTAGATGCACAATACAAAGATAGCTTATATCATCAATTTATAAATTCTTTTAGGTTTATAGGAAGCTAGGCTGTTAACACAGATCCAACCATCCTTTGATATTCTAATTGTTTTTGTGAGTCTTCAAGTTTGGATATTATAGTGCTGTTAAATCCATTTTTTTGAGATTTTTCAATTAAAAAGTGCAAGTTTGCTTTTTTAGCAACTTGCACAAAATGAGTTACACAGATTATTTGTTTATGTTCTGACAGCTTTAAAAGCTTGTCGCCAATTATCGCAGCGCTTTTTCCACCTACATTGGAATCTATCTCATCAAATATTAAACATCCTTGAGAGCCTTTATCTGCGATTATGCACTTTAGCGCTAGCATAACTCTTGCGAGCTCGCCACCACTTGCAACTTTTTGTAATTGCTGTGCTTTGGAATTTAAATTAGCAGAAAATAAAAAAAGTGGGCTTTCATCACCGCTTGAAGTTCTGGGCTTTTTTTCTAATTTTAATTCAAAAGAACTGTTTGGTAGGTTTAGTGAATATAGTTCTTTATGCATCTTTTCATTTAAATATTTCCCAGCTTGCGATCTTTTAGATGAAATAGCTTCGCACAGTTGATCAATTTTTTTTTCTAAGTCCTGGTTTTCTTTATTTAAGTTCTCAAGGCTTTCTTCGATCTCTTCAAAACTGTCAATTTTGTCTAAAAGCCTAGACTTATGCTGCTCTATATCAGCAAAAGTGCCTCCGAATTTTTTTCTTAATAGATCAACATCTTTGATTCTGCTTTCGATATTTCTCAGCAGCTCAAAATCATTGTCTATGTTGCCATTTAATTTAGATAGCTCATAGCTCAACTCAGTTAATTCGATTAGCGCATTTTTAAAAATTTTATATAGATCCTCGACTTGGCTATCAACTGACAGAACTTTTTGAAAAGTCTTATCTATGTTCCTTAACTTAAATAAAGCTGAATCTGGAAGGTCTGTGAGCTGGCTACAGATTTCTGTTGTGAGCTCTTTTCTTTCTTGGGAATTTAATAGTCTGTTGTGTTCATCTTCTAATTGTTTTTCTTCCCCATCATTATAATTTACCTTATTAATCCACTCTAAATCTTCTTTAAGAGCTGGTATGGTTTCTTCTAGTTCTGTTTTCTCGTTAGTTAATTTTTCAATTTTACTGCAGTTAAGGTTGAAATTAGACCAGAATTTAGAAAGTGTAGTAACTTCGTTTTTACATCCGCCAAGAGCATCTACAAATGATGTAATATACTTTTCCTGATATAAAGAGGCTGTATGCTTTTGACTTATATAATCTGTAAATAGAATAGAGCAGTCTTTTAGTTTAGTTAAATTGATTAATTGATCATTGATAAATGAGCGTGACCTTCCTTTAGATGAGATCTCTCTTCTAAGCTTTATAGTTTTTTCTAACTCGTAATCAGGGAGCATTTGCTGAAGTTCATTTAGGTCTTGTAGCTCGAATGTAGCTTCAACAATCGAAAGTTCCTTGTTTGGGAAAATACATGTTGGATCTAGTTTGGATCCTAAAGTTGCATCAATAGCCTTTAAGATTGCACTTTTACCAGATCCAGATTCTCCTGTGATAATGTTCAACCCACTAGAAAATTCAATTTCGGCGTCTTCAATGATTATAAAATTTTTAACAAAAAGTCTCTTTAGCATAAATCTTGTTCACTAATTTTTAATAAAATGTCTTGGGTTGTCTTAAAATGAGATTTAGAAATTTCAGCTAGTTTTTCTGCTCCAAATTTTGTGACAATTTTTTTTCCAATATTAATCACTAAAGAAGAAGCTCCTTTAGGTAACGTGAAACCAATTTCTTCAGAAAGCTTTTGCATCTGCTCTAAAAAAGAATATCTGGCTACAATTGATGCTGCAGCAACAACAATGTCTTCTTCAGCTCTATGCATTTGAGTAAGGTCTACATCACCTACATTTTTTTTCTTTAAAGCATTTTCGACAATGTGCTCTTTCGCGAACTGATCAATGATTATTTTTTTACATTTTGACTTTTCAACAAGATTAGCAATAGCAGTTGCATGTCCCCAACCTAAAAGGTAGTTTAGATTTTTCATTTTGAAGTATAAATCATTGTATTTAACAGGAGTTATGCAGATTACTTCATTCAAGAAACTTTTTTTTATTTCCTTTCCAATCTTTAAGATTGTTGTATCCGACATCCTTTTAGAATCCTTAACACCGATAGAATGTAGTTTTTTTATATCTTCTGAGTCAGCAAAGACAGCGGCCACGCATAATGGACCAAAAAAATCACCTTTACCGGCCTCGTCGACCCCAATGTGATCTTCTAAATTAGCTTTAGAAAGAGGATAAGAGTACTTAAAGTCTTTCAATATTTCAGGTTCTAAATAGAATTCTATGAAAGGCCCCATATCTTTTCCTTGTACCGTCAGAGCCCCAGACTCGTATAATGTGCAACTGACACCCTTTTTTTTAGCGGAAAAAATTGTATAAGGAGGCTTTGTAAGAGTAAATCCCTGCTCTTTTAAATCTTCCTTCAAACGCTTTTGAAGGCTTAAGTCAATTTTAGTCGAAAAACAGCTCACAGCATTAATCTTTAATTTTTGTATGGATTTTAACCATTCTTTTCAATGAAAACAATGTATAAATTGATAGAAATTCATACATATTATTAAGATGGAAGTAAAATTGAGGAAATTATGTCTGACGATGCCAAACGTTTAGGTGAAGTGATACGCACAAAGCGCTCTGAAATGAATTTAACTCTTAAGGAAGTTGAAAATGCGACTTCTATCCGCATGGTTTATTTACAATACATAGAGGAAGGGGAGTGTTCTCAGCATCTTTCACCGGTCTATTCATTGGGTTTTATAAGGCAGTACGCAGCTTTTTTAGGATTAGATGCAGATGCTTTAACAAAAGACTATCCAAACGCCTTTAAATTGAAAAAAGAAAAACAAGAATTTGACTATGGAATTGGAACGTTAGAATCAAGAAATTCCAATAGTGCATCAGCAAAGTGGATTCCTAACTTAATGTGGGGTGGAGTTATTTTTCTGATTTTGTTGTCAGCTTGGTATTTCGCTAAGGTTGTCGGAGTTTTATAAGTGCACCCCCTTAGGCTATTTCTAATAGGAATGCTCATGGGGCTTGCCGACTTGGTTCCGGGAATTTCTAGTGGAACCGTTGCTTATAGCTTAAATATTTATAAAAGATGGATTACAGCCTTGGATGGCATTTCTGTATCCAAATTATTTAGCTTTCAACTTAAAGACTTTGTTAGAAAGCTAGATTTAAAGCTCCTGATACCACTTTTACTTGGAATACTGACTTCCATTTTAATATTTGCAAACCTTATTTTTCTTATCTTAGAAAATCAACTTGCAAAAGATATTTTTTTTATAATTATTTCTTTTTTCCTGATTCTTTCATGTTTAAGTTTTTCAAAAGAGATAAAAGTTCAGTCTATTAAAGATGTAAGCTACATTTTCTATGGCATTGTTGTAGCTATATTAATTTCAATAATGCCAACGTCTTCACATGAAAATACAAACTTCTTGATTATTTTTTTAGGGGCATCAATAGCTGCTTTTGCCATGATGTTACCTGGAATTTCAGGAAGTTCGATTCTTTTGCTTTTAAATCAATATGAATTTTTGATATCTCAAATCAAAGATTTCATTAATTCAATAACAAAATTTCAATTTTTTAACTTATCTTCTGCTTTTATTTTCGTATTTTTAAGTGGAGTAATATTTGGTATTGCCACATTTTCAAAGCTCTTAAAAAACCTTTTAGAGAACTACTCCAACAAGGTAAACTTAATATTGTTTGGGGTAATGTTCAGTAGCATTTTTCTGTTTGTAGCAGCAGTTGTTAAAATTATTATCATTTTTGCGCTACTTTATTTGATTTATAAGAGAAGAGCAGCTTTAGTCAAAAGTTAATAACTTGTAAAGAGTCACTTTAATTTTAACTTAAAAAGATATTGATTACTTGCATAGAAAGGAGTTAATCTTTCAAAATGCAGGGTTAAAACAAATTGGATAGGGGTATGACGGCAAGCGTTGAAACTTTTGGAGATTTTACAATTGTCAAAGAACTGGGATCAGGTGCTTTTGGTTCAGTTTTTCTGGCAGAGCATCGCTATATGAAGAAACAATATGCGATAAAAATAATACCAAAAAGACTTTCCAGCGACCCTGAATTTATTGAAAAGTTTGAAAAAAATATAGCAGCCATATCTAAGCTAGATCATCCATCAATTGTGAAAATTCACAATATTTCTAACTATGAAGGGAGATATTTTTTGGTTATGGACCCGATTATTGATCTAGATCAGAGCACTTCAAGTTTAGAACAACATTTAAAAAATACTGAGGTTACAGAAAAAGAAATCGAGTCAATTTTATCTCAGGTAGCATCAGCTTTGGACTACGCTCATAAATTTCCTTTTGGCAAGAGTTATTTATTTCACGGTAGCTTAAAACTGAGCAACATTTTAATTCAAAAATCTAATAGAAGTTTGAGGGTGTATTTATCTGATTTCGGCCTAAACCGTTTGATCGGAGAAAGAGCCATCTTTACTGAAATAGCTAAAAATATGGCAGAGGCACTTGACTCTCAAGAAGGCGATTCTTTTATTAAAGAAAGTATCTTAAGCTCATATTTTTCAAACTTTGCCTTTCTAGCTCCTGAGCAAAAAGTTGTAGGAGCCAGAGACTTATGTGATGCAAAAGTTGATACATATTCTTTAGGTATTTTAGCTTATTATTTATTAACTAACCGCTTTCCTGAAGGTAACTTTGAGCTGCCGTCAAAGCTGAGATCTGACTTAAACAACTTTTGGGATGATCTTATTTTAAACTTGCTTTATCAGGAACCAATCTCAAGGCCCCTTCATCTAGTTGACACCATTGAAAAATTATTGATAGATAAAAATGAAGAAAAAAAACCTGAGGCAGAAAAAAGGTCTTCTGACAAAATGCAGCTTTCTTTTTCTTTTCAGAAAAACGAAGAGCAAAAATTAAGTTTTCAGCCACTTGGTGAAGCTCCTGATTTGAAGCCTGTTATTAATCCCCAACAAATTGATAGACCAACTTATGAACCAGACCCCGGAGCTATTTTTCAAAGAGAAATGCAAGTATCTCGCTACGAACCTAAAAAAGTTGAAGTAAAGGAAGTCGAACCTATTTTAACTGAAATGGTGGTAGTCTCTGGGGGAAGCTACCTTCGCGGATGCCAAAATGGAGCTAGGGATGAAATGCCACGACATCTAGTTTCAATAGATAGTTTTGCTATGGATGTTTACCCGGTTACAAATGAGCAGTTCGTAAGGTTTATTCAAGCTATGGGTGGAGAAAAAGATGTTAATAACAATGATATTATCAGGCTTAGAGACTCTAGAATTAAAAGAAGTGGTGGAAAATTAATTATCGAATCAGGGTACTCGAAACACCCAGTTGTAGGTGTTACTTGGTATGGTGCAATAGCTTATGCTAAATGGGTCGGTAAGCGCCTTCCAACAGAAGCTGAGTGGGAGATTGCAGCCTCAAGTGGAAAGGAGTGTATTTACCCTACTGGAGATACTATTGAAAATTCACAAGCCAACTTTTTTAGTTCTGATACAACAACTGTTATGAGTTATCCTCCTAATGAATTTGGTATTTACGATGTGGCAGGTAATGTATATGAATGGTGTTATGATTGGTATGCATACAATTATTACGAGACATCGCTTCAAGAGCCAGAAAATCCGATGGGTCCAAAGCAAGGGGTTTATCGTGTCCTTCGTGGGGGGTGCTGGAAAAGTCTGAAAGAAGATTTACGGGTTTCTCATCGACATAGAAATAATCCAGGCACTGTTAATGGAACTTATGGTTTTCGCTGCGCAGCTGATGTTTCAAAATGATAAAAATCCTTTTTGTTTGCTTAAGCAATATTTGTAGATCTCCTACTTTGCAAGCGATTTTGCAAAAAAAAATTGATGAAAAAAAATTACATTCAAAGCTGTTTGTAGACAGTTGTGGGATTGGTTATTGGCATATTGGAAGTAGTGCAGACCCAAGAGCAGTTAGAGCTGCCCATAAAAAAGGGTATGATATTAATCATACTTCAAAACTTTTTCATACTAAATTTTTTCAAAAATTTGATTACATACTAGCGGTAGACAACGAAATTAAGAGCTCATTAAAAGAGCTTGCAAAAACCTCAAAGGAGCGTTCTAAAATACTTTTAGCAACTGATTTTACAGATGAGCTTAAGGGAACAGAAATTCCAGACCCATACTTAAAAGGGGAAGTAGTTTTTGATAAGGTAATTGAAATTTCTGAGCAAATATCAGATAGCATTATATCAAAATTCGGTGTATAAGATTGGTGATTAATAGGGGAAGTGGATTGAGATGAAAGTATTACTTTGTAAGCCGAGAGGTTTTTGCGCTGGTGTTGAAAGAGCTATAGATACTGTTGTTAAAGCGCTTAAGCTATGGGGCGCTCCCATTTATGTGAAACATGAAATTGTTCATAATAAGCATGTTGTAAATGACTTAAAGGATCAAGGAGCTGTTTTTATTGAAGACTTGAATGACGTTCCTGAAGGTGAAAGAATTATTTATTCAGCGCATGGAGTCTCTCCTCAAGTGCGGGATCTCGCTAAAAAAAGAAATTTAATCGAAATAGATGCTACATGTGGCCTTGTTACCAAAGTGCATTCTGCTGCCAAAAGATACTCTAAAAAGGGTTATCAAATTATTTTAATTGGGCACAAAAATCATGTAGAAGTAATTGGAACAGCTGGTGAAGCTCCTGATGTGACTACGGTTGTTGAGTCTGTAGAAGATGTCAACAAGCTAAATTTTGAAGCTGACAAAAAGCTATTTTATATCACCCAAACTACTCTTAGCTTAGATGATGTAAAAAATATAACGAAGGCTCTAAAGAATAAATATCCCCATATTGAAACTCTCCCGAGCTCTTCAATTTGCTATGCAACTACAAACCGTCAATTAGCTCTTCAGCAAATTACTGACTCTGTTAATTTAGTATTAGTAGTAGGGGATCCAACTAGTTCTAACTCAAATCGATTACGTGAAGTTGCTAAAAATCGCTCAATTCCATCTTATTTGATTAATGATCAAAATGAAATTAACAAAAATTGGCTTAAGAATGTTGAAACCATTGGCATGACAGCTGGGGCATCTACTCCAGAGGATGTTGTACAAAGCTGTATTAATAGGCTAAAACAGCTTGGGGTTAGTGAAGTGGAAGAAGTTACATATGTAAATGAGGATGTACTTTTCCAACTTCCAAAACAGGTTTTAATTTAAGGATAACATTGAGGATAGTAATTTCCTTGTGTAAGGATGCTCTGGGTTTTCAAAAAGATCTTCTGATTCTTTAATCTCAACAATTTCTCCATCTTTCATAACAGCTATTTTATCAGCGACATATTTAACTACAGCTAGATCATGTGCAATAAATAAATATGTCAGCTCATATTTTTTCTGAAGATCAATCAGTAAGTTTAGGATTTGAGCTTGTACCGAAACATCAAGTGCTGACACTGGCTCATCTAAAATTAAAAACTTTGGCTTTAGAGTTAAGGCTCTTGCAATTGCAATCCGCTGCCTTTGACCTCCACTAAACTCATGTGGCATTTGATATAAAATGTTTGATGGTAAGCGAAGCTCACTCAAAAGTTTAATAATCTCTTGAGTGATTTTATCTTTAGAAAAATTGGTATGGATAAGAAAAGGCTCAGATAGAATATCTAGAATTGTCATTTTTGGATCAAGTGATGCAAAGGGATCTTGGAATACTATTTGAACCTTTCTCCTATCTTCTAGTTTATCAAAAAGTAGTTCTTTTCCTTCAAAAAACACTGATCCAGCATCTTTCTCATGTAAGCTTAAAATTGTTTTTGCCAACGTTGATTTTCCAGACCCAGACTCTCCAACAAGTCCTAAAGTGGATGAGCGCTCTATCAAAAAACTGACATCTTTAACGATGCACTCTTTTTTATTTCCCTGTTTGAACGACTTCCTGAGGGATCTGACTTCTATCAGGTTGTTTTGCATTTTTTTGCCTATCATATATCCAACAACGGGTGCATTGTTTGTCTTTTATTAATTTGGGTCTTTTTTTTGCGCAAATCTGCATAGCACTTGGGCACCTTTGCACAAAAGAACAATAAGAAATCGGGGAGTCAATAATCGGTAAAAAGCCATCAATTGGCTTTAATCTATTAAAGATTTTGTGTTTGTCCAACGTAGGGACAGAGTCCAAAAGCATCCTTGTATATGGATGTTTAGGTGAATTAATAATTTCTTTAGTCTCTCCAATCTCGACTACCTCTCCAGCATACATAACTATCATCTTATCACAAATGTCTGCGACTACAGTCATGTCATGGGTTATCAGTAACATGCTCATTTTATAGTATCTTTGTAGATCCTTTAGTAATTTCAGGATTTGGGTTTGGACTGTAACATCCAATGCCGTAGTTGGTTCATCTGCGATTAAAAGTTTGGGTTTACAAACTACAGCAATTGCAATTAATATTCTCTGCTTCATCCCGCCACTTAACTGATGTGGGTACATATCAAATACAATTTTTGGGTTTTTAATTTTCACTTCATTTAGGATTTTATAGCAGACACTTTTAGCATACTTTACTGAACATATCTTATGTGCAAACAAAGCCTCACATATCTGGTGACCAATTTTCATAGTAGGGTTTAATGATAAAAAAGGATCTTGAAATACCATGCCAATTTCCTTTCCTCTAATAGATCTTAAGTATGGCTCATTTAAATTTAGTAAATTTTCATCGTTGTAAGAAATAGATCCGCTAGAAATTTTTGCATTCTCAGGTAGAAGGCCTAATATTGATTTTGCCAAGGCACTCTTTCCACAGCCTGATTCGCCTATTATTGCAATTGTTTCATTTGGAAATACATCAAAAGAGACATCTCTAACTGCAAGAATCTTGCCATCTCTTCTTTTAAATTCAATACTAAGATTTTTAACGTTCAGTAAGTGTTTCATATGATCCTAAAAGAGCTTTTCAAACTCTCTCCCATAAGATTGCAAGCTAAAATTGTTAATGTAATTGCCATAGCTGGAAAAAAAAGTCTCCAAGGGTAGTAATATAAAGCACTAATGCCATCACAAATCATTGTTCCCCAACTAGAGACAGGAGCCTGAATTCCAAGCCCTAAAAAACTTAAAAAGGCTTCAGTGAAAATTGCTTGTGAGACTGATAACATTAATGTTGTTATAACAGTAGAGGAAACATTTGGAATTAAGTGATTAAAAATAATTCTCTTTTTAGAAGCTCCAATTGTAATAGCGGCTAGAATGAACTCTTGGTTTTTAATTTTTAAAATTTCAGCTCTTACAATTCGAGCCATATTAATCCAGCCAGTTATAGTTAGGGCAATTAATATTGTGGTAAAACCTGGGTTGAAAATTACTGTTAACAAAATTACATATAGCAAATATGGAACAGCATATAATGAGTCACATATTCGCATCATAATTTCTTCTGTTTTACCTCCTAAGTATCCTGCGACAGCTCCATAAATAACACCAACTAAAAGGTCGATAACTGCTGCGATTAAACCAACTGAAAGAGAGATTCTAGCTCCATAACAAAACCTTGTAAAAACATCTCTACCAAGCTCGTCACTTCCAAAAATAAATTCTTTTGATGGCGGTAAGTTTTTGTTTTCAAGGTTTATTTCATCGTAAGTATAACCTGACACCATCGGTCCAAACACCGCAAATAGCAGAATGAGGGCGAAAATAACTACACCCACCTTAAATCGAAGGTTAAAAAATGAATAACTGTTCTTAACAATAGGTTTAAAAGAAGATGGTATAAAATCTGATTTGTTGAGCGGCTCAAATAGTTGGTTCATTTAACACCTCTCTTTTCTTATCAAATAAAAGAATTCTGGGGTCTAAAAAGGCACAAGCAATGTCTGTTGCTAAGTTTAAAGACAACAGAAGAAAACTATAAAATATTGTAAGACCCATGATTACTGTATAATCTCTAGCTAAAATACTCTGGATCATCCACATGCCCATACCAGGTATTGCAAATACCTTTTCAATTACAAAACTACCTGTAATTAGATAAGTTAGAAGTGGACCTAAATATGCAACTACCGGGATAAGTGAATTTTTTAGGGTATGATAGAAAAAGACCCTGCCGGGGGATAGACCTTTTGCTATTGCTGTTTGTATATAGTCTTTTTTGTCAGTTTCCAAAAGGCTGTTTCTAATTAATCTAGATATAAAAGCAATAGGTAAAGCTGATAAAGTCATAGTAGGTAGAATTGTATGCAGAAAACTGTCAAACCTAGCAATGGGTAATATATGGAGCTTCATAGCTAAGAAATATTGGAGAAGTGACGCTAAAACAAAGTTTGGAATTGAAACTAGAATGCTGGTAAAAATCACTATTACAGATTCTTGCCATTTATTTTTTTTAATAGCAGCAAAAGAGCCTAAAAGTCCACCAAAAAGAACAACCACAAAAAAGGACTCCAATCCCAAAATTGCACTAACTGGAAGCCCGTCTTTTAGTATTTGGTTAACAGTTCTACCTTGATATACATATGATGGGCCTAAATCCAAAGTTATGATTCCTTTTAAATACTGTAAGTATTGCACTAAAATAGGTTTATCTAACCCATAATGAGCATACAAAGACTTTAACACTTCTTCAGGAAGGTTCTCAGCTTGCGCAAATGGATCGCCGGGAATTGCCTTTAAAATGAAAAATGTAAGTGTGGAAATACTAAACATTGCCACAAGAAAAATAAAAAGCTTTTTTAAAAGAAATCTTGCCATTTCATTTTTTAATAATTGTTGAGTTGACAAATTAATCTTTTTCTAAGTTTACATCAAGGATTCTCTTGAGCTTTCTTTTAATGCAGTAGTTTAAAAGAAAAATCATATAAATGTTTATAGTATCAAAAATTGACGAAAATTAAATTTAGTCTTGTTAAAGATTAGAAATATAAAAATTAGATATTTGGCAATATCTATTCAACCCTTGCCGACAATCGTTAAGGTGTAATTAGAAGTTTAGAATTTTCTAAGCTGTCTTCTTTATAAATTAAATTTTAAAAATAGTTATTTTTAAAATTTACAATAATTTTTTTTGGTTTTTATTTTTTGATTAAATTATAATTAATTAATTTTAAAATTGATTTAACTTTATGTTGATAAATTATCAAAAAAATTACAACCAATCGGCTTTACAAAGTTTCAAGAGTTCATTTATAAAGCTTTCAGAGACAGGAGCTTCCAGGCAAGCTTCACTGGTTAAAAAAGTGGCCTTAGCTGTAATTAACTTGCTTCTAATACCGTTTAGGTTAGCTCAAGGTGCTTATAGATTGCTTAAAGTGAAATCGGAGCCTAAGAGAGGCTTTTTCAACCATGTTTTAGATAGCGAAAAGTCAATCAGAGAGTTAAATCAGTCTACAATCCTTAAAACAGCTTTGGTTGGAGCGGGAGCCGCTGGTTTAATAGCCCTTGGGCATAAACCTTCAGCATCAAGCTCTCAAGTAGATCTATTATCCAATATATCCAGTTTAGTATTAAAGATAGGCTCACTACCGGTTATTTATAGTTTAATATCATTTGCATTTAATAGAGAAAAGAAACCCACGGTGCAAACTCAAGATGAATTAAGTAAGATTGTTGATAGAGCTACTAAAACCCCAAGCTTTCCCATATCACCAACAAAGATGTTACCAACAAATTTAGTTTTTAAGATTAGCAATGATTATTTAGACGAGATAAGCGCCGCTAGCTTTAATGTTGCTGCAAGAATAAACAGAAAAGAAGCGATAAGAAGAAAAAATACTTTAGCAGGAAAAGAAATCCTTAAAATTTCAAATTCAAGAGAATGCAGCGAGCTTTTTGCTCAAATTTTAAACTCTAGATCTTTATCATCTATTACAAAATTAGATTCAATAAAATCTCACCTTCAAACAGAGGTCAATAATTTTAATATAGCGAAAGATCAGATTGATTTTGCAGATAAGCTAGTTGCTAAATTAAAAGAGCTATTTCCAAATGATGAAACCTTAAATAAACTAGAAAAATCTATTGAAGCTACCAAAGCCTTAGAAATATCTGAAATAACAAAAGCCAATGCAATAAATTCAGCTATTATTTCTAGCCTAAACTCTGATGATGATCTGAAAAAGGCTGCAAGCTCGCTCGATTTAAGTGAAACTAAGCTGCATAAAATGTGGCAACATGCTGAAAAACTTTCGAATATAGAAGTTCTAAAATTAGACTTTAGTATGGAAAGCCTCAGTATTGTCACTTTTGTAGAAGGGGTTAGGAAATCTTATATTGCAGAGGCTCAGATTGATTTTGCAGATGTATTAGTGGCTGAGTTGGAAAGACAATTTCCAGATGATGTGACTTTGAATGCAATAAAAGCATCAATTGAAAATATTAAAAATGAACATAAGAATCCAATTAAAAAAGCTGAGGAAATTAATAACACTATTATTAGCCATCTAAACTCAGACTCTTCTGATACTTCTATAAAATATGAATTAAGAAAGTTAAATCTAAATTCTAAACAACTAAAGGCTATATTACCTTGTATTAGTGAGTTTCCAAATCTAGCAGAATTACACCTCTATCACAACCAATTAACAGTACTACCTGAGAGCATAGGTGGCTTAAAAAATCTAAGGAATCTATACCTCATTAACAACCAACTAACGATGCTACCTGAGAGTATTTGTGGTTTAACAAATCTAAGGAGCCTATTTCTTGAGGTCAACCAACTAACGTTGCTACCAGAGAGTATAGGTGGCTTAACATATCTAGAATGGCTAAGCCTTGATAACAACCAACTAACAGTACTACCTGAGAGTATAAGCGGCTTAAGAAATCTAGAGAGACTCGGCCTTGATAAGAACCGACTAACAGTACTACCTGAGAGTATAGGTGGTTTAACAGATCTACATTATCTCTCCCTTGCTAACAACCAACTAACAGTGCTACCAGAGAGTATAGGTCGCTTAACAAGTCTAAGGGATCTCTACCTCAATTACAACCAACTAACGTTGCTACCAGAGAGTATAGGTGATTTAACAGATCTACAACGTCTCTCCCTTGCTAACAACCAACTAACAGTGCTACCTGAGAGTATAGGTCGCTTAACAAGTCTAAGGGATCTCTACATTCATAACAACCAACTAACGTTGCTACCAGAGAGTATAGGTGGTTTAACAGATCTACATCATCTCTCCCTTGCTAACAACCAACTAACGTTGCTACCTGAGAGTATAGGTCGCTTAACAAAGCTATGGGATCTCTACATTCATAACAACCAACTAACAGTGCTACCAGAGAGTATAGGTGGTTTAACAGATCTACATCGTCTCTTCCTTTCTAACAACCAACTAACAGTGCTACCTGAGAGTATAGGTCGCTTAACAAGTCTAACATTCATAACAACCAACTACGGTGCTACCTGAGAGCATAGGTCGCTTAACAAATCTAAATACTCTCATATACAATAACAACCAACTAACGGTTGAAAATCAATTAATTTTAATCAAGCAAATGCAAGAATTGATGGGTAGACGCCTTAATTTTTAATTAAAATTAGTCTTAGATTGAATAAATATTGAATAATATTTCTTTTTTTTATTTCTTAAAGTAAAAAGGAGAATATATGAAAAAAAGCTCAGGTATACCAGCTTTTACATTATTTGCTACGATAGTAGCCGCTTTTGGAGGACTTTTATTTGGATATCATACTGCAGTGATATCTGGCGCTTTGCTTTTTTTAGAAAGTGTATTCAGTTTATCCATTTTCGAGCAGCAATTAATAGTCAGTACTGTTTTGCTAGGAGCTTTACTCGGTGCAATATTTGGAGGACCTTTAGCAGACCACTTTGGCCGCAAAACTACTCTTTTTCTAACTTCTATTTTATTTATTATCGGTACTTATCTTTTATCTAGTGCATATAGCATTTTTGAGTTGATTGTGGGGCGTTTTGTTACAGGGCTTGGTGTTGGCCTAGCTTCTTTAGTAGTACCATTATACATAGCAGAAATGTCACCTTCAAAAAATAGGGGAATGCTGGTCTCTTTTAATCAGTTTGCAATTACAATTGGGATTTTAAGTGCCTTCCTAATCAACTATGGATTTGCTCAAGAAGCTGGTTGGCGCTGGATGTTTGGCCTAGCTTTTATCCCTGCCTTTTTGCAGTTAATTGGTCTTTTTTTTATCACCGATACACCAAGTTGGTTCATATCTCATGGTAAAAAATCAAAAGCATATGACATTTTAGAAAAAACTAGAAAGGTTAGAAAGGATGAAGAAGTTTTAGTTGATAAAAATGTTTCTAGAAAAGAGGCAAAATTTAAGCATCTTTTTGATAAGTCAGTAAGGCCTGCTTTCTTAGTTGGAGTTGGTCTGAGTGTTTTCCAACAGGTGACTGGGATAAATACAGTTATTTATTATGCACCAAGGATATTTCAATTAGCTGGCTTTGAAACAGCTAAATCTGCAATTTTAGCTACTTTAACTGTTGGTATTGTAAATGTAGCCGTAACTATTTTAGCTCTTTGGTTAATAGATAGAGTAGGTAGAAGACCACTACTTATAGTTGGAACATTAGGGATGGCAATAGCTTTAGCTGTATTGGGCATATTTTTTGCAATACCTACAAACGCGGGCTCTATTGCAGTAATTGCAGTAATTGCATATGTATGCTTTTTTGCAATTGGACTAGGACCAATTGCATGGTTAATAATATCAGAAATTTTTCCTCTCAGAGTTCGCGGTAGAGCAATGGGAGTTGCTGTTTTTTCTAACTGGTTTTCTAATTATATAGTTTCGCTTACCTTTTTAACGTTGATCAATGTTCTAGGCACTTCTGCCACGTTTTGGCTTTATGCTTTAATATGCTTTATAGCTCTTTGGTTTATATTTAAAAAAGTTCCTGAGACGAAAGGAAAAAGCCTTGAGCAGATTCAAAAGTTTTGGTTGAAGAGATAGAATTTTACCTTTAATGATTTTTTTTGTATTTTTGTCCATAGTTAATAATGGAGCAAGACCATGAGTTTGAATGAAATAGAGTCTTTATTGGGCTCAGATGCTAAGTCACTTTTGGAGCACAAATGCGTTTTTCCAAAAGATAAATTACATATACCAGGACCTGACTGGGTTGATCGAATCTTCGGTGGATCTGATAGAAACGTTAGAGTTTTAAGAAGTTTGCAAACATTATTTTCCAGCGGAAGGTTAGCAAATTCAGGGTATCTATCTATTTTACCTGTTGACCAAGGAATAGAGCATACAGCTGGAGCCTCCTTTGCTCCAAATCCCGAATACTTTGACCCAGAGAATATTGTAAAATTAGCTATAGAAGGGGGCTGTAATGCAGTAGCTTCTACTTGTGGTGTTTTGGGAGCTGTAGCTAGAAAATATGCCCACAAAATTCCCTTTGTTTTAAAATTTAATCACAATGAATTGTTATCTTATCCGAATTTTCATAATCAGACGCTGTTTGCATCAATTCAACAGGCGTATGATATGGGATGTGTCGCAGTTGGGGCTACAATTTACTTTGGCTCTCATGAATGCAGAAGGCAGATAGAAGAAGTAGCTCAAGCTTTTGAACTAGCTCACGACCTTGGAATGGCTACCATACTTTGGTGCTACTTGAGAAACAGTGATTTTAAAACTGGAGATAAAGACTTTCATACCGCTGCTGACTTAACAGGTCAAGCAAATCATTTGGGAGCTACAATTCAAGCAGATATTGTGAAGCAAAAGCTTCCAGAAACGAACGGCGGATTTACAACTTTAAAGTTTGGTAAATCGAATGAGAAAATGTATACAGAGCTATCTTCTGACCACCCAATTGATCTAACTAGATACCAAGTTATTAATGGCTACATGGGAAGGATTGGATTAATAAACTCGGGCGGTGCATCTGGTAAAAATGATCTGGCAGAAGCAGCTAAAACTGCTATTATTAACAAAAGAGCAGGTGGTATGGGATTAATATCTGGAAGAAAAGCTTTCCAAAAACCCATGAAAGATGGAGTAAAAATACTTCATACAATTCAAGATGTATACTTAGATAAAAAGATAACTATTGCTTAGTTTTTAACCCCCTCCTTATGCCACGGAAAGGTTTGGCTTGGAGGAGGGGGAGTTTTCTCATCAAATTTCTCTAAGATATCTAAAAGTTCAGGAAGTTCAGGAATTTTTTCGCCTTTTTTTTCTGATGCTAAAAGCATTGCAAGTTTAGATGTAGTTCGACTTAAATTGATTTTTGGGTTATCTAGTTTTCCTTTAACTGGGACTTGAAAAACGTAGTCATTTGGAAGACTTTTAATTTTAAGCAACTCTTCCAAAGTATCAGAAGGAATGCCCAAAGTCATGTCCAACTTATTATTGAGAAGATTAATGTCACCATAGGTGCATACATGAATACTATCAGCTATTAATGCATCCATTCTGCTAGCAATCAGGGTCTTGTCTCTTATCTCAAAGGAAAATGGTGTGCACCAAACAGTAACGTCATCTATTTTTTCTAATTTCTGAAGTTTAAAAAGACCAATTATTACAGCTAGCATTTTGGCGTTTTTACATTTTATCTTTCCAATGTCTAGCATGGCTTTTGGTACTTTAATATCTTTAATATTCATGTCATATGAAGATGAAAAACCTTCTTTAAAGACTGTAAGTGAAATGGGGTTGAGAGCTTGTAAGCTGGTAGTGAATAAGGGACTTATGTTTTCCACAAGTTTATTGTCAAATGAGTTAGATGGAAAGTATGTGATGTATAGGTCTTTATTTAGATAGATTTTATTATTTTCGAGTGATCCATCTAAATTAATTTTAAAATTAGTTGAAACAAGCTCTAAGTCTACTGACCCTTCATTATTTTTGCCCCTAATGAGCAAATTTGCATTTACCTTAGGTCCTAAAGTCGAAAAAAGAAAGTTTGGATCTTTCTTTATTTCTTTTAAAAGTCTGTTTTTCGAATTTATTTTTGCTGCCTTAAAAAACTTATCAATACTTTTAGTTGGGAAATTTATTGTAATTATTTTAACTGTTGTTGGAAAAGGTGAATCAATAAAATTTGAAGTATTTGCTATTTTGCCGTCAATTAAAATGCTACCAATTATCTGACCTACTCTACTGTCTCCTTTCAAATCAAAACTTATCTCTTCGCCTTCATTCCCATACAAATTAATATCAATATTTTCGACATAAGTTGTGTCATTCTCATCGTATAAAATGATATTTCCATTTTTAAGTTCGGCGCTTCCATCGAGTTCTTTTAAAATAGTTTTGTTTAACTGAGTGACTCTTAGAAATGACCAAAAGGGGAGTTTGGCCTGAATTTCAGAGAAGCTGAATTCAATTTCATCATTTTTAAATTTAACATTTCTGATTACCTGAGGTCCAAACCAGCTGAGCTCCCAAGATCCAATACTAGATGATCCCTCTATTCTTTGTGATATGGCGCTTTCTACAATCTTTTTCCCAATGTTTGTCGAAGCAATTGCTGGTAGAAATAAAATTAAAACTGTTGATAAGACTAATAGTGTTGTAAATGCCCATATGATCTTTTTCATACAATTATCTCATTAAAAATGCCCATATTGCCCTTCAATGCTGAAAATTTCAATATTTGTTTCAGCTTCTTTTGTTTTAAAATATCCATGGCTTTTTAATGGGATATTTTTAATTCCTTGGGCTACTGAATGACTTATTAAGATTGGGCTCTTATATTGCTTAGTTGCCTGTTCTAAACGATACGCAAAATTTACTGCCATTCCAATTGCTGTATATTCTAGATGCCTATCCGAGCCTATATTTCCAATGACTGCATCTCCAGTGTGAATACCTATTCCCATTTTTAAATAAGGCTTTCCCTGGTTTTTCCATCTATTACATAAGTTTTCGAGTTCTTCTTGCATCTTTAGAGCAGTATTAATAGCATTCATTTCTTGGTTTTCATCGTCTAGTGGGGCTCCAAATAAAACCATTAGACCGTCTCCAAGGATTTTATCCAGGGTTCCTTTATATTTAAAAATGATTTCAATCATTTTTTCAAAATAATTATTCAAAAGCTCTACCACTTCCTCTGGAGGAAGTGACTCAGAGATTTTTGAAAATTGTCTTAAATCAGAAAATAAAATGGTGACTTTTTTTCTTTCTCCTTCTAGCTTTGTTTTGCCTTCTTTTTTTAGAATCAGTTCTAATATATCCTTGGAAACATATCGCGCAAAAAGGTCTTTTATTCTTTCCCTTTCTTCAAGACCATCTGCCATTTTATCAATTTCACATCCTAATTCCCCAAATTCATCATCTTCTTTGTATTCGCATCTGGCTAGTAAATTTCCTTTCCCGATTTCGTCAACAGTATGACAAAGAGAATGAAGGGGATCACTAAATTTTTTTGCTAGAAATACAGCCAAGATAAATGCAGCAATTAAAGAAATAAACATTGAAATCAAACAATAAATCAAAATTTGATAGAGATATTTTACTACATTTGATCCTCTAACATTTATTCCAATATATCCAATAATTTCACCGTTTGCATCCCGAGTTGGTGCAAATGCACTAAGCCAAACCCCAAATTTATTTTTATAAAAATTTTTAGTGACGCTATATTCTCCAA
Source organism: Parachlamydiales bacterium (assembly GCA_050302075.1). GTDB lineage: Bacteria > Chlamydiota > Chlamydiia > Chlamydiales > SM23-39 > JBNLAH01. The sequence continues at coordinate 109,166 of JBNLAH010000004.1, read as the reverse complement.
TTTTTTCAATTTCGCTTTCATTTAAAAATGTCTGAGATCTGACTAATGGATGCCCCGCTTCAAGTCTCTGTTCTTTTGTCTTCGTATCAACTTCAACAATGATAGAGTTATTTCCTCTCTCAGATCTTTTAAAAACATATAAGAAAGACACAACAAAATCTTTGCGTTTGTTTGCATTAAGAACTTTTAATAAAAGTTTTCTAATTGCAAGATAATTGGGATCTTCTTCTACAGGGTTTTTCCTAAACTCTTTAATAAGGTCTATGTCTATAAAGGCAGCAGCAGTTGCCACGATTGAAATAATTTTACTCTTTAGTTCTGCCTTTACAATTTTACGGGTATTTGTATACAAAACTCCAGCAGCTATTAAATTGCTTATAAAAGCTACAAGCATCAATGAAATAATAATTTTTGTACGATACTTCACAATCTGCTCTTTTTTTGAACTCTACAGCGCTGAACTTGTTTTTTTCAATCTCTCAAGATAAATCTTCTTTTTTTTTTTATAATTTACATGTATTAAATAGCTAAAAAGGATGACTGTATGAACTATTTAACCATAGGCCCTTATGGAGCTTTAACTTTACCGGAGCATATGAGAAAGCGCCCAAAGCAAGTTTTTCGCTCCCAATCTTTACCTATTTTTCATATTTTTAATTCTATGCATAATCATTACTCATCCAGAAAATCATCAGAGTCGCAACTTAGTAAAAGCTCCTCTAACGAAAACTTATTTCCTTTGCAAAGTTCAGATGCAATAGAATCCGTCGCTTTATCGCTTTTAAGCAGTCAAGAGCTTGAAAGCTCAGATCAAGAAGACTTTTTTCCTGTTGAAAGATTAGATGCTTTAGAAGTTATTGATGAGGCTATTTTTCTAGATAGGGGAAAAGACGATAAGCTTGAACAGGCTTTTATATTTTGGTCTAATGTTTCATTTGATGGCTGTGAGCTTTTTAATGGGTGTGAAGATAAAGAAGAATTCGTTAAAAATAAACGTGCTTGGTGTGAAGAAAACCAAGAATTTTGCTCATCAATATCGCTTTTATCTATTATTAACTGTGATCTTAAGGTCATTCCAGAAGATATCCTATGTTTCAAAAATTTAAAACATTTGGATGCATCAGGCAATAAGTTAGTTGATGTATCTCATTTATCCAAACTAGTGCATTTAGAAAGATTATATTTACAATATAATGATTTAAAAGCACTACCAGATGGTTTTTTTAGTCAAATGGATAATTTGAAGGAAGTTTTTGTTAATAACAACAAAATTAAATATCCAGAAAAATTAATACACTCATGTGCAGAAAAGTCATTTAGAATAACAGTTCATCCTCAAGCTGGTGATTGGGAGCTCATTCTACTGTAACAGATTTAGCTAGGTTTTTAGGTTGATCGATTTCAGTGCCAAGGTCTTTAGCAACATAGTACGCAAATAGTTGACATGCTATAGAAGCTGTGAAAACAGACAGCTCATCAATGCACTTTGGTAAATAAATAGTATCATCTGCTACTTGCTCAATTTGACTGTAACCTTTTAGGGTAATGGCAAGTATGGGGGCTGATCTTGCTTTTGATTCCATTAAGTTACTATAAATTTTGTCCATAGTACTTATGTTAGCACAAAGACCAACTACAGAAATATTAGGGTCAAGTAAAGCTATTGGGCCATGTTTCAGTTCACCGGCAGGATATCCACTAGCATTTATATATGAAATCTCTTTTAGCTTTAGTGCAGCTTCTAAAGCACTGGGATACATATACCTTCTTCCAATAAATATAAAATTTTTAAATTTGCTGTACTTAATTGCTATTTTCTCGATTTTTTTTGAACTATTCAAAAGAGAATTGATTTTTGAGGGGAGATTGATAATTTGACGGATGTACTTTTGCCCTTCAAGTTTGTTCATATGCCTTAACCTGGCCATATAAATAGAAAATAAAAATAAAATAGCTACTTGTGATGTAAATGCCTTAGTTGAGCAAACACTGATCTCAGGACCTGCATTAAGCAGAATGCAAGCGTCACTTTCTCTATGAAGTGTTGATTTTTCCCGATTACAGAGGCTAAGAATTTTAGCTCCTTTAATTTTAGCTTCTCTTACAGCAGCTATTGTATCTGCTGTTTCTCCCGATTGTGAAATAGCAATCACTAAGCTACCTTCAGATACAATTGGGTTTTTATACCTAAGCTCAGATGCAATTTCTGCATGTGTTGGTATTCTTGCTAAGTCTTCTAAATAATTCGCCCCAATTAAAGATGCGTGGTAAGATGTCCCACATCCAACAATTATAATATGTTTTACAGCAGATAGGAATTCATCTGTTATTTTTAAATCAAACTTAGCTGTCCCATAATCTAGTAAATAGCGATCTTCAATCGCTTTTTCAATGGTCTTTGGTTGTTCAAAAATCTCTTTTAACATGAAGTGATCAAAAGATTCCTTAGAATTAGTTATATTTAGACCTTGGAATTTCTCCAGTTTAAGTGGGAGCCTGTCTAACATTTCACTATAGGCTATTATGCCATTTCTTTGGATGTTACATATTTGCTTGTCTTTTAGATATGTTATGCCTACTTCTTTTCCTAGAAAGGCATGTGGGTCAGATGCTATAAAAGCTTCATTTTTTCCGATTCCAACGCAAAGAGGACTTTTATTGCATACAGCAAAAATCTGATCAGGAAAATTAATATGAACTACTGCAAGTGCATATGAGCCTTTTAGAATATTTATAGCTTTTTTTAATGCTTGTAAAACACATCCCTCATAAAAATGGCTAATCAGTTTTGCTACAACTTCTGTATCAGTATCGGAATAGAATGAATCATCTTTTTGAAAATACTTATCTTTGATTTCGAGGTAGTTTTCTATAATTCCATTGTGAACTACAGCTATTGAGTTAGCTTTATCAAAATGTGGATGTGCATTTAAAACGGTTGGTTTACCATGGGTAGCCCACCTTGTGTGAGCTATTGCCGAGCTTAATTTATCGCTTATGTTTTCTTGGGCTATTTTCTTTTCAAGTCTTGCAATATTACCTACTTCTTTTACAAACATAAGCCTATTTTCACAAACCCCAGCAATACCTGCAGAGTCATAACCTCGGTATTCTAAAAGCTTTAATCCATTAAGGCATTCTTCAATATGACCTTGATTTCCAATATAACCAAAGATTCCACACATTTCTTTAGCCGGCCTTTTTTGCTACAATGATCATAAAAAGGGGAAACTCCTTACGGGCTCTGTTTTCCATCCTAGCCTTTTTACCAGTGCTTTTTTTATCTGAACAAAGCTCTTCAATTTTTTCAACAAGCAAATTATTTGAGTAAAGCCAATTGATATAAGTTTCTATGGGGTAGTGAAAAGAATATGTGACAGCTGATGATTTTTTACTAGGGTGTGTCTTAATGGGGATCTTCATTGGAGACATATAAGAGCTGATAAGCCTTGACTGCAATTTTTTTTCGTCATCTATGTGCCAGGCACTCTGTCTTGGGATTCTAAAACAAGGATGATTTAAGACCATAATTAATTTACCATTTTTCTTAAGATGCTTAGATGCATTTTTTATAGCTTTTTCTCCATCTTCGATATTTTGCAAAGCTAAGATAATAAAAGCGTGGGAAAAATCGGTGTCTGAAACTGGTAATTGTTTAGTTATATCAGCTTGAATAAAGCTTTGATTTTTTTTAGCATATTTTCCAGCTTCTTTAATTAAGGACTTAGAAATATCCAGGCCTACATATTCAGTTTCGGGGTTAATCCACCTTTGTAAAATTCCAGAACCGCAAGCAAGATCTATTATTTTTGAGCTTTTGTGGATAGTTAAAATCTGCTTTATTCTAGGGAGTATTATGTTTCTGTGAAAATAGTGTCCCTTGTCTTTTACACACGCTGCATACCAGTTACTTGAATCTTCGAATGATGTATTTGTCATATTTTTTCTTTAAAATTGATCTTTAAAGTCTAACAGATTATTAATTAAGGAAAACATTAAAAAGAGTTATGAAAGAGACTGATATTCACAAACCTATTAGGGACTACATTGAACCAGTTAACATTTTTTTGTATTCAAATAATACTGTTGATGAGGCTTTGGCTGAGCTAAGACAAAAGGATATAGCTGATAAAATATCTTATCTTTATGTGATTGACGAGAGCAAAAAGCTGGTTGGGATTGTTCCTACAAGAAAACTTTTATTTTGCAAACCAGACCAAAAAATCCATGACATAATGGATCACTCTGTGATCAGCATTAAGGAAAACCAAACCATAAAAGATGCTATGGAAGTGTTTGCCACTCATAATCTACTTGCATTGCCTGTAGTTGATATGGAGAACAAACTTTTGGGGACAACTGATGTACAAATGTACATGGAAGAGTCTTTTGATATAGCTGATGCACAGCATAGAAGGGATATTTTCCAATTGATTGGTATCACAGTTGAAGAGGAAAAGAAATATTCTCTTTCAAAACAGTATAGACTTAGAATGCCTTGGCTTTTTTGCAATATATTTGCTGGGATTATATGTGCGATTATTTCCAGAATAAATGAGGCTGTTCTAGGGAAGTTTTTAATGCTCGCTATGTTCATTCCATTAGTTCTGACCCTTAGTGAGTCAACATCTATGCAATCTATGACACAAAGCCTTCAATTTTTGCGGCGGCCACGATTCAGCTGGAAGGTAGCAATAACACAAGCTTTTAGAGAATGGCAGGTAATGCTCTTGATAGCAATCTCTTGTGGTCTTTTAGTTGGCACTGTTTCTCTTTTTTGGGGAGATGGATTTTTAGCGTCATTGACTATTTGTATTGGTATTTTATTGGGAGTAACTACGTCAATTTCTTTTGGAATTATGATGCCAATTATTTTACATACGACAAAACTTGACCCAAAAGTTGCGTCAGGGCCTGTTGTTTTAATGTTCGCTGATGTAATAACTACGCTAATTTATTTATCTATAGCTAGCTGGTGGCTACTTTAGAGATTTCCAAGAAGGTTTCTTAAAGGAGTGGATAATTAAAGGTATAGCAGAAAAAATAAAAATCCCACCAAATAAAATTGATTCAAATACATAAGCGGTACTTTTATCTGTATTGGAAGGAGGGAAGAATCCCATAATCATTATAAACAAAGACCCAATAGCTCCTGTAGAGGAAACAAACCACATTCCTATATTGTTAAAAGGAACCCTATAAGCTCTTGGAACATCTGGTTTTTTATATCTTAAAATAATCGCACTTATAAAAAGTTGGATGTACATAATGATATAAAGTTGAGCCGCTAAATCAATCAAAATCCAATATGAGCTGCTTATATCTGGCATAAATAGAAATATAAATGACAAAAAAGTTACAATTATAGCCTGCCCTAACAAAAGAGTGACTGGCATATTTCGTTTATTGGTTTTTTGAAAAAATGGTGGAAGCTCTCCATCAACTGCTGATGCATAAACCCCTTTACTAGGTCCAACAATCCAAGTACTTACAGCTCCAAGTCCTCCTATTGTCATAATAGCTGCGATGATTGGAATTGCCCAAGAGACGTTAAAAGCACTAAAAAATTGCTTAAAAGCTTCGATTGATCCAGATGCAAGTTCAATTTTACCTTTTGGAACAACTGCAGAAATAGAAAGAGAGCCTAGAGTATATAAAACAAGTATAATGCATGCCGATAGAAAAATTGCTTTAGGATAATTTTTCCTTGGATTCTCTACTTCCTTTGCATGCACAGCAGACATCTCCATCCCTGCAAAAGACAATAATACACCAGCTAATATAGAAAGCTTTGATGCTGAAGATAAATCTGGAATGATAGAATCAAGGCTTAATGAAAAATGAAGTGGTTTACCTTGTGCTGTCCAAGCAATACCTAAAACTATTATTAAAGCTCCAGGAAAAATTGTTCCAAACAAAGCGCTAATAGTACTGATAAGTCCCGAGGCCTTCATTCCGAGAAAGTTCAATATAGTCATTGTCCAAAAAGATATCACTACAATACTAAAAATATAGATTTTGTCTGTGGCAAGGGCTGGGTCTATTATATAAGCAAATGTAGCGGCAATAAAAGAGAGGGTAGTAGGATACCAGATTATATTAGATGACCACTGCAACCAGATTGCCAAAAATCCCATTTTAGGCCCCATAGCTTCTCTGACCCATTGGTATACACCTCTTTCTGGCCATCCTGTTGCAAGTTCTGCTGAAACAATTGAAACTGGGATAAAAAACAAAATTGAGGCAGCTAGAAAGAAAAATAAAGATCCAGCCCCAAACTCAGCAGTTAAGGGGAAATTTTTGATGTTGCAGATTGCAGCTACGTTGATCATCGCTAGTGCAAATATTCCTATGCTTCGTTTTTTCATTTGAACGTGATCCTTTTGAAAAAAAAACAATTAGTGTAATCTTATTAATTTATTCGAAGCAATTCAATTATATAAATGAAAAAATTATTAATTACTTGCCCAATACCTAAAATTGCAGAAGAAATTTTAGGTGATTATTTTTCTGTTGAAATGTGTGATAAAAAAGGAGGACTGAGCTATTTGGACCTTCTATCAAAAGTTGATTCTTTTGACGTAATTTTAACAATGCTAAGCGATAAAATTGATAAGAGAATGCTTGATCAAGCAAAAAACCTTAAAGTAATTTCTAATTATGCTGTTGGCTTAGATAACATAGATGTAAAATACGCAAATAAAAAACAAATAGCTGTTTATAATTTGCCAGATATTATATCCAACAGCACAGCAGATTTTACTTTTGCTATTTTTTTAAGTTTAATTAGACAGGTAATTCCAGCCTCTAAATTTATTTTAGATAATAAATGGAACCGATATGATCCTAATTTATTCTTAGGAGAAGAGCTAAGCCAAAAGACATTTGGAATTGTTGGCATGGGGAAATGTGGGCAAGCGGTAGCTAAAAGGGCTCTTGGATTTGGGCTTAACGTTATTTATTATAATAGATCAGAAAAAAAATTTAATGAGCCTTATATCCAGGTTGGATTTGATGAGCTTTTAGAGAGTTCTGACTATATTTCATTGCATGTTGCACTAAATAATGAAACCCATCACATGTTTACAGAAAAAGAGTTCAAAAAAATGAAAAAAAGACCTGTTTTAATCAATATGGCTAGAGGTCCAGTTGTAAAAACTGACGATTTAGTAACGGCCCTGCAAAAGAAATGGATTAGATCAGCTGCTTTAGATGTGACAGATCCCGAGCCGCTAGAATCATCACACCCTCTATGCTCACTCAAAAACTGTCTGATTTTACCTCATATTGGAACAGCTACAAATGAATGCAGATATAACATGGCAAAGCAAGCAGCCATGAATATTGTCAACCATTTCAATAAATGTTAGATTTTGGGGTAGAAGCTTTTAAATAAGTTGTTATCTTTCTCATCGCATTCTAGCAGCCATTCGCCTAATAGGGAATGAGGAGGATGGTATAGTGTCAATGGGTTCATAGAATGAAGCTCGACATTAGCAAAAGAAATATAGCAAGTAGTAGCATCAACGACTTTTTGTGTTGTATCAGCGACTATTTGTGGAAGGTTATGTTCATAAGCTCCACTTTTTCCTAAAGAAGCTCCCACAAAAATTATCTTTGCATTTTTTGAAAGACCAGAAAAACAGCTACGAAAGTCTTTTGAGATATCAATTTGTTCTTCCTTTCCATTTAAGTCTTTTGATAAAAGCATTCCATTGCTGCCCTTTGTGCCATAAATAATAATAGCAGCAATTTCTTTTCCAGATACATTAGACACAGCATCACAAATATGAGAAAAACGAAAAGCTTGTTTAAATAGAAAATCGAAATTACCTACTAATTCTCTGAAAAGCTTGGCGTAATACCTAGGATGTAGTGATTCATCATTGCCTGAAATTACTATTACTCTTTTTCTTAAGTCATCTTCACAATTTTGAAAATACTCCTCCATAAATAAAGCGTCCTTATGCAGAAGAGATCTAGCTATAAGGTCAGTTCTAATAGTTGCTTCAGCTTCCAACTCAAGTTCTGTAAGTTTAGTCCTGTCTATAGGAGGTGAACAATATTCAAAGCGAGGTTGAAAAGGTTGATAGAGATTCTCTCCCCAGAACCATGATATTTTATTCTCTCTTACAGTATTTCCATTTTCATCATACTCAATTAGGTGTTTAGGATGGCTAAAGATATTATCTTTAGGCAAAAATACAGTTTTAGCAGAAACTAAATCAGTTGGAGCGAAGACCGTTCTTTTACCTCTATCTGCCATTATTTGAGCAATATTGTCGAAAGGATCTTTTTCTTGAGGTTTTCCTGTAGAGCAACTTAGAAGGTGGATTTTTGCATTTGGAGGAAGAGGAGAAAAGCAGTCAGCAAAATCTGATGTTTCATCAATTCCTTGATCTAAAACCCAAGAATTTTCTGATGGTGAAAATAAAGAGATATAATAAGGGCTTCCATGAGCTACAAAAACCACGTGCTCTAAATCGCCAGCTTTTACACCATTTCTAATCGCTTTACAAGCTTGCTCAAAGGACTGTATAACTTGATACCTTACGTCGAAATGCTTATTAACTTCCTCAATTATATTGGAAAACATCTCTGGATCAAAGGCTCCATTAGAATCTGACTCAGAGACAGTTAGAAGTAGTTTTTTTCTTGGGTCTTTGATATTGAACCTTAAAAGTTCTCTATGATCTTCCTTGTTAGATCCGAGCAATTTCGCGAAAATATTATTCGCTTTAAACAAAGCATCAACCATAGCCCTTTCTCTTGGGTGAGCATTAGATATGTTTATCTCAGAGCAATCAAACGAAAGACAATCTCTTATTCCTCTATGTTTGAAGTTGTGTATAGCACAAGATATGGCTAATGCAGAACATGCTACAGTTTTTAGTATTCGTCTAATAGGATACTGTTGGACTTGATGGAAATAATTTTGAACTTTAGCTCTTATTTGACTTAGAAACATTTTTCAGATTTCTTATTAAAATATTTCATTAGTAAGCGGATCTTATGTTTTTAATGAATTTATTTTCAAGAAGTAAAGTAAATATTTGAATAACCTTCCTCATTTTACTTTCAGAAGGTCATTCCAAGAAGTTGTATATTTTGGTGAAGTGTTAGTTCGAATACTTTTCCAACTTTTATTAATACCTGACGCCATGAAGAATAATGATTCTTTGTCATAATGGTTATTTATTTTGTCAATAAGTTGCATAAGCTTTTCTTTTTTTATTAAATTATCCTCCTTTTCAAATAGATCCTTCTGAGTTGAAGCTTGATTTGAAAAGTCAGTGAGCATAACAGATGTTTTTTTATACAAAATTCCAGGCTTGTAAATTTTTCTTAGACACCTTTTGGCATAAAAGATCAAGTCCGGTGTGTAAGACAGGGGAATAGGTATTGTAACACCTGCTTGATTATAATATTGACCTTTAGGTTTTTTACCGCTTGAAATAAAAACAGATATAAATGATGTCATTTTTTTCTCTTTTCTAAGTTTCTCAGCAGCTTTAGCTGTAAAAGTAGAAACGGCCTCTTCAAGATCTAATAACTTACTAGTAGGCTTTCCAAAGGATCTTGAGAATGAAATCGATTTTCTAGAAGAGGGAGAGTTGTCTAAAGAAAATGAGCTGACACCTCTCAACTCTAAGCTGATTCTAAGCCCCATAACACCTAGTATTTTTTTAATTATGATGTCATCTGTTTGTTTTAGTTCTAAAGGACTATGAATTGAAGCTTTTTTTAGCCTCTTAGCACATCTTTTTCCAATTCCCCAAATGTCTGACAAATCAGTTTTATCTAAAATACTATCAATTTCATATTCATGGCAAAGAACCTTAATGTTAGGACCTTCTTTTGCTAGTTTATTAGCAAGTTTAGCTAATGTTTTAGTAGATCCAATGCCAACAGAGACAGAGAGTCCGGTCCATTTTTTAACCTTTTTTTGAATCTGATCAGCTAGTTTTTCTAAATTTGGTTTACTTTCACTTGGAATTCTCATAAATACTTCGTCTACAGAGTAAAACTCCATATCATTTTCAAATTCAACTAGTGTTTGCATAACTCTTCTAGACATATCTGTATAAAGAGAAAAGTTAGAAGATCTAACATGGACAACTTGAGAGTCTATGAGGTCCTTAATTTCAAATGCAGGCTGAGCCATTTTTATCCCTAATTTCTTAGCCTCATTTGATCTTGCAATTACGCAACCGTCATTATTTGATAGGATGATTAAAGGCTTATTTTTAAGGCTGAGATCAAAAACTTTTTCGCAAGAGGCAAAAAAGTTATTGCAGTCAATTAAAGCAAACATTTTAAGCCTTATGAATTATGTAAGTTACAACTCCCCATACTTCAAAGTCGGAGCTTTCTTGAATTTTTATTGGTTTGAATTTAGGGTTTTCAGGGTATAAGAAAATATTAGTCCCTTCGATATAAAGTCTTTTAACGGTGAATTCTCCATTAACAGACGCAATGATTATCTTTTTGTGAGTGGGTTTTATAGCTTTGTCAACAATCAAGATATCTCCTTTGCTAATATTAGCTCCATTCATTGAATCACCTTCTACCCTAACAAAAAAAGTAGCTGCTGGATGCTTGATCAAGAAGTGATTTAAATCTAAACTATGTTCAATATAATCTTCAGCAGGAGATGGGAACCCGGCTCTTACAGGGCTCATATAAAAAGGAAGGGGATATTTAGTTTCAAGGTCTGGTTTTAAAAAAGTAAGTTGCATAGCTTTTCTCTTATTAATAGAGTATAGTTTCACCTTAGCTTTTTTACAAATTTTTCAGTTTGCTAATATAATTAATATTGTTAGCGCTATAATTATTTTTTAATAAGGTAATAAATGCAAAGAGAATCATGGAAAAGTAGGCTTGGTTTTATTTTCGCAGCGTTAGGATCCGCTGTAGGATTGGGAAGTATCTGGCGATTTCCTTATGTGGTTGGTGAAAATGGCGGGGCTGCATTTATTATTTTATATCTTGTTTGCTTAGCTCTGATTGGTTTTCCCGTTTTAATTGCGGAGATTTTAATTGGTAGGTCAACGCAAAAAAGTCCCTCTAGCGCATTTTTCTTACTTGGCAAGTCTAAAGGATGGAGAAAAGTTGGGAAAATGACAATAGTAACAGGCTTGCTTATTAGTTCTTTTTATAGTGTTATAGCTGGGTGGGCTATTGGTTATCTAGTTGAAGCTTTGAAAGGAAAACTGCATGTATTTACATCTGGCCCTGAAGCGTTAAGCTATTTTCAAAATTTAAGCTCAAACTCTTCTTGGGTAATTGGATATCATTTCTTATTTATGTTGATCTCAGCTTTTGTTTTACTTACTGGAGTTAGAAAGGGGATTGAGTTTGGCAGTAAAATAATGATGCCATTTTTAATCATTGTACTAGTTGTTATCATGGTCAAAGGCCTTTCACTACCCAATTCATTTGAGGGAATCACTTTCTTGTTTTCTCCAAGATGGGATTTATTAACACCATCAGCAATAGCAATGGCACTTGGACAAGCTTTTTTTACACTGAGCTTAGGGCAGGGAACTATGGTAACTTATGGCAGTTACTTATCCCAAAGAGAAGACATTCCGCGAAGCTGTATCCCTGTAGTTTTGTTAAATACTGCAATAGGGCTTTTAGCAGGTATTGCTGTTTTTGCAATAGTTTTTTCAGCCGGGTTAGAGCCAGCATCAGGGCCTTCTTTAATATTTGAGACTCTACCTGTAGTATTTAGTCAGATCAGCTGGGGGTGGTCACTTTCAATTTTGTTTTTTATTCTGATTACAATAGCTGCGATCACGTCGGAAATTTCCGCTTTAGAACCTGCTATTTCTTATCTAATAGATGAGAAAAACTGGTCCCGAAAAAAAGCTACTATCAGTGTAGCTTTAACTGCTTTTTTACTTGGTATACCGTCAGCCCTTTCTTTTGGAATATGGAAAAATACAACTATTTTTGGTGCTAATTTTTATAATCTCATATCAGATTTCTCAGTAAACTTTCTTGTTCCACTAGGTGGATTTTTAGCAGTTATTTTAGTTGGATGGAAATGGGGTACAAAACAAGCTTTTGAAAACTTAAAAACAGGATCAGCTAGTTTTTTTCATGATAGGCCTTGGCTTTCTAAATATTTTTATCTTTGTATAAAATATACATCTCCCATTCTTATTATAGTTATTTTGTTGAATCTACTTGGACTGTATTAATCTTTTTTGTATACCAAGGGTATGCAAATCTTTAGCAACTTATTTATCATCTTTTTGATTATTGGAATAATATCAAGGCTTTTAGATTGGCTTTTATTAAAATATTCAAGCTTAGAGAAGAAAATATCTATTTATATTTCAATGATAATTACTATGGTAATCACAGCTCCATTAGTTGCTATATTTGTAGGGTTTGATGTGTTGGTATCGAGTTATTTATTAGCAATTTTATTATGGCTATTAATAGATTTAGTAAGGGTAAAGAGTTAATATGCGTTATTTTATTTACCTTCTGGAATTCATAGGTATTTTTGTAGCTATATTTTTACTTAATTTAGGACTTAGATATCTATTTAGTAAAAAATTCAATGATGTAACAACTGTGATATTTTCATTTTTGACAACGATCTTTGTGGCATTTATCTTATCTCCTTATATTTTGTCTTTTCCAAATCCAGCCTTGTTCTATCTTCCTATATCTATTGGGTTTTTAATTAAAGACCTCCACCATATTATAAACAGTAGAGGTTGAGCTCGTTTAGCTGGTTTTTTCCTTAGGTGGATTAGTTTCATCTTTGATATCGTCCTCATCATTATCCTGCAGTAAACTATTTAGTATCATGCGCGTTTGTTCTCTTATGTTTTCATTAGTAGTGACATATCTTTTCACTTGTGAATAAAACATATTGGCTTTTTTAAGCCAATAATTAGCTGTACTTACTTGAGGAATTCTTTTGTCAGTTCTAAAGCGATGATGTATACCTCTTAATGAATGTTTGCAACATTCCTTAAAATCATATTGCAATTTGGCATTGAGGGATTCAACATCTAGTCTTGCAGGAGAATTTTCATAAACAGTACTAAAAATAGTTTTGCAAGTTTTATCTATTTGCTCACATTTGTCTATTAAAGAGACCCATCTTACCAATAGGTTTTTATAGCTTTCACGATCAACTGAATTTTTGCTTGATTGAAATTTTTGAGCATCTGTATCTAAAACAACTTGTTTTAGTTCATCATTAAAACGTTTAATAGAGTCAATTGTTGACGCTACAAGTTTATTTATTCTTTGATCAGTTCTAACTTTAAATGTTTCAGCACCTCTTTCAATATCACCTAAATTATTCTCAGGGCCTGGATTTGCTGATGCTAAAGGGGGACTAGCTGCAGCCATTTTTACCTCCTAATTTTTAAAAAGATCTTCAAATGTTTTTTTTATTGGCAATTCGTCGCCAAATAGTTCTTTTATTTTGCCAAAATTTTTCTCCATGTACTCAGAATGATCCTTAAGTGAAAAGTCCTCACAAAAGTTACCCCTGTCTTTTTCCTTAACATTTTCTGTTGTAAGTAACTGGCAGCTATTAGGCTTGGATGGAGAATAATATTTACAATTTAAACAGGAGTGTTGATCTTGAAAGCAGTGATCACAGCTAGTTCTAAAACTAACAGCTTTAGTTGTTAATTTTTTTTTGCAGTGCCAACAAGTTAGTTCTTTCATAAGTCTTCAAATGTAATTTCTAGAGATCTGAAGCTGCTTAATAAAATGTTTTTTTGGTCAATTTTTGATCGGCGTTCTAGAGAGGGGGGCAACTTATCTATTTTTTCTCGTAAAGAATCTAGAAAAAAGTTAACTAAGTCATCAATACCAGTTGGATCTTCAGAAAAGTAACTCTCTAAAAACCTATTAAAATTCGCATGACCTAGAAAATTTCTGATACTATTTGAACCTTGGACAAATCCAATTTCTGCAAGTTTTTCTTGAAGGCGTTGATTAGTGTCATATGAATTATATACTAATTCAACTGTATATTCAAAAGCTGCCTGATAAAGCTGGGGGGAATAACAACTAATTAACATATTTTTACTGAGATTAGAAGACTCGGTTTTTTCAATGAAATTAATATTAGCAAGGGTATTTAAAAAATCTAGTTCTCTAGCAATTCGGTTTTGTAATTTGACAACTTTTTCTATTAAAGCAATGTTTGATTTTATGAGTGTAAAAACATATCCAGGGAAAAAAACATCTAATTGTATTCCCTTATATTTAAGGTAGTCGTCTAAACGTCTTAGTGTTTGCTCATCTAAAATATCTTGAATATAGCTGAATATAAATACACTATCTTGCAAAAGAGCTACTAGCTTTTGTACTTTTTGTTTTTTATTTAACTTATTAAGTTTCTTAAGTTTTTGTTCTATTGATTCAATTTTTCGTACAGCTTTATTTTTTCGATTTTTAATTTTTTCAAACATATCCTGGAAAATAACTATGTTGTCTTTTAAAAAATTAGCCAAATTACAAATAGTTGGATCATTTTCCAACGAACTGTAGTAAATTATTTTTAGAACTTTAGCAACTCCATTACTAATACCTTTATCAAGATGCTGAGCTTTAAGGATTTTTAGTATTTCTCTAAGATTAAATCCTTTTAAAAGCTCTATATTGTCTAAGAAATCTTCAGGATCTTCGGCCAAGTTTTTTACAATATCATTAGAATTCTCATTAACTAAGTCTATAGATTCAAGCTTGCATTTCAATTTTTTTATCAATTTTTCCAACTTAATTTCATGCATATCCTTAGTTATGGATTCCTCAGGATCAATTACGTCTACTGAAGCTGCACTAAAACAACAAGAAAATGATATCGTCGCCATACTTACCTATTTGAGATTTACTCGAGCATAACTATTCAAGCTCGCGTTTATTAAAATAAATTTGTCCTTAGAAATGAAACTGGTTTCATTTAATCCAACTATAATGAAATCTCCTTCTAACCAGTCTTTGTAATTGGTATCTCTTAGATTAACTTTCCATATAGACTCATCTGAAAGTTCGATTTCATTATTTTTATAATCAATTGATGCTATTCTAAGTGTATTTTCGGTATCTAAAGGAGCATTTTTTAAGTTGAGGTTAACAAACTCTTCGGTGTTTAAGTTTTTAACTTTATAGTTATAGTTAGAAAAGATGTTTCTTTCAGGGAAAAATATAAGCGGGTCTTTTAAGCTCCATAAGAACACTTTATGCGAATCTGAAGGATTTAATTCCCAAAGAGAGCTGTCTTCAATTTCTATCTCATCACCTGAACAGGAAAGAGCTACTAATTGATGACAGTAAATTGGATAATAAATTTGAGGCATATTTTCTTGCTCAGTCGCACAAGATTTGCAAAAAAAAGAAAAGCAGATAGCTAAAGTAGTTAAAATTTTCATATTTATCTCATTTTGAATTTATTAACACAGTATTAATTTTTTGTTAAAGGCTATCAAAAAATTTTTTTTTTGTAATTGAAAAAATAGCACCAGCTAAAAATGATGGTTTCCATGAAATACTTAATGTTATTGGTTTTATTTTTTGTTCCTAAGGTTTTTTGTGAAGAAAAACCATTGATATCAATAGGAGGGGGGATCTTTGATATCAAACATGCAAAATTTAGAACAGCTGAATTTAGGATTGAGTATCGCCCTGCTAAAGTTGTTTATACTATAAGGCCTACCCTCGGGATGATGGTAAATGCAAAAAGCAGCATGTATTTCTACGCTGGATTTGGTTTTGAATGGTTCTATAAGTCCTTCTTTTTTTCACCAAATTTTGCAACTGGCATATACAGACAAAACCAAGGAAAAAATCTAGGATTCCCAATTGAATTCCGTTCCGGAATCGAAGCTGGCTTCCGTTTTAAAAACTGCTCTAGAATTGGAATCCATTTTTATCATATGTCCAATGCTAGAAAACTCTTTCATTGGAGTTCTCGTAACCCCGGTGAGGAATCTTTAGTTTTATTTTATTCTTTTCCAATTTAATTATCACTTAATTATAAAAGGCTTTAATTAGTTGTTGATATTAATTATCGTTAATACTAATTTAATAATTAGGAGGCTGAATTATTTGATAGAGAAAAGATCATGTCCATTGAACTACCATTTGATCCGTTTCCACTTTTTTCTGGGTCGCACCAGCAAACGATCTTTGGATCTCTTCCATCATTTCAACGTCAGCCTCCGTCTTCTAGAAAGCTCATAGAACTCCCAGACAAGGACAAGATATCGCTTGAAATCACTACTCCAAAAAGCTGGAGAGGCTCAGATCCAACAGTAATAATGCTCCATGGGCTATGTGGGTCTCACAAATCATCTTATTTGGTTAGAATTACAAAAAAGTTAGCTAAATCTGGAATTAGGTCTGTTCGCTTTAATCTTAGAGGTTGTGGCTCTGGAAGAGGATTAGCAAAAGGTATTTATCACTGTGGCAGGAGCGATGATGTGTTAGTTGCTATTAAAGAGCTAAAAAATGAGTTCCCAGAATCTCCAGTTATGCTGATAGGCTTTTCAATTGGTGGGAGTATTGTGCTGAAGCTGGCAGGGGAATTAGGAGATGAAGCTAAAAAGTATCTAGTAAAAGTTATTGGGATAAATGCTCCGATCGATATCAAGAAGTCACTAGATCTTTTTTCTCATCCGAAAAATCGAATTTACGAAAGATATTTTTCGAAAAAACTTTATGCTGATGTTGAATATCGCCATAAAAAGTTTCCAGAACTAGGCGAGCACAATCTCCCAAAAGATTTTAAACTATATGAGTTTGATAGATTATATACAGTTCCCCAAGGCGGGTTTCAAAATCTCGAAGAATATTACCTTGAATGCAGTGCTGTTAATAAGGTTCAAGACATTACAATTGACTGTAATATCTTAGCATCTCAAGATGATCCTATTGTCTATCCCAATACATTAGATGATATAAATCTACCACCCAATATTAGATATTATAAAACCAAAAAGGGTGGTCATTTGGGGTATATTGGAAAGAAGCATTTCCACTGGATTGATCAAGTTACTTTAGAATGGATTCATGAGTGTTTTTAAAATGCTGCAGGTTCACCAAGCTCTTCTTTGCTCTCTTCTTTTCGTTTAGTAGCAAATTGGTTATTTAATGACCTTACAGAAACTATCCATTGAAAAGCAGAGACCACAACTATTGGCACTAAAAAGTAGGTAATTGACATGACAGAGCCTGTTCCGGCCAGCTCAATTAATAAAATTTGTATCCAGGCAGAGCCGGATTTTCCAAGTCTTGATCCAATGATATCTATGGCAGCTTTGCCCTTAACTTTTGATTCTTGGTCTAGAGGAATAAAGGCCATTTCTTTAGTTGGGTCAAAAAAAGAATATTTCATAACCTTACTGGAAACATTTTGAACAGCTCCCAGAATTACAATTAAAGCCAATGGGCTTAGTCCCAATATCGTAGGCAAGCTAGCTTTTAATAAGACTAAACCTAAAAATAAAAGGCCCGTTGATCCCACAACAATTGGAGTAATTTGAGCACTGAAATGCCATCCAAAAATCCTAATTATACCGCCACCTGCAAATAATGCCGTTAGAAAAGAAGCTATTCCAACTGAGGATGTTATCTTACTCATAAAAGCTTGGTAATCAGATGGGTTTGGATAAAGTTCTTTAAGATGTGCTTTCCAAGTAACTTCAATCAGATTTATAGTAAGCCCATATGCAATGACCATGATAGCTATGCATCTTAAGTACTTAGAAGATGCGATAAACTTAAGCCCTTCTTTAAGCGATAGCTTTGTCTTACCTAAAGTTTTCCTCGAAATCTCATCGGGTTGATACAATTTAGGATCTACTAATACATATTTTACAATCCACCAATGTAAAAACATAATAATAGAGCCAAACAATAGAACATAAGCAGCTAAACTTTGTAATGTAGCAGAAAAATCAACATTTGCATATTTATTAGCATAATGCCAAACCAAAGGCCCGGTCCCTATAGCTGCTAAATCTCCACCTACAATAAAAAGTGAATAAAATCTTTTGGCCTCGTGTACTTTGGTTATCTGATTTGCAAAGCCCCAAAACATTAAAAAAATAACAACACTTCCCCATAATTCTGTCATAACAAAGAAAAGAGCTTGCATCCAATTTCGATAAATTGAAATCCAGTGCTGGTATTTTATGCCAATCATATTAGTTAGGGTATCTGCGCTTTGATGAGGGCTTAAGATCTCCCTATTTGGGAAAAGAACAAAAGCAAATAAAGCAACAAAGCTCAAGAAAGCTATAATAGTTCCATAAAATATGGATTCTCTTCTAAAGTGATTGCTTAATTTGGAATATAATAAAGTAACTAAAAGAGCAATTGGAAGAACAATCCAACCTTTTAAAATCGGTATGACTTCAGCTCCAGATCCTTTTGCAGTAACGACAAAAGTATCTTTCATACAAGTTAGAATTCCGTAGTTAAATGAAATAAAAAATTTCATTAAAAAAAGTGGAATAAGCTTTTTTAGCTCAAAGCGCTCTACAGGAAAGAGCTTTTTACGAATTTTTGTGAAAATCATTACTAGATTGAAATCTCCAGTTAAAGCCGTATTATATATAAATAAACCCTTTATGACTAGAGTGTAATTTTTTTTTGAATAAGCTTTCTAAAATTGTTTATAACTATGTACCTAAAGATTCAATTTGATATGCTTAAAAAATGACCTCTTTAATACTATTAATAACTTGAAATTTTTTGATGAAAATTCCAGAAATAGATCGACAATTTTTCACTGAGATTTATGACCGAAACAGAGCTATGATGAGTTTTGATAAAATCTTGAATTTATATTATTTGATTATCAATGTATTGGAAAAGAAAATTGAAGGTCAATTTATAGAAGCTGGTTGTTACAAAGGATATAGCGCTATTTTAATTCAAAAAATGCTGACTTCCTTCAATACTACAAAACAATTGGTCGTTTTTGATTCATTTCAAGGGTTACCTGAGAAATCTAATCAAGATTTCCTAGATGCAAATAAGATTGTAAATAAGAAAATTCTACAAGACAATAAAAGAATTAACAAGGGATGGTTTAGTAGTAGTAAGCAAATACTAATTGATAACTTTAAAAAATATAAGCTACCACTTCCTAAAATAATTGAAGGGTGGTTTGAAGACACTCTGATGAATAATTTACCTGACAAAATAGCTTTTGCTCACTTAGATGGGGACTTATATTCCTCTACTAAAGTTGCACTGGAAAACATCTTTCCTAAAATGATAGTAGGAGGAATTTTATTAATTGATGATTATTGTGATAAAAAGCTCTCTGAAAATCCACTTCCTGGGGTAAGAATTGCTTGTGATGAATATTTCAAAAATAAAAAAAGCAAGGTAAAGGCTTTGCCGACTCTTTCAAGTAGTCATCAAGCATTGGTAATTAAAGAAAATGAAAAGCTTGTCTAATTTCGAATGTTAAATTGTCAAAATCAAGAATTTCTTGATCCATCTCTTTTTGCCTTTGTTTTCTTTTTTCAATTCTCTTTTCAATTGATTTACCTTCATTAGGATCAAACTTCATTATGAAAAGATCTGTAATAAAGTCTCTTGTTTTATTTGGGATTCCAAAGCTTGATATTTTAGAAAATGAATTCAGCAAAGAGATTGGGGCGCTGCCATAAAAGGCTATGTTTGAAAGTTGTGATATAACTAAGCTATTTGGTATCAGTCCCCAAGATGCATTATCTTCTCTTTCAATTTCAAGATCAGCTACATCTGTTAATTCTTTATTATCAGTAATTTCCATAAGTTTTCTACTTTTTGCAATAATTATACTATAAATTAATTGATTTTGCAATTATTTAAGAGCTGAATTATACAGATGATAAAAGTAAAATAAATACTTTACATGCCAGCTGCTAAAAAGTTCTTCTCCCCACTTTTAAAGGTTTTAATATTTATCTTAGCCACTGTTTGGGGAGCAAAGGTTTTATATTCTGAAGTAATTTTCCCAGGCTATAGTTTTCTTCCATTTGAAATATATAATCCAATTTTAGACCTTACAAAAGATAGGTTTTTATTCAGGATTATTTTTTTCTTATGGACTCTCTTTCTTTACTTTTTTATGCAACTGATATTGACCAAAAAGAAATGGAAAACTTTAGTGATCGTTCAAGAAAAATCCAAGTTAATAAGCTTTTTAAAGGGGGCTGTTATAGGGTTTATTTACATGGTAGGTATATTATCTACCTTGCTTATTTTGAGTTTTTTTAAAATAAGTAAAGCATACCTAGTTCCCAAGGAAGTTTTAATTCTTTTATTTGGTTATTTTATAGCAGTTGCAGCTACAACGTTTCTTCTTGAGTTGATATTTAGAGCAACTTCTTTAGAAATTCTAAAAAAACATTTAAATGTCCACTTGGCAAATCTAATTGTTTCAATCCTTTTTGCATGTATATTTATCTTTAGTAAAAGTGATTTCTACCCGATAAAGCAACTCTCACTTAGCCTGCTTTTAGGTTATATATACAACAGACATGGCTTTTACAAAGCATTTGGTTTTCATTTTGGATTTGATTCATTGGAGTCTCTTTTTTTTAGCAATGTCGTTTTCAATATAAACTTAAAAAGGTTAGCTGATTTCACGCCATTGACAGAGCTAAGTTTAGTCTCTTTTATTTTCTTGGTAGCTGGAATACTTTGGATAGTTTTTTATTCAAATAAAAATATTAAAAAACAACATCTCACATGAAATTTATCAAAAGAGTTATCTAAGTGAAAACCTCATTAGCAGAATATAGAAAAAAAAGACGCTTCAAAAAAACTAAAGAGCCTGTTGGTAAAACAGTTAAGAAAAGAGAAGGAAAGTCTTTTGTAATCCAGAAACATTATGCCTCAAGGCTCCATTTTGATTTTCGCCTAGAGGTTCAAGGAACATTAAAATCTTGGGCAGTTCCTAAAGGACCATCTCTTTCTCCAAAAGAAAGAAGACTTGCAGTAATGACTGAAGACCACCCAGTTGAGTATAAGAATTTCGAAGGAGTAATACCCTCTGGTGAATATGGAGCTGGTGTAGTAATGATATGGGATAAAGGAAAGTATAAAAATATAAAAAAAGATAAAACTGGAAAGATAATTCCCATGAAAAAGTGTATCAGCATGGGTAGCATTGAAGTTTGGCTGGAAGGAGAGAAACTTAAAGGTGGTTTTGCCCTAGTAAACTTCAGAGATAATAATTGGCTTTTAATCAAGATGAAAGATGAAATGGCTAATATGAAAAAAAATCCAGTTAAGACCCAAAATAAATCAGCTAAATCTGGGTTAACTATGAGAGAAATTAAGAAACTTCATGAAAGCAAAGATAGCTAAAGGCAGACAACCTAGCTGGATTTCTCCGATGCTAGCAACGCTTCATAAAAAACCATTTTCTGATAGCGATTGGATTTTTGAAAAAAAATTAGATGGCATTAGATGCTTAGTTTTTTCAAAAGATGGAAAAATTAAAATGATGTCTCGAAATAAGATAGCTCTTAACACAACCTATCCTCATATAAGCAATGCTTTAGAAAAAAATAAGAATCTCAATTTTATAATCGATGGGGAGATTGTATACGAGAGAGGTAAATTAAATAGTTTTGCCATGTTACAAAAATTAGACAAAACAAAAGTAAAAAAAACTAGGCTGTTTGTCTTTGATATAATTTTTTTGAATGGATTTGATTTAACCAGACTTCCTTTAATAAAGCGAAAAGAGATTTTAAAAAAGTCTTTCAAGTTTAGCCAGGTTTTATCTTTTATGACATATAGGAAAACAAATGGATCAGCATACTTTAAACAGGTTGTATCTCAAGGTTTTGAGGGGATAATAGCTAAAAAGAAAAACTCAGAATATCTTTCAAAAAGAACTAGGGAATGGTTAAAAATCAAAAGTGTAAATAGACAAGAGTTTGTTATTTGTGGCTTCACAAGCCCAGAAGGATCAAGAAAAGGATTTGGAGCCCTTCTATTAGGTTTTTATAAAAATAATAAACTTCAGTATGCAGGTAAAGTTGGAACCGGTTTTGATGATAAGGAGTTAACTTCACTTTATGCTAAGCTAAAGTCTATTGTCGTAAAATCTTCTCCCTTTGAAAAAGAACCCAATGTAAAGGCAAATTGGGTTAGGCCAAAATTTATAGCTGAGTGCTCGTTTACTGAGTGGACAGATGAAAATAAACTCAGACATCCTAGTTATTTAGGGTTAAGGAAAGACGTAAAATTAAAAAATGTTAGAAAAGAATGAAGCTTATAAAAATCAAAAATAAAACAATTGAGCTTACAAACCTTGAAAAAATTTTGTTTCCTAAATCAAAAATTATAAAAAAGGACCTTATAGAATATTACTACAATATTCATCCCTGGATTCTACCGCACCTTGAAGATAGGCCGCTTACAATGTTTAGATATCCAAATGGAATCAACAAAGAACACTTTGTACAAAAAAATATTTCTGATTTTTTCCCAAAGTGGATAAAGACAGCCACTATTAAAAAGAAAGAATCTGAAAGTATTAAAATGGTAGTCTGCAATGACATTGAAACATTGATTTACCTAACAAACCTAGCCTGTATTGAGCCACATGTATGGCTTTCAAAAATAACTAGTTTGAATAAACCTGATAAGCTTATCTTCGATTTAGACCCACCAAGCAACAAGAACCTCAACTTAGTTATTGAAGGTGCTTTAGAACTTAATGATTTACTAAAAAATGAGTTTTCAATTTCCCCATATATAATGACTACAGGTTCTAGGGGAGTGCATGTGGTTATTCCGATTATTAACGAGCTAACATTTGCTGAAGTAAAATCTTTTGCAAAAAAGGTAGCCGAGCTATTAATAGAAAAAAAACCACAATTATTCACAGTTGAAATTAGAAAGGAGAAGAGAAGAAAGAAACTATTTATTGATTATTTAAGAAACGCATATGCACAAACTGCTGTAGCACCCTATGCTGTCAGAGCTGTAGAGTCAGCTCAAGTAGCAACTCCCATAGAGTGGAGCGAATTAAAAACACTAGACCCTGCGGCTTTTAACATTCAAACTGTTTTAAAGCGGGTTCAGAAAAAAGACCCTTGGGAGAATTTTTTTAAAAAAAGTTATTCATTGAAGAAATTAATTTGATATGACCAAGTACACTCTATATTTTTTGAAAGGATTAGTTAGAATTACGCTTGTATTATTCGGAGCTTTTTTGGCTATCAAATTATACTATTCCTGGGTAGATCCGATCAACGTATTAAGAAAAAAGAACATTTCGACAAAAGTAATCGATAAAGATTCTTATGTATCACATGATCTACAAGGAAAAAGGATTTATACAGATATTACCCTAGATACAGGAGGTGCAAAAAATGCACATTTCACTATTAGCCTGCCAGAAAAAATCCCTCCAAATGGGCTTAAATGCATCTTTGTAGCATCTGGATTGGACACGGGAAGAAAAAGCCTAGACTACATAAGAGATCAGTCAAATTATGCAATTATTGCATATGAATATCCACCTTTGATTAGAGCTTTGAAAAGTAGATCACTCATTTTAAAAGTTAGACAACTCAGAGAAAAAATTCTAATAGTTCCTCAACAATGGATCAGTATAATACTTTGGATAGAACAACAACCATGGTGTAAGAAAGAGCCTATTTCGATAGTGGGTTTTAGCTTTGGATCAATATTTGTGCCGGCTGCATATCATCTGGCCCAAGTTGAAAAGGTTCAATTAGGCCCTGGGGTTATTGGTTATGGCGGTGCCGGCTTGTTATGTTTGTTGAAAGCCAACCTGAAGCTACCAAAATTGATAAGAGCTCCAGTAGCCTGGCTGTCTAGTATTTTGTTAAGACCAATAGACCCTTTAGTTCATGCAAAATATCTTAAAAACAATTTTCTTATAATAAATGGACTACAAGACAAAATGATTCCTACGAAATGCCGAAAAAAGATCCAAGAAATTATCCCCAACCCCAAGAAAATTATAAATTTAAAAACAGAACATATGATGCCTAGCAATCAAGCTCTTTTAGATGAGTTAATGGAGATCACAAAAAATTTTCTAGAAAATCAAAATGAGAGAACTGCAGAAACAACAGCACTCACAAATGCATCTGAATTCCTACCAAACACAGTGAACCAAACTCCACCTAAAACCCCCATCTTACTGTTAAAGCTATATTCAACTGCGGGAGCCAGCTGAAAACTATCCTGCTGAAAAATGTTTATATTGGCAAGAGTACCATCTAAATTATTTCCTCTATTACCTGAGAATGATCCTTTAAGTTGTTTTTGGTATATTACATCAAGACCCAAAACCCATCTTTGAGTGATTGAAATTTCTGGCGATAAAAGAAAATAAAAGCTAGTTCCAGTTTTAACTTTTCCTTTAGTGTTAAAAGCCCCTCCATAGAAATTAACTCCTTCTACTGATACAGAAGATGGAATATCTACTATAAAATTCCACCTTATTCGAACCGGGTAGCAATAAAACCAATCATAGATTTTCTCGGTAGCAATACCCAAGCTCGTTACATAAGCTCCTTCTCCAGAAATCTCTGTTTGGCTCGCATTAGGATCTAATTTGTTATACTTCCCTGTAGGAAGTGTTTCTAGTATTAAAAGACGCACGTGAGGGCGAGTTTCATTTCCTTTTATCAGCTGAAAGCTAAGTAATAATGTTGTATCACCAAAGTTCGTAGAAGATTTTGATTGAGAGAAGTTTGATACAGTCTGCAGTTGCAATTCAGCATCGCAAAAATCGTTGATTCCATAATAAAGTACAAGAAAAGGGTTAACGCTGACTAAGTCTGGGACATCAACTAAGGAAAAATTATTTTTATAGGCTCCATAGCTTGTGTTAACGAATAAATAGGGCTGAATAATAAATTCATTTTTAGGTGTAATTCTACCATCGTAGGAAAAAATTGTTCCGGTATACCATGGTTCATATGCTAAGTTTCCATTTGAAAACACAGAAAAAATTATATTTAAAAATGCGACAAGAAATATTTTCTGCATTATTTTTTTGCAACTTCTGAAACAACCTCAGTCCAAGAGGAAATTTTACCGTTTCTAAATTTAAATATCGACATAACACAATAATCAAAAACTTCCTCATTTATTGTTGTAGATCTTAATAAATAGTACAATACAGCTTTTCTGTTATCGCTGAGATATGCTTTAAAAGGGAATAGAACTTTAGAATGACTATATTGAGAAAGAGACTCCTTTAAATGCTGGTGAAATTTATCTAGTCCTATAAGCGGTTGATTATTAGTGCAAATTTCTAAATCTTCTGTAAAAAAATTTTCTAATTCATCTTTTTGAACTTCTTCTTTTTTCTCTGTTAACTGATTCATCCAACTAAATGCATTAGCCAAAAGGTGGTAATATTCATCTTTTTTCATAACATCAAAATATCTTTAAGTTGTTTATCTAGCAATCTCAAACTGACAAATATTATTCTTATGGAAGCGTAAAAAAAGTTAGACTTTTTTCGATTTTTTTTTCATATATTGAAAAAAAGGAGCCTTTATGGGTGAAAGTGAAGAAAAAATCAATGATTTACTAAAAAAGTTTGTCTCGTATGTTGAAAACATTCATGACAATTATGCAAGTATCCAAAACCTTGAAAGACAAAAAAAAATAGCTGAAAGTGGAGAAGGCGAGGTCTTAAATAGACAAATTGAGGAAATTAAGGAAATTTTAATGAAAAACCAAGAGAAAGCCGAGCAGTCCATTGAAAAAATCATTGAAATTTCAAGTTCAGCTATTAAAGAGCACTGTATAAAGTTAAAAAACGACTTTGAAAAACAGAGAGATAATCCAGATCTGCTCTTAATTCAAGAAGATATAAGCCTAATTAAAAAAGCTATTTAATAAGATTAATTTCATCTCCTAACTTGATGTCATTTTTTTCAAACCAGCCCATATTGGCCTCAAGGGCATACTTAATTGGCTTAATACTTTTATAAAGGCTGAGCTGCTGGTTTAATTGAAATGCTGGCATTTTTTCAACTTGAACAAGTTTTCTATTTTCATCAAAAAAGCCGATACTAAGGTCTATGTATGTATTTTTCATCCAAAAAGTGGCATAGTTAGATTTTGGAAAGATAAATAACATGCCTTTTGAGGTGGCTAATTTTCTACGATGCTGTAATCCTTGTTGCCTTAATTTTTCAGTGTCAGCAATTTCTACATCTAAATATTTGTCTCTAATTTGTATTTGAAGTGGAAATAAGGAACATGTACTAAAGATAAATAGGAGATAAAACTTCATATTATTTTAAGAGCTTTTGAGCTCATTATAGAAGTTTTTAGCTTTAATGAAATCACGAATCGAAGAAAGTGTCACAACTATTAGTAAAAGACATCCAGGTATAAGCAGAGCACCTTGAGTTAAAAACAATGTACTAATAATTACAAAGATGTTTCTGACAATAGTTTTTACTTTGGCAGAGTTTTCATGCTCATATATCTTACCTATTTTAGTGGCAATGCCTCTAACTTCTATTGATGAGTATCTTTTTCTACCATTAACACAATCGTTTAATTTAACTAACTGTTCTTGAGCATAAGGACCAACCAACCTATTGTATTTTGCTTTTTTTTGTTTCATTAAATCATCGTGCATTTTAACTCTTTTAACAGAGTCTTCTTCTTTATCAATTAATAAAGCCTCGGATTTGGTTACAGTTAACCTTTTCTCTAAAAAAGGAGTGATAAATTTTTTTAACTCGTAGTCACTGATTTTATCATGACTTATTATAGCAACATCAGAAGTCATCATCAGCTTTACTTGCATATAATCTCTAATTTTAATCAAAGTCCCAATTATAATTGCAATTAAGGATAATGGATAAAGCACTGTAGTTACTTCAGGAGATATAAGTACATCAGGCAGCTTTAAAAGCTGTTCAAATGAGTTTGATAAGGCATTAATATCTCCTAAAAAGTCAATTGAGTTTGCAAAAAAATTAAAGCCATTATTCAGTACAGACTCTGTATCATTACATTTTATGCTTTCAAAAAAATTATTAGCTATTTGAATTAGAACTGAAATATTTCTTGGCATTGAAAGTATTTCAGGTAGCTTTAAAGAAGCCTTAATGTCCTTTATTTCACTTAGAAATAAGCCTAGTTCTTCTAAAATTTGAGCTGACAAGTGTGATACTGAAAAGCAAGTATTAATATACTCTAATTTGGTTTCGAAATCTTTAAAAGCATTACGAATAACGCTATCAACATTAAAAATACCACCAATATTAGAAATAAAATCTAAATTTACTGAGTTCATAATTAACTCTTATTAAGACCAATAATATTATAAAGATTTTATTATTAAATGTAAATAAATTGATTTTAATCGAAGTAAGGTTATAATTATCAATTATATATGACTAGCCGAAAAGCTAAAAAATATTACCATCTAAAATATGGTTTTTGATTGTAAGATAGGATAAAAAATTGTAAATAATTAAAATTGAATGACTTAAGTCAGAGTATAAGGCTTTTTAAATACTCTTCTTTTTCTAAATCATCTCTTTTATTCCATTCTTCTGAGGTAACTCTAACAACAGTATAACCTAAGTTTTTTAAAATAAAGTCTCTAGCCAAATCAGCACCTTTTTTTAAGGCATGATTAGGTCCATCAACTTCTATTATTAATTTTCTTTCACTATCAAGAAAATCAACTTGAAAAAGTTTTAGGCGAGTTCCATTTATATTAAAAAAAATGGTGCTTTCACTATTAAAGTGATTAGAGATTCCCATTTTTATTAAAACATTTTTAACAGAGTCTTCAAAAGTTGAACTTGAAGTTACGGGAAGCGTATGGTTATTTCTTTCTTTAAATTTTTCAAGCCATTCGTTAGGAATTTTAGCAATTTTCTTAGCAATAATCCATTGAACTGTAGCAAAATAAATTAATGTAATTGGTTTTGAATTTTGAGCAATATCGATCTCTCTGTTGAAAAATTCTCTTATTAATATTTCTGCAATTTCATATTCATGTAGTGAGCTTAATCTCTTAGCTAGATGTGCTAAATCTATAGGCCGAAACTTACTCAATTCACGTGGTGATTGTATTCTTTCTCGTATTTCATCGACAATATCACCAATTAATCCATAATCTTTTTCTAATATACTAAAAGAAACGAAAAGAGCAGATAATTCGTTTGGTTTAAAATAGCAAAGAAGATTTTGTTCCTTTCTTTTTCTTATTGCAAAAGCTATTTCTTGAAATACCCCAAAATCTTTGCTTGAAAAACTAAAAGTTTTAGATAAAAGAATTAACTCTAAAGGAGTAAAATGGCAGAGAGAATTTTCTTTTCCTATTTCGCATATTGCATAAGAAATATCCTCAAATACCCCGTGATCTTTGTTTGAAAAGCTAAAAGCTCGGAGCAACTTAATTAAATCAACATGGTTATAACAGCGCAACCCATTTTCTTTTTTCTTTAGATTTATAGCGGTGGCAAGATGCTTGAAAATTTCATAACTTTTTATATTTTTTTGAGAATAAATCTTTGCAAAATTAACTATATCAGCGCTTTCAAAACTATTAAGCTCATTAGGATTTTTAGATTTTTGATTTATAACATAAGCAATGTCTTCATATATCCTAAAATATTTTTCATCTAAAGAAAAAATCACCACTAACATAGCTAGATCATGTAAGCTAAAATAAGCAAGATTGTTAGCTCTCTTTCTTTTTCTTATTTCTTTGCAAATACACTCATAAATCCCATAATCTTGTTCTGCAAGATAAAAGGAGTTTAAAATCGAAACCAAGTAATTAGATTTAATATTTTTTAGATCTTTGTGTATTATGACATTAGCAATGTAGCTGAAAATTTCTTTATCATTTTTTACTAGCACACAAGCATCTGCTAATATTGCTAAATTTTCACAATCAAAATCACTAAATTGGTTTAGGTTGTATCGCACTTTTAATGAAAAGACAAATTTTTCAAATAAGCTATAATTTCTTCTAATTGATAATGCCTTAGCTATTTTAGATAATTCGGATGGGGTGAAATCCTCTAGAGAATAAGAACGATCTATTCTTTCATTAATCTCAGATTCAAGTATTTCTAAAGTTTTAGTAAAATTTCCGCTATTATTTAACTCACTAAAGAAGAGAATCGAGATTGAGAGCGCTTCAGGGGAGAAGTTATTAAGACTACCTAGCTCCTTATATCTTCTACTTATTTCTATTGCAATAATTTTGTGAATATTATCATTATATGAAGATAACGATATAAGCTTAGTTAATTCCTCTGGAGTGAAGTCTATAAGCGTTCCTAACTCATCAAACCTTTGAGGAATCTCTTCAGCAATTTTATTAAGAATGTTATATGGGTTTTTATTTTCATTATAGAAAGCCCAAGCTATATTTGCCAATACATCTGGCGCGAATTTTCTAAGACCTATAGATCTTTTACTTCTTCTGTTTATTTCAAAGGCTACATTCTCAAATATTTGATGGTCATCTAATTTTGCAAGATTAAAAGCTTGAGTTAACATAGATAATTTATCTGGATATAATTCTTTAAGACCTATCTCGCTTTTACTTCTTCTGTTTATTTCAAGATTAATAAGTTCAAAAATATAACAATCATTTCTTCCCATGCCAGCAAATGCCATTGAAAGCCAGGAGAGTTGCTCCAGATCAATATCTACAAGCCCATCAATATTGCTAGTTGCTTTAAAATAAATCTCTTCAGCGAGCTTTTTAAAAAGATCGTATGGATTTTTATTTGCATTATAGAACGCCCAAGCAAGGAAGGATAGTGAATTTGGCGAAAAATCTCTAAGACCTTCAGAGCTTTCACTTCTTGAATGAATTTCTTTAGCTATGTTTTCTAGGATGTAGTGGTCGTTTCTTCTTGCAATGTGAAAAGCTTGAGCTAAGAAATTCAAATCTAGAGCATTAAAATATTTAAGCTTACTTTCATGTTCATTTGGTCTTAGTTCATCTGAAATTTTTTCTAAAATCCCAAAATCATTTTTTAACTTAGCAACTGCAAAAGCCATCTCTGACAAGTCGCGGGGTTTTAAAGACCCTATGTCTTTTTTCTTAATTTTATTTGTAACCACCTTAAAGAATTCTTCTTCTGAAGATTTTGTCGCGAATATTTTACTGCTTTTTTCTTTTGCTATAGAAAATGTTTTTATTATAGTGCTTAAATCAAGAATACTAAACTCTTCATTAGGATTAGTTAACTGCTTTTCTAATATATATGCAATATTCTTAAAAACAATTATTTCTTCCCCTGTTAAGTTAACCTGTTCTCTTTTCACTTTGTTAGAAATTGCATATAAAATATTACATAGAGATCTCTTTTCAAAATGAAGACTTGGATCATTTAACATCAAAAATAATCTGTTTATTAATTTTGACCACACAAGACTTTCATTTATATGATTTCCTCTATTTTTAGAAATATTACAAGTTCTAGTAATTGCTGCAGTTATATGATAGGTATTAAATGACATTTCAGATGTAATTAACGACAAAAGATTTCCTATAGAAGAGTTGTTGATTCTTATAGTAATTTCTCTAGAGCTAAGAGGGGTTCCATTGAAATGCCTTAAACGATAATCGCTATAGACTCTTTTTACTCTTCTATCTAATGCATGAATACCAGGCTGATGTCTTTCACGTCTACGATTAAAAATTTCTGAAGGTCTGTAAGCTTGAACTGAATATGCCACGATAAAGCCTTTGTTCTTTCTAGATTTACAAGATGCTGATTAATAGATATTTACAATAAAAAAATTGAGCCAATGTTATAGAGCTACTTTTTAAATATGAAGTAAATAATTTTAAAAAATTTTCACGTGTTCAAAACTATAATCTAAAAAGCTTAAGAGGGTGATGCATGAATATCAGTAAAATCCTAATTTTTTCAGGTTTATGTATTTTATTAATAGGTTTAATTGGTTTAGGTCTTTCTAAAACAGGGATTAATTTAGGGAAATTACCTGGGGATATATATATCAAAAAAGAAAAATTTGGAGCTTACTTTCCAATTGTTACGTCAATTATTGTAAGCATTTTCCTTACAATAATTATTAATTTATTTTTTTGGATTTTTCGAAAATAGTGATGAATAATGCCCAGGAAGGGACTCGAACCCCCACACCTTACGGCACCAGAACCTAAATCTGGCGTGTCTACCAATTTCACCACCTGGGCAATTATGAAAGATAATTTACAAAAAAAGCTTCTTTTAGTCAAGAAGTTGCTTCATTTGAATAAGTTTGTAGCAAAGGTTTACTTTTTCTCAGCAATGCTAAGACCTCGCTTGAAACATTGTTGCACCCGATTAAATTGAGTTTTTGCAAGTGATTTAGCTCTTTTATCGTGTGAAAAAAAACATTATCGGATATTTTTCCGCACTTTGAGAGGGTCAAGCATGTTAGTTTCTCGCACTTCAATATTATTGCTTCAACTCCATTATTTGTTATGTTGTCACAGTCAGAGATGTAAAACCTCTCAAGCTTCTTACATTTGTTAGCTATTGAAAATAGAGAAAAATCTGTTAGCTTCGTACACCCATGTAAGTTTAGTGACCTTAAATTATTATTCTTAGGAATCAATTGAAAAACGCTATCTGTTATGCTTTCATTAAAACTAAGATCTAAATGAACTAATGATTGCATGTGCAGACAAATGTCAATGGAAAATGAAGACTCATTCAAATAAAGAAATCTTAAATTAGGAAGTTTTTTAAGATATTTTAAAGCTCTCTCTGTAACATTTTCAGCATTTTTTCCTGGCAAGACAATTGATTTGAGAGTTTTTGGTAATATTTTAAAAATACTATCGTCTAGGTTGTTTCTTCCTGATAAATTTAAGAATTCTAGATCTTTTAACCTTATAAGACATTTATTAATCGCTGTATTTGTGATACTGTCATGATTGTTAGATGAAAGCGAAATATCCAAAGAACTACATGAATTTGGAACATAATCCAAAATTTCATCTGTTAAAAAGTCACAATTATTCAAAATTAGAAATTTCAAGTCGGGATTTTTTTTTAAATCACTAATGCACTGCTCTATATTCTGATGCGTTGATTGATGCAGTCTTAAAATCTTTCTATTCATATTGTAACTCAATTGCTCTTGGGGGCTTATATGTTAATTTTTTTTATTACAAAAATCAAGGGAGAAAAATTTGCTCAGCTGCTTCCAAAAAACCTGTCTCCAAAATCACCTAGTCCAGGTATGATGAATTTATTTTTATCGAGTTCAGGGTCAATAACTGCAGTTGTAACTTTAACTTTAGGAAAGGCTTTTAGTATTGCTTTTATCCCATCTTTAGAACAAATGATGCTAGTCACTAGGATATTTTCTTCATTAGCATGTTGGTTTAGAAGTCTTTTAATTGCTGCTATGGTGCTCCCACCAGTTGCTATCATTGGATCTAGAATAATAATTTTAAAACCAGTGCAGTCATTTATAAGATTTTCATAGTAGATATGAGGAAAAGCTGTCTGCTCATCTCTTCGGATTCCTATAAAACCAACAACTGCTGAAGAAAACATTTTCATAAAAGAGGGGAGAAAGGCTATACCCGACCTTAGGATTGGAACTAGCAAAATATTTTCATCTAGTTTTTTACCATGTGCCTTTTTTAAGGGAGTAATCACCGAAGTTTCGGCTTCATTAACTTCTTTTGAAACCCTAGCTGCTAGAAGATCACAAATCAGTTGAGATACTCTTCTGAACTCAGCCATAGATGTATTTTTGTCTCTTAAAACTGTAACTAGAGACTCAATCATTTTTCTGACTCGTATATTGGATGAACTTCAAATCCAATTTCTTTAATAGCAAAAATTAACCTAGCTACAGAATCCCATGGAGCCATGCGATCAATATGTAACAAGACTAGCGAGTTTTGCTTATCTTTAGGAATTAACCCAGCCTGAAACTGCTTAGAAATTTCATTTTGGACTTGAATTGGGGATTGCAATAAATATTCGCTAAATTCAGTTACCCAACGATAGTGGCCGTTAGCATCTATACTTAGATTTATCTTGTAAATTTCTTTTTCATCCAAACTCGATATATTGCTGTCGGCCGTCTTAACTTGGGCCAAATCGATAGAAGAATCATATAACGCAGCTCTAGTAAGTGCTAAAGTTGCAAAAAGGGCTAACATCAAAAAAAGAAAGTCAATCATCGGAGCAAAATTTACGCCATTACTTGGCTTTAGCTCCTCTTCAGGTATCAAACTCATTTTTTAGGTCTCCTTAATTTTTTGTGTCAATTATTTGACTTATTGACATGGCCTCATTTTCAACAGAACTTAAAAGTTTGACCAATCTGTACTTTGAGGTTGTGTAAAAAAACATTGCTATAATGGAAACAACCAGACCCATAACAGTTGTTCCAACGGCAATTCCAAGACCATCAAAGAGTGAGTTTATACTCTCGATCGAGCGATTTACATCATAAAATGCATAAAACATTCCAATTACTGTCCCTAAAAGCCCAAACATAGGGGCTATAATTACAATGTCATTGAGAAGTGATAGTTTTTGCCAAAATGATGCAGAAGTTCTTTTCCCTTCAGCTTTGATATTATCAACCATAACCTGCATGCCGTGTGACCTAGAGGCAATCCCGGCTGCTATCATATTGCTTAAGAGATTTCCTTGAAGATCACATTGTTTTATCGCTTCTTCGTATTTTTTATCCAAAAGAAGGCCTTTAAGTTCTTGATTAAATTTTTTTGAAAAAATTCTTTTTTCCCTAAAAGCAAACAAGCTATAAAGCCAAATAGATAAAGATGAAATAGATAAGAAAAACAAAGAACTATAAATTAGAGGGGAAGCAAAAAAAACTTCTTTGAAGTCAATTGTTGTAAATTTCTTTTGTGGAATGACATTTTCAATTTTGTTTGGTGCTATGTTCATCGATATATCTGAATTGTCAAAATTAGAGGCAGCAAAAACAATTGTAGTTGCTGTAAGAAAAAATATAATTCGTCTCAAGTTCTTCATAAAACAGTTAACTCCTTTGTATATCCCATTAAATGACCATAATAATACATCACTATAATTAAATAATATCGATAAAGACTTTTTAGATCGGATTGAATAGTAGATGCTTTAAGGAAATTCATTATAACTGTATAATTTCTCCCTATGAAAACAGAAGATCTTTGGATTCCTTTCACATTTGAAAATAGAAAACCGGTTATTTTAAACAATAATTTTTTACTAATACCGAGAAACTATACATTGCATGAAGACTTTACACTTCCGCATTTTGCAGGGATTTTTCAAAATGACAACCCTGTCTACATAGAATATTGCAGTGGAAATGGACAATGGATTTGTCAAAAAGCTTCAGATTTTCCAAACATAAACTGGATAGCTGTTGAAAAAAGATTTGACAGGGCTAAAAAAATTTGGTCTAGGGCTAAAAAATCAGACTTGTCAAATGTATTTGTAGTATTTGGGGACGCTTATACCTTTAGTGAAAAATATCTTTCCAAAGACTCAATTGATAAAGTTTTTATTAATTTCCCTGATCCCTGGCCGAAACAAAAACATGCTAAAAATCGCTTAATTCAACACGACTTTATTGGGACTGTTTCAACAATACTAAAGAAAGACGAAAATATGGTTGTTGTAACCGACCATAATAAGTATAGCAGTCAGATAATTAACACCTTTTTAAAACACCCTTCTTGGGAAAGTTGCTTTGAAGAGCCTTTTTTTACTTTATCTTGGCCAAATTATGGAGGATCCTATTTTAATGATCTTTTCTTTGAGATGGGAAAAAATATTTTCTATATGCAATTTCAAAATAAAAAATAATCATGTTTAACAGTTCATTTGATCACAGTAAATTTTATATTAATGATAAACCTTTTTTTCCTATAATCTCTTCTGATATTCAAAATGATGTGGCAAATACTATTGCGATCAAAGTTGACTGCTCAAATTATTCTACTCTAATT
The DNA here is from genome assembly GCA_050302075.1 of Parachlamydiales bacterium. Classification (GTDB taxonomy): domain Bacteria; phylum Chlamydiota; class Chlamydiia; order Chlamydiales; family SM23-39; genus JBNLAH01. The sequence continues at coordinate 74,167 of JBNLAH010000004.1, read as the reverse complement.
TTTGAGCAGGAGTATGAAAAAGCTAACAAATTAAAAGAGCTTAGAAAATACATCATTTGGGATGTTAGTTTAGGATTAGAAAATCCTGATTTTTTACTGTCTGAAGAACTGTACCTTCAATCTATCTTACAGTCATTAAATTATTTTATAGAAAACATCTATTTACCATTTAAGGAAATTAGCATTGGAATAGCTTTATATACCGGCAAAATCCCTCGTTATAATTCAAGACTTAATTCATTTGAAAGTTGGCTAGATGGCAACAGTTTTTATAAGAATCATGATCTAGATGAGGCGCATTTAATGAACTTATTTAATTGCGAAATTCTAACTGATTATATGCGTTTAATAGCCCCCAGCATCCCAGATGAGCTTCCCATGATACTAAAACTAGATGTTACTGAAATTGAAAACAAAGCGCAGTTGATACATCTTTTGTCAAAAGATCGATTTGAATACTTTCTTTTAGCCTTAAAGGGGGCAAAAATTCCACTTCCAGCTATTAGTTGGGAGTCAGGGGAGGGAAGGCTTGGTCAGTTTGATAATTTATCTAATACGTTACAAAAGAAAACCCCGAATGTTGGAGTATGTTTCCCAACTTCTCAAAGAGTTACACAGGCAGAGCTATTTCAATTCAATAATATTTTCAATGATTTATCATCGAATAATATTGACTTTCGAGTATTTGATGAAGTTTTTGCAACAGAGCAGTGGGATGAACTAGACTACATTATAGCTAGAAAAAATTCTTTATCTTCTGCAGGAATAAGAATGTTGCAAGGATTTTTGGCTGCAATGGGAACTACGGTATACCATGAATTACCAATTGGTATTTTAGATGAAATGAGCTTTGATAAATTCAAAAAAAGTTTTCCAATATTTTAAATTATATTTAATGGAAATAAGATAGTTTTCTAATTCATAAATACGCTTTTGGCCTTCAGTAAGATCGTCTTTTGAGATTCCAATATGCTCCCATTCATGTTTTTTATGACCGTATCTTTTATAATGGAACAGCTTCTTGGTGTTCTAAGCTTTTTTAATGAGTGCCTGATAGATAATGCCATTTCCTTTCTCTTAAAAAGGAATTGGTGCAAAATTTTTTAATTAAAATAAAACAGTTATTTAACTGGGATATGATTTCGGGGCAGAGGGATTCGAACCCCCGACCTTCTGGTCCCAAACCAGACGCGCTAGCCAAGCTGCGCTATGCCCCGACTTTAGAATTCATATAGTATATCTAAGAAAATCTTTTCCTTAAATAGAAAAAAACACTTGTAATGAGTTTTTCTTTGTGACATTTTTTTTATTTTAATCTGAGGTTTCAAAAATGTCGCTATTCCATCAAACAGCAAGCTTTAAAAAATTAACCAAGCTAGCAAAAGCACCTATTGATTTAACTGCAAAAGGAATATTAACTCCTGAAAGAATAGAAAAAATGATAGGGAGAGCTTTAGGATTTCAGCTATTTTATGGAACTGAAAGAGTTACAAATGATGTGATGTACGAACTTGTCAATTTAGCTATGGAAATGGAAGTAATTGACAAGATGCGTGATATGCAGTCCGGAAAAATTATTAACAAGATTGAAGGATATAAAAGTGAAAATAGGGCAGTGATGCATACTGCTATGAGAGATTTTTTTTCGGACAGAGTTCCTTCTAAATCAGCAATTGAAATATCAGATAGGGCGTATAAGGAAGTAGAGAAGTTAAAAACTTTTTTGCAAAAAATCGACAAAGAAGACTTTTTTACAGATATTATACAAATTGGAATTGGTGGTTCAGACTTAGGTCCTAGAGCACTTTATACAGCTTTAAAAGCATTTTCCATAAAAAAAAGAAAGGCTCATTTTATTTCAAATGTAGACCCTGATGATGCAGCTGATGTCTTAAAGGAGTTAGATTTATCAAAATGTTTGGTTGTTGTTGTTTCTAAATCTGGGACAACTCTTGAAACGCTTACAAATGAAGAGCTAGTTAGAAGGCATTTTGAGAAAGTTAACTTAGATCCTAAGAATCACTTTATTTCGGTGACAGGGGAAAAAAGCCCTATGGACAATCCAGATAGGTACTTAGCTTCTTTCTATATGTGGGATTTTGTGGGGGGAAGGTACTCGGTAACTTCCATGGTGGGTGCTGTCACATTAGCTTTTACACTTGGCATTGGACAATTCAAAGAACTTTTAAATGGAGCTTCGGAAATGGACAAGGTAGCCTTGTCTAAGAAGCTTCATGAAAATATACCTCTATTATCAGCTTTAATTGGAGTTTGGAACCGTAATTTTTTAAACCTCCCGACAGTTGCAATTATTCCATACTCTCAAGCCCTTTTAAGATTTCCAGCTCATTTACAACAATTGGATATGGAATCAAATGGTAAGCAGGTTGACAAGCTTGGAAATTTCGTAGATTTTGAAACAGGTCCAATTATATGGGGAGAACCCGGAACAAATGGGCAACATTCATTTTATCAACTTATTCATCAGGGAACAACGACTGTACCGGTGGAATTCATAGGTTTTAAAGAAAGCCAGTTTAGCGAAGATATTTCAATAGAAGGAACAACTTCTCAAGAGAAGCTACTATCCAACTTATTTGCACAATCGATTGCGCTTGCAAAAGGTGAAGATAATAAAAATCCTAATAAGAGCTTTCCGGGTAATAGGCCTAATCGAATTTTATTTAATAAGAAGTTAGATGCAAAAACTATGGGCCAGCTCCTTTCTTTTTATGAGAATAAGGTAGCTTTCCAAGGGTTTATTTGGAATATCAATTCATTTGATCAAGAGGGTGTCCAACTCGGAAAATTACTAGCAAAAAAGATAATTTCCTTATTTAGAGAAAAAAGGGAGAAAAATGAGAAAACTAAATTTTTGCTGGCAGAAGAATTTTTAAAGCACCTTGAGGACTATTAAGTCTCTATTATCTTTCCAGATTTGACTAAAAACTTTTTACCTTCAGTTGAGCTTGTTAAGATAGGTACCGTTAGCATAACTTGCTTTAAAGCTTTAGTCGATTCAAATAAAAGAGATTGCCTTACTTCATCTAGATGGACCCCAAAGTCATCAATTCCTAAAATAGCTGAATCACTATATACAGAATTGATTCTTTTAAGTTCCGCAAATTTTAAAGAAGACAGTACTGTTCTTTTTTGTCCTTCGCTCGCAAAGGTCTTAACTGGTTTACTATTAAGCAGCAACTGAAAGTCATCTCTATGAGGGCCATACAATGTTGTTTTTAAAAAAGTTTCTTTGACTCTATTTTTTTTCATTAGAGCAAGAAAGTCTTCAGTTTTACAAGAAGGAAGGTATTTAAATTCAAGTTGATCATTCTTTGATGACATTTGAAAATAGAATTGGCTAATGCTTTGATGCAATGTTTTTATAGCTTTTTCTCTCTGCTCAACTAAATAACTTCCTGATATTTCCATTTGTCTTTCAAAAATATCAATACTATTTAAATTTTTCTCTTTTAAAAGAGCGTTTCGGTGCTTCATCGCTTTTGTATAACGACTCAAATGATATACATAAAGAGGATCACACTGAGCAATGTGAACATTTATGAACCTTCTCCTGATTGCCGGATATCCAATTATAAATTGAAGATCTTGTGGAGCCAATAAGACAGACGGCAAAATGCCTAAAAGTTGAGAAAATAAATGAAAAGAATTGTCATTATAGATAATTTTCTTTCTATTCTCATCAAAATATACTGATAAATGTTCGTTAAGGCCATCTCTTTCAATCACAGCTTCTAGTGAGAAAAAAGTCTGTCCATGAGCTATCAGCTCATTTATAGAAGCTCCTCTAAAAGATCTTCCCGTGCTTAAAAAATGAATAGCCTCTAATAAGTTGCTCTTTCCTTGGCCATTTTCACCAATAAAGATATTAATCTTATCGGAAAATTCAATTATCTCATCCGCTATATTGCGAAAATTACGTATGTGTAATCTCTTCAGGTTCATTTGATACTTGAGATGCTGAATCATTGATTCGCATCGGCATAATTACGAAAACAGCTGAGGACGAATCGGTGACCTTTCCAGGGTTAAAGGGATCATCTATAGAAAAAGTAACGACTTCATCTTTTGAATGACGTAAAATATCTATAAAATAATAAGGATTAAAGGCTACTTCTAAGTGATCTTTGTTATAGTCTGCAGGCATCATTACTGTACCTTCTCCAATTTCACTGCTAGAAGCTACCAACTGAAGTTGACCATCTCCAAATACAAATTTTACTGAGCTACTTGTATCAGCTGTAAATAACGCCACTTGTCTTAGAAGCGCTATCAACTCTTCCCTATGAAGGTGTACTGATATTCTAGGACTCTCTGGAATAACTCTTTCAACATCTGGATACTGCCCGGACAAAAGCTTTGTAACAAGTGTAAAATTCGATTTTTCTAATGATACTTTGTCGTGCATAAAAGACATCTGAACACTTTCTGAATCATCTAACGACTTATACATCTCTTCAACAGCTTTCAGTGGGATAATGTAGGTACCTTGAAAGGATGGATCTATATGCACTGTAGAAAACGCCTTTGCTAATCTTTTTCCATCTGTGCCAACGAATATCATTTGAGAGTTCTCTATTTTTAAATAGACCCCATTTAAAACGTAGCGGCTGTCATCTTTAGCTGCCGAAAATGAGCTTTTAAAAAATAGCTGTTTTAGTACTGAGGCCTCTAAATTTATTTGGGTCGCACTAGATAAGTCTGGAAGGGCTGGAAATTCATCTTTAGGCAAGCTATGAATCTTGAACTTAGAACTTCCTGCAATTATTTCAACCATATCAGTAGAAAGTGCTGAAATTTTAATCTGAGGCGATGTTATTTCCTTAATCAACTGAAAAAACCTTCTAGCAGGAACTGCAATGCTACCTTCCTCTAAAACTCTTGTATTTTCTACATAACAGCGCATACTAACAGTTAAGTCTGTCGCGCTGATAATCAATTGATCATCTTTAGCTTCCAATAAAACATTGGAGAGAATTGGAATTGCGGGTTTTGGAGCTACTATACATAGTATTTTTCCAATTAAGGAAACGATTTCATCTTTTGGTATTACAACTTTCATGGTTCCTCTCGAAGCTAACTGGTGAAAAAATATACAATTAGCAAAAGTTAGTCAAGGTTAATGCTCTTTCATAGAACGGCTAATTATCTTTTCTTGTTCTCTTTTTTTGATTGCTTCTCTCTTATCATATACTTTCTTTCCTCTAGCAATAGCAATTTGAACTTTTACAATGTTCTTACCTTCTTTAAAATACAATGAGAGGGGGACTATAGACATACCCTTTTCTTGCTGTGCTTTTTTGAGCTTCGCTATTTCTTTTTTATGCATTAATAGCCTGCGATCTCTTTTCTCTGGGTGATTATAAACGCTTCCAAATGAATAAGGTGCAATACTTGCATTGATAAGATATAATTGATTATCTTTAATTGCGACATAGGACTCTTTTAACGAGCCTCCGTGGTTTCTTAGGGACTTTATTTCCGTCCCCAAAAGTGATATTCCTGCCTCATATTTTTCTATGATCTCATAGTCATGAAAAGCACGGCGGTTAGATACTAGCTCTTTTGTTTTCATGAATTTATTAAAACTCAAAAAGCGATTTTCCAAATCTTGTTACTCTGAAAGCTGGTTTATTAGCATACCAGCCAATAGATACAACCCCAGCCTCAAAAAGGTTTTCAAGCACTGAAGCTGAAATCAAATCTATTTCATCTTGCGTATATTCAGGAAACTGATAACTCCAGTGCTTTCCTTTACAGATAAGTTTTAAACAAGAGTTTTCTCCAACTGATACACAGACACCATTAATAAACTCATCAAAAACAACCCATTCCCCATCTAAAACTCTTTTAATTGACTTTTCAGCTTCTCTAAAATGTTTTTCTACACAGAGCTCTGGATTACCTTTATACGTGATCATTTGATTTAGAGGGTGTCTATAATAATGAAGAGCCTTGTTTTCAATAGTCATTAAAAGCCAATCGGTAGCATTTTCTGAGAAATACCACTTACCTTGCTTTTCTTCAACAAAACGAATTAAGCTTAACTTAGTAAAAACTCTTTTCGCATAGGAGATATGTTTTTCATTCTTATCGTTTAAGCTCAAAATTTGAATAACTTTTTCTATATGAGTTTCGTGATCAATTGAATTATTTTTAAGAAATTCCAACACCTTCGTTAAATCTTCTATGAAAGCAAAATCGTTATCACGAAGTATCTCAACTCTGTCCTCATCAACTATTGTAGTGATTTTAGTGCTTTTTAGACGGTTTAAATACTCTTTCAGTTCAAACAAAGGAGTTACGACCTCAATCCACTCGTCACCTTCTTTAACATAGCTTAAAAAGCAAGCAAAGCTGAATTCCAGTAAAAGCATATACTCTTCAAACTTTTCTTTGCTCAAAGAGAACTTTTCACAGAGATCTTTGGCTTTTACCATGTAGGTAGGAGAATTGAAAACTTCAGAAATAATTCCCGTAAAAATATCTTCATTATCTTGAATTTCTAATAAATACCTTTGATATATTTGGGGAGTCTTGAGGAATTTTTCTAAGATTGAATCAAATATGGAATTTGAGCTTCTAGGAATTGAATACCATATCGGAAGAACGTGAATTGGAACCTTTTTTAAAAGACCCTGCAAAAATTCCATATCGCATCTAAAGTCATCATCAAATTTGTAGAATTGAAATTCATAGTATTTTCTCATCTCTTTGTTGACGACAATCGTATCTATTTCTATCTTAAGTAAATTAACTTCTTGAAGTTTTAGAAGCGTTTTTAGCAGTTTTTCTTCGCTTGCGTTTAGGCGCCTGAGTAGCTTCTGTATAGGAATAGTAAGGTGATTGTAAATAATCTCCTCTAAAACTTCTAAATCAAAGGTTGAGAAATGAGACATGATCAGTCTGTTATGAATATCTTTTTGATAATCATAATCGCTCAAATTAATTTTCAAGCGTCTGATAGATTCTATTTCCAACATTTTTTTTTGCAAGTTATTGACTCTAGAGAAACTATAGCTCTTAAGATCAATTAAAACAAGGATTTGTAAAGATTTGTTAAATGAAAGTGAGCATCAATTATGTTAAAAAAAAAATTACTTAAAGTCTTTTTGATCATTAATGCTTTAGCATCATTTACTTTATTAGCTATTTTGCTATGGAGTTTGACTTCAAAAAGTAATTTTAAGACCCTACAGGTCGAGCAGTTAAAAATTATTTCTAAAAACTCAAGTGAAGAAATTAATTTAGGTTTTTCAAACTCTCTTGCCACAATATCAATTACCAATGACAAAGGTGAGATAGTACTTAAAATGTCAGGTGGAAGTGAGCCAGAATTTGCTTTATTTGAAAACTCAAAACCTATAGCTTTTATTTCCGCTTCTAAGGGCAAAGGAGCTGAGTTTGCTTTAAGCGACAGCAAGGCAATTCCAAAAGTGCATATTTCAAGTTCGGATATTTCTGGGGTTTTTCTGAGAAATCAGCAAAATAAGACAGTTGGATCATTCACCGTGGTAAATGATGGTGGTGGTGGCTTTGGCCTTGCAGATTCAGAAGGAGCCGCAGCTACCTTAATAAAGGGTGGAGCTAGTCCATCTCTTGCATTCTTTTCGGGAAATGAGAAGCCATTGGCCGCATTTGGAATCATGCAACAAACGCCCCACATGCTAATTTCAGGACCTGTAGGGGAAGAGGGAATTCTAATTCATGGTGGGAGACCAAATAGCATGCTTGTAGTAGACGAAAATGGGAAAGTTAAAATACTTATTTCCAAGCATGGAGTATTTCAAGGAAAAGATGAAAGCGATATGGAGTTTAGAAAAAAAGATGAAAAGATTTTTTCCTTAGATGATGAGAATCGTCTTTTTCCAAGCACTCACAAAATGAAAAGGTAGCAAATTTTTCCTTTAAGAGTTATGTATATAATTAGCTCGAGATAATAAAAAGGAGAAGAAAAATGACAAGAAAAGAATTGCAAGACCTTGAAAGCCAATGGAAAGATATGAATCATTATCTAATGTTACACTGTCCATCAAAAAGTAAGCATGACGAAGTATTTGATAGGCTAGTCTGGCTAAAAAAGAGAATAGACAATAGCAAAGAAACAACCGATTACTCACAAGTTTTATATTACTTCAATGAAACTGTCTACTTTTTTAATCAAACGCTCGGATTAAATGGAAAAAACAAGTTTAGGGAGAAGTAAGCTTACTTCTAAGTTTTTTAAAGTATTTAACTCTTTTAGACATTTCCCTTTCAAAACCTATTTCCTTAGGTTCGTAAAAAATACATCTGCCAACTCCCTCTGGGAAGTAGTCTTGTCCGGAAAAGCCAAGCTTGGTTTCGTGATCATAAATATAACCTTCTCCAAAACCCTGTTGTTTCATCCATTTATTAGGAGCATTAACAATGGTTTTTGGAGGGGGAAGCTCATTAGAGTCCTTAGCTGCTTGCATAGCTTTTTTGAAAGCTGTATATATGGAATTGCTCTTAGGGGACAGTGAAAGATATACAACGAGCTCGGCTATTGCAAGCTCTCCTTCTGGAGATCCAAGTATTTGATATGTATCATAAACACTTGTTGCTGTTTTCAAAGCCTTTGGATCAGATAGTCCAATATCTTCTGATGCAACTCTAATTAAACGCCTTATAATGTATCTTGGATCCTCACCAGAATCTAGCATTCTGCATAACCAGTATAGAGATGCATCAGGATCTGAACCCCTTATAGATTTATGTAAGGCTGAAATGAGTTGGTAATGCCCATCTCCATTTTTATCATAGTTAGCAGCTTTCTTAGACAGTACTCTGTTTATATCTTCTAAATTTATTATTCTCTTTTCGAGTTGTTCCAGGTCTTCTATGCAATTTAAAAAAAAGCGTGCGTCACCTGATGATAATTCTATTAATCGTTTTAAGGCCTGATTATCCAAGTTAAACTTTCCAACCTTAGATTTGTAGCGATTGAATAAATCAGCCATAGCAGGCCCATCCAAAGCGCTTAGAACAACCACTCTTAACCTGGAAAGTAAGGCGTTATTTAAAACAAATGAAGGGTTTTCAGTTGTGGCTGCTATTAAAGTAATTGTACCATCTTCTAAATAAGGCAAGAAGACATCTTGCTGGGACTTATTTAGTCTATGTATTTCATCTACAAATAAAATAGTCTGTTGAGTAATCAGTGGAAGGCTTTTTTTTCTAGCTATAATCTTTTTTATTTCAGAAGTTGTTCCATCAACTCCATTTAAAGGAATAAAGTTTCCTGAAAAAGATTTTCCATAAAGTCTAGCGAATGTTGTCTTGCCACACCCGGGAGGGCCATACAATAAAATGGAGAGTGGATGCTTATTTTCTATAGATTTTAGCAACCATGACTCCTTCAAAAATGCCTGATTACCACCTAGGATATCTTCAAATTTTTCAGGTCTAAGTTTTTCAGATAGAGGAAGCCTGATCATAGTGTTCCTAAATTATCAATATTTTCTGAAAGCCATTCAATTATATCATCTGACTCATACATTGCACTTCCATCTATTACAAGACATGGTACTTGGGCTTTTCCACCTATTGAAATCAGCTCATTTCTGATTTCGCCATCTTCCATATCTTTAAGTGGAAGATCAATTTTTAACTTATCTAAGTATTTGAAGACCTTCTCACAATACGGACATCCTTTCTTATAATAGAGAAAAAGCTCCATATTAACTCCTTATTTAAAATTAAATGGTAGAGATATAAGGCAAAATGAGATTAAGTTACAATCTTTTTAAGGTTTTTTGACTCAAAATCTCTAATTAATAGTGAAAAAAAATCAAAAGGTGATTATTTTTTTTTATTTTTTTTTCAATAAAAAAACTAAGCTCAGAATATATTCTAAAAGCAATATTAACAATTAATATTAATCAAAGTAAAGAAAATTAATATTATAAATTTGTTTTTTTTAAAAAAAATTTGTATATTTAAAAGAGTAAGGCAGATGTGAATAAAAAGACCCGTATGCGGAAAATCCTTATTCGGGTTAACAAGGAGGAAACAAATGCTAAAAAGAAAAAGAAAGTCTACAGCTAAGACAAAGAGAAAGTCTCCAGCTAGAAAGACTACTAAAAAAGCTGTTAAGAAAACAGCTAGAAAGACTAAAAAAGCTGCTAAGAAAACAGTTAGAAAAACTAAGAAAGCTGCTAAGAAAACAGCTAGAAAGACTAAAAAAGCTGCTAAGAAAACAGCTAGAAAGACTAAAAAAGCTGCTAAGAAAACAGCTAGAAAGACTAAAAAGGCTGCTAAGAAAACAGTTAGAAAAACTAAGAAAGCTGCTAAGAAAACAGCTAGAAAGACTAAAAAAGCTACTAAGAAAACAGCTAGAAAGACTAAAAGAAAAGCTGCTAAAAAGCCTTCTACTCGTAGAAGAAAAAAACCAACTCAGATTGAAGAGTTAGTGTTAGCTTAATTCTTCTCTAGAGTATATCGAGCAGTTTCATCGAGACTGCTCGACTTTTCCTATGCTTCAATCCCAGCATTTTATAGAAAATCAATAGGTTTCATTTAAATTCGCCCATCATAATGATTTCATTAAATTTTTTCCTGTCGGACGGCTTTTCTCTTTCTTTCATCTCTTCAGGCAGCGCTTCTAACGTGCCTCTTATACCGATAGCTGCCATAGCTTCAATGGTGTAACCATCGGGTATTTTCAACTCTCTTTTTGCCATTTCATAATCAAAGCCTTCCATTCCATGAACGACAAACCCCATAGAGGTTCCTTGTAAAGCCATATTTTCCCAAGCTGCGCCAGTATCAAAACTATGAGTTTTAGAAGGCTTCTGGTTTTTATCAAAGGTATTCTTGGAAACAATAACTACCAAGCATGCTGCTTTTGATGCCCATTGTTGGTTAAATTCAATTAAGAAGCTTAGAAATTTATTAAACTCCTTACTATTTCTTTTAGCGTAAATAAAACGCCACGGCTGATTATTATAAGATGAAGGAGCCCACCTAGCCGATTCAAAAATGGTAAATAGATCATTATCGCTAATATCATCTCCAGTCATTGATCTAGGAGACCATCTATTTAAGATAATTGGATTTACTGGGTAATCTGAAGACCTATTTTCAGGGTTATTATTCATTTAATTCTCCAATAGTTTACTAGCCATGTTGTTACAGGATTTTGTTTTTTTTTGCATATCTTTTTCACTATTTAGGATTTTGATTGTCTAATTAAAAATTATTGTATATAGAAACTTAATAAACTTAAACTCTTCAAATCTTTGCTCAATGCGAGAAGTTATTACCACGCTTCCTGGATGGAAGGGAAATATCAGTCACAAAGAAGCTGAAAAATTGTTAATCACAAAGGAACCTGGGACCTATTTAATAAGAAATGGAGATCCAATCACTGCTACTGTAGAAGAGAGTCTGGCTGAGGCTAATAAAATGGACTTAGACTGCTATATTTTGACTGTAGTCGAGGAAGGCCAGAAAATAGAAGATATTATGGTCATCAAAGTTCAAGACAAATGGATTTTATACCACGATGAACCTAACCTTATTGATAATTCCTACGAAAGATTTGATAGTATCAAAGACATCTTACAGTTATTAAAAAACAAAGCTAAATACCCTTTATAAACTTGGAGAAAAAATGAAAAAAAAGGCCTACATGCTACTTGCTTGTTTAATAGCAATTTTGCAACTTTCTGCCCAAAGCACTAAAAAAGGATATATGCAAAACAGCTATAGAGCTAAAGATTTTTCTTACTTATTAGGACTTACCAAGTTAGATGATTCATTACTTAAAATGCACTTCAAGCTCTATCAAGGATATGTTAACAATGCAAATTATCTGATTCAGGAAATAAGCAAGCTAGCAAACTCTGGGAAAGAACTAACATATGAATTTGGAGCCTTGAAAAGACGTTTAGGCTGGGAATTTGATGGAATGCGACTACATGAGCTTTATTTTTCAAATATGGGAAAAAAAACTAGCCTCAGCAAAAATTCTCCACTATATCAATCTATCGTAAACTACTTTGGTAGCTATAAAAACTGGGAAAGGGATTTCAAGGCCACAGGCAAAATTAGAGGGATTGGTTGGGTCATACTTTATTTTGATCCCGCTCAAAACCGTTTAATCAATGTATGGATAAATGAACATGACCTAGGCCACCTAGCAACAGGTGACATAATTTTGGTCATGGATGTTTGGGAACATGCCTATTTAACCCAGTTTGGATTAGATAGGGGGGAATATATCGATGCATTTTTTGATAGTATTGACTGGGATGTTGCAAATAGAAGATATATCCAATATAGAAATATTGGGCATTTAGCTGACTAAATTTTTTTTCTAGAAGCAAGCCAAACTGTTATTAAAAAAGCAGCCAACGCGCTAAAAATAGCCATAACTGCCGGCATGAAAGTCTTTGTTGATGCAAACCTATAAATGAAAAAGCTTAGCGATGCTACAATAGCTAGTAGAGCAAAAAAAATAGGCCAATTCCTTTTTAAAATTATGGCTAAAAAAATAAAGGCCAATATTAAGACTCCAATTATGAGGCTGGTTATTAATGAGACTAGACTTCCAGCCCTATACCCCATAATTCCTAACATAATTACTGTAAAAGCATACAAAATTGTTATAAAAAAAGTAGACCTATTCATTTTTTACCTAAATTCATCTTTCAACTTTCTTAAATACGTAAAAACTTCCAAATCAGAGCTTTTTGACATATTGATGTTTTTTTTAAGCACCTTACAGTCAGTTCGCAAAAAGGGGTTTGTGTTAAGCTCATCATTTAAAGTAGAAGGGACTGTAAATTTACTCCTTTTGGTGTTATCTCTAGCCTTATTTAACCGAATATTAATCGTTTCATTATCCGGCTCAATAGAGTGAGCAAACTCTAAATTTTTAATTGTATATTCATGCCCAAAATAAATAAGTGTATCCCCAGGTAATTTTTTCAACTTATTTAATGAGTCTAGCATTTCAGCGTAAGTACCTTCGAAAACTTTTCCGCATCCTCCACCAAAAAGCAGATCTCCTGAGAATAAAATATTTTTAAGTTTAAAATAATAGACAAGATGCTCTTTTGTATGGCCAGGGGTAGGAATAACATCAATTGATTCATGAAATAGCGTATTTTGGTTAATTTCAAAAAAATTATCTATCTCTCTCATTTTAAAATTTTTTGGACCAAATACCTTACAGTTAAAATTTTTCTTAAGTTCAGAAATGCCATCTATATGATCTGAGTGGTAATGAGTACACAAAATGTAGTCTAAATGGATGTCTTTTTCTTTCAAAAATTCATATATGCCTTCATAATCTCCGGCATCAACTAAATATGTATTTTCTTTATTAACAATAACATATGAATAGCGGTCTTTTAGAATCGGTATAATTTCAACAAATTTATGAGACATAAAATTATTTTTGCTGTTGCTTCTTTAAAATGAAAGAAAAAACATCCTTTTTAAAGATTATCCTCTTAATTATAATTGTGCATTATGAATACAAAATGCTTAGAACCATCACTTGAAAATATAAAGTTGTGTGCCGATGCTCTTGCCTCAGGACAAGTAGTAGCTTTTCCTACAGAGACTGTTTATGGACTTGGAGCTTCACTTTTCCAACCAAAAGCTATTGATAAAATATTTCATCTAAAAAAAAGACCCTCTGACAACCCTCTCATTGTTCATATTAGCAATCTTGATGAAGTTTCAAAAATAGCTAAAAAAATTCCAAAAGATTTTTATTTTTTAGCCGAAAAATTTTTCCCAGGCCCTCTAACCGTCGTTTTAGAAGCCAAGGAAATAGTGCCAAGAATTGCAACAGCTAATAAAGATACAATAGCAATCCGAATGCCTAATAACGAGTGTGCTCTAAGATTAATTGAATATGCTGAAACTCCGCTAGTAGCTCCATCAGCTAATCTATCTGGTAAACCTAGTTCAACCAAAGCAGCTCATGTAATAGAAGATTTTAACAATAAAATCCCATATGTTTTAGATGGAGGGGACTGCAATATTGGGATTGAATCTACTGTGGTCTTACTAGAAGGAGATGGCCCTTGTTTACTAAGACCTGGATCAATTTCACCAGAGGAAATTGAACTATGTTTAAATAAGAAAGTTAAAATTAATAAAAAAGAGCACAATGGCTGTTCCCCTGGAATGAAATACCGCCATTATGCACCAGATGCATTTGTCTTTCTAAAAAAAGAAAAGGACATAGTAGACTATCATTTTATTAAGCCACTCTTTTTATCGTCAGATCAATTAAGTGGGACAAAGCTTCTAACAAGGCAGAATTTATATGAACTTTTTCGTTTTGCTGATCGGAATAAATTCCAAGAAGTGGTAATAGTTGATTCAGACTCTCTACGAAGAGATAATGCACTTTTCAATAGAATTGAAAAAGCCATAAAAAGAAAATGACAAAAGTTATAGAACCTTCTGAAATTATAGTTGATCTACCTACTCTAGAGGAAGACCTAGTTCATGTAAGCCCATGGAACCGTTTTCTTGCTCGATATTTTGACTATGCAATCTTTTCTATTTCGCTTTTGCCAATCATGTGGCGATTTGGAAAAATTTTAATTGATTCTAAATTCTTTCATCCATTTTCTTTCCTATTATTCTTACCTAGTAAAGCTTTATGGATTCCTATTGAGGCTTTGTTAATCTCTACATGGGGATATACTCCTGGAAAATTCCTATTGAGGATTAAGTTGCTCCATAACAAAAAAAAACTAACTTTCTCAAAATCTCTAAAGAGAAGCTTTTTAGTTTGGGTAAAGGGAATTGGACTTGGAATACCTTTTATAACTATAATAACCCAATTTTCGGCCTATTTGCGCCTTTATACTAGAATGAAAACATCTTGGGATGAACAAGAGAAGACTACAGTAATACAAAAAGCTGTTTCGTTATGGCTAATAATAGCCATAGCTATATTTGTTATAATTATTTACTGGTCTTTCTCAGCTATTTAATTCTTCTTAAAGAAAAAATTTCTAATTAAGCCGTTAATTTGTTATAGGTCTAAAATAAGGTAAGTTATGAATGAAAATGAAGGAAATCTAGATCCATCTTTAAATATTTTACATAGAAAACAACAAAGACTTGATCACATTTTTCAACCTAAAACAGTAGCTGTAGTAGGTGCCAGTGAAAAAGAAAATAGTGTTGGAAGGACAGTTCTATGGAATTTATTAAAATCACCTTTTGGTGGAACCGTTTATCCTGTAAACCCTAAACGTAAAAATGTATTGGGAATTAAAGCATATCCATCAGTAGCTGATGTTCCGGAACAAATCGATCTTGTAGTTATTGTAATTCCTGCTAAGTTTGTCCCTAAAGTTATCGAGGAATGTGTAAAAATAAAGGTTCCCTCAGCAGTCATCATTTCTGCCGGGTTTAAAGAATTAGGAGAATCTGGAATCGAACTTGAAAATCAAATAATCGGGCATGCTAAGAAAAACAATATGCGGATTATTGGTCCAAATTGCCTTGGGGTTATGAATCCAATAAGTGGCTTAAATGCCACCTTTGCCGCTGACCTAGCTTTACCTGGAAATATTGCCTTTATTAGCCAGTCTGGAGCTCTTTGTACTGCAGTTTTAGATTGGAGCTTAAAAAACCAAGTTGGGTTTAGTTCATTTGTTTCTATTGGATCAATGATAGATGTTAATTGGGGAGATTTAATCAATTATTTTGGGAATGACAAACATACAGAAAGTATCTTAATTTACATGGAAAGCATCGGAGACCCTAGATCCTTTTTATCAGCAGCTAGAGAAGTAGCTCTTACCAAACCAATTATTTTGATTAAAGCTGGCAGAACAGAAGAATCCGCAAAAGCAGCTGCATCACATACTGGTTCTTTAGCCGGAAGTGATGATGTATTAGACGCAGCTTTAAAAAGAGTAGGTGTTTTGAGGGTAGACAGTATAGCAGACCTATTTAGCATGGCCAGGGTGCTATCAAAGCAACCGAGACCCATTGGACCTCATTTGACAATCGTAACTAATGCTGGAGGCCCAGGAGTTATTGCAACAGATGCATTAATACAAAATGGGGGAGCACTTACAAAATTAGGGAATAATACCTTTGAAGAGCTAAATCAACTTTTACCACCTCAATGGTCTCATAACAATCCAGTAGACATCTTAGGTGATGCTGGAGCTGACCTTTATGCCGATACTGTCGAAATTATATCCAAAGATGAAAATACAGATGGGGTTTTAGTCATTTTAACTCCTCAGGATATGACTGATCCCACGAAAACAGCGCAGTCTATGCAAAAATTCGCAAGAATCAAAAATAAACCTATTTTAGCTAGTTGGATGGGTGCTGATCTAGTTGAGAAAGGAGACGAGATCTTAAATCAGCTTGGAATACCGACCTTTGAGTTTCCAGATGAGGCTTGTAAAGCTTTTGCATATATGTGGAATTATACTTATAACTTAAAAGGAATTTACCAGACTCCGGTTTCAACAGATTCTGGTGCAGTAGATGTCTTAAAACAAAACGCAGAAATAGAAAAAATTATTTCAGGCGCTAGAAAACAAAAAAGGACAATTCTCACTGAATTTGAATCTAAGAGAATTTTAGAAATATTTAATATTCCAACTGTAAAAACAGCAGTTGCAAAATCAGCTGAAGCAGCAGCAATAGAAGCTGAAAAAATTGGATATCCGGTGGTCTTAAAAATCCACTCAGAAACAATTACTCATAAAACGGATGTTGGTGGAGTAAAGTTGAACTTATATGATCAAGAGGCTGTGAAACGGGCATATAATGAAATATACGAATCAGTTAAAACAAAAGTGGGTGAAGAGCACTTCGGTGGAGTGACAGTCCAAGAAATGATCAAAATTGATGGCTATGAAGTAATCATAGGTAGTTCCATTGACCAAGAATTTGGTCCAGTGATGCTTTTTGGAGCAGGAGGTCAACTGGTTGAAGTTTTTAAAGATAGTTCACTAGGTCTTCCTCCATTAACAGGGCCTTTAGCAAAAAGAATGATGGAAGGAACTAAGATATATAAAGCTCTCCAAGGTGTAAGAGGTAGAAAATCTGTCAATCTTAAGCAATTAGAGGAAATTGTAGTTGCATTAAGTAATTTGGTAACACAGCAAAAATGGATTAAAGAGTGCGATATTAATCCTCTTCTTGCATCTGAAACAAGACTTGTTGCACTTGATGCTAGAATTATATTACATGACCCAGATGTTAAAGAAGATGAGTTACCTTCAACAGCTATAAGGCCTTATCCAAGTCAGTATATCTGTCAAGAAAAACTTTCAGATAATACAGAAGTTATAATTAGACCGATCAAACCTGAAGATGAAAACTTAATTATCCAATTCAATAAAAAGCTATCTGAAACATCCGTCAAACAAAGATACTTGAAGTTTATTCAATATGACGAAAGAGTAGCCACTGATAGACTAAAGCGAATTTGCTTCATCGATTACGACCGTGAAATAGCACTTATAGTTCAAAACTTGGAAAACAATGAAATTCTAGGTATCACAAGACTTACTAAAATTTCAGGCACATCGGATGCTAGATTTGCTGTTATTGTAAGAGATGATTATCAAAAAAAAGGAATAGGAAAACTACTTGTCAGCTCTCTTATTTCAATTGCTAAACAGGAGAATATTCAGCACTTAGTGGCTTACATGTTCAAAGAAAACATAGCAATGCAAAAAATTTGCAAACAAAATGGATTTGAGGTGACCGAAATAGATGACCCTAATTATTTATTTGCTAAATTAATCTTGTGATTCTTCTTTTTCCAGATATTCTTCAATTGATTGAAATAATAAGAGTAGGGGGTTTTTCTGCTGATCACCAAAGTGGATCATACCATCAACTAACTCATGGAGATCTGACTTTAATGGATCTTGATAATTGTAAGATGAAGCGGCTTCAAGCAAAGTTTTTGTAGAAATAAAAGGGGCTCCAAATGGGGTGCTAAGATAATAATGAATCATTTGTGCTGATGGATCTTTTCTAAAAAATGAAGTATCATCTTCAAGATGCTTAATGTCTTCTGAAAATTTTTTTAAAAAATCAGTACTGTCAATTAGTTCATGGTGATGCAGAATATTCTCACAGTCATGGCT
The DNA here is from genome assembly GCA_050302075.1 of Parachlamydiales bacterium. Lineage (GTDB taxonomy): Bacteria > Chlamydiota > Chlamydiia > Chlamydiales > SM23-39 > JBNLAH01. Next base: position 56,018 of record JBNLAH010000004.1, on the reverse strand, counting down.
AAATTCTTTTAAATCGTCTTTTAAACTTTTTTTATGCTGAATTTCTTCTATATTTTTTTCTTTTTTTTTCGGCATTGGAACCTCTTTATTAATTATTATTGTTGAGAATATGATTTAATTTTCCTTTCCATGTTGTAGATGTTGGCTCATATTTAACAAAAAAAATGTAAGTTAATATTAAAAGACTTGGAGTTACAATATCTGAAACGAAATAAATTCCTATATTACCTTCTGCCACGTCTTTGTTAACAATAAATTGGATTATATGACCAATTGCAGCACCCCATAAATAGACAGAATATCCAATAATCACAGCAAGCCAAAACCTTTTTCTAATATAAATCGCCAAAAAGCCTAAAATCGAAAAAGCTAAATTGGCAATGCCTACTTCAAACTGAAATGGACTGCCCGCCTTCCAACCGATAAGGGCTGCTGATTGCGCTGGATAAAAAACATGGACAACAAACGCAATAAACCCTTGCACCCCTACCAACGAGGCAATTAAGTAAGTAAGAAATAACTCCATTTTATGCTTTGAAGACATTCTTCTTTTAGTCAGCACTATTTGTATTGAGAAAAAAGCAATAGCTAATAAGAAAACAATTAACGGCATAAGTCTTTTTTATTTATTTGGATAAAGTTATGACTCAATAATGTCAATTAGTTTTTGATTTTTTTTTGAAAATTTAGAAATTTAAATACTCTTAGTCAAATTTTGCCAGTCGTGATTCTTTTTTTCTAAAGAGTCCATCTTTTGAAGATTATTAAATCCTAGAAATAAAAAGAGTGTCCCAAAGAAATAATGACCATGAGATAAAAAGTAAGATGTTCCAATTATAGCTGAAATATTGCCAATACTTCTACTAACTCTTATGCCTTTTTTTTCTCCCATTTTATAAGTAAGAAAGTTCGCCAAAATTTTTCCACCATCTAGGGGTTCTAGTGGAGCTATGTTAGTAATAAACCATAAGGTGTTCAACTTAAGCATATAATAGAAAAAAATATTTAGATATTCGAGATTGAAGAAATTTTTTTTTAAGCAATAATGTGAACATATAATTAAAACTAAAGTAGACGCTAGGCCACTTAAAATAACTAAACAATCTTGCTTTTTAGTAACTTTGCCATCTTGATATGATACATACCCAAAAAAAGCTTGTAAGTTGATCTCTGGCTTTGCTCCAAAAAAAGCAACTCCCAAAGCATGCCCATATTCATGAATTAAAAAAGAAATCATCAAGACTATTCCTAGAAGAAAAATTTCAATGATTGAAAAACTAGGATCAAATGAGAAAAAAAGTAAGAAAAACCAAAAAGATGAATGGATATGAACAGGTATTTTTAAAAAATTCAAATTCATCGTTCTTCCGCCTTTTTAGAAAGAACGACAGGCTATAAAAAAATTATTTTCAAGTAAAGAATAATTAAAAAAATAACTTACTTTTTTAGGATGATATCACGACTTCGTCGCTTTCATATTCTGGTATTTTATTACCCCATATAGATAAATAAACCAAAATAGCACAAAAGGGTAAGAAGCTTTCTTTTAATTCTAAGTTATTAAAGCTTTGTGAATTCTGGGATAAATTGTTTACTGGGCGAGATAGGTTGCTGACTGAATAGCCAAATACAAGTAAACCAGTCAAAGCGGCTACTAAAGTAGTTTTAATAATAGTTGATTTATTTTTTTTAAAAAAAGAACTCACACAATCTAATTTTTCAAAAATTTTATGAGTAAAAATACTTTTTTGTTTTCCTTTTGTAAAAAGCTTACTATAAGTGCCTTGAATTAATTTAAAAGGAACTAAAATTATTTTTAACACGAGATAGATAATTTTCTTTACTAATGAATGGTTGTCTATCTCAGGAGTTGGATTTTTAATGCCAAATTTAATTGATTTGCTATAAAAATTTTTAACACTTAATAACATATAATTACTGATTAATATTAAATATTAATTTAAAACATTATGAAAAAAAAAGCAACGTGATTAATTCTTTTGAAGCGCTATACTTCATGATTTTTTCAAAGCTGAAAATTTTTAAATGTTCTTTGTATTTAATTACTTAAAAGATTTATATTTTTCGTCATGATTCCTTTAGAAATTAGTAACTTAGTAAAAAAATACGGAAAATTCACAGCTGTGGATGGGATCTCCTTTAATCTAAAAAAAGGGGAGATTTTTGGGCTTTTAGGACCTAATGGAGCTGGCAAAACAACTACCATTTCAATTATATCAACTCTTGAAGATGCAACTTCAGGTTCAGTAAAAGTATTTGGCAAGAACATAAAAAAAGAACCAGTTGAAATTAAAAGGCTATTGGGAATAGTGCCTCAAGAGATTATCTCTCATGGGTTTTTCACTGTTGAAGAGATTTTAAAGTTTCAATCAGGATTTTATGGAATCAAAAACAACCAGGATTGGATTGATTACGTATTGGAAAAGCTAGAGCTCAGTGCATACCGAACTAAACAAGCTAACCATCTAAGTGGTGGATATAAAAGAAGGCTTTTAGTTGCTAAAGCTTTAATACACAAACCAAAACTTCTAATATTAGACGAACCTACAGCTGGTGTTGATATAGATTTACGACAAAAAATTTGGGAGTTTATTCAAGCTTTAAATGAAGAAGGTATCACCATTTTGCTAACAACTCATTATCTTGAAGAAGCAGAAAGATTATGTGACCGTATTGGAATTATCAGTTTCGGAAAAATTTTGCAGATTGATAATACACAAAAGCTTATCGAAAATTATACATCTCGAAATATAACAATTTACTTAAATAACCCAGACGAAAAAATCACTAGCAAATACATAATAAAAAAAACCAAAGACTTTATTGTTTTTGATGTTCCTGGAAACGTTAGTATAAACGAACTTATAAATGAAGCTTCTCTTGACCTAAACCAGATAAAAGACATTAAAATTAAAGAAGGATCTTTAGAAGATGCCTTTAGAACAATTATTATCAACAACAAGACATGATTCCATTTAATACGTTAATAAAAAAAGAAATAACTAGATTTATGAAGGTTGCGGGACAGTCTTTGTTAACCCCACTAGTAACCTCATTTCTATATTTACTTATCTTTGGGATTGGTATAGGAGAGCAAATAAAGACAGGCGATAATGTTTCATACTTAGTTTTCTTGATACCTGGTTTAATAATGATGGGGGTTTTAAATAATTCATTCATGAACCCATCTTTTTCTCTTATGATATCAAAAATTTATGGAGACATAGAAGATCTCAAAACTTCGCCCCTTACTCCAACAATCATTGTGTGGGCCATGACTATAGCAGCCACCATTAGAGGACTAATTGTTGCGCTAGTTATATTTTTAGTTGGGCAGCTTTTTAGCATTTTAAAATTTCAGCAATTTATATTTCCGTCACATGTTTTTATGCTGATTTTTATACTTTCCTTTGCTGGGATGACATTTGGTCTTATAGGTTTCTCAGTTGGAATTTTTGCAAGGAGCTTTGAAAAACTTAATGTAATTTCCCAGTTTATCATACTTCCATTAACTTACTTGGGAGGAGTATTTTTCTCATTAAGCAACTTGCATCCATTTTGGCAATTTTGCTCAAAGTTGAATCCGATCTTCTATTATATCAATGCAGCAAGATATAGTTTCTTAAATGTCACTGATACTTCAATTACTAAAACTGTGCTTATTACATTTTTATTTTTTATTATGTCATATATAATTGCGTTAATCTCAGCCCATAAGGCATCCTACAAGCACCTATAGGAATCACTATGAAAAATTTTTTCCAAAATAAAAAAAACTACTTATTTCTACTAACTGTCCTCATCGGAGTTTTGATCTGGAATTCGCCAATGCCTGAGGGAATAACTGCTCAATCTTGGCATCTTTTTGCTATTTTCATTTCAACAATTATAGGAATTATAGTTAAACCGCTGCCTATGGGTGCAATAGCACTTTTGGGACTAACTATTACAATAATTACAAACACCCTCACTTTCACTCAAGCCTTCAGCGGGTTTAGTAATAGCGTTGTTTGGCTTGTAGTGTTTGCTTTTTTTATTGCTAAAGGATTTGTAATAACTGGACTTGGTAAAAGAATAGCATTTTTCTTTGTTGGGATTTTAGGAAAAAGTACACTCGGTTTAAGCTACGGGATTCTAGCAACGGATTTAATACTTTCTCCAACAATACCAAGTTTAACAGCTAGGATAGGGGGAATTATCTACCCTATAGTAAAGGGGTTGTCTGAAGCTTTTGAATCACATCCAAATAGCCCATCAAGCAAAAGGATAGGAGCTTTTCTTATTCAAGTTGCAGCTCAAGGGGCTGCAGTTACAGCTGCTTTATTTTTAACTTCTATGGCAGCAAACCCACTAATTGCAGAAATCGCTGCAAATTCAGGTGTGAAAATTACATGGGGCTCATGGGCCTTAGCTTCTATTGTTCCTGGAATTGTTAGCCTGATCTTAATTCCTTTAATCTTATATAAAATCTATCCACCACAGATTAAAAAACCTGAACAAGCTAAAGACTTTTCGAAAAAGCAACTTAAGGATCTTGGTAAAATGTCACCAAAAGAATGGATTATGGCAGCAACATTTGCTCTATTAATTTTTCTTTGGATATCAGGCCCTGCAATTGGCTTAAAAGCTGCAGCTGTGACCCTACTTGGACTTTCAATCTTGATTTTAACAAATGTTCTTAAATGGGAAGATATTTTGAATGAGAAAGAAGCTTGGGGTACTTTAATTTGGTTCTCTACTCTAATTACACTAGCAAGTTTTTTAAACGAGCTAGGTCTGACAAAGTGGTTTAGTGAGTGGGTTGTACAGTACGTGAGTGGTTACAATTGGATTATGGGCCTATTGGGACTGTCCTTAATTTACTTTTACTCTCATTACTTTTTTGCAAGTGGAGTAGCCCATGTTGGTGCTATGTATGCACCGTTTTTAATTGTTTCTATTGCATTAGGGGCCCCACCTCTATTAGCTGCTTTATTTTTTGGTTTTTTAAGTAACTTATTTAGCAGTCTGACTCAGTATAGTAGTGGTCCTGCACCAATCTTATATGGATCTGGATATGTACCTATTGCAACATGGTGGAAACTTGGCTTCATATTAAGTGCTGTCAATTTTACAATATGGGTATTAGTTGGTGGCGTTTGGTGGAAGTTTTTAGGTATGTGGTAGGACATTTTCCATGGATTTTTCAAGAAAAATTAAGCCTTCTTTTGAGGGCTTTGCGATTTTTAGAGTTTGGTAACTAAAAAATGCCAAGCCAGTTTTTGCCCTTGCAATCTCTGTTTTATCTCTCATAATTTTATAAAAGATATTAAATCCAACTGCTGTAGGTCTTTCAAGGCTTAAAAAGAAGGTTAAAAAGTCACTCAAAAACGCCTGACTCTTATAGACTATCTGAGAATCTATCTGTATTAACCCGTTTGAAAAAAAATTTATCTCACTTTGGTTATGTTCTTGCAAAAATCGCACTCTAGCTTCATGGATTAAGCTTAGCACTTTATCATTTGCTAGGTGATTACCATAATTTAGATCGGTTACTCTAACTCTAATACTAGTTTTGTAGTGCCATTCATTTGGCAATTCAATCTTTAGCCTTTCCATCAGTCACCTAAAATTAATCTAATATAATTTAACACATATAAAGCTTATGAAAAAAGTAAAACTAGTGCATGGAACTTTAGCACACTTCATAAAAAATTCTATTTGAATTAACGTAAAAAAAAACAACAAAAATAAATGGCAGATGAAATATGGTGGTCTCTTTCTGAAAAATCACTAGGAAAGGAACTAAGTTTAGATCTGGAGAACGGACTAAAAAGTGAAGAGATCAAAAAAAGACAAGACAAGTTTGGAAAAAACTTACTACCTAAAAAAAAGAAACTATCTCCTTGGAAGATATTTTTAAGGCAGTTTACAAGCTTAATGGTAATCCTTTTACTTGCTGCGGCTTTGATAGCTGGCATTTTAGGCGAGTTGATTGATACAGTTGCCATACTAAGTATCGTTTTTATCAACGCAGTTCTTGGTTTCATTCAAGAGTATAAAGCTGAAAAATCACTAGAAGCTCTTCAAAAAATGGTAAATCCATCTTCAAAAGTAATAAGAGATGGGAAAGTTACTGAAGTGTTGTCAAAAGAACTTGTAGTAGGGGATTTGCTACTTCTAGAACAGGGTGATTTGGTACCAGCGGATGCTAGAATATTAGAATTGTCTCAATTTTCTATAAATGAGTCAGCCTTAACCGGTGAGTCATTGCCCATACAGAAAAACTCAGCTGTTATTCATGAGGACAAAGTTCCTATTGCGGAAAGAAAAAATATGGTTTTTAGAGGGACAAGTGTTTTGAGCGGAAAAGCAAAAGCCGTCGTTACCTCAGTTGGCAGCAAAACAGAACTTGGGAAAATTGCAGAATCTTTACATGAGCAAAAAAAAGAAGAAACGCCTCTTCAAAATAGGTTAAATAGACTCGGAAAAAATTTAATCTTTTTCTGCGCTGGGATCATTTTAATTATTTTCATAGTTGGTCTGATAAAAGGAAATCCTATTTTTGATATGATACTTATTTCAATCAGTTTAGCTGTAGCTGCAATACCAGAAGGACTCCCTGCTATCATTACAGTTTCTTTAGCCATTGGAGTAAAGAAAATGGCTAAAAAAAACGCATTAACCCGTCGATTACACTCAGTAGAAACTCTTGGGTGCTCAACAGTAATTTGTACTGACAAAACTGGAACTCTTACTCAAAATAAAATCAAAGTAAAAAAGATATCTATGAATGATAAAGAGTTTGAGGTTGCTGATGACATTATTTATAAAAACCAAAAAATAAATATTGATAATTATAATGACTTAAAGTGGCATATTACAATTGGAATACTATGTAATAACTCTGAGATTCAAAGTGAAGAAAAAATAATTGGGGATCCGACCGAGGGAGCTATTCTAATAGTGGGTAAGAAAGCTGGCCTCTTAAAGCATGATTTAGAACAAAAATATCCAATTTTAGATGAGCTTCCATTTGACTCAGAAAGAAAAAAAATGAGCATCCTAAGAAAAGCTGAAAATGAAAATATCCTTTTTGTAAAGGGAGCACCGGATGAGCTCATCAAAAATTCAATATCTATTTATCAAGATAATGAGATACATCCATTAGCTGATAGCGAAAGAAATCGTCTTCTAGACATAAACAGCTCATTAGCATCACAAGGATTAAGAATCATTGCAACAGCATATAAAAAAAACTTCCCAAAAGAAACTCTAACACATGAGGATGAGAAAAATCTAATTTTTGCTGGTTTTTTTGCAATGATCGACCCTCCTCGCTTAGAAGTCAACGATGCTATCCTAGAGTGTCAAAATGCTAAGATCAGAATAATTATGATTACAGGCGATCACAAAGACACAGCAACTGCAATTGCAAAGCAACTAAATCTAATAAAGGATAATCAGAAAGCAATTACTGGAGCTGAAATTGATGAAATGAATGATGAGCAGCTTAAGGAAAAAATTGATCAAATATCAGTAATAGCCAGAGCCTCGGCTCATCATAAACTCAGAATTATAAAAGCACTTAAATCTCATAATCATACTGTAGCTATGACAGGAGATGGGGTAAATGATGCTCTAGCTATTAAAGCAGCTGATATAGGGATTTCAATGGGAATTACTGGGACTGAGGTTACAAAAGAAGCATCGGACATGATTATTTTAGATGATAATTTTGCATCAATTGAAAGTGCTATTAAAGAAGGTAGGGGCATTTTTGCAAATATTCAAAAATTCATAGGTTATTTATTTTCAGCTAATATAGCAGAGATTTTAGTAATTTTCCTGGGAATGGTTTTAGCTTTTAAAGACCTTCAAGGCAATACATTTGTTATCCTTACTCCTATTCAAATTCTTTGGTTAAATTTAATAACAGATGGAATGCCAGCTCTAGCTATGAGTGCTGACAAGACCAATGAGGAAGTCATGAAAAAAGCTCCAAGAAAAACCTCCGCTCCAATTTTATCTATTTCATATCTGATCGAGCTTTTTGTAATTAGTATATTAGTCACTATCGGAGTGCTACTAGCATGCTTTATTGGAATTAAACAGGGAGCAGAACATGCTCAAACAATGGCTTTTACAGTACTTGTTATTTTAGAGTTGCTTGTGGCTCAAATTGTAAGATATAGGTTCAAAGCGAAGCTTTTGACAAATTTTTGGTTCTTAGGAGCTATTTTATCATCTTTAGCCATTCACTTATGCGTAATATACATACCTATTTTCCACCATATTTTTAAGGTTACCCCATTAAGCATTACAGACTGGAAAGTAATTGCATTTATAACTGGTGCTTTCACTTTAGCTAACTATTTATTTTTCTCAGCTTGGAACTTTTTTTTTAAAAGTAAAGCTGCTTAGCAAATTAAAAAGCTTTGATTTTTTTATATCTACTGACTTAATACCACAATCAAGGAATGTAATTGATATAATGGTAAATATTGTAATAATTGCTCTTTGTATTTTATTAAATGCTTTTTTAGCTGGGACAGAAACAGCTTTTGTAGCAACGAGAAAATCAATTATAAGATTAAAGGTCGAAGAAGGCATAAAAAAAGCTAGGCTTTTACTTAGATTAAGAGAAAACCCTGAAAGAACACTTTCTGTAATTCAAGTTGGGATCACTTTTTTAGGAGCTTTAGCTTCAGCGGTTGGGGGAGCATTAGCAAAAGGTAAAATTAGTATTTGGATTCTAAGTACATTTCACTTAGATGAACCATTATCTGAAATACTTTCCATCTTACTAGTTGTAATACCAATTACCTATACGAGCGTTGTCATAGGAGAGTTAGTGCCAAAAACTATAGCGTTAAGAAATCCAGATTTCTTTGCTTTAAAGGCGTCTGTTATACTTCATTCTCTAAGTTTAGTTTTTTATCCAATAGTACTAATTTTAGAAAAATCAACTAGATTTGTGATAAAACTTCTACCCAAAAAGAATATTCCTGAAGAAATCCATAAAAAGGAGCAAATCTTAAAGTTAGATGTGATTTCAAAACCAACTCAGAAATATGTTTTTAACATCGTAAAAATTGAAAGAATCACTGTAAGTGAAATACTGTTAAAATGGGAAGATACAACTACAGTTGAGCTATCTCAAACAATTAATGAGGTGGAACATGTAGCTCTCATGAGTGGACACACCAGGATACCTGTTACAAAAGAAGGAAAAGTAGTTGGAATTATCAACACTAAAGAGCTGATGGTCCTTTCAAAAGCCAATGAAACTAATTGGAGTTCAATTATCAGAGAAACTATCTTTGTCAAAGAAGATATGCCCATATTAGCAGCTCTCAGACTAATGCAAGAAAAAAGGATGTTGCTAGTTATTGTTTTATCAAATAACCAAAAAATACTGGGAATAGTCACTTTGGAAGAGATATTTGAAGAAATAGTGGGAGATATTTATGATGAAGATGATTATAGCTCGATAAGAAAGCTACTTACGAGACAGTTCAAATAATATGTTTTTAAAAGGATTTTGGAGCATTTATAAAAATGCTCCTTAAAGATTTGAATATAACAGTGACTTTTATACGAAAAGCGCTCTTACAAAAGCACTTTGCAAGCGAGGATTTCTAATGGGATCTTCAAGGTGCGGATCACTAAGTCCTTCCTTCAACGAATATTCAGGGTTGTTTTCTAACTCATGAACATCATTTCTAGCTTCCCTTAAAATTTCTGCCATCTCAGCTATTTCTTCAGGGGGGGCCAACGTATCGCCTTTTGTCTTTGTTAACACAACATATCCAGGTATTTCTGATTCTTTAAGCTCTTTTAACGTTTTAATTGAGTTAAAATTATCTTCAGGCGTTATATGACAGCTGGAGTCAATAGGAGCTCTTATATAACCAGAGTAAAAACTAAAAATTCTAGAAACTATAATGCCTAAACGAGAAAGAACTCTATCTAAAGAACCTGGTGAATTCTCAAGAATCATGTTAATACCACGCGTATTGTATTTTTCAAAAAGCTTTATAGCAGGAAAAGATTCACCGCAAGATCCATAAATACAAACATGCCTTGGATCATATGAGTTTGATAATTTTTCATTCATCAAAAAGTCACCAACAGCTTCAATATCATTGTATAGTCCCGCTTCGGTTGGATACCCTTCGCTATTTAAAATTCCCCTAGGATCATAAAGACAAACATCAATTCCTTTACCTAAAAAATATGCAACCAGATTTTTTTTCATTGCAAATGATTTAGAAAATCCTGCAAATAAAATACACTGAGTCTTCCTCTCATCTGTATTAAATTGGATATTTCTAACATTTTCAGATGTTACAAGAAATCTACCATCTTTATCAGTTAGTTCATTTGGAAATAACCTTTTAAGTTGCTTGTAAAAGTCATCCCACGCTGGGGTAGGGGATTCTGGCTCTCTAATAACAAACATATCTTGTTCTTTATGCCAATGACCACCAAAATTCTCAATTTTTTCTTTTAGTGACAATGCTTTCATTTTTACTACTTGCAGCTTTGCTTCTCCATCTTTTGGATAGATTTCGGATACTTGGCCGCCTAACTTAATTAAAGTATTTATCGTACTCTGAGCCCTTTGTGGGTTGAAATTTCCTGATTTTGCAAAAAAACCATACCCTGAGAGCTTTCTTTGAAATGAATTCAGCAAAGTTTTTTCAAACCATCCTGTAGATAATACGCCATATTTAAAAACAGCAAGTCTTACAGCTCTTGCTAAAATCGAGCAAGCTCCTGATTCATGCGATACCCAACTAGTATTTCTATCATTACTTACAACTACTGTCATAAACCCCTCTTTGCTTTAAAGGAGGAATTTAGCACATCGTTTTAGTTTTGAACTATTTTTTTGTATATTAGATAATAAAAATAATATGAGATTCTTCAAAATTATTGGTATTGCAACTTAAATAGCTTTTTGGAGCCTAATGATTGACATTGTTATATCAAATTACTTACCATTTTCATAAAAAAAATTAATGATTCTTCAAGTTAAAGTAATAACCAAAGCATCTGAAAATAAGATCATTGGATTTGAAGGTGATACTTTGAAAATCAAATGTACCGCTGTTCCCGAAAAAGGTAAAGCTAACGAAGTTATAATTTCTCTGTTATCTGAGCATTACAACATACCAAAAAGAAATATTAAAATATTAAAAGGCCACAAAAGCTCTAAAAAAACTATACGAATAGACTCTTAAAATAATTTGAGATAAAATGTAGTGAAGGGGAAAATATATGAGCACAAAAGACAGTCACGGAAATGTTTTAAATGACGGAGATACTGTTCAAGTTATTAAAGATTTAAAAGTAAAAGGTTCGTCAATTACCTTAAAAAGGGGTAAAAAATTTAAAAATATCCATCTAACTAACAACAACGAAGAAGTTGAGTGTAGAGAAGGAAAGTCTACAATAGTCTTAAAAACTTGCTTTTTGAAAAAAGTATAACGTCACACGAAAAGAAATAAATAATATGAGAGCGCTTCAAAAATTATTTAAAAACAACAAAATATGGGCAGAAAAAAAATTAAAAAAGGATCCGGACGTTTTTCTGAAGCTGTCAGAAAAACAAACCCCAAAATACCTTTGGATAGGATGCTCTGATAGTCGAATTCCAGCTAATGAAATACTTGGACTTGAGCCTGGGGAGGTATTTGTTCACAGAAATGTTGCAAACTTATTTCCACACACAGACTTTAACTGTTTGTCAGTCCTTCAGTATGGAATTGATTATCTAAATATTGAACATGTGATTGTTTGTGGACACTATCGATGTGGTGGAATAGCCGCAGCTATGGAAAATGCCCAATTTGGTCTTGTTGATAACTGGTTACGCAATATCAGAGATGTATATTCTCGTGAAAAAGATCAGTTGGACCATATTTCAAATAAGACTTTGAGAAATGACAAGTTAGTAGAGCTAAATGTCTTACATCAAGTTATGAATGTATGCCACACAACAATAGTACAAAATGCTTGGGCTAACAAAAAAAAACTATACGTGCATGGATGGATATATGATGTCTCAACAGGTCTTTTGAAAGACCTCAACTGTTGCATATCATCTTTAGATCAAATAGAGAGTACATACCGAACCTTAAGGCTTCATTAATTTTTTGCACCTTGCATAGAAAATTTCTTTTTATTAGATCCTTTTAGGTTTCTTAGATCGACAGAATAAATATTTAGGTCCTGGTATGTCCTGTAATATAACTTTTGATGATCTAGGTCCTTTACAACGACCCATTGTGTGTAATCATATTCACTTTTATCAGCTCCTCTAACTACTCCATATGGAATATCTACAGTATTTAGTAAATGAAATGCTAAATTTATATTTTCACTAACTGTCTTAGCTCTTTCAGCAAAGTTCTTAAGAATAGCTATCTTTACAAATCTAGAAGGGGGAGTCCAGTCACCTGGTATTCCCAAGAGTCCAGTTCCTTGACCTGTTGGGTCAAATACACTTCCATCAAATGTAACTGCATTTTTATTGAAAGCTGACAGATTAATATAGTTTCTGAGATTAGTTAAATGCCAATCTAGTTTAGGAACATTTGTTAAAACACCTACTGGATTGTCTAAGACTTTCATCTTTCCATCCAAAAATTCAATAGCTATACTGTTTCCATTCTTGTCATGTATAGATAAATGAATTGGAGGAACTTTGTTAAGCTCAGGCATTGTTTTAGCTTGTATTCTAATTTCAGTTATTCTGTGTTTAACTTCTTCTACACTCGAAAAATTACCTAAAATCCAACTTCCCAAATCTTCAAGTGCAATAGTTTGATTAGATCCACTAGATTCATTAGATGGGTATTTTGCACCCGGAAACCATAATACCCCAAAAGATAGGCCTCCTTCATTCATCCCGTCTACTACCATATCTGTTTTAAAGGCATTCACAGCTAAATATGAATATTTGTTTACCCATGAAAGTCCTTTTACGCTTCCTTTTAAGAGACTAGTAGTTTTTAACCCTCTCGGGTAAAAAATGATCTCCGAATCTAAAAAAATGCCAAATTCCATCGACCTTCCAACAACATTTCCTTTATCGCCTTTTATTAAAAAATCAGTGCAGGCATGCCCTAGCGAACAAAAAATAACTAAATAAAAAAGAGAATTCCTTAAATTTTTCATATTCACAGTTTATTTTCATTCCTAAACAACAACTACAAATATTGCAATAAAGATTTAGTTTTTAAAAATTAATTCCCTGAAAAGGATAGTGAGAAACATAAAAATATTGGCAGATTTACCAAGAAGTGCCTTAATCAAATAAAAAAATAGCTAGAGTTCTAAAAAAATATCAAAGTTGAGTTGATGGAGACTGACATAAAGACCATCCCCATCAACAAAAATTAATCAATTATTTAAGTAACCGTTTTAAGTCTGATATGGCAGAATTCAAAGAATCAAGTATTTCGTCATCTAAATCTTTAGCGTTATCTTGTTTTATTTTTTCAAAAATATTTAAAAGGCCTGTAATTTCATTTATATTGCCATTATTTTCAACTAGAGCCATCTCATATAAAATAGTATCACTTGTTAGCTCTCTACATTCATTTAAGGTTGAATCACTATCTTCACTATTAGTTGCCAGAAAATCTGTCCCACTCTCACTTAAATGATCGCAATAATAAGGAGATCCTCCTGATCCTTGTAGCATACAAATAATGCTATCTAAATCCACTAGGGAGTCATTTAAATCTATTAAATCAAATTGATCTAAAAAATATTTTTGGAAGTCCAGTTCATAAATTTCTTGGAGATAGTCTCTAGTTTTTTTATATTTTTCGATATCAGATTTGCTTTTAATTAATTCTGACACATTTATTAAAAGTTCTTCAAATAACTCATGAATATTTTTATTAACATAACGTTTAGGCTCTGTTAAAGAAAGTGTACGTCTTAGAATAGGAGTTCTATCACATTCAATTGGAGTTACAGCTGCAGATACACACTCTCTTGGAGGAACTAGACTAAGTACAGCATTTTTAATTTCTAAGTATTTTTTTTCTATTTCTTGGAATTTTTCTTCAACACTTTCTGATTTAGAATTTGAAGATGAAGTAGGCATAACCGGCAAAGAAAATGAGCGCCTATGATTCAGGTTCGGATTAGAAACTTCGCCATTAGGCTCTGCGCCAAGCTCTTGCATATCTGATGTTGAAGGACTCGAATATTCTTGTTGAATAAATAAAGGTAGAGAATCATCATCTAAACTTTCTTGTGCATGCTCACTATCTAAATCTGGAGCATTGCTTGTAACACTTTCATCTGTATCATATCCTAGAGATAGCTCTTGATCTATAAACCCTTCCTCAAAAGCATCCTCAATTAGATAATTATTTGATAAAAAACTTATTTTACGGGCTTCTTCAAATAATTTATGCACAACTCCATTTGCTGATCTTTCAAACCGTGTAATACCAAACCTAGGTTTAGGAGACAAAATTTTAGGACTACAAATAGAATTATTTACTCTATTAAATATCTCATCTGCCTCTTTCTTACCTGGGATCATAAGTGGTGAAATTAAAAAATTATTTCTAGAAAAATTAACAGAACCTTCAACTGCCGACATATCAACCTCTTTTTTTGTTAATAATTTATTTGGAATATTAATTTTATGTAAATTTTTTTCAAGTTTTTATTTAACAAAAAAAGTGAGGAAAATTGGACAAATAAATACCTCGCCCTCTAAATTCAAATATCTAAAGGTACGAAGTAATTATTTTTTATAAAAAATATAGGTATTTTTATCTGGAGTAAGTGATGACTTTCTCATCGAAATTAGACTTAATTTCATTGAATATTTCAGCTTTATCTCTTTGATTCACATCAACTTCAATAAGCGAGCCTTTTGATTTATAATATTCAATTAAAGGCCTAGTTTCAGCGTGGTATACAACAAGTCTTTTTTTAACAACTTCCTCTGTATCATCTTTTCGCTGAAGAAGCTTACCTTGGCAATAATCACACTCAGAAGCATTTTTAGGTGGAGAAAAAGTCTTATGAAACACAGCTCCACAAGATTGACATGATAGGCGGCCTGTTATTCTATCAACTAAGATGGAATCTGGAGCACTTAAATAAATTACTTTCAAGCTGTCTTGTTTGTTTAATCTTTTCTCTAATGATTTTGCTTGTGAGTAAGTTCTTGGGAATCCATCTAAAATGTATCCTTCTTTACAATCTGGCTTAGAAATTCTCTCTTGTAAAATATCCAATACCAACTCATCAGGAACTAGCTCTCCTTCATCAATATATTTTTTAGCTTTAAGACCGAGCTCTGTTTTGTCCTTTAGATGAGATCGAAAAAGGTCTCCTGTTGATATATGAGGCAACTTCAAGCTACTGCTAAGTGGAACTGAATGAGTCCCTTTGCCGGCACCTGGGGGCCCCAATAAAATAATAACTTGAGATGCAGATAAAAAAGTAGTTGTCAAAGTAGCCATTATAATAATCCATTTTTTCATTATTCCCTCCCACGAACGACCAGTGGATAATAAGCATGGTAACATGGTTTTTTACTTTTTTTCAAGGTATGGGTAGTTTATTATTAAGCTTAAAAAAAATAATAAGGTAAGAAAATGTTAGGTTCAGGGTTTATAATTAAAGTGTTATCAGCTTCATTGCTTTTAATGGGAACTAGCAAAAGAATTGAAATTAATGATATTCCTTTAATTCCTAGAAAAACAATCTTTGACAATCCTAATTATGCCAGCCCAAAAATCTCTCCAGATGGGACCAAACTTGCCTATTTGGCACCTAATGAGCAGGGAAGTTTGAATATCTGGGTTAAAACCATCGGTAAGAATGACGATAAAATTGTAACTAATGATTTGAATCAAGGTATAAAAAAATATTTATGGCAATATGACAATCAACATATTCTTTTCCTAAAAGATAAGGATGGAGATCAAAATTTCCATCTTTTTCAAGTAAATATTCAGAATAAAAGAACTAGAGACCTTACTCCATATGAATCTACAAAAACCAAAATAATCAAATATTTTCATTCAAGCCCAGATGACATCATAATAGCCCTTAATAAGAGAAGTAAAGCAGCCCATGATGCGTATAGACTAGACCTGAAAGACGGTGAACTTAAGTTATTAGAAGAAAATCCAGGTAATATTATCCAATTTCTACCTGATAACAATCTGCATATTAGAGCAGCAATTCAAGCTAACATGGACGGTTCTTATAATATTTTGGGAAAATATAAAAAAGATAGCAACTGGTCTCTTATTTTCTCAAATACACTTGAAGATCAGAACGACAAGCTACTTTCATTTTCTGATGATAATAACTATTTATTTATGCTCAGTACCTATGCTTCCAATACATTAGGACTTATTAAAATAAATATGGAAACAGGCGATAAGATCTCAATTTATGAGAATCCTCAATTTGATATTAAAGATGTTATTTTCAATCCAAAGAAAAATGAAGTAGAGGGGATTAATTATCTAGGAGATTACCAAGAATGGCAAACCTTTGATGAAGATTTTTCAAAAGATTTATTTTTTATAAGAAATAACATAAAAGGAAACATTGATATAGTTAGCAGGAGCCTAAAAAACAATATTTGGATCATTTCTTCTAACTCTGATGATAGGCCTGAAGAATATTATATATATGAAAAAACCTTAAAAAAATTAACTCATTTATATGATTCAAATAAACGTCTGAAAAAATACAAATTAGCAAAAACTTGGCCGTTCTCTTTTAAAGCTCGAGATGGGATGACTATCCACGGCTATTATACATTACCTCCTGTATCAAAGAAGAAATTCCCTACAGTTTTATATGTTCATGGAGGGCCATGGCTAAGGGATAAGTGGCAATATACTCCAGAAGTTCAGTGGCTAGCAAATAGAGGGTACGCTGTTATTCAAGTAAACTACCGGGGCTCTGCTGGATATGGAAAGGAATACATAAGTGCTTCTAAAAAGGAATGGGGAAATAAAATGCACTTTGACCTTTTAGACGCTAAAAGTTGGGCAATAAATCAAGGAATAGCAGATCCTAAAAAGGTTGCAATTATGGGAAGGAGTTTTGGTGGATACGCAACTTTAGTCGGACTTTCCTTTACTCCAAATGAATTTTGTTGTGGAGTATCTTATGTTGGGCCATCCAATCTAGTCACTTTGTTAAATTCTATTCCTCCTTATTTAAAGCCAAGAATTGAATTTTCTAAGAGATTTATTGGTGACATCCAAACAGAACAAGACTTTTTGAAAAAACGATCTCCAATATCAAAAGTTGATCAAATCAATAAACCTTTATTGATAGCTCAAGGTGGAAATGATCCAATAGTTGTTAGAGCTGAAAGTGATCAGATGGTAAATGCTATGCGAGGCCGCAACTTAGAGGTAAACTACTTGCTTTTTCCAGATGAAGGCCATAGTTTTTTAAAAATAAAAAACCGCCTGAAGTGCTATGCAGCAACTGAGGAATTTCTAGCAAAATATTTAGGCGGTCGTATGGATCCAGTAACATCAGATGAAGAGTGGGAAGAGTTTATTAACTAATATTAATATCGTAAGTTTTCCCAGATTTAATGGAGTTGCTAATTGCGCAGTCTTTGATTGCTTTATCCAAAGTCGCTTTAGCTTTTTCCTTATCGGATGCGCCTGATATGTTTATTTTTATATTTATGTGAGAAATAAAAAGATAGTTATCTGAATGTTTGTCCATTTGTGCTTCTGCGTTGGCTTCCAAATTCTCAAACGACAAGTTTGAGTGTTCGGAATAAACTTTGAATGTCGCAATTACACAGTTGAGTACTGCAAGAGCAAAGAAGTCTTCAGGAGAATAACCATCGCCAGGTCCACCAAACTCCTTAGGAATACAACTATTAACAGTATCCAGTCCTTCTACAATCGAGCTCCATGAAGAGCCTATTCCTTTTGTTGCTTTTGCTGATACATGAAAACTAATTGGAAATTGCATTTTACTCATTTGATCACCTGTTTGTTTTTATATTACTTTTAGCACAATTTAATAATGAATTTCCAGCAAGGATTATTTGTTAAGATTTTGTAAAGGCTTGACTCTTTGACAAATAAGTTTTTTTTTTGTATAATTAATGAGATATAAATAAGGTCAGAGATGAAATTTTTAGATCATAAATCACTTTTAGAAGCTATCCAAAATGAAATCAGTAGTTCTCAGCTAACTTTTCAAATAGTTGATTCATCTGTACTTAGTTTTTCTATGCAACTTCCTCATTATTTAAATACGCCACAAGTGAAGCTGGTTCAAGAGGTTCAGTCTCAAATAAGTGAATATGACTTAATTAGCAGCATTTTGAGCGATTAGCTTTTTTTCTAGTACATTCTGTAAACTTACAACATACTCTGGTGAAATTGCATAAAGAACAATCACAAGAGATCTAAACAAAATTGCAGATAAATCAATTATCACCTTAATGAAATGAACTTTTGCTTCTTTAAGATGTTCTTTTCTAAGTTTCACAAAAGCCCGTTTTTTATATAGCATACCTAAAACTGATTTTCCTATCCCTGAAACTAAATTGTAATAAAGCCCTATTTTCACAAAAAAACCCAAAGCTATGGATGCAACAACAAATCTTAAAGAGCCTTTGAGAAAGTTACGTGCATTGTCATTATTAACCTTCTTTAAAAATACACTCTGATCTGTCAGGTGAATAAAAAGTCCTATTCCTGTAACCGAATTCATATTTTTTGTATCAAATATTTTTTAGAAAGGTTCTTTATAGCTTGTATTTGATTTTCTTTCCAGCTTTCATCTTTAGCTTTTTCATCTTTCATTAAATCAACTACCTTTTCTGATGCTTCGACAGTTGCCTTTGCATTTAAGAAAAGTGATCGAGTCCTTCTCGCCAAGACATCTTCTAGTGTTTCTGCCATTTCATCTCTGCATGCCCATATAACTTCAGCTGCAAGATAGGAAAGATCTGGATGAATTGTCTTTCCAAATTCAGGATTTTCATTAATTATTTGGGTTATCTTTTCTTTTTCAGTTCCATAGATGCTTAATTGATCTTCATAATCAACTGCTTGTAAGTAACCTTGCAACTTTAAATTTTTTGTGTCTGATGGATAAAATTTAAGACCTGCTACTTCAACTGCCTTATCTATTGCATCTTCTGCCATTTTTCGGTATGTAGTCCATTTTCCTCCGATTATTGTAAGTAAGCCTGACTTTGATAATTTTATCATGTGATCTCTTGAAAGCTCAGCTGTTGATTTTTCTTTTTTGCTTACAAGTGGCCTCAACCCACTAAAAACGCTTAAAATGTCATCTTTGGTTAACGCTTTTTTCAAATATTTAGAAGTATTTTCAAGTAAGAAATCGACCTCAGACTCTAAATGTTCTGGTTCATACATGACTCTATCTACTTCAGTATCAGTCGTACCAACCAAAGTGTGGTTATACCATGGTATTAAAAACAAAACTCTTTTATCTGTAGTTTTGGGAATAATAACTGCTTGCTTTCCTTTTAGGATATTTTTAAATACTAAATGAATACCTTGGCTTGGCCTAACTATTTTTGGTGAATTTGTATCGTCCATTTTGCAAATATCATCAGAAAAAACACCTGTTGCATTTATTACAGCTTTTGCATGCAGTCTATATTCTTCTTTATTAATCACATCGTGAGCGATTACTCCATTAATTTTGCCATTTTTTTTCAAAAGACCAGTAACTGGACAGTAGTTAACAACAACACCATTCATCCAAACACTAGTTTTAGCAAGAGTTATAGCAAGTCTAGCATCATCAAATTGTCCATCCAGATACCTAATTCCACCATAAATATCCGATTCACTTAAAAAAGGGAGAGCTTTCAGGACTTCTTCTTTCGTCAAAGTCTTCGATTGTTCAAAGTTTGAATCCTTTGCTAGTGAATCATAAAATTTCAACCCTAATTGGTAGTATTTGTTTTCCATCCAGCTTCTAGTTGGTATTAAAAATGGAAGCTTTTTTACTAAATGTGGAGCATTTTTATATAAAAGGCCTCTCTCGAACAACGCTTCTTTCACTAACTTTATATTCCCTTGCCTTAAATATCTAAGCCCTCCATGGATTAATTTAGAGCTTCTTGAAGAGGTGCCTTTTGCAAAGTCATGACTTTCTAACAAAAGTGTTCTATAACCTCTACTGGTTGCGTCAACTGCAGCTCCAAGCCCAGTAGCGCCACCGCCGATTATAATAATATCAAATATATCAGGTGAGAATTTTAAAAAATCAATCATTCGATTTCTGTTCATCTGCAACCATCGTGTTTATTGAGCTTTTACTAAAATATGAGACATAACAAACTTATTTATGCTAACATTTAAAAAAAAATGAGCTTATGTCAACAATTTTAAAATAACTTTTACTGTGAAATGGCTAGATTTAAAACTCTTTAATAAAACCCCTGCTGATGAAATTCCTAAAAAGATGCTTCATCAATGGCTAAAAAAAAATGATATTGATAGCGATAAGCATCTTGATCATTTAGTTTTTGATGATTTTATTTTATTGAACTCAATTATCAGGAAAACAAAAAAAGCAAAAAGACAACGCTTTGAAAAATTTAGAGATGCCTACTTTCGTTCTGATATTCAAAAAAAAATTTTCCCCAGTCAATCAATTGTAAATATCGGCTACAATCTAGAAAAAGGTGTAATTTCGAATGAAATAATACCACCAAATAGTTTTTTAGGAGAGTATACAGGTATTATAAGAAGATATATTCCAAATTTAGATAAATCAAATAGATACCTTGTAAAATATCCACTTAAACTAAATATTTTTAATTCACTCGTAATTGATGCTTCAAAATATGGGAACCACACTCGTTTTTATAACCACAGCAATAAACCAAATGCCTATTTGGCATCGGTAATTTGTGATGGCATCTTTAGAATGATCGCTATATCAACTTCTCGCATACAAAATCAATCACAGATATTAATTGACTATGGTAAGCTTTATTGGAAGCAAATTGGAAAAACTCCAGATGATCTTCTTTAAAAAAAAATTCAACTCCTTAGATCAATGTCTTCAGTCTAGATATGGAAGATATTTGATTCGAAAATATGGATATAATGGACTCCATCTTTGTGTACTTTTCGATAAGCCTGAATGGATTAGAGAATTAAATGATATTGAAATATTAAAAAATGAAAAAAGCTACCTGGAGCTTACTCCAATTATGCTATCCATGTGGCTAAACCGAAAAAAATGCTTTAAAAAGCTAACACAACAAACTCCAGCTAAAATTCAACTAGAAAAAAATGGTAATACCAAATATTTCACAATCCCAGAATTTGAAAAATTTTTTGGCATCGAATATTTATCAAATATACAGTTTGACTCTGATAAACTACTAAATAAAATAATCAAGCGCATTCAAAAGGCTGACAAAAAGAAAATGGTCTATCCAGAAGAAAAATGGCTCGGAGTCTATTATAAGGATAAAATATACTCAGATAACTTATCAGATGTTGTAATTAAATGGATCAACTCTAAGAAAGGATATGGCCTTTTTGCAAAAAACAATATAAAGAAGAAGAAGTGGATAGGGCAATACTCAGGGTATCTTAGACACTCAACTCCTAGGAAAGACCAAAAGAATGCATATTGCTTTGAATATGTGACTGGGTTCAACTATCCGGAAAATTTTACAATAGATGCTAAGAAAAAAGGAAACCTAACTAGGTTTATAAATCATAGTTACAAACCAAACCTCAAGCCTTCACTTATTTATTTTGGCCCAGTTCTTCTAATTGGTTTTTTTACAAGCCGAGATATTGAAGAAGGGGAAGAGCTTACCTATGATTATGGGCCTGACTATTGGAAAAAAAGAGAAAAGCCTAATTAGCTTCTAACTTAGACAATTCAATAATCCGATTGCGATTTTTCTACAAAATTAGTGCCGATGTCTAAACACTTTACGAGCGGCTGATCTTTTAAGACTCCGTGTAAAAATCCGCATATAAACAAACTTAGCGAACTATCGATAACAGCTTGCTGGGAAAATGGATGAAAAAGGCAATGCTGCTTGTCAGATGTCCAACATCCTTTTCTTTCAAAGATTATTGACTCTAAGTTGAATACGCCAGAAAAATATTGGCAACTTAATTTAGAAGAAAGTCCAGTAAGCTGTCTTACAGCTCTACTATCACAAAAAAATATATCTACATGCTCTTTCAAGAAATTTAGAATTATAAACCTGTTTTTATGGTTTATAATATCCCCTGATAAATTTAAGCTAACTTTTGCATTACATATAGATTTTATATGCTTTAAAACAGTTTTTAAAGCTTGGATTTTGTGTATATTGATAGACTCTATATGGAAAATCCTAGTTGGCTTAATACTCGGGAGGCTATCTGAAGCTTTTTCAATACTTGGTATAAAGAAACCACTCCAGCCTAAATTAAATAATATTTTATAAACATCTAGTGAAAATTTAGAAAGTTCTCTATTTGACACTTCGCTAAATGACAAAAAAGGATATTTATAGCCCTTTTCACTTAAATTTTCTTCCTTAAAAGAGCAAAGTAGGAAATCAGAAGAATGTATGGTTTTATGGACAGCTGTAACTCGCTCATTTGAAAAAAGGTTTATTACAAAAAATGAAAAAACAATCAAATATTTCATCACTCTATCTCAATTTCATAACCATTGAAAGGCCTTTTGGGAATTGTCGTCCAACCAATTATGTAACCTATAAATACAGGAAGAACCCCAGATAATATAAAAAATACTATGCAAATAATGCGAACCCAGGTCGAGTCCCAGCCAAATGTTTCTGCAATTCCTCCACATACTCCTGCAATTTTATAATCTTTTTGAGACCTGTACAGTTTCTTGTAAGACTTTACATGACGACCTTTAGGCTCTACTGGAATGATAAGCGCGCTAACAAAATACATAAATATTGCTGGAAGCCCAATTGTGATTGTCGCAAAAAAAAGAGCTAAAAGTCTTATAAAAAAAGGATCAAGATGAAAATAATCTCCGAGTCCTCCGCAAATACCTAAAATAAGCTTATTTTTTCGAGAACGATATAGTTTTTTCATTATTCATTTACCCCTTTGCAATATATATGTTCAGATTTTTTTTTTGACATGTTACTTTTATCGCCATGAATAAGTTTATTTTATTTTTTCTTTTTATACTAAGTAGTTCAATATCTGCTACTATAACAACTCCTTGGGAAATAAGCTTGGCTACAGGTTATCGCGAGGACCATATAAAATGGAGGTTGCAAGAACCTGGTGATCCATCGACTACAACTTACAGAGAAGAATATCCAAACCTAAAATTTATGGAGTGTGAAGTAGCTCTTCAAAAAATACATAGGGATGTTATTTTTTTTGTGGATACTAGTTACGCTTTTCTTGGAAAAGATGAGATGAAACAAAGTGGTTTTGACTTAAGTTTCACAACAGCTCCGATCCAATTTCTATTTGATACTGACTCGCAAGCAGTCAAGGGAAACACATATCTGGGATATGTAGTTCAATTAACACCAGATAGACACTACGAAGTAAATTTAACTCCACTTTTCGGCTTTACTATCCACTATGAAAAGATCAAAAGAAAAAACCCGACTCCCAACCCTTATCAAAGCACTCAAATTGAAACAGCTGACTACTTTACCATTCAGTCTGATTTATCAGGAAATGACTTTAGACAAAAATGGTATGGTGTTTTCATAGGAGTTAATTTCTTTGCCAGACCTGGAGGCGGCAAATTTAGCTTTGCTTCTGGTTATCGATATTATTTTCTTTCCTATAAACAGAGCTTTTTCTCAAATCTCTTTATAAGTGAATTTACCGATAACTCTTTATCTTACCAAGAAATAAGAGAGTTTCACGCAAAGGCTTCAAGAGGGGGGAATCATGGACACTCTGGATACTTGAAACTCAGCACTTATCCTAATAGATTCTTGAAACTATCTATACTTGGAAATATTAATTACTTTTCTTCAGAGACTTTCAATGTCAATGTTAACAACCAAAGAATTAGCTTGTTTCCAAGCTATTCAAATATTTCGTTTGATGAAAATCAAAAAATAAAAACAAGATGGTTAGTCTTCGAAGTTTTATTGCAGTTAAGTTTCTATCTTTAAAAATATTAAGACCGAAATATCAGTTATAGTTCTTTTTAATGCACACATAATGCATACTAATACCGAAATAAAATTAAAAGTTAGCGTGTCATGAAACGATATGTAATGGGTATTCACTGCATAGATGAGCTAGTAAGACACTCACCTGATAGGATTATAAAAGTCTTTGCAGCAAAAAGTGTTTTGCAAAAGCAAATTGCTAAAGCTCTAAATAGAGAAAAAATACCTATAATCTTAAAAGATAAGAATTCGCTAACTAACCTAGTTCAGTCAGATTCTCATCAATCTATAGTAGCCGAAGTAAAGACTTTTCAGAGCTATGATTTAAAAGATTTTTTAAAAAAACTGAGAGATAAGGATAAATCCTGTCTGCTTCTTTTAGATAATATTAATGATCCTCAAAATTTAGGTGCTATTTTCAGAGCCGCTGATTGCTTTGGCGTAGATGCTTTAATTTGGTCAAAAAATAGAGGTTCGGACATCACTCCAGTAGTTTCAAAGGTAAGTTCAGGTGCATCTGAGCTTGTCCCTAGTATAAAAGTTTCAAACTTAGCTCAAGTGCTTCCTTTACTTCAAAATGAGGGGTTTGAAGTAATATCAACTGCCATTGATAGCAATGCTGTCAGTCTTTTTGATTATGAATTTCAAGCTAAAACTGCCATTGTTTTGGGGTCTGAAGGAAGGGGAGTACAACCTTTGATATTAAAAAAATGTGATAAAATAATCTATATCCCAATGTTTGGAAAAATTGATTCACTCAATGTATCACAAGCAACCGCTGTAGTATTATCACATTTCGCTAAAAACGGTCTAAACTAAAAGCTTTTCAGCCATCTTGTCAAAGGCTGAAACCACAAAAGCCCAGTTTTGCTTTGAAACTTCGTTGAAAAGGTGAATGATAGCTCTTTTCAAATCAATAAAAGGAGTTATAGATGCTTTTTCCATGATTAACTGAAAGGAGAAGTCATCAAACTTCCAATATGAACAAAGTGTATATCTTTTAATATCACCTTTTAACATATCATCAATTTCTGCATTGATTTCTAATGCAAAATGCAAATCTTCCTGAGAATCAGGCTCTTCTATATAGCTTTTTAAGCGTTCAATACCTTCATAAAAAAGGTTTACCCTTGTTAAAAAGTCTAACAAACTTTGCTCATCAACTTTATCTTCACCCGCCAACGACAATTTTTTAACCCATTCTGCTAAATCTTGTATAGACTCTCTCAAGTCTCTCAAAATCTTTTTTAATTTCTTTGATGGGAATCCCTCATTTACTTGATCAAAAGACTTACTCTTTGACGTGTCTATTGGATTTATGCGATATGGTGGTTGTATTTCCATATTTATTTAAAAGTTAAAGTTAGTAAATATGTAATATATTTTTTAATATAAATTAAAAGCATCATTGTTGAAAATAAACTCTTATGTTGCTATTATACGTAGGTATGAATTTTATAAGAACTGAAATAGCTAATTTATTTACTCATTGTGGGTCACTTGCAACTGATCCAATTTGTAGCGTCCACAAGCACGCTATTAAATTGTCTTTATCTAAAAATAGAATTTATCCAAAAAGTTCTTATTTATACACTCTAGCTGATAAAACCAATTCCCTGTTAAGGATTATTTTATTGTTACCATTAGCTATTCCTTTAGGGGCTGCTGGAATTGCTTTTCGATTCATTGCAAATGTAATTTCGTCAGATCCTTTCATTTGTAGAGTGGGAAATAGATGGAACTTCGAAAAGGGTAAGATGAATGTCGTATATTATCGGAAAAACCCAACTATTTTTAAATGGAACATTTGTGGGATTGGAGGTGGATACCCGATTTACCAAAACGGCTTAAAGCCTTGGGATGAAAGATTTAATCAAATTGTTGATAAAATCAAAGAACAGGACGCAGATATCTTATTTTTAGAAGAGGTATATGACTATAAACTTGGTGATATGCTCTTCAAGGCATTAAAGAATGATTATAAATATTTTTATTTTAACATTAATCCAAAGGCAGTTGGGGCTCCAAGTGGACAATTTGTAGCATCTAAAATACCCCCAAGCAATCCTCGGGTTAAATCATTTCCATCATCAACAAATGTAGGCCGTATAAAATTTGTTGGAAAATGCCTTTTTGGTATCGATATTGGAAATTTCTCTTTCTATCATACACACTTGCAACATTCTGAAGATGTACATAAACCGACAACTCAAGAAATTGAAGGAAGAAAAAAACAAGCTAAGATTATTTTAAAAGAAATAAGCAAGGCCAAAAACTCTAATTATAATGTTCTTTTAGGTGATTTAAATATGACACCTCAAGAGCTGAAAAAGAGTCCTCTTATGAATCTCTTCCAAAGTCCGCCAAATCTCGGTAACTGCTCTTATTTCCCTGTAGAAAGAGCTTCAAAAGAGCTGAAAACTAAAAGAGAAATAAAAAATGAAGGTAGTTTCATTGATTATATACTACTGCAAAAAAGCTATAGCAGCATTACTACAAAACTAATAAAAACTTTTTCTTTAAGATACCCTGAACGAAATATATCAGATCATCATGGTCTATTTTCAAAAATTAACCAATCTCTTCCCGAAAGACTGTTGCACAACAATATTACTGCTTTGGCCGCTTTTAGTTTTCAAGTGCTGCTTCTCTTTTATATGCAAAAAGCTCCACCTAGAAGATGGCTCTCACTAAAGTTCTGATGTTGTATCAGGCCAATTTAAATCCCCAGTAACTCTTCCCATTGATGACAACCAGGTATCAATATTCTTCTCAACCTGCTTTGCGTGATGTACTATCTCAGACAAAACAAAATATGACCCAGCTGCATCAGTATCTTCTTTTAGTAAATTAAGATCGTTATAAATAATACTATTTTCATCATCCATTCCAAGAGCTATAGCATCTTCTAGCCTTTCCATTAACTCATCAATCAAGTTAATTATTATAACTTTATCATCAATAAACTGCTGGGTATCTTCTTTATCTGGCATACTTCAATATTTATAGAAAAAACAATAAAAACACAAAGAAATAGTTTTAGGTTTAGGTTTAGGTTTATCAAACTTAAACAACCATAAAAAATCGCAAAAGTAAACTATCCTCAAGCTTCAAAATTTAAAAAATAAATATTATTTAACTTTATTTTTTTTAAATTTTATTTAAAAATATTTTTCATATTTATTTAATTAATAATTTTTTACTAATATTTTGTCTCCAAAATAAAAATAGGAAATTATTATGACTTCTGCAATCAATTCCACTACAACTAAATCGATTTTAGAATCAAACGCTGGACAAATGACACCAAATGTTTCACCAACTTTATTAACTTTGCCAAAAGAGCTCACTTCTAAAATATTATCCTATTTGGAACTTAACGACCTGGCTAGAACTGGGACTAGCTGCAGAACTATCTATGTTGCAGACATACAACCATCATTTGTATTACGATTAAAAAAACTATCCAGTCTTGCTAAAGAACTAGCGAACGGCAATAGCAATAACTCATGGATGTTTTGTTATATAGATAAAATTTTAAACGAGCTTATGTTAATGGAGATTGACAAATCATCTCGACTAAAAAACCTAGTGAATAGATGTCAAAGCGAAATTAAAAAATTAGATCAACACATTACTCTAGAACAAGCAAATGAAGCTATTATTCAAATGCAAACTATTAAAGCAAATTTATTTGCTATAAGCGGCAATATTCAAGAAGCGTTAGCTGAAATCCAAAGCATAAAAAGCACATACAATGAAGAAGAAGAAGAAGACGGCGACGACAAAATTTATAAGGATAGAGCGCTATTTGAAGTTATCCAAATTATTGCAGAAAAAGACATAGACAAAGCTTTACTTCTTACTAATAACTTAGAAAATCAAACATTGATAGAAAAAATAAATCAGAAACTTTGTTTAGTTTTAGCTAGAAATAATCGAATAAAAGAATCATTACATATCGCTCAAAAACTTAATGAACTAAAATACGAAACAATCAGATTAATATGTGTGTTAATAGCCCAAAGAGATATTGACTTCTCTCTTAAACTTGTCAATGAAAACTTAAAAGAAGGTTCCTTTGATTTCTTAGAGTCGCACAAACAAATTCTGGAAATTTTCATTAGCAGTTTAATTGAGAAAAGTTTGAATGAATGCGATATTATCTCTGAAGTATTAAAATTTATAAAATCTCTTAAAGCATCAAGCTCCTTGAAAATTATAGAAGTTTTCTTAAAAGACACTTGCGAGATATTTGCGAAAAAAATTCACATAGATTCCTCTAATATTTCACTTTCACTAAGATTCGCAGATGAAATCAAAAATGAATTTAATAAGTTACTAGCTATTAAACTCACCATTAAATCATTAATGAATCTAGATAGAATTGAAGATTCTGTGAGTATCGCTACAAGTAGAAAAAGAAACGAAGAAACAGATGCACTGCTTAAATTTATCTGCATTAATATGCATGAAGAACAAAAAAACCGAGATAAAATAACAGAAATAGCTAATCAAATTTCTGACGAACGGATCAAAAGGAAGGTTTTGGAAATTATTTTTAATATGTAAAGTACAAGTGCAGACCGACTATATTGATGTGCTTCCAAGACCCATCTTCTTTTTTGTCCAGTCTTACCATATAAAAAAGACGAGGGTCAAACTGGTCTGTGACTCTAAATAAGACACCTATAGAAGATCGGTTTTGGTTAAAGCCTCTGCCTTGAACTATAAATATCTCATTATCGACATAAGGTTGCATAAAAAGAGATTTTTTTTCCAAAGGGAAGGAGAGTCGAACCCGACTTCTATAAAAGACCGAGTTAAACTCTTTGTATCTAAATAAATAACCAAACCTGTTTCTATTTGTAAATACTACCTTGTCTCCAATGTAAATAAAATATGTATCAAATTGTGGAGCATATTGCGGTTTTAGAGCTCCATCCTTTCTGAGCCATTCTTGTCTATAACCTGGAGACAATATCAGCCAATCATATGGTCTATAAACTAAAAAACCCTGCACATAAAGATAAAATACCCTGGAGACATCATCTCCAATTCTTAATTCGTTATCTATCCTAATCCCAAAATTATCAGTTATAGTTTTTTCCAATGTCTGGATTTCCCAAACCTGAAAATCTCCATTTTTGTTAAATCTTGCATTAACAAAGTTTATAGACAGCAAAAATACTAAAAAGAAAAACCTAAATTGCAATCAAAGCCAAATTTTGTTTATTAGATAAATATCATATAACATAAAAAAATTATATAAGAGAACAGCTATAATGGACAAAAAAAAGACCTCCTATAAACTAAAACTAATCGTTTTATTTGTTACTTTAGCTGCTGGCTTTTTTACATTTATCTTTCTTCCAGAATCATTCAGTTTAGCTCAAAAGATAACAATCGTTATTTTTTTAGGAGCTGTTGGATTTTGGGCATTTGAAATTATACCACTATACGCAACCTCTATACTCATAGTTTTGTCGCTTACATTTGCTTTGACTAAGCTAGGAGGACTGCTTGAACTTAAGGAAACCAGCTATCAGTTTTTCTTAGTTCCCTTTTCAAATCCTGTGATAATGCTGTTCTTTGGTGGATTTGTCCTAGCTGCAGCATTTAATAAATATGCTGTTGACAGGTTTTTTCTTCATAAGTTTATGAGAAAACTAACAACTTCTCCTAGGAAACTTTTATTTGGGTATCTTTTTACAAGCGCACTATTCTCTATGTGGATTTCTAACACAGCAACAGCTGCAATAATGATAGCTTTATCAAAACCCATAGTTGAACAGTTAAATAAGCATGATCCATTTAAAAAAGCACTTGTCCTAGCTATTGCGTTTGGCTCAAATATAGGTGGAATATGCACTCCCATAGGAACTCCACCCAATGCAATAGCTATAGGAGTCTTAGCTGAAAACAATATAACTGTAAATTTTTTTGAGTGGATGATAATGGCGATACCATTAGCTCTAATCATTTTAACTTTCATTGGAGTCCTACTGATTTGGAAATATCCATTTCAGTCAGATAAATTACCTAGGCAAAATTCAGAAAAAAAAATTCTTTTAAAAGGGGGGATACCAGTCATAATTATCTTTTGTTCTATGGTTTTTTTCTGGCTAACTAGCTTTATACACCAAATACCAGATGCTTTAATTGCTCTTTTGGGAGTTGGAGCATTTGCCACATTCAGGCTTATTGACACAAGTGATTTAAAGAAAATTCATTGGGACATTTTAATTTTAATGTGGGGAGGATTAGCACTGGGCCAGGCGTTTCAAATCACTAAATTAATGAGCCACTTTTACTACTTGTCTATTTTCAAAGAACACAGCTTTGTTCTAGTTTTAACATTTTGTTTGTTGGCATTGATAATTTCATCTTTTATTTCAAATACTGCAACAGCTAACTTCATAATTCCGCTAGCTGTTAGTATACCTTCTGGAGAAAAACTAATTTTAGCAGTTATGGTTGCACTTAGTTGCTCGTTTGCAATGACATTTCCAGTATCAACACCACCAAATGCTATTGCTTATTCTAGTGGACATTTGAAGACTAATGATTTCTTTCAAATTGGTGGTACCGTATCTATTGCTTCTTTGGTCATTATTCTTTTAGGATTTAAATTTATTATATCAAATGTCTTCACTATAATTCCTTAAAAATGCTAGGATCTCCACTCGAAAATTAAATTTTTTATTAAAGATGGAGAACCAAATGATAGGGAATAGATTTCAAGTAACTCAAATGGCAGAAGTAAACAGGTCCAGACGAGCTGGAGAAAATTTATTAGCCAATCAACCAAATTCAGATTTGGAAAATCAGCTAGAAACAGATGGTCAAGTTAATCAAGTTAGTAGAGGAGTTTTTGGAAATGAAGTTGTTGATCAAGCAAATAGTCGCGAAGAAAGTGTTTGTGTAAATATTTGTGTTCCTTGCTGCTTTACCTGTTGTGGAATAACAATAATTTCAGCATTAGCAATAGCTATTTTCAGCTTTTCAAAACCTACATATTTTTTTAACCCTTTAATAATGCCTTTAAATTAATTTCAATTGCTGGTTAAATATTTGACCGAAATTAATAATTTAGAGGAAATATAATGAGAATTGAAGCTAATACTACAGGAAATCTTAACCCAGTATCTGGTACAGAGCTAGATAGAAATCCAAGAGTAGAAATAGATGTACAAGAAGCTGTCGATAGAGTTGCTAATATTCTTGACGAACAACCCCAGCAAGCTGAAGTAAGAATAGGCAGAAGAGTATACCATGATATCCAAGCCAATACTTGCATAGCACTCACGCTATTTACAGCTACATTGTATTTAACAACAGAGTTTCTTGCATATTACTTCTCAAAAAACGACCGCGGATAATGCTCTTAGTAAAAGAAACATAAGATACATTATCAGACGTTTAAAATTTGGAGAAGTCACTTACTTAAGATATTTCAGCATCCACTGAATTGTTAAATTTGTGACTTCTTCAAGTTTACCTTTTTCTTCAAATAGATGGGTTGCATCTTCTACAATCTCAAGTTTCTTATTACACCCAAGCTTGCTTAAAGCAAACTCATTCATTTTAATTACTTCTGTAT
This sequence comes from Parachlamydiales bacterium, assembly GCA_050302075.1. Taxonomy (GTDB): domain Bacteria; phylum Chlamydiota; class Chlamydiia; order Chlamydiales; family SM23-39; genus JBNLAH01. The sequence goes on along the minus strand of JBNLAH010000004.1, from coordinate 24,237 downwards.
CTAGTCCACCTACAATTAATAATGTCGGAATACTTATTTGATTCAATATTTTTTCAGCTAGATCAGGTCTTCCGCCTCTTGAAACAATAGCATGCGTAATACCTTGCAAAGAGATAGATGCGATTAATGCTGCTGCAGCTCCTGTACTAGATCCAAACAAACCAATTTTATAGTTAGGATGCTCCTCATGAATATATTTTGTAACTCCTACAAGTCTTTTAGCTAAAAGTGGAATATTAAAGCGGTGTTCCCTTGTAATATTGTCTTCTAAGTCTTCTTCTTCTGTTAATAGATCAAATAATAATGTACTGATACCTGACTCATTTAACTTTCTGGCAACAAACTGATTTCTTGGACTAAACCTGGAACTTCCACTACCATGTGCAAAAATAACTAATTTTTGACTATTCTCTACAAGCTTTAAATCCCCGGATAAAGTAATTCCTTCTAAGTTAAGCTTCATTAGCCTTCCTTAAATAGTTTTGAACTTGAGTATCGTCTAATTGTTTAAAATCAGAATAAAATTGACTTATCCCTAAAAACTCTGCTGGCGTATAAAGACAGATAACTTCATCAGCAAGCTCTTTGATTGACTCGATACTAGCTAATGGTCCAACCGGTATCGCTACTATAATTTTCTTAGGTTTTTTCTGTTTTAATAGTTTTAAAGTCAAAAACATTGTTTTGCCAGTAGCAATTCCATCATCTGTCAGAATTATGTTCTTATCAAAATAGTCACTTGTGACCAATGGATAATTTTCAGCGCTTTTTTTTAAATTATCCCTAATTCTTTGTATTTCAGATTCAATATAAGAATCAGGTATATTTTCAAGTTTTAGTAACTTTTCATCTAGAAATTCATCATCTATGGAAACAACCCCGATTGCATATTCTGGCATTTCAGGATGTCCTATTTTTTTTGTAAGAATATAGCTCAAAGGTAAATGTAGATCCTTGCTAATATAAAAGCCAACCTCTACTCCCCCTTTTGGAATTCCCACTACTACGGACTTACTATTCTTGTAAGTTATTAAAGCCTCTGAAAGCCTATTTGCAGCATCTTTCCTATCTTTGAAATACATTGATAATTTTTCTTAGTTTTCTGTGTCTATATTTTGTTCTTTTAAAAATATAGAATTAAATAGGGGCTTTTAGCAGCCCCGTAGATTTTTAAAAGTTTTGTTTAATTTTTGCTCTAAGTTCCTCTTTGCTAATAGACCCAACATGTTTATCTAGTATTTTTCCATTTTTTATAAATAAAAAAGTTGGTACAGAATGAACTTTAAGTTCTTTAGTTAACTCAGGTTCTTTTTCTACGTTCAGTTTTAAAAATTTAACGTTATCTATTTCAGTACTAAGTTGAGAAAAAATAGGAGCTACCATTTTACAAGGCCCACAATAAGGAGCATAGATCTCTAAAATTGCATTTCCTGAATAATTTTTCACTTCATTATCATAGTTTGACCTTGTAACTATTATAACGTTACCTTCGTCTAAAGTTTTTTCTTTTGCTCCATACTTGTTCTTAGCTATCTCTAAAGCTACATTAGTTATCTCTGGATATATCACTGGGATTTCTCTGGAGTTCTTGAAAAATTTTTTCACCACATCTGACTTATAAAACTCGATAAGATCCTTAATTTCATTGTGAGAAAAAATCTTATCAAAACCAGGTGAAAATTTTTTAAGAAAGTCATCACTTAAAATATGCTCTCTTACAGTAGCTGTCAGCTCATCAATATCGACTTTTTTATCAAAACCTGTAGCAGCTTGGTTTACTAAAACTGGAACAAATAAATCTAACATCTCTGGCGCCAGCATAGAAACTTTTATAAACTCCAAAATATCTTTTTCTTTTTCCTCTGGAATTTCTTTAGCGCTTACTAAACTAGAAAAAATAATTAGCATCAAAGCGATTGGTTTTCTCATAATCTCCCTATTTCGTTATTTAACAAAAAGTAGAATTTAAGTTTGGTTTTATTAAAAGGCAAACAAGAAATGTCTTCTATGGTTTTTTAGTAAAAACGTAAGCATTTGAGATACAAAGAATTTGATTTTTAAGCCAACAATTAAACTATACAAGCATTTAAGTATTAATAGCTTGCATTTCCATGTAAGTAACTTATAACCAATTACTTGTGTCATAATTTTTTAATCGTAAATTAACATTAATATTGTATAATTATAGGGTTGAAAAATATTTTTTTTTGGTTATGGAAAACTTTAGTACTAATAGTTGTAAAGGAGGTTTAGAGCTACTTACCAATGTATCTCTAAAAGATGCAGAACCTCAAGATTGGTTAAATTTGGAAACAGAGCTGAGAAAATTACTATTTGCAATATCTAGAAAAGATAGAATATCTTTATTATTTTCCAAAAAAAGAATCAAAAATTACTGTAAGTCTATTTCCTGGCCAGATAATTTTTTCAACTTGCTGAAGGATTTAAGAGATGTTTTATCTGATGAAAGTAAATCTATTTGCTTAGCTTCAAAAATTCTCAAAGTAATTTGGAAGGATTATTTTCAATATCTTCCTTCCCCTGGGTACTGGGATTATGAAGAATTGATTAAAAGACTAGAGCAGACCTTACCTTATACGAGAGAAAAAAACTTCAAAGATCAATTCCAGAAAATATTAAACTTGGTTGATAATCATCAATGGTCATCAAATTTACGTCATGAATTAGAAGATCTTTTAGATATAACCAATCCTAATGACTTATATCAAAAGGTCATAAAAGCTATAAAAAAATTAAAAAAATCACAGCCGCTTCCAGTTTTTTAACCAGGATTAATCGGTAATGGAGATTGAGGTGGAGGCTCGGGAACTTGTGAGTGTTTATTCGGTGGCCACTCATCTTCATCGTCAGTATATTCCTGTCTTTCATTAGATTTTCTAACTTCTCTTTCATTGTCTACATTTAAAAGATAGTTATAATACTCTCTCCCCCATCCAATTAGCTTATTATTTTTAAAAATTAATGGAGTTGTATTTTGTGGAAGTAATCTGGTCTGGCCCAAAGCATAACGCTTGGTTAAATAATACCATATTTCATAATTAACACCGTTTACCTCAACTTTTTCAGTACGTTGAGGACACCCCATCTTATCGTAAACGTTGCCTTTGGTCATGCCTACTTTTACCCAAGATAACCTATAACGGTTTTCTTCAGCGTGAACCCCTGTCGCTATTGGAGATCTTGAACAAGAACTAAGCAAAGACATAAATAACACAAAAAAGATCATAAGATATCTAGTCACTTTAAAACCTCATGGACTAAAGCTTCATCTTATGTTATCGATAATTGAATTGTCAAAAATATATTTTATGATATTCGACTTGAGCCTTTTATTTATTATTGGTCTTTTAGCAGGTCTACTTTCCGGTCTGCTTGGAATTGGTGGTGGAATTATTCTAGTTCCTTCATTATTTTTTATCTTACCCTATATCAGCTCTTACCCAAGGCTTATGCAAACTGTAATAGCAACTTCGCTATCAGCTATGGTTTTTACTACTTTTCTGTCTTTTTTATTTCGCCTAAAGGCAAAAAGTGTTGAGCTTAAAAATCTAACTTATTTACCTTTCCTGATAATAGTGGGGTGCATTTTTGGGTCTTTAACTTCCCATTTAATATCACATGAAACTTTGGTTTTTATTTTTAGTTTTTTTCTAATGCTTATTGCCTTGAAATTTTTTTTCGACTGGAACGTTAAGTTGAAGACTAAGAAAAAAAAAGTAATGATCCTAGCAGCTCCGCTTATTGGTTTTATATCAAGTTTTTTTGGAATTGGTGGAGGTGTTATCGCGCTTCCATTATTTATGTCTTTAAATTTTCCCATAGAAGCTGCGATAGGAACTTCTGCATTTGCAACCTTTCTAACATCTTTTTTTGGATCTATTAGTTATGCAGTAATCGGTTATTTTCAACATATTCAACAAGCTGATAGTTTTGGATATGTTTATATTCCAGCATTTGTATCAGTTGGCATTGCAATGTTAATTACAACACCTATTGGAGTCTGGCTTTCAAAAATAATACCCACTAAGCTACTGAAAAAGACTTTTGCAATTATTTTATTTCTCACTGCAGTGAACATGATTAGACATCTATTTTAATTTTTATTTTGCATAAATTAAAGTACTTTGCTAGGATGGCAAACGTAGGAAATAACCTACCCTCCCATTTATTCCTGAGCGGTAAGAAATTACCGCTCTTTTTCTTTTCAAATTCTATCAAATTCCTTATCTTTTATTTATGAGTTATTTTAAATGTAGGGATGTTATGGAAGATGAGTGTGTGTTTTGCAATATTATAAAAGGAAACAAACCATGTCATAAAATTTGGGAAGATGAGGAATTCTTAGCCTTTCTTAGTATTTTTCCAAATACTGAAGGGTATACAATTGTTGTTCCTAAAAAACACTATTCTTCATATGCATTTGATTTACCAGATGACATTCTATCAAAACTAATTCTAGCATCCAAAAAAGTTGGTAAGCTGATCGACTCTAAATTAGATGATGTTGGAAGAACAGCTTTAATGTTAGAAGGATGTGGCGTTAATCATGTACATTCAAAACTATTCCCTATGCATGGAACGCAAAAAATATCAAAATGGGAGCCAGTTGTAGCTCACGTAGACAAATATTTCGATAAATATGAAGGATATATTTCTTCACATGATTATATAAGAGCAAATGATAAAGAATTAGAAAAACTCGCAAGAAAAATTTCTGATTGATCTACCATTTTCTTTTTTTTGCTTTAGTATTGAAATCAAACTCAAGGTCGATTTTATCAAATTTTCCAATAACATATTGATATACAAATTTAAACTTATCGACATTTTCTTTAGAGTCGGTAATCCAAAAGTAAAAGGCTATAACTAGGATTAACCAAAATAATTTTCGAAACATATTGCCATTCCTTTCCTTCTTAATACACGAATTTTTTTTTTGTGTTTGAATATTTTAATTGAAGATTAAATAAATCCAACCTATTAAAGTATTCCAAAGGGAATTTATTTATGTTTTTTTCATTATCCGACTTTCACACAGTCAAACCGAAGTTTAAAATCCCCCAAAATCAGACTCTAAGTTGGTTGGTTGATGCTCATATTCAATCAGAAAAAACAAAAAATCCAAATATGGAAGATGATTTTAAAAATCAAATCAAAAATCGCTTTGAAAAAGTTGCGTGCAAAGATGAAAACATTGAATTTAGAGGGTCTTCCATTGAAGATTACCAACATACTGATTGGGAACAAATGGAAGTATATAATCTAATCGAAAATCCAAGCGGATTTGGTTTAGAGACTAGAACAAAGGTATTTTCATCTGTTGCCGATGAAATTTTTAGGAAACTCTATGAGGATTGTAATAACACCCCATCTAATATAATCCATGTTACTTGCACAGGTTATACATCCCCCTCTCCTGCTCAAAAACTTGTAAGTTATAAGAAATGGGGAACAAAAACACAAATTACTCACGCATATCATATGGGTTGCTATGGGTCTATACCGGCTATAAAAATTGCAAATGCTTTTTACTGTAATGAGAATAAAAGCCCAACAGACATTGTTCACACAGAGATCTGTAGTTTACATACAAACCCCAGTCTGCATGATTATCCTCAAATAGTTGCTCAAAGTTTATTTGCTGATGGATTTATTAAATACTCGCTTAGCAAAAGCCCTGGAATGAAGATATTAGCTCTACATCAAGAAACAATTGATAACACTGAAGATGCAATGCTTTGGGATGTCTCTGAATATGGTTTTAAAATTCACTTAGCAAAGGAAATTCCAGTTTTAATTGCTAGAAATCTGAAGCAGTTCATGGCAAATATGCTAAGAGGAACTAATATATCATTGGAAAAATCTCTTGAAGAAGCTATTTTCGCTATTCACCCAGGCGGTCCTAAAATTATTCAAAACATTAAAGATATATTAAATCTTAACGATATCCAAGTAGATGATAGTAAAAAAGTTTTAAAATCCCATGGAAATATGTCATCTGCTACACTTCCTCACATTTGGAAAAAAATTTTAGAAAATAAACAAATTCACAAAAATGCCCTAGTTGTAAGCCTTGCTTTTGGTCCAGGATTAAGCATATCCGGATGCGTTTTAAAAAAGGAAACCAATTGATGTATGTACTAGCTTTACTCCCCTTCTTTTTGCAAGCAATTGTCATAGGCATTGACGAAGTTTATTTTCATCATAAGCGAGGACTTCCTAAATGGGAAAGAATCGGCCATCCTCTTGATACTTTAACTGTATTACTCTGTATGTACATGGTCATATTTGTGCCAATATCTACTTTTACCATTAGATGGTATATAGGTATTGCAGCTTTTTCTTGTATCTTTGTTACAAAAGATGAGTTTGTTCACAAACATTTCTGCCCAGCCTCAGAAAACTGGTTGCATGCAGTGCTGTTTACTATCCACCCAATAACTTTAGCTATGGCAGGAATTATATGGGCTGGTGTCTCTAACTACAAAACATATAGATGGATTGAAGGTTGGCTCACTAATTTAAACTTTCTAAAAAGTTTTTTGGTAGTCCAAGCTATATTGATGACATTGTTTTTCCTTTATCAAGTAATTTACTGGAATTTTATATGGAAAGAAAAGATAGCAATAAGAAATTGATTAACAATAATTTTTACGATGATCTTTATGAAAACTGGTATACATCAAATAACCATCCAGTTGTACTTCTAAGAGCAGAAAATAAACTTAGGAATCCCTGGATCAAAAAGAAAATCAAAAGTCATTTCTCACAAAAATGTAAAATACTTGATGTTGGTTGTGGGGCTGGTATGCTAACAAACTCGCTAGCTAAAGAAGGTCACGAGATAACTGGCATAGACTTATCTGAAAGTTCATTAGAAGTTGCTGGTAAATATGATGCTACAAAAAAAATTAAATACCTTAAAGCCAGTGCTTATAATCTTCCATTTGAGGATCGCTCCTTTGATGTAGTTTGTGCTATGGATATTTTGGAACATCTTGAAAGCCCCTCTTTGTTAATAAAAGAGGCTTCAAGAGTTTTAAAGCATGGAGGACTATTTTTCTTTCATACTTTCAATAAGAATTTACTAAGCTATTTATTAGTAATAAAATGTGTTGAATGGTTCATCCCCAACACTCCAAAAAATATGCATGTGTACGATCTTTTTATAAAACCCAAACAGCTAAAAAAAATGTGTTATAATGCTGGGCTTACTATTAAAGATCTGAGAGGGTTTCAACCAAAAATCATTTCTTTTAAAACTCTTAAGATGATTTTTAGTAAAAAGTTAACTGATGACTTTCCTTTTAATTTTACTAGAAAAGTAAAAACGGGATATTGCGGATTTGCAATTAAATAAAGCTGGTGGAAAACCACCAGCTTTTATCTTAAATTAGCCTTCTGCATCTTTTGGAAGAATTGTTTCCGGTAAAGGAGGTAACATATCTTTTGGTGCCTCAGGAATATCTTCTTCTTTTAGACCATCGACATCCAAAAGAGATATTCTTCTAGGTATTTTTGAAAACGATGAAATTAATTCTTCTTCATGGTCACCACCATTACTTAACCTTTCTACTTCAACTAATGAATCACCACAACTACTTAATATTTCTATGTTATCTAATTGAAATAAAGAAGATTCTGGAAGTGGTGGTGGAGATTCAGGCCTTATTTCAGGCGATTGTGTTTTTGGGAGCGCCTCTAAAGCTGCTCTTTCTAACATAACATTGCAAGTCGCATTAGGCTCTTCTTCTGCAATGGGGAGCATTTGCTCTCTTTGTTTTTTTGCAGTTTTCATTCTAGCTACTTTAAATGAATCCACCGAAGATGGAGGGAAAATTCTTCCAGAATTGTTAGTCAAAATTAGCGAATTATGTATTTCAGGTTTTTCTAATCCTTTATCTTCAACATCTGGAGGAAGAGGTGGAGGCGGAAGTCGAGCAAATTCTAGGTCATTTTCACCTGACCTCCGATCATAAGGTGGTGGCGGTGGCGGTGGTTTAGCATATAGATAAGATGGCGGTGGTGGCGGAATGTAAAAGCATTTATCAACTCGCGCAACTACAGAGGAAGGTTGATGAATATATGTTACTTGTTGGCCCCTCTTACCACAGCTTCGAGTTACTCTAATTTGATGAGAAGCGCTTTTAGAGCCCTCGATTTTTTTAACTCTTTTTCTAAATGGTCGACAATTTATTAAATCGTCTTCAGTTAACGGACGAGGTTGACATATGCGAGGTTTAAACATAGGAGGCTCACTCAGCAATATAGAAACACTTCTTTGATAACTGTTTCTTCTCGATCGTACTTCCATATGTTCCGCCGTTTTTTCTTGAAATACACTATGAGCACAATGGCCTGCATAATTGTTAGAATTCATAAAATAATTATTTACTTTTGATACTGGCATAGGCTATCTTCTTAATAAAAAATTTACATGAGCTTAATATGACAATTATTTATTTTAAAGGCAAGCAACTTAGCACAAATAAATCATTTTTAAAAAGTGGAAAAGCTCCCGATTTTGTTTTAACGGATGGGAATTTAAAAGATAGATCTCTTGCTGATTTCCCTGGAAAAAAGCTCTTATCAGTGAACCCAAGTTTTGATACATCAGTTTGTTCTAAAACTGCCAAACAACTAGAAAATATAGCAAAAAAAAATCCCAATCTACAGGTACTTTTAATTAGTAAAGACCTACCATTCGCTCAAAGCAGATTCTGTAAATCAGAAAACTTGACAAACATAAATATGCTTTCAATGATGCACTCTGATCAATTCGCTAAAGACTACGGTATACTAATGGAAGATGGACCTTTAAAAGGCCTTACTGCTAGAGCAATTTTTTTACTCAATGAAAATAATGAGATAATTTACTCAGAGCTAGTTCAAGAGGTAACTAATGAACCAGATTATACTTCTCTTGAAAAGAATCTAGTCTAATGAGGATGCCTTTTCAAGTTGAAATAATTTTGAGACTGTAATTATCCATAAAATGCTTAAAAATATCAGAATTGTACTTACATATGAAACTAAGTAAGTAAGAGTAAAAGCCTGCAGAGCAATCACAATAAAAGAAGCTATTGCCTTTGATGTTCTGTAAGCAAATACATCTATTACGGCTTTTGCTTGAAATTTCTCTGATGGGTTTAAAGGAATATATAAAAATTCTCTCACTATCCCAAACAAGGAGTAGTCAACTGTTTTAATCGAAACTAATGAATATGAAATTACCGAAAAAGTTGGAAATAACAATGAAAGAGAAGAGTTGCCTAACAATATCAAAGGAATTAAAAGATGACTTTTCTTAATTCCTAAAAAACGCGTCAACATAAACCCGCCAATAAACTGAAATGTGAACGTTAGGATATTAATGAGGCCAACAACCTTGCCACAAAACTGAGTTCTAAGATCCTGATTTGATATTTTCCACTCTATAAATGAATTAAATTGAAAATCAGTTAACGCTATTGAAATCTGCATGAATACAACTAAAAATAAAATACTCTTTAAGTATTTTGATTGTAGAACGCTTTGAAATGCCTTTTTATTAGGAGAAAAATCTAATTTCTGAAATCCATAGCAAGATCGATTATAAGCTAGCGAATATAGCAAAAAAATTAATAAATATATTGGAATTGTCGAGTAAAAAAGATTCAAAGATCCAATATGAACTGCAAAGAAACTAGGCAAAAAACTACCTATTATAGACCCAATTCCTCCCATTCCAAATATAGCCCCATAGAGGTATTTTGCTTTTTCCTTGGGAATAGTGCAGTGAATCAAAGACCATAGCTGCTTAAACATTAGTAATATGTAGATATCTTTGAAGATAAACTGGAATAAAATAATTTGTGGATAATATGACTGAAACAGAGCAGTCAACCCGTTAACTGTAATTATAGCTGCTACAGCTATAAAAAAAACTTTTCTACAGCCAAGTTTTGGTAAAAACCTGTTATATAAAGAAATAATAAGTAAATTTACTGGGACGGTAAGTAGCCACACGTAAGGAAAAAATTTACTTGAGAAGACTGATATAAAAATGCTATTACTAGCGGGCCTAGTAATGCTATATTCCCCCGCAATTAAAAATACAGAGAACATAGCCAAAAACACAAAAATTTTTTCTTTATTTGAAAAAGAGCTAAGTTCTCTTTTAATAATATTTAATCGATGTAGCATTATTTTTTTTGCGTTATAAAGCTATATATTGTGGGGGTTTTAAAGCAAAAAATCAATCTATTGAGTTTTTTTTTACTTCAATCTTATCTTTTCAAATTTTTACCAGTTTTAAAAATCTAAGATTAGCAATTTTCATATAAATATTTTTAAAACTTACTTATTCAGAAGATCTGGATTTTAATTCATCTATATCCGATAAAATTAATGACTCTAGCTCTGGAGCAACATAAATCCACATATTTTGCTTTATAGGAATTCTAAATAACAATTCAGATAGGTCAGTTGCCTTTTGTAAGTTTAAATGTTCTTTAGCAACAGGAAATTCCAAGGCTTGTTTCGAATAAGTTGGTTTTTGAACTTCCCAGTATATCTTGTCTGTTGAAATTTTATGTTTGCTTTTAATTTTTTGAAGAAGATTTTCAGTAATATCTGATGAGACTAAAATTGCTTTAAATCTTTCTTTTCTAAAAATTATTCGTTTAGCATCTTCGTGTGCAGTATAACTTTTATTTTGGGCTGCTTTTTTCATGTCAGCTATAACTTCTACATCGCTAAGTCCTAAAAACTCTTCGATATTTTCAAATGTTTTTGGATTGTAATTCTTCTTCATGAAACGTCTAAGATGAAAATTATATGCTTGGACAGAAGAATATTGATATACCCTTCTATGCATAAAATGCCTAGCTAGAAGTAAAGCTTCGCAAGACTCTAACCCATTGATGTCAATTCCTAGTTCTAGATCTTCTTTTTTATTGCTAATTGAAGGTAAGATTCTAAGCATTTCGATTAGTTGATGATAGTCAAATAGCCCATAGGCAACCCCAGTGCTTTTTGCATCCCTTAATAAATAGTCAATTCTATCCGCTCCGAAAAAATCACCTGTAATGATTCCTGATACCATTTTCTCCCATGAAGAGAACTTAGCCTTGTAACATTCAGACCATTTTTTTTCACCTAATGAAATTTTAATTACATCTTGCACAAAATCTCTACCAGGGAGTGAAAATAGTGGCTTCTCTTTTATTTTTTTCCAGACGGGACTTAAATACATACTTTCAATTATTTTAGCGGTCCAAGTCTCATGACCTCCTTTAAGAATGTCTTTTTCTGCCACATGGGAAAATGGAAGGTGTCCTAAATCATGGCATAAAGCAGCCACTCTCAATACCTTTCTCCAATAAAAGTAATCAGTAGAACCTTTTCTTGGAACTAAATGGAAAACATCGGGACGAACATTTTTGCATATTTTATCAAATATGCGGGAAGCCAGTTCCATAACGCCAAGAGAGTGTTCAAATCTAGAATGAGTAGCTCCAGGATATACCAAAAATGCAATCCCTAATTGATGAATATAGTGAAGTCTTTGAAATGGTAATGAGTTAATTAACTCTCTCTCATCTTCGTCATAACATATAAACCCATGCACAGAGTCATAAATTTTCTTTTCTGCAGACAAAAACTCTTTAGCCATAATGATCAACAATCTTTAATTTTTGATATAACTAATTTAGCAAGAAAAGAAAAGAGTTTCAGCTAAAAAAACTACGAAGGTCTAGTATGGCTTTCTTTTATATAGGATTGAGTCACTTTTACAAACTCAGCTTTTCTTTGAAGCTCTTTTATGCTACGCGCTCCACCATAAGTCATACCGCTTCTGATTCCTCCTAATAACTGGTTAATTAAATCCTGCGCAGATCCGGATACTTCAGCCCAAAAGTCAACTCCTTCAGCTACTGTTTTTTCTTTTAGACCTCCGTAAAACTCTGATTGGAAATCCTCACTTGCTTGTCCCCTATACTTAGCTATTTTGCCAGTTTTACTTTTGCTGTCATTTTCCTTTTGAGCTGCGCTTTCAAAAGTTAAAGCAAGGAGTTTACCAATCATAACAGAACTAGCTCCCGCTGCTAACGCTAGAACAACGTCCCTTGATGTTCTAATTCCCCCATCTGCAATTAATGGAACTCTAAGCTTTTCAGCAACCAAAGCACATTCTTGTATCGCTGAAAACTGAGGGACTCCAAATCCAGTGACAATTCTAGTTGTACAAGCAGCTCCAGGTCCGATCCCAACTTTTACTGCATCAGCTCCAGCATTAACAAGGTCATGATATGCCATAGCTGTGCATACGTTGCCAGCTATTACATTGGTTTTAGGGTGTGATTTTTTAATCTTTTCAATAAATTTAAACATTCTATCTGAATGACCATGAGCTACGTCAATACATACTCCTTTGGCTCCTAAATCAAGTAGCTTTTGAATGTTTTCTATATTTTGAATACCACTTGAGATAAATGTTTTATCTTTAAAAGTTTTAACCCAGTTCTTCTGCTCTTCAAAGTCCGTGAAGCGATGAAAAATGGGGCAAGAGCCATTATCGATTAAAATTCTAGCTAGGGAATCCGATATAACTGTATCCATATTAGATGCAAGGATCGGTATTTTTATTTTCAAATCCTTAGTTAACCATGAGTCTAAATCTGGTTCTGTTCTTGAGGGTATGTTATTAAACTGAGGAACTAAAGCAACATCATCAAATGTCAAGCCTTCTCGCATTTTGTCAGCCATATTCTAGCCTTAAAGTTGATATTAAGAAATCAATATAGCGCCTTGCTTTTTTTATAAACAGGTCTTTGGTATGATAGTTTTATGATTTCAGTAATAATGCTATGTAAAAACAACCAAGAGTATATCAGAGAAACTCTCGAAGCTCTCTCTAAATTCAATGAAGTTGTATTGGTTGATACAGGATCTGACGACAGAACTTTAGAAATAGCTAGTAGGTTCGCAAATGTAAAAATTTATAAGAAAAAAATGGAGGGCTTTGGAACGGTCAGAAACGCAGGGGCAAAACTGGCTAAAAATGATTGGATTTTAGCAATTGATGCTGATGAAGTTGTGTCAAACAGATTAGCTGATGAAATTTTTTCACTTAATTTGGATAAAACAAAAGTCTACAAGATTCCTTTTAAGAGCTTCTACAATGGAAAGTGGATCAGAGGATGCGGATGGCATCCTGAGTCACATGTTAGATTGTATAATAAAAAAACAACTAAGTTTTCAAACTTAAAAGTCCATGAGGCGGTCCTTACTGAGAGATTAGAAATCATTAAGTTGAAAAACTATATTAATCATACTTCATACCGAAATACTCATGATTTTTTAAAAAAAATGCAAAATTACTCAGAACTATTTGCCTTGCAAAATGTCGGGAAAAAGAAATCATCCTTTTTAAAGGCTCTTATTCACGGATCATTTGCTTTTTTTAAGTCTTACCTACTAAAAAGAGGATTTCTTATGGGTAAGGAAGGTTTTATAATATCTGCATATAATGCAAATACCGCCTTTTACAAGTATTTAAAATTATCGGAATACAACGATGCTCATAACGACTTTATATCATCAAGTAGGAAAGGGAAAATATGCAAACTCTCTAAAGATGCTAAATGATCATTTTCACTATGTGTCTGAACACTACAATACGGTATTACCAGGGGATAAGCTCTCTTACTTCAAGACAGATATTTGTCTTACTTTTGATGATGCTACAATAGATTTTTACGAATATGTTTATCCCCTATTAAAAAAATATAACCTCAAAGCTGTGCTTGCTGTTCCTGTCTCACTTATTGATAAAACTGGTTACTGCACTTGGAGCATGCTAAAAGAAATTTCTAAAAATGAGTCACTTCAGATTGCATCACATTCATATAGCCATTGTAACATGGTAGAAAATGATACAGATTTAAAAATAGAATGCTTGGAATCAAAGCATATATTAGAAAAAAAATTAGGTAAAAAAATATCAACTTTTGTTTACCCATATGGCAAATATAATCGAAAAATTCACAGCTTTATTGTAAAGCATTACAAGTATGTGATGCGAATAGGCAGTAGTTTAAATTTTCGATGGGGAAATTTTTCAAATTTAATTTACAGAATCCCTGCAGATAATCTACAGACTTGTAAGGGAATTTTCTCAAAAAGAAACAATTGTAAATATTTCTTCAAATTGATTTGTAATTTAATACGTTTTAAATAATTTAATTGAATAAAATAAAATTAAAAGCAAAAAAAAATATTTGTTGTTTATTATTAAAATAATATAATGTAACTTTAAACATTAAAAAATGGTAAATCATGAGCTTAGGGATATCAAATCTGAACAATGCAGACCTTTTTAATCCAGTAAAATTATCAATTAATAATTTCGCCAGAAATAACCCACTTGCATCAATTGTACTAGCTCTTGCTTTATCAATTTTAGCTTTCAATACATTATCAGCCGGCACTCTTACCGGACTACTTGTTGGCTCTGTTTTTGCTTTTAATGCTTTTACAATTACAAACCATATAATTTCAAATCGAGAAGATTTTGCGGATCTTATTAAGTATTCACTTATGTCATTAAGAACTTCTAGTTACGAAGAAAGAATGGACATTGAACTGGAAGCTCAAGTTATAAGAGATAGAATAGCTCAAAGAGACTAACACAAAGATTTGATTTGTCCTGCTTTGCAAAAATTTATATATTACATAATTTATAAATGAGCGCTCTTAATGGCACTTTTTCGCTATTCTATGCAGCTATCTATCCTCCTCTTAGCAATTCATTCCCTTTTTAATTAAAATGCTTAAAATTCCCTGAACTCTTTATATCTAAAGAGCTTAGTTTAAGAAACTTAGAGTACACTAGCAAGATCAATGTATAAAAAATTTTTAATTTAGTAACAAATAGCTAATAAACAGTAGTTTGCAATCCACATTAATTAGCGTCATTAATACCATCTTTATATTTGATTAATAAAAAAATGTTATAATAATTGTATTAAATATAAAATAGGATTTAATTATGAGCGCAATTAATAACAATGGAAAGCCTCATTCCAGAAGAGAGTCGTTAGTTTCTGAATCTGAAAATGAGCGAATAGCTAATATAAAGAAAGATTTGGAATGGCAAAAGACTAATCCAATTTCTAATCTTGCTAAAAAAGCCCTTTTTACAGTAGCTCAGATTTATAGAGCAGTGCCATACGGAATCATATCTTTTGTTAATTGGGTTACAAGATATAGTTTTAAAGTTATTAATGATTCAGAGTGGAAATATAAAAGTATTTGGAATGGGTTGAAAGGACTAAAAGAATTTTCTCCTCAATTAAAATGGTTTACTAAAGAATACGATAAAGCTGATTATGTGAAAGCTATGGGGCGCAATGAAGATTTTTTTCAAAAAGTAAGAAAATTTAATGATGGTAGTGAAAAAGAAGTAGTTGTGATGGAAGGTGTATTTGATGCTATTAGGTTCTCTGGTCCTAAAATATAATAGATTAATACAAAAAACTCTCCCTTCGAAACTATAGTATTACACATCAATAAATTAACCAAGAATTAACTCAGTCTTTAATTAAAACTAACACCTTTATTAGATAATATTAATTATATTTAACAATAAAGGTGTATATAAAATGTCAGTTTTAATTTCGGGTCCTTATGTAAAAATCCCAGATGAAGACCCAAGATCCATTTCAAATGAACAAAACATTGTAATATGTCAAGAATGGAATAACTTTATTAAGTTTTCTGATGAAGGTTTGTTTAGTAAAATAAAAACCACTGTTGCTGCATTTTTTGGAGCAAAGCCTACTTGGATTTCTGTTCAAGAAAATATATCAATTAAAAGAGACTTTATAGAAACTTTAGAATCACTTGACTTGAGTGATGTAGCAGAAGATCTGTTTCTAAAGAACAGCCCAATTAAAAATCTATTCAATCAAATTTATTTAAAAGTATCAGGCTCTAGTAATTTAGATAAAGTAGAACAAGCTATTTCATTTTTAAGAGAAAATTATGAATTAGTTGACTTTAGGATAGTAAAATCAAAACATATCTCAAAGGCATTAGGAAAGAAAAGTAAGTCATTACTTGCTTTAATTTCTCTCATTAACCCTGATCATTATTCAAAGTATTTAGATGGAAGAGTCAGATCTTTGAATGATAAAAAATTTATATGTAATGATTTAGAAGCTGTTAACTTGCTTCAGGATACTATAAAAAATTCATAGAATAAGTATTTTAGGTTTTTAGGGGCTTTTTATTTAAAGCCCATTTCAATCAAGCTATTTATCCTTTTTTGTGAAAACTCAGGCTTAGTGTCTTTATCTACGTTAAGGTTTTCAAGCTCATATTTAACAATCGGTATAAATATTTTATTAATATATTCATTAAAGCAAGAAAGATATTCGCACCGAGGTAAACCTGAAAAAAAGCAAATGTTTCTAGTTAATTCTTTAAGAGACTCTTTTAAATATATCCAGAAAGCATTCTTTGGATCGCGAAACTTATAGCTATTTGCTTCGCAATCTAAAATTTTTTCAGCGAAATATTTAAAAAATTTTGATATCCCCTCAGGGAAGCTGCTCATATCTGCTTTTAATAGCTTTATTCCAATTTCTTTTAATATACTTACATGAGGGTTATTTGCTTCTAATGGCAGGTGATACATAATATCATGCATAAACATCGAAAGACTTTTTGGTCCTTCTATAAATAGGTGGACAAATGGAACTTCAAATAACATAGATGCACCAGTTATAGGTCTACCCATTTTGTGTTTGTATATTTCATTAACGTCCGAGCTGTAGCCGAACATAAAATTAGGCTTTTCTAAGCCAAATTTACTAGTACTACTAAATAGATAAACTGCAAGTCCAATGGGTGGTAAAACAATTGTAGCCTCATTATCACTAACTCCTGTAAAACCTACTCTGCTTTCAACTTTATAATAAATAGCAGGTTCAGCAGCTAAATTACTCTTAATGAGATTAAAAGGAGATAAAGTATATTCTAAAAAAGTTCTTTTAATCTTAGATGTTTTTTTGAACTCTTCAACAAAATCCACTTTTATCTTACAAAGCTCTTCATCTGTTTTTCGATTTTTTATGATATATTCAGGGCTATTCTTAGTAAAAGGTGGTATCCCTGCATCTGAAAGATAATCTGCAATTTCATTTGCAGATATAATCTTAGGTTCCACTTTTGTAACTTTTACTTTGTTTTTTTCTAAGGGTTGGATCTTTAAAATATGGAAAGCCTCGCACACAGCATGAATAACAAACAACTCTTCAAGATCAATCTTTTTATCAAAGAAAGCTTTGATCGCAAAAATAGATGATTCAAAAGGGTTTTTTCCATATATCTCAAACCAATTATCTAACTCTAAATTAATCAAAAACTGATCATATTTATTTTTAGCTGATTGCACTCTAAGTAAATGAAAAAAAACTCTTTTTTTTTCCAATTCCGTTGCTCCAATGAACAAAGGATCTTTTGAAAAATTTTTATAATAAATTAGAGAGCCAGATGAAAAGCTCAATGGAGTTTGATATATAGAGCACGTATTAAAAATGCGTAAATTATAAAATTCATCAGCAACTCTTTTAAAAATTCTAGAAACTGCAGCTGCTTTAGAAACTTGTTTATAGTCTAAAAAGACAAAGGACCAACTTAGAGTATTAAAATCATATGGAGCTCTTGGACTTATGGATGGTATCATCTGTGAAAAATTTAATTTTAAAGTCCAAGAAATCTAATATCCTTAGATAAAACTGTCAATATAATTAAAGTTTAAGTTTTGCTCACTATGTCTCTTATATTACGAAAAATCCAGCTATCTTTAGTAATAATGGTTCGTTAATCTTGCTTTTCTGGCTTTCTAGCTAAAAAAAAGTAATTAGGGGTAAAAATATCTAACTTTTCAGCCTCAATAAATGCTGCAGCCCCTGTCTCCAAATAAGCAGCAACTTTGCATGAACCTTCAGGCACTTTCTTTAACTTTTCTGCAATAGAAAGAACAAAGTCAGTTATTTTTCTAACCAATTTTTTCCGACGAAATCCTTTATAAAGAGGACTACACCAAGAATGACCTGGAGTACAAACATTTCTAGCTTCCAAAAGCTCAAATCCAGCATCTTTTATGGCTTTGTTAACCTCTTCAAATGTTGCTGTCTTTTGTGTTTGAGTTGAGTGTTCAATCGCTTCTATGACCCTATTGTGATCTGGATTATTTCGGTCAAATTCCGGCTTTACACACCACTCATAACCACCAAAAAGCATACCAGGCTTTAAAACCCTATACATCTCTTTAAAGCAAGCTGTCTTATCTGGAGCGTGACAGGTAGTCTCTAAAGCAAAAATCGCATCAAAAGTGTTATCTTCAAATCCTGTTTTCATAAAGTCGCCATGAACAAAACTGCACTGATCGGATACACCAGCTTTTTCAACATTTTTTTTCGCCTTGTCAATCTGGTAATCACAAATTGTAATGCCTGTAATATCACAACCTGTAGCTTTAGCTATATTGATCATAGGCCCACCTACGCCACAACCTGCATCCAAAGCTTTCATTCCTGGTTTTAGGTTAAGAGCATTAGCCAAAGCGAGTTCATATCTTAAAATGGCCTCTTGATATTTTTCGCCTTTTTTTTGTGGTGCATAGTGAAAGCATTTCCCCCAACCTACTTCATAGAAATCTGTTACTAAGTCGTAGTATTCAGAAGCCACATTAACATCTCTAGTTTTTTCCTCATTAGAAACATAAGTGGTAATATTATTGCATTTCTCATTATTGTAGACTTCATCTCGTTTAGACATAACTAAATTTCCTTTTTGTTTTTTGCTCTTTTAAAGAGGTTTCTAAAATTTTTTATAATTTTTTTCGTTAAAATTTTCTACATTTTTCTAATGGAATTTCCAATATGAGAATTATTCATATCTAAGGAAGTACTCTAGAAAGCTAAGAAAACAGAAATCTTAGAGCCTGTTATAGAGCAACATTTTTTTTAACAAAAGAAAGATTAAAATTAGTATAATTTCGGTCTTCAAAATGACAAATTTAAATAACTTAATGTATTTAGCTATAACAACATTTTTTTACCTAATTGTTCCACTTCTATTAATTACTTGGCTGTGGAGTAGCCCATCTAAAACAACCATTAACTGGCTATTTAAAGTGGCAGTAACTGGAATATACCTTGCTAGCAGCTACTTAGCTGGATTTTTAAAAATTAGTGGACTTGGACACATAACAACTTACTTTCTCTTCTCATTCTTTATAATTTCAATCATAAAATCCTTTTACACTAGAGTAAGAAAACATCAGAAAAAAGAAAAATGTTCTAAAAAGTATCTTGTGCGTCTTTGCTACTCATTTTTGCTACTTTTTACTAGCGCTTCTGTAATAGAAATTAGTTATGCGCTAAGAGGATCCAAATCTCCCGGCGGCGAGATTAATCTAAAGTTTCCTTTAAAACATGGCTCATATTACGTTGTGCAAGGAGGTAGCAACAGCTTATTAAATCATCACTTCAATGTTCCAGGACAGAAATTTGCATTAGATATTGTCCAAATCAATAAGCTTGGGCTAAGGACAAAAAAATTATTACCCTCTGAATTAACAGATTATAATATCTTTAAAACAAACCTATATAGCCCAACATCAGGAACAGTACTTAAGGTTTCTAATACAAGTGAAGACCTCCAGCCCCCCAAAACCGATAAAAATAATCCAGCTGGCAATCACATAATTTTAAAAGTTGAGAATACAAACAAAGCTGTTCTTTTAGCTCATTTGATGAAAGATAGCATAAGAGTAAAACAAGGAGATAGGATTGAAGTCGGACAATTAATTGGAAAGGTAGGCAATTCAGGAAATACATCTGAACCCCATCTCCATATTCACTGCGTAAAAATTAATGATCGAAATGATTTTCTATTTGATGCTGAGTCTGTTCCCATGGTATTCGATAACTATTTTTTAGTTAGAAATAGTGTGTATGAAAGTAAATAAAAATTTAGTTGTTCGAGAATAAATTTCTTATTAAAGTGTAAGCCTTAGTAAAAATAGATTTTGGCACTTCTTGATTGAGATACTGAAAGCCTATTTTAGGCCTTAGCCAATCAGGTAAATCATTAGGTACATTTTTTATTCTGTTTCCCCATAATCTAATATCAATAATAGAATCTCGAAAGGGAGGGCCTAAGCGATAAATAGAATTAGGAATTTCCGTAAATAAATTACTTGAAAGATCTATCCCAGTTAAAGTGTTTAATTTTTCAAAAAAATCATCAGGAATACTACTTATTTTATTTCCTTCAATAGATAACTGCCTCAGACCTGTTAAATCACGAATAGAATTAGGAATTTCAGCGAATAAATTATTTGAAAGATCCAAGATAATTAAATTGTTTAATTTGCTAAAGGAACTATTAGGAATTTTTGAGAGGAAGTTAATTGAAAGATTCAACTCAGTTAAACTGTTTAACTCAAATAAATTGTCAGAAATACCCCTTATTCTATTTTGCTGCAAATTAAGAATTCTTAATTTTTTCAAACCACTAACACAAGGAACAAAACTTAATTTATTATCTTCAAGATTAAGCGCTTCAAGATTTTCTAATTTATTAAGTTCCTTTGGAATAGACATTAAACCAGTTCCTCTCAAATCAAGCGTCTTAAGTGAAGTTAGTTCAAAAATGCAAGGAATTAAAACAATTGAGAAACCTTCATCTAGGGCGATGGGGGTTAAGGATAGTTCTGTTAGGTTATCATTGATATTTTCTTGTTTGAACCACTTAGAGAGTTCTGAATTAATTCTAACTGCTTTTTCAGCTAGAGGATAATTTAAATCTTTGATTGTTTTTATGTTATTTTTTAGTTCTTCTGTGTTATAGATTCCTCCTGTTTCGTCAAGCATTCTTTCAAATCTATGTACTAATAGATCTGCGCATTGGATTTGTCTTAGAGCCATGAAGTCTGTTCTTAGAGGACTCTTTATAAAACTAACAATGTTTTCACCACTATCCATCGCTCCAATTTCTTTTATGGTTTCTTCGACTCTAGTAAGCTCGCCTTCTTCTATAGATTTGACAAGTTGTGGTAATTGTCCTAAATCTTCTTTTCTACTATCAATGATTTCTAAAAAAGCTCTAATTATTTTTCTTAAAACTACAGTCCTTATAGCAAAAACAAAAGATTCTGTAGGGTTAGTTTTAAATTCTTCTCCAATCCTTTTAAGCTCTTCTGTAATCCTTTCAAGTTTTTTATTTAATCTTTCTCGTTCAGATTCAGATAATTCAATTTCAACAAGTTCAGCAAAAAATTCTACTATCTTATCACAATCGAATAAAGCGCTTTCAAAAAAATTTTCACAAAACTCAGGAAGGTTTAGACCTAAGCGTCTTGTCTCTTTTAAAAAGCTTTCTACCACTTTAAATAGCATTTGTACTTCAATTTGAAATATTTCATTCTCAATTAGACTTTTTACTGCCTTTAATTTTTCTAAATAAGATAAATGCTTAACGCTTAAAATTTGTTCAATTTCTTCAAATCTAGAGACATCTTCTCTAATGCTAGAATAAATTTTATTGATTGTTTCTCTTGCTAGAGCTTCTTTTCTTGTTACATAATCTGCATATCTTAGGCCTGTAGCAACATTAAAGCTGCCTGCAGTTTTATTGTCAGAAAAACAGCTGATGTTAGCAATTATTTCTTTAGGTAAATCTTTAAAGCTTAGTTCATTGTTTTCTTTTTTATTTGATAAAAGTAAGTTTAAACCGTAAATTACCGGTAACGAGGATATTCCTAATGCAAACTGTTGTGTATCCGATAATAACTCCATTTGGGAGTTTTGTGTTGAAGGTTTATACCCAAGGGCTATTAAACCAGCGGCTCCCACTCCAACCAAAGCTGTTTTAAGGATTGTGGACTGATTTAACTCTCTGATTGAAGTTTTGCTATCGAAAATATTGTTGAAAAAGCCTCTCTTAGGCTCCGATTTCACCTTAAGCAACCTATAATAAGCACCTTGAGCTAACCTAAACGGTATTAGAAGCAAGTTAATTACAGCTAAGGCCACTTTTTTAACCAGTGAAGCTTGCCTAGAAGCCCCTGTCTCTGAAAGCTTTATAAATGAACTCTTTAAACTTTGCAAAGCTGATTGGTTATAATTTTTTTGATAATTTATCAACATGAAATTAAATTAATTTTAAAATTAACTTATTATAATTTAATCAAATGATAAAAATCGAACTTTAAAATAAATATTTTTAAAATTTATTTTATAAGGATGTAAATAAGCCTTTAATTATATAAAATATTTACTAGTTAGAAACTTCTAATTACATCCTAGCGATTGTCAGCTAGGGGTGAATAGATATTGCCAAATTTCTAATTTTTATATTTCTGATGTTTAACTGGCACTTCACTCACCTAAATGATCATTGCTAATCTTAAAAACTAAATCTGTTTATGACACATAAAATATTAGTTTTTAATAAGATGTGTATATCCCAGCCTTCAGTTCCAGTAAATTCACTGAGGTTTTCTCTACAAAACAAACCTATATAGTCCAACATCAGGAACAGTTTTAAAGGTTTCTAATACGAGTGAATGCCTCTCGTCCGAGCGCTAGTCCGAGCTCAGCTACCATTTTCCCCACAATAATCCATCTGGTAATCACAGTAAAAATAGATTTTGGCACTCTTTGAGGACCTATTTTAGACCTTAGCCAATCAGGTAAATCAACTACTTGGAAACCTAAACTTCTAAGTGCATCCTGAACATTAGGAATGTTATTTCCATCAAGATGAATCTTTACGGATCTACCTAATTTGTGAAGAGAGTTAGGAATAATTGTAAGCTGATTGTTATTGAGGGATAAATGTTCTAGATTTGTTAAGCTACCTATACTCTCAGGTAACACCGTTAGTTGGTTGTTATCAAGGTATAGATATTCTAGATTTGTTAAGCTACCTATACTCTCAGGTAACGCCGTTAGTTTGTTGTTATAGAGGCGTAAATTACTTAGATTTGTTAAACCACCTATGCTATTAGGTAGTAATGTTAGTTGGTTGTTCTCAAGGTATAGATATTCTAGATTTGTTAAGCTACCTATACTCTCAGGTAACGCCGTTAGTTGGTTCTTCTCAAGATCGAGACTTTCTAGATTTGTTAAGCTACCTATACTTTCAGGTAGCACCGTTAGTTGATTTCCTTGAAGTTTGAGATAATTTAGGGTTATTAAGCTACCTATGCTCTCAGGTAGCACTGTTAGTTGATTTCCTTGAAGTTCGAGCTCATTTAGGGTTATTAAGCCACCTATACTCTCAGGTAGCACTGTTAGTTGATTTCCTTGAAGTTTGAACTCATTTAGGGTTATTAAGCCACCTATACTCTCAGGTAGCACTGTTAGTTGGTTGTTCTCAAGGTATAGATCAATTAGATTTGTTAAGCTACCTATACTCTCAGGTAGTAATGTTAGTTGGTTGTTATCAAGGTATATATATTCTAGATTTGTTAAGTCGCCTATAGTCTCTGGTAATTCCGTTAGTTGGTTGTTCTCAAGGTATAGATATTTTAGATTTGTTAAGCTACCTATACTCTCAGGTAACACCATTAGTTGGTTGTTCTCAAGGTTTAGAGTCCCTAGATTTGTTAAGCCACCTATACTCTCAGGTAGTAATGTTAGTTGGTTATTTCTAAGATTGAGTTCACTTAAATTTGTTAAATCACTTATGTCAGGTAGCAACGTTAGTTGGTTGTTCTCAAGGTTTAGATTACTTAGATCTGTTAAACCACCTATACTTTCAGGTAACACTGTTAGTTGGTTGTTCTCAAGGTTTAGATTACTTAGATCTGTTAAACCACCTATACTTTCAGGTAACACTGTTAGTTGGTTGTTCTCAAGGTTTAGATTACTTAGATCTGTTAAACCACCTATACTTTCAGGTAACACAGTTAGTTGGTTGTTCTTAAGGTTTAGATTCCATAGATTTGTTAAGCCACCTATGCTCTCAGGTAGCATTGTTAGTCGGTTGTTTCCAAGGTATAGATATTCTAAATTTGTTAAGCCACCTATACTCTCAGGTAGCGCCATTAATTGGTTGTTTCCAAGGTTTAGATATTCTAGATTTGTTAAGTGACCTATGCTCTCAGGTAATTCCGTTAGTTGGTTGTTATCAAGGATGAGTTGTTCTAGA